>WOYS01000086.1 GCA_011620645.1 Mycobacterium sp.
GCGTTCCTCGGGTTGTTCGGCAAGAAGCTGTTCTGGCCGTCCATCCCACAGGTCGGCGACAAGGCGCTCACCGACAACGGAACCTGGCACCGGGTCGCGTCAGGCGTCGCCCACCGGCCTGGCTGGGTCGCCACCGGCGCACTCGCCGTACTGGTCGCGCTGTGCTTCGGCCTGGTCGGTACACCGGTCGGACTGTCGCAGACCGAGCAGTTCCGGGTGCAGGCAGAGTCGGTGACCGGTTATGACACGCTGGCCGAGCACTTTCCGAGCGGGCTCACCGATCCCGCCGTGGTGATCGCACCCACCGCGGACGCCGCCGCGGTCTCGTCCGCGATCGCCGGTGTGCCAGGCGTGGTGTCGACCGCGCCTGCCGGCGATTCGGGCACCGGGCTGAGCCAGTGGTCAGCGGTACTGCAGGCCGCGCCGGCCTCCGATGAGGCATTTGAAACCGTTGATGCCCTTCGTAGTGCGGTGCAATCGGCCAGCCCCGAAGCCCTGGTCGGCGGGTCTGATGCCAAGGCCCGCGATGCGGCGTCGGCCGCCCAGCGCGATCGCATGGTCGTCATCCCGGCGATCCTGGCGGTGGTGCTGGGTGTGCTCTTCGTGTTGCTGCGATCGGCAATGGCGCCATTGCTGCTGGTGGCCGTAACCGTGCTCAGCGCGCTGGCCGCACTCGGAATCGGTGGTTGGGCCAGCGTGCACCTCTTCGGGTTCCCGGCGCTGGACAACAGCACTCCCCTGTTCGCGTTCCTGTTCCTGGTCGCGCTCGGGGTGGACTATACGATCTTCCTGGTGACCCGCGCCCGTGAGGAGACGCCGGAGTTCGGCAACCGGCAGGGCATCGTCCGTGCCGTCGCGGCGACCGGTGCGGTCATCACCAGCGCCGGCATCGTGCTGGCGGCGGTGTTCTGCGTGCTGGGCGTGCTCCCGCTGATCGTGTTGACCCAGATCGGCATCATCGTCGGGCTGGGCATCCTGCTGGACACCTTCGTGGTGCGCACCGTCATCATCCCGGCGCTGTTCATGCTGATCGGTCCACGCATTTGGTGGCCGGGGCTGCACGCCGACCGCTAGCGGGATGCTTGTTGCGGACGGCGAAGCAAGGCGTTTCTGGGTCCGACGACGTTCCGCGGTGTCGCTGATCAGGACTTTGTGTTCGGCGCGTAGCGTGTGTGCATGACAGCCAGGGATCGCGCATGACCCATGCGCTGCCTCCGGTCCATATGCGGCGCAACGGCTTCGACCCGGTTCCCGAGCTCGGAGCCATCCGCGATGGCACCGGCGTGGGGTTGGCCGTCGGCGCGCTCGGCAACACGGTGTACCTGGTTGCCCGCCACGAGGACATCAAGGCGGTGCTGACCGATCACGAACACTTCTCCAACGCGCGCCCACCGGGTTTCACGCTGCCCGGCGCGCCACACATGTCCTCGGAGGAACTGGCGAGGATGCGCGCAGGCAATCTGCTCGGCCAGGATCCGCCCGAGCATCAGCGGTTGCGCCGAATGCTCACCCCGGAGTTCACCATCCGGCGGATGAAGCGGCTGCAGCCACGCATCACCGAGATCGTCGATGACCGACTTGATGTGATGGCCGCTACCGGAGGTCCGGTCAACCTGGTATCCGAATTCGCCCTGCCGGTACCATCATTGGTGATCTGCGAGCTGCTCGGCGTGCCCTATGACGACCGCGACGACTTCCAGCATCGCTCTGCGCGCCAGCTCGATCTGTCGCTGCCCATCGCCGAGCGGATGGAGCTGCAACAGCAGAGCCGCAACTATATGCACAGCCTGGTGCAGCAGGCCCGCCGCGCTCCCGGCGAGGACATCCTCGGCATGCTCATCCGGGAGCACGGCGACGAGCTGACCGATGACGAGCTCGTCGGCATCGCCGGGCTGCTACTCCTGGCCGGACACGAGACGACGTCGAACATGCTGGGGCTGGGCACCTTGGCGCTGCTGCGCCGCCCCGATCAGCTGGCGCTGGTGCGCGACGATCCGGACGCCATCGGCCCCGCGATGGAGGAGCTACTGCGCTGGTTGTCGGTAGTGCACCACGCTATTCCGCGGTTCGCCACGGCCGATGTAGAGGTGGCAGGCGTGGCCATTCCCGCTGGCGCACTGGTCTTCGCGTCACTGCCCGCGGGCAACCGCGACCCCGCGTTCATCGACCGACCAGATGAGTTCGATATCCGTCGGGGTGCGCCTGGACATCTCGCATTCGGCCACGGTGTGCACCACTGTCTGGGCGCGCCGCTGGCCAGGATGGAGATGCGGATCGCGTTCCCCGCACTGCTGAACCGCTTCCCCACTCTGACGCTGGCCGAGCCGTTCGAAGATGTCGAGTTCCGGGGCTTCCACTTCATCTACGGGCTACGGTCGCTACCAGTGAGGTGGTGACGATGAAGGTTCAAGCTGACCACGATTCCTGCATCACCGCGGGCAACTGCGTGATGGTGGCCGATCAGAACGATGACGGTGTTGCTCAACGAAGATGTGCCTGCCGGCGAAGAGGGGCACGCTCGTGAGGCCGTGAAGCTGCTGGATTAGTTATCCACAGGCGCAGAAATTTTGCCGCGTTTGTCGTAGGCCCGAGATATACTCGAACACATGTTCGACGTGTTGGATCGAGCGGCTCTCGCGGAGTTGAGCGACGC
>WOYS01000020.1:0-12411 GCA_011620645.1 Mycobacterium sp.
GTACTGGGAGCCCGGCGGCGGGGGAGTGAAGATTGTGATACTGGGGCCGATCGACTTCTCGGTCGGGGTCAACGAGGGCTCGGTCGTGGTCGTGGTCGTGGTCTTGGTGGGCGATTCTTCGGGCTTGTCGCTGTCACTGCTGCACGATGCGGTGAAGGCGATCATCGCGATGATGGCGGCACCGCCAACCGCTGCCGAAATCCGGCGGCGAGCCAGACGATTTGATGCCATGTTCGGTCCTTTACTTGTTCTATTTGTTCTCAATGTGGTGAAACGTCGGCCGCCGCGATGGTCCGCGGAAACCGTGTGCAACAGCCCCATTTTAGACCCGGGATCTGGTGTCAAAAACTGTAACGCAGCGCCTGTATCAGTGCATTCCCTTAACTCAAGCTTTGTTGAGAGGTGATCTGTGACGCCGATCGGGCCGTCGATCCCCACCGCCCGCTTGACTGTCAGGGCAGGCGAGTGTTTACTCGAGCTATCGAACACACGTTCGAATGATGGTAATTTCGGAGGATGCTGGAGGTGCCGCTGTGACGGTGGCAATGGACCTGGAGCAGCATCGAAAAGAACGTGCTGAACAGGTAGAACGGTTACGTCGCAGGATAGCCGAAGTCTCCGGGAAGATGGCAACCCCGGGTGTGCGGAGGGTCTTGGCGGATGACCTGAATTCCGCCCCGGAAACTTTGCTGAAAGCCCCAGATCCGCCGATCGGGCCGTCTGATGATGCGTTGCCGGAGCAGCCGGTGCCCGGGCCCCTTTCTCAACTGTTGCCCAGGGGGACAGTGGCGGTGCTTTCCGGCGCCAGGTCGCTGGCGCTGCGGATGGTGGCAGCGGCCACCGCAGAAGGGGGGCACGCGGCGATCGTCGGGCAGCCCGATGTCGGACTGCTGGCCGCCGTCGAGATGGGCGCAGACCTGAGTCGGGTCGCGTTGATTCCCTATCCCGGTTCGGATCCGGTGGAGGTCGCCGCGGTTCTGCTGGACGGTCTGGACTTGGTGGTGCTGGCGCTGGCCGGCCGATCGGTGTCGATGAGCAGGGCGCGGGCCGTGACCGCCCGCGCCCGGCAGAAGGGCTGCACACTGCTGGTCACCGGAGGCGATTGGTACGGTGCCTCGGCCCGGCTGGATGCCAGGGTCTGCGGCTACGAGATGGTCGGTTCCGGTGGCGCTGCCGTTCCCGGCCGGGGACGGATAGGCCGGGTGCGGTTGGGCACCCGGGCCAGGAGCCGGATTCCCGGGCAGCCGCGCATCGCAATCGGCGGCTGACGGTGGGGCGGGTTCTTGCGCTCTGGTGCATGGATTGGCCTGCGGTCGCCGCGGCGACCGCGGCCGGACTGGCTGCCACCGAGCCGGTGGCGGTCACTCTGGCCAATCGGGTCATCGCCTGTTCGGCAGCGGCCAGGGCGGTCGGGGTGCGACGAGGATTGCGCCGCCGGGAGGCGCAGGCCCGTTGTCCGCAACTGCATGTCGTCACCGCCGATCCGGCTCGCGATGCCCGCCACTTCGAGGCAGTGACGGCGGCGGTGGACGAAGTGGTACCCCGGGCAGAGGTGCTGCGACCCGGTCTTCTGGTGGTGTCGGTCCGGGGTGCGGCGCGCTACTTCGGATCCGAACAGGCGGCCGCGGAGCGACTGGTCGATGCGGTGGCCGCGGTGGGCGCGGAATGCCAGACGGGTATCGCCGATCAGTTGGCCACCGCGGTGTTCGCCGCCAAGGCGGGGCGCATCGTCGAGTCGGGCGGCGACGCGTCATTCCTGTCCGGGCTGTCCATCCGGCAGATGGCCACCGAGCCCAGCCTTTCCGGAGCCGGTCGTGAGGATCTGGCAGATCTGCTGTGGAGGATGGGGATCCGGACCATCGGAGGGTTCGCCGAGTTGTCGCGGACCGATGTGGCCTCCCGGTTCGGCGCGGATGCGATCAGTGCCCACCGGTTCGCGTGCGGGGAGTCCGACCGCGGACCGTCGGGACGAGAGCTTCCCCAGGAACTGGACGCCGTGATGAACTGCGATCCACCCATTGATCGGGTGGATGCGGCGGCCTTCGCCGGCCGGTCCCTGGCCGCTGAACTGCACCGCAGCCTGGAAGGTGCCGGGGTGGGCTGTACCCGGCTGGCCATCCAGGCTGTCACCGCCAACAGTGAAGAGCTGAACCGGGTTTGGCGTTGTGCGGAACCTCTGACCGAGGATGCCACCGCGGATCGGGTGCGCTGGCAGCTGGACGGCTGGCTGACCCGAAGAGCATCCACGGGGCAGGGGCCTACCGGAGCGGTCACCATCCTGCGGTTGCATCCGGTGGAGGTGATGTCCGCAGGGGCGCTGCAACTTCCGCTGTGGGGGTCATCCGGTGATGACGACCGGTTACGGGCACGTCGGGCACTGGTGCGGGTGCAGGGCCTGCTGGGGCCCGAAGCGGTTCAGGTACCGGTGCTCAGCGGTGGGCGCGGGCCGGCGGAACGCATCACTCTCACAGCACTGGGGGACGAACCGGTTCCCCGGGCCGACCCGGCTCAGCCCTGGCCCGGTCAACTGCCCGAACCCTCGCCGGCGGTGCTGCTCGATGAGCCGGTGGAAGTGCTTGATGTACAAGGTAATCCGGTACGGGTGACGCATCGGGGATTGTTCTCCTCGGATCCGGTGCGGCTGGAATCCCCGGGGCACGGCGGAGCCCAGAGGGGCGAGCGAAGCGACGGGGGAGACATCAGTTGGTGGACCGGGCCCTGGCCGGTCGACGAACGCTGGTGGGATCCCGAACGCAAGCCGGTGGGCCGGACCGCACGTGCTCAGGTGCTGGTCGATACCTGTCGCGATCGGGCGGACGACGGGGCCGGGCGGGCCATGCTGCTGTGTTATCGGGAGCGCCGCTGGTATCTGGAGGGCATCTACGAGTGACGCAGTGACCCGGGGTTTCAGGAAAGTTGCCGGGCGAACGGACCCACCCGCTCGATGAAACGGTCGAAGAACGCCGCGGGGTCCACCTCGATGCCGATGTGCGCGTTGTGATCCCGACCCCAGTGGCCACGCCAGTCGGCCACCGTCATCCCGCGGGTCAGGGTGCCGGTCAGTTCGACATCGATGGTCGCCTGCCGGTACCGCACCAGCCCCGGGTCCAGCGCGACGGCCGCGGCCAACGGGTCGTGCAGGTGCGCCAGGTAGCCCTCGCCCTGGTCGAAGTGGAACTCGAAGTAGAAGCGCATCGCATCCTCGAGTACCCGGATCAGCGGGTTGGCGGCGGTCGACCGGGTGCCCCGATCGTCGAGCACACTCAGCTGTTGCGACGGCGAGCCCGCAGCTGCGGCCAGCCTGCCCAGAATCGACGGTGTCATCGCGGCGTTCTCGGTGAGGTTGAGGCCCAATACGATCGGCAGATGTGTGGGGGTGCTCAGGCCCCACGCCGCTCCCCATGCGGCGAACACCTCGGCGGCGGCCTCCGGGTCGACGCTGACGTTCCACTCCGAGACGGGAGTGGTGTTGCCGCGGTAGTCGAATGCGCCGCCCATGATCACCAGCCGGCGCAGCAGGCGGGGCACTGCGGGCTCCAGGCGCAGTGCCAGTGCGAGGTTGGTCAGTGGCCCGGTGACCAGTCCGATGAGCTCACCGGGGTGTTCGCGGGCTGCGGCAACCCAGGCCTGGGCGGCGTCGTAGGGGGTGAGCGATCGGTCTGTCTCCGGGAGCCGGGCATAGCCGAGCCCTTGGGGGCCGTGGGTGTCCTCGGCGGTGCGCAACGGAATACTCAGCGGAACCGGAGCGCCTTCGGAGACGGGAACATCGTCGATCCCGAAAAGTTCGAGCAGCCCGAGATTGTTGATCGACACCTGCTCGACGGGCACATTGCCCGCCGTCGATGCGATGCCGACCACCTTCGCGTCCGCGCTGGCGAACAGGTAGGCCAATGCCATCGCATCGTCCACACCGGTGTCGACGTCGGCGAACACCGGAAGCGATGCCTCAGTGTTATTTCCCGTCGCTTCGCTAGTGCTATTCCCCGTCGCTTCGCTCGCCCCGCTATGCGTCACGCCGCCCACAGTAAGGCGGGGCCATCACCAATGCACACCCGGAATCGCCCGCACCGCACGCTTGACCTGCCGGGGCACTCGCATGCTCCGCGCCGCGCGAGAGGGACGCTTCGGCCGACGCTGGGCTGCAGGCTCGGGCGCAACCTCGGTGGAAACGTCCCCACGCGCGGCCGCGGAGTCCGGATAGCCAAGGTACAGCTGGTGCAACACCCGCCGGGTCAGCCTCGGCGTGAAGTAGGTCCCCAGATCTGCCAGCGTGCCCAGCGGGGTGTCGATACGGGCCGGCTTCTCGACCAGCCCGCGCACCACCATCGCCGCGGCGTGCTCGGCGGTGATCGGAGGGATGGGGTTGAGGCGGCGTGACGGCGCGATCATCGGGGTGCTCACCAGCGGCATATGAATATTGGTGAAGGTGATGTGATCGGAGAGGGTTTCGGTGCCGACCACTTCGGAGAATGCGTCCAGCGCGGCCTTGGTGGGCAGATACGCGCTGTACTTGGGGCTCTTGGCCTGCACCCCGGCGCTGGACACGTTCACCACGTGACCGAAACGGCGTTCCTGCCAGTGCGGCAGCAGCGCCAGCACCATCCGCACCGCGCCGAAGTAGTTGACGGCCATCACCCGTTCGTAGTCATGCAGGCGGTCGGTGGAGGCCGATACCGACCGGCGGATGGACCGGCCGGCGTTGTTGACCAGATAGTCGACATGGCCGAAGCGGCCCAGGATGTCCTTCACCGTCTGGTCGACCGAACCGGAATCGGTGACGTCACAAGTGAATGCGTGTGCGCTGCCACCCTCGGCACGAATCTCGGCGATCAGGTCATCGAGGGCGTCGCCGTTGCGGGCCAAGGCGAATACCGTGGCGCCGCGCTGCGCCACGGCGATCGCCGAGGCACGTCCGATACCGCTGGACGCGCCGGTGATGATGACGTGTCTGCCCACCAGTGGGCCGGTCGGATCGTCGCGGCGGGCCCGGTCGGGGTCCAGGTGCTCGGCCCAGTACCGCCACAGTTTGCCTGCGTAGGAACCGAACTCGGGTACCTCGATGCCGGTGCCGGCCAGCGCCGCGGCGGTCCGGTCCGCGGTGAACGTCGGTGCGAGGTCGACGACGTCGAGGATCTCGGCGGGCATGCCGAGTTGGGTGGCGGCCATGTTGCGCAGCAGCCTGGCCCGGCCGGTGGCCTTCATGATCGGTGCGACGGCCGCGCCCGGCAATGAGATGCGCAGCGGGGGGAGGCCTGCCTCCTTCGCGATACCGCGGTAGATGCTCTGCAGCCCAATGGCCTCCGGGGCCGTCAGGTGGAAGGTCTGTCCGTCGGCGCCGTCGATGTGCATCAGATGGATCAGCGCTTCGACCACATAGTCGACCGGCACGATATTGGTGCGGCCGGCGTCGGGCACCACCATGGGCGTGATGCTGGGCAGCGCCGCCAGCTTGGACAGGACGCCGAAGAAGTAATAGGGCCCGTCGACCTTGTCCATCTCGCCGGTGCGCGAGTCGCCGACCACGACCGCGGGACGGTAGATCCGGTATCGCGGTCCGGCGCCGGCACGCACCAGCTGTTCGGCCTCGAACTTGGTCCGGTGATACGGACTGGGCAGATTCTGGGCGACGTCGAAATCATCTTCGGTGTACTCCCCGTTGAAATCGCCGGCGACCGCGATCGAGGACAGGTGGTGCAGGGTCGCACCCAGGCGCCGGGTCAGCTCGATGACCGTGCGGGTGCCCTCCACATTGGCGGCATGCTGGATCCGCTCGGCGGCGGTCATGTCGTAGATCGCGGCGCAGTGCACCACGTGATCGACGGTGCCGAGTTCAGCGATGGTCTCCGCGGTCAGGCCGAGATCATCGGCGGTCAGGTCGCCCACCAGGGGGTTCGCCCGCGGTCCCCAGCTTCGGGCAAGGCGCTCGAAGCGTTCCAGCGACTTGCGCCGCACCAGGACGGACACCTGCGCGTCCGGGTCTCGCGCCAGCAGCCGGGCCACGACGCGACAGCCGATAAACCCGGTACCGCCGGTAACGACATAATGCATGCGGCCATGGTCGTCCTCGAGCCCACGAGAGTCAACTATGGTACTGGTCACACCCCATACTCCACCACGAAGGGATATCCAGCATGCCGATCGATCCGAGCGCCGTCGGTGCCAAGACCGAAGCCCAGACCTTCAGCTGGACCGACCGCGAGACACTGCTCTACGCGCTCGGCGTCGGCGCAGGCACCGAAGACCTCGCCTTCACCACCGAGAACAGCCACGACATCGAACAGCAGGTGCTGCCGACGTTCGCCGTCATCGCCTGTTCGCCGTTCGCGGCCGCAATGCAGATCGGCTCCTTCAATTTCAGCCTGCTGTTGCATGGGTCGCAGGCGATCCGGTTGTTCAAACCGTTGCCGCCGGCCGGTGCGCTCAGCGTGCACTCCGAGGTCGCCGACATCCAGGACAAGGGCGAGGGCAAGAACGCGGTGGTGATGCTCAAAGGCATTGGGGCCGAACCTGACACAGGAGAAGTATTGGTGGAGACCCTGACCACCGTGGTGATTCGGGGCGGGGGCGGATTCGGCGGTCAGCCGGGGCAGCGTCCGGCGGCTCCCGAGTTTCCCGACCGTGCACCCGACGCTCAGGTCGCGCTGCCGACCCGCACCGACCAGGCGCTGCTCTACCGACTCTCCGGGGACCGCAATCCGCTGCACAGCGATCCGTGGTTCGCCCAGACGCTGGCCGGCTTCCCCCGCCCGATCCTGCACGGACTGTGTACCTACGGAGTGGCCGGGCGCGCCCTGGTCGCCGAACTCGGTGGCGGTGACGCCACCAAGGTCCGCGCGGTGGCTTCGCGGTTCAGTTCGCCGGTATTCCCCGGCGAGACCCTGACCACGTCGATCTGGCAAACCGAAGCCGGCCGTGCGGTGTTCCGCACCGAGGCCGCCCAGCCCGACGGTTCGGATGCCCGGGTGGTCCTCGACGACGGAACCGCCGAATACAACTGATTACGTCATGTCGCCAACGCCGGTGGCCGCGCGTCGACAGGATGGCCCAATGAGATTGTGCTGTCGGATACCTCGCCACCCCCGATGGAGCGGACGCGGTGGCTCTGGGCGTTCGGCTCGCCCGGAGCCCGGGCGCAGAGCTTGATGTGTGCATGGCGGGGTGCCAGACGATGTTGCCGCGCATCCGCACGTGAGTTTCAGCGACTCCGCCGCCCGACGGGCTGATCAACGAGGTGACGCGTCTCGGTGCCGAGGCCGTCATCGTCGGTGGATCGGGCGGAGGTCTGGCCGGCAGCTATTCGCTGGGGTCGGCGGTCAACGAGCTGCTGCATTCCGCGCCCGTCCCGGTGTGGCGGTGGCACCTAAAGGAACTCGGCTGTCAACGGGGTCGCGGGTGCGTGAGGTGACGTGTGCGATCGGTGGGCGCACCGGAGCCGACGCCCCTTCTTCGCGGGCAGCGAGATGACGCGTCCTCTGCCAAGTCGGCCGCCGACGTCGCTGAATCGCAGGCGCAGCGGCTGCCCGTCACGCTCGGCGTGGATGTGCAGGTGGGGTTCGCTGGAATTACCTGAATGCCCGACTTCGCCGATGTGGTCGCCTGCGCGCACCTGATCGCCCGTGGACACCGCCACCGTCCCCGACCGTAGATGGGCGAGTAGAACGCGCTCGTGCCCGTTGTCGATGACCACGTGATTGCCCGCCGCTTCCGGCACGTCGATGACGCCGTCGGGAAACCCGTCCTGGGCGTGGATTACCGTCCCCGTGCACGGTGCGATGAGCGCTGTGCCGAATGCGTAGAAGTGTTCGTTGGCGCGCCCTAGGACGCCGCGCCGAGATCGTCCAGTCCTGGAGATCCGCACGAGGTCCAGTGCTTCGCGCTGCTCCGGAACCCGCCAGTGGTGATTGAAGATGCGGCCCTGTCCTACCACCACCCGCCAGCGACCCTCGCGTATCGGGAAGACCAGTTCACCGGTCATCGGGGTGGCCACGCCGGTGAATGGCGCCGCGATGGCTGCGGCGGCGGCGAGCACGGCCAGCGCCAGGCCACTCCAAGCGTGCGAACTGGTGAACCCGTCGATCGGGGAACCGTGCAGCCACGCGCCGCGTGCCGCCACGGCGAGGGTGCCGATCGCGGTCAATGCCGCCAACGGCGTCGGCGCGATCGACAAAGACGGACGGAAGAACCGCCACGACATGATCGTGAAGAACACCAGGGTCAGCAAAGTTCCGGCCCATGAGCCCGGGTCGGTCGCGGTCACCCCATCGAACACGCTGAGGGCAACGACCACGCACCAGATCACCGGTCATGCCCGACCCCACCACCACCGTGACAAGGACATCAGACGCCCACCTGATCGCGTACCGGCCGAGTTGGCGCCGGCGCCGCAGGTGGTGGCGTCACCGGCGCCGTGTCAGTCGGGGTGGTCGGTCGGTCCGACGTGCGGTCACGGCGCCCCAGTACGGTGCCGGCGGCTCGGCGTATGCGTCCGGTGACGGTCTGATAGTCATGGTCGGTCAGGATCATCGAGTCGGCGCCGATCATGATGAGCCCGAACGCCACCAGTCCCATGCGCACCATGATGCCCAGATGCATCCCCGCCAACGACACCGTCACTAGTTTACGGAGGGTGGCGCGTTTGCTCCAGATGTCTGCGGTCGCCTTGAGGTATCCAGCCACGAAGTACAGAACCGCGATCTGCACCAGCATCGCCCGGGCTGCGGCGTTGTGCGGCAACGGGATTGCCGGGCGCCGACGTGACGTGGACTCGAGCGTGGCGCGCCGCCGCTTAGCGCCGGGCGCCAAATAGGCATTGGACACGGTGAACACCATGAACAGCAGCAGAATCCGCGCGAGGTTGTCACCGCCTTCTGGGAGGTCTTGATTGCGCAGATAGATCGACCAGATCATTACCGTGCAGCAGCGTCAGCCACCGTCCACCGAAGATGGCGAACGCGATCGCCACCAGCTGGAACCAGGTGTCCGAACTGCTGATGAGGTAGATGGAGAATTGGCCGTGCGGGAGTTGCCGAGATGCGTCGGTCAGCGAGTCGTAGCTGTGGGGGCCCCAGAGATACTCGCGGCGAGCGTAGTCGAACATTTGTTCTATATACTTCGGGGCGTGGGTTGGCACAACGGGCCGCCGAGCTGGGGCGAGATGGAGCGGCTGCTCAACAGCAGACCGCGCCATGTCGGCGACGGCAAACCCCGGAGGTCCGGCCTGCCGCTGGAACCACCCGGTGACGGCGGTGACAGCCCGGCCTGGTCTCGCAAGCGCGGCGCCTATGAACCGGCGGGACAGGGACGTGGGCGTTCGTCGGTGCCGTATGCCGAGCTGCATGCGCACTCGGCATACAGCTTCCTCGACGGTGCCAGCACCCCGGAGGAACTGGTCGAGGAGGCGGCACGACTGGACCTGCGGGCCATCGCGTTGACCGACCACGACGGTCTCTATGGCGTGGTGCGCTTCGCCGAGGCGGCTCGCGAACTCGATGTGGACACCGTGTTCGGCGCCGAACTGTCATTGGGGAACGTGCCCCGCACCGAACTGCCGGACCCGCCCGGCCCGCATCTGCTGGTGCTGGCTCGTGGAGCGGAGGGCTACCGGCGACTGTCGCGTCAGATCTCGGCGGCGCACCTGGCCGGTGGTGAGAAGGGCAAGCCGCGCTATCACTTCGACGCGCTGACCGAGGCCGCCGGAGGGCATTGGCACATCCTCACCGGATGCCGAAAAGGGCATGTCCAACAGGCATTCACCCGCGGCGGCCCGGACGCGGCCGAGCGGGCGCTGGCCGATCTGGTGGACCGGTTCGGTCCCGACCGGATCAGCATCGAACTCACCCACCACGGCCACCCGCACGATGACGAACGCAATGCCGCGCTGGCCGAGTTGGCGCCGCGGTTCGGCTTGAGCGTGGTCGCGACCACCGGTGCGCATTTCGCGGCGCCGGAACGTGGCCGGCTGGCCATGGCGATGGCGGCGATCCGGGCCCGCAACTCGATGGACGCCGCGGCCGGCTGGCTGGCCCCGCTGGGCGGGGCGCATCTGCGCTCGGGGGAGGAGATGGCCCGGCTGTTCGGGCCCGAAATCGTCACGGCCGCAGCAGACCTGGGGGAGCAATGTGCGTTCGGGCTGACGCTGATCGCCCCGCAACTGCCACCGTTCGACGTGCCGGCCGGGCACACCGAATCCAGCTGGCTGCGGCAGCTGGTGCGTGACGGCGCCAGGGACCGCTACGGTCCGCCGGAGCGTTCGCCGAAGGCCTACCAGCAGATCGAGCATGAACTGAACATCATCGACCAGCTGAATTTTCCCGGCTATTTCCTGGTGGTGCACGACATCACCCGGTTCTGCCGGGAGCACGACATCCTCTTTCAGGGCCGGGGATCGGCGGCCAACTCGGCGGTCTGTTACGCGCTCAAGGTCACCAACGTCGATCCGATCGCCAACGAGTTGCTGTTCGAACGGTTCCTGTCCCCGGCGCGTGACGGGCCTCCCGATATCGACATCGATATCGAATCGGATCTGCGCGAGAACGTCATCCAGTATGTCTACGACCACTACGGCCGGGACTACGCCGCCCAGGTCGCCAACGTGATCACCTACCGGGGCCGCAGCGCGATCCGGGACATGGCGCGCGCACTGGGTTTCTCGCAGGGACAGCAGGACGCCTGGAGCAAGCAGATCAGCCGATGGAACGGCCTGGCCGACTCGCCCGATGTGGAGGACATCCCGGAACAGGTGGTCGACTTGGCCACTCAGATCTCCAATCTGCCCCGGCACATGGGCATCCACTCCGGGGGCATGGTGATCTGCGATCGCCCGATCGCAGATGTGTGTCCGGTGGAATGGGCCCGTATGGCGAACCGCAGTGTGCTGCAGTGGGACAAAGATGACTGCGCGGCAATCGGTCTGGTGAAGTTCGATCTGCTGGGTCTGGGTATGCTGTCGGCGCTGCACTACGCCATCGACCTGGTGGACGAGCACAAGGGCATCAAGGTGGATCTCGCGCAGCTGGATCTGTCCGAACCCGCGGTCTACGAGATGCTGCAGCGCGCCGATTCGGTCGGGGTGTTCCAGGTCGAGTCCCGCGCGCAGATGGCCACCCTGCCCAGGCTGAAACCGCGGATGTTCTACGACCTGGTGGTCGAGGTCGCGTTGATCCGTCCCGGTCCCATCCAGGGCGGGTCGGTGCACCCGTACATCAAGCGGCGCAACGGTCTCGAGAAGGTCATCTACGACCATCCGTCCATGGAACCGGCGCTGCGCAAAACCCTCGGCGTGCCGTTGTTCCAGGAACAGCTGATGCAGCTGGCGGTGGACTGTGCCGGTTTCAGCCCGGCCGAGGCCGACCAGCTGCGCCGGGCGATGGGCTCCAAGCGGTCCACCGAGAAGATGCGGCGGCTGCGTGACCGGTTCTACGACGGGATGCGCGACCGGCACGGTATCACCGGGGCGGTAGCCGAGAAGATCTACGAGAAGCTGGAAGCCTTCGCCAATTTCGGTTTCCCGGAGAGTCATTCGTTGAGCTTCGCGTCGCTGGTGTTCTACTCGTCGTGGTTCAAGCTGCATCACCCCGCGGTGTTCTGCGCGGCGCTGCTGCGGGCGCAGCCGATGGGCTTCTACTCGCCGCAGTCGCTGGTCGCCGATGCCCGCAGGCATGGCGTGGCCGTACACGGACCGGATGTCAACGTCAGCCTGGCCTACGCGAACTGTGAGAACGACGGTCTGGACGTGCGGATGGGAATGGGCAGTGTCCGTCACATCGGTGACGACCTGGCCCAACGCATCGTTGACGAGCGGACGGCCTGCGGACCGTTCGCGACCCTGCTGGATCTCACGGCCAGAGTGCAGCTTTCGGTTCCGCAGACTGAGGCACTGGCCACGGCGGGTGCGCTCGGCTGTTTCGGCATCACCCGCCGCGAAGCGCTGTGGGCCGCGGGCTCGGCCGCCGCCGAGCGGCCGGACCGGCTGCCGGGGGTGGGATCGTCGTCGCACATCCCGTCGCTGCCCGGGATGAGTGCGCTGGAACTGGCCGCCGCCGACGTGTGGGCCACCGGTGTCTCACCGGACAGCTATCCCACCCAGTTCCTGCGTGAGGACCTGGCGGCGATGGGCGTCGTGCCCGCCGCCGACCTGCTGAAGGTGCCCGACGGCACCCGGATCCTGGTGGCCGGAGCGGTGACGCACCGGCAGCGCCCGGCCACGGCCCAGGGCGTCACCTTCGTCAACCTGGAGGACGAGACCGGCATGGTCAATGTGCTGTGTGCGCCGGGGGTCTGGGCGCGGTACCGAAAGTTGGCGCAGAGCGCGCCCGCCCTGATCATCCGGGGCATCGTGCAGAACGCCACCGGTGCGGTCACCGTACTGGCCGACCGGATGGGGCCCGTCGACCTGAAGGTGCGGTCCCGTTC
>WOYS01000020.1:12511-136793 GCA_011620645.1 Mycobacterium sp.
TCACCGTACTGGCCGACCGGATGGGGCCCGTCGACCTGAAGGTGCGGTCCCGTTCGCGGGATTTCCAGTAAGAACGGACTACGCGGCCGGGTGCCGCAGCCGGCGTCCACCCGCGCCGACCGCCGAATGTAGTCTCGCGATATGACACTCAACCTGTCCGCGGATGAAGTCCTGACCACCACACGTTCGGTGCGCAAGCGGCTCGATTTCGACAAACCGGTGTCGCGCGAGGTGCTCCTGGAATGTCTCGATCTGGCGTTGCAGGCGCCGACAGGCTCCAATGCCCAAGGCTGGCAATGGGTTTTCGTCGAGGATCCGGCCAAGAAGAAGGCGCTGGCCGATATCTACCGCACCAACGCCAACCCCTACCTCGATCTGCCCAAGCCCGAACGCGGAGACATTCGCGATGAGCAGATCATCCGGGTGATCGACTCCGCGAAATACCTCAACGAGAACCTGGACAAGGCGCCGGTGCTGCTGGTCCCGTGTCTGGAGGGCCGCCCCGACGGGGCGCCGGCCGGTAAGAGCGCGTCCTTTTGGGGGTCGCTGCTGCCCGCGGTGTGGAGTTTCATGCTGGCCCTGCGCTCGCGCGGATTGGGCTCGGCGTGGACGACACTGCACCTGCTCGGCGATGGCGAGAAGCAGGCCGCCGAGTTGCTGGGCATCCCGTTCGACCGGTACGCCCAAGGCGGGCTGTTCCCGATCGCCTACACCAAGGGCACCGACTTCAAGAAGGCCGAACGGCTGCCCGCCGAGAACTTCGCACACTGGGACACCTGGTAGACGGCTTCACTCCGCGCCGGTGAACCCCTGCTGACGCCACGCCTCGTAGGCGGCCACCGCCGCGGCGTTGGACAGGTTCAACGACCGCCGACCGGCCAGCATCGGGATGCGCACCCGCGCCGTGATGTGCGGATCGGCCAGCGTCTGCTCGTCCAGACCGGTCGGCTCCGGGCCGAACATCAGCACATCTCCGGGCTGGTAGGACACCTCGGCAAAGGACATATCGGCGTGCGCGGTGAATGCGTACACCCGCGTCGGTTCGATGGCCGCCCAGGCCGTGGGCAGGTCCGGATGCACCGTCACCGACGCCAGATCGTGGTAGTCGAGGCCGGCGCGACGCAGCTTGGGCTCGGACAGATCGAATCCGAGCGGCTCGACCAGATGCAGCTCACACCCCGTCGCGGCCACCATCCGGATCGCATTGCCGGTGTTGGGCGCGATGCGTGGCGAGAAGAACAGCACGTTGAACACCTGGCCATCTTGCCCCGGGATAATGGCCTCATGGTCGAGCAGAGCATCTGGATGCAGAAGGTCGAGGCCGACCCGGGCCATTCGCAGTGGTACATCGAGCGCCTCCGGGCGATGGAACGCGCAGGCAAGGACCTGGCCGGCGAGGCGCGCCTCATCGACGCGATGGCCGCACGCGGGGCCCGCATCCTCGACGCCGGCTGCGGTCCGGGCCGGGTGGGCGGCTACCTGGCCGCCGCCGGCCATGACGTTGTCGGCGTCGACGTCGACCCGGCGCTCATCGCCGCGGCCGAAGAAGACCACCCGGGGCCGCGTTGGCTCGTCGGCGACCTCGCCGAACTCGACCTGCCCGCACGCGGCATCAACGATCCGTTCGACCTCATCGTCTCGGCAGGCAATGTGATGACATTCCTGGCCCCGAGCACCCGAACGCAGGTTCTGGGCCGGTTGCGCGCCCATCTCGCAACCGAGGGCCGGGCGGTGATCGGGTTCGGCGCCGGCCGCGAATATGAGCACGGCGATTTCCTCGACGATGCCACCGCGGCCGGGTTGGCACCCGATCTGCTGGTGTCCAGCTGGGACCTGCGGCCGTTCACCGAGGACGCCGACTTCCTGGTCGCGATTCTGCGGCCCGCGTAGACATTTCGCGTAAACGAGCTGATGACCACGTCAGGCGTGTTGGCCGGCTTTGCCACAACTGCGCAACGTATCGGTCACGAACTGTGGCAGTTCGGTATTGAGGTGTGGAAACCGCTGTCCACGACTGTCATAATCGACCAATTGCCGGGCGTGACACGCCGGCCCCGATCGTGGGCAACAGCAGGAAGCATATGAACGACGCGCCATTGACGATGTGCGGATTCTGGTGACGGCCCACGCCGCATCGCCGGCACCGTCTGCGCGCGAGGAATTCGACAGCGCCGCAGCGCAAGCCGTCAAGCGACCGTCACGGTGGGCGTTGAGCAACTGGCCCGTCGGCTGGAAAGTGTTCGCGATCGTGCTGGTGCCGCTGGTGCTGGCGGCGACCTTCGGTGGGTTGCGTATCCACTCCGGTTTCACCGAGGCCACCGAACTGCGGCGGGCCGCGGACCGTGCCGATATGGTGCCCGCCGTCGAGAGCTACATGGCCGCACTCGATACGGCCATCCTCGCCGGGAGCGCCGGCGAGGATGCCCAATCCGCGTTGAGCGAATTCGACAACAGCCGCCGGGCACTGCAGAGCAGACTCGACGAGACCGATGTGCTGCCCGATGTGGACACCGGCGTCACCGCGATACTGCAGGGCGGCCAGGACCTGCTGAACAAGGTGACCTCCAACTCGATCAACCTGCGCGACACGGTGACCAGCTACGCGCCCATCCTGCTGGCCGCTATGGACGTCGTCATCGGGTCGGTGCGTGTCGACGATGCTCAGATCCGTGCGCAGACGCAGGGCCTGTCCCGCGCCATCGGCGCCCGCGGCCAGATGATGACGCAGCAGCTCCTCGTCAAACTGGGCGGTGAGATTCCCGTGCCCGAACTGCGTACCTCGATGAACACCGTGGCGGGCACCGAACCTTCCACCCTGTACGGCATGACCCAGATCCTGGGCGTCGGCTCGCCGGAGGCAAAGGAGTTGCAGGAGCAGTTCATCCTCCGGACGGCGATCATGGCCAACCCGACCGCGATCCTGGCGAACAACCCCGAGCTGAGCCAGTCGATCCAGGCCACCGCCGGTATCGCCGGCCAGATCATCGAGCAGACGACCGCCTCGGTCACCGGTGCGGTGGCCGAGGCCGCCGTCGCGCAGCGCAACACCGCCATCCGGGACGCTGCCGTCGTGGTCGCCGCGATCGCCCTCACACTGCTGGTGGTTACCCTGGTGGCGCGCTCACTGGTCCGGCCGCTGCGGCGGCTGCGCGACAGCGCGCTGAAGGTGGCGCACTCCGAGCTCGCGCGTGAACTCGAGCAGTTGCGCAATGGGGGAGACCCGGGACCGCTCCGGCCGATTCCGGTGCACACCACCGAAGAAGTCGGGCAGGTCGCTCATGCAGTCGACGAACTCCACGAGCAGGCCGTTCTGCTGGCCGGTGAGCAGGCCCGGCTGCAGGTACAGGTCAGCGACATGTTCGAGACCCTGTCGCGGCGCAGCCGGTCGTTGGTGGACCAGCAGCTGGCGCTGATCGACCAGCTTGAGCGCGACGAGGAAGACCCGCAACGTTTGGCCAGCCTGTTCCGGCTGGACCATTTGGCGGCCCGGATGCGCCGCAACGGCGCCAACCTGTTGGTGTTGGCGGGTACCAAGGTGACCCGCGATGACGACGCCCCGGTTCCGGTGGCGGCAGTGGTCGACGCGGCGGCCTCCGAGGTCGAGGAATACACTCGGGTGATCACCGACGCCGTCCCGGACTGTACTATCAGCGGCTCGGTCGCCGCCGACCTCGTGCACGTACTGGCCGAATTGATGGACAACGCGCTGCGGTACTCGCCGCCGAATTCGCAGGTCCGGGTGTCGGCGGTGCGAACCGGTAACGGCGCGCTCGTCATCGAGGTCGCAGACAACGGACTGGGGATGGCCGAACCCGATCTGCGAGTCGCCAATACCCGGCTGCAGTCCGGTGGCGAGGTCAACCCTTACACCGCACGGCACATGGGTCTGTTCGTGGTCGGCCGGCTGGCCGCCCGGCACGGACTGGTGGTGCGGCTGCGCAGTACCGTGCCCGGAGAACCGAATTCAGGTGCCACCGCGGGCGTCTACGTTCCCGAGGAGCTGCTGGCCGGGGTGCCGGCCGCCCCGCGGTTCACCGACTTGCAGCCCGCAGCGGCGGCCGATGTGCTGCCGTCCGCGTCGGTGCAGCACGAACCGTCCGGCTATGACGGGCCGACCGCCGAGTTCGGAAACGACGATATCGAATCACCGATATCAGTTCTGCCACAACGCAATCCGGGCAGCAGTGGCTTCCATCCGCACGCCGAGGTGCCCACCTGCACACCCGCGCCCGTGGACACTTCGGCGTTCTTCGCCGCCCGCAGTGGGCAAACCGCCGAACACGCGGAACCCGCCGACACGGGATTCTCCAATGACGTCATCTATCAGAAGATGCTCTCGGAATGGCTGGTCGATCCCACCGACCTGGGAGCCAGCCCCGACCTGGACTGGAAGTCGGTGTGGGATCACGGCTGGTCGGCGGCGGCCTCGGCCGAGGACGCACCCGTCACCGAACACACCGAGGCGGGCCTGCCGGTCCGCAGGCCCGGCGAACGTCTGGTGCCCGGCGCGGGCGCCGCCGCCACCCAGCAGGCCCCGGTAGTATTGGATCCCGCCGACTCCGACTCCGACCCCGACCCCTTGCCCGATCCTGCCGCTGTGCGCGCCGGTATCAGTAACCACTTCGGTGGGGTGTATGCCGGTCGGTTGCACACCCGCGACACTGGAGGATCATGAGTACCACCCGACAGTCCCTCGACTGGCTGGTCTCCAAGTTCGCGCGCGAGGTCTCCGGGGTGTCACACGCGGTACTGGTCTCGGCCGACGGGCTGCTGATGGCCGCCAGCGAGCACATGCCCACCGAACGCGCCGACCAGCTGGCCGCGGTCGCATCGGGGTTGGCCAGCCTGTCGACGGGCGCCGCCCAGCTGTTCGAGGGCGGCTACGTCATGCAGTCCATCGTCGAGATGGAGAACGGCTACCTGCTGTTGATGCGCGTCGGCGGCGGCTCCAACCTCGTCACCCTGGCCACCCGATCCTGCGATATCGGCCAGATCGGCTACGAGATGGCAATTCTGGTGGAGCGTGTGGGTAACGTCATCCAGTCCGCGCCCCGTGCCCGCCAACACTCCTGAGCCACCGTCGATGGAGCAGCCACCGGACGCCTGGGAGGCCTCCGAACCGGCGGCAGCCCCGAGCCTGGTGCGGCCCTACACGCTGACCTCCGGGCGCACCGATTCCCGGGTGCATCTGCCGCTGGAGGCGCCGGTCAGGACCTTGGACCACGGCCCGGCGCCGCGATGGCCGGGCAGTGACGTGCGGATGCGGATACTGCATTTGGGCAGGAGCAGTGTGTCGGTCGCGGAGATCGCCGCGCATCTTTCGTTACCGCTCGGCGTGGCGCGTGTGCTGATCGGCGACCTCGTCTCCGAGGGGTATCTTCGGGTACACACGACGCTGGGCGACGCGGATTCGGTCGATGACCGCCGCGAACTGATCGGGAGGACTTTGCGTGGCCTACGGGGACTCTGAGCGGCCAGGGGCCACCAAAATTGTTATATCCGGTGGTTTCGGCTCCGGCAAGACCACATTCGTCGGCGCCGTGTCGGAGATCATGCCGCTGCGCACCGAAGCGCTGGTCACCGCGGTGTCGGCCGGTGTCGACGGCCTGGACGCGACACCGCACAAGAGCGCCACCACGGTCGCGATGGACTTCGGGCGCATCACCCTGGCCGAGGATCTGGTGCTGTACCTGTTCGGCACACCCGGTCAGCGACGGTTCTGGTTCATGTGGGACGACCTGATTCGCGGCGCGATCGGAGCGGTCATCCTCGCCGACGTCCGCCGGCTGCAGGACAGCTTCGCCGCCGTGGATTTCTTCGAGGCCCGCAAGCTCCCGTTCCTCATCGCGGTCAACGAGTTCGACGGGGCGCCGAGGTATCCAGAGGCCGCGGTGCGCCAGGCGCTGGCGCTGTCCGAACACGTTCCGATTGTCACCGTCGACGCCCGTGACCGGCACTCCGCACGTGCCGCGCTGATCGCGGTCACCGAATACGCGCTGTCCGCACTTACCGCATGAGCGCTGCTTGCGAGCCCGACCAGGTCTGGGTGGGCCGTGAGTTCACGGCGCACGACTTCCGGGAAGACGATCTCAGCCGCCTCCGCACCGAGCGGGTGGTGTTCGACGAATGCGATTTCAGCGGACGGTCGACCTGTCGGACTGTCGGCTGCGGGAAGCCAGTCTGGTCGGCGCCGATCTGCGCAAGGGTGTGCTGCGACGGGCCGACCTGCGCGGCGCGCGGGTGCAGGACGCCAAGCTCGATGAGGCCGATCTGCGTGGAGCCCTTGCCGATCCGACGTTCTGGACCACGGCGCGGGTGCGGGGTGCGCGTATCGATATCGAGCAGGCCCTGGCCTACGCCGCCGCCCACGGGTTGGACGTCCACGGCGAGTAGCCGCACGACCTGATCTCGCGATGAGTGTCGGCTTGTGTGCCGATCCGTCGCGGAATATGACACACGAGCCCACACTCGTCATCGAGTCGAGCGGTTAGCCCGCCTTGAGCCGGA
Organism: Mycobacterium sp.; assembly: GCA_011620645.1. GTDB lineage: Bacteria > Actinomycetota > Actinomycetes > Mycobacteriales > Mycobacteriaceae > Mycobacterium. The sequence continues at coordinate 19,019 of WOYS01000020.1, forward strand.
TCTTGAAGCGCACGAACGTCAGGTAACCCACGCTCAGCAGCGCCAGCATGCCCATGTCGAACCACCAGGCCGACGCGGTGTGCTCCCAGTGCGCGTCCTTGGGGGTGAGCGGGCCGGGCACCAGCTTGATGAGGTCGACCGTCGACGCCGAGGCTGCGAAGCCCCAGCGGGCCGGGGTGACCCAGGACAGCTGATCGAGCACCAGCCGGTCGGTCACCGGGATCATGCCGCCGGAGAACACCAACTGACTCATCACGGCGACCACCAGCAGCGGCATGATCTGCTCGTTGGACTTGGCCAGCGCAGAGAGTGCCAGGCCGACCGTCGCGGCGGTCACGGTCGTCGCGGCCATGACCACGAACAGCTCGGCCGTCGGCGGGAGGAACGACAGCGAACCCTGCGTCGGCCCACCCTTGCCCAGCACCGTGATCGCCGTGACGATCGAGGACTGGATGATGGCGAACACCGCATAGATGCACACCTTGGCCAAGAGGTAGGCCGTCGTGGACAACCCGACGGCCTGCTCGCGGCGGAAGATGGCCCGCTCACCGATCAGGTCGCGAACGGTCAACGCGGTACCCATGAAGATGGCGCCGACGTTCAGCAGCACCAGCATCTGCCCGGGCTCGTTGGGGGCGTCGCCCATCGGGTTGGGCACGCCGAAGCCGACGGTGCCGGGCACCGACAGCGACAACACACCCATGATGAACGGCAGCATCGCCAGGAAGGCAAAGTATCCGCGGTCGGAGATGATCAACCGCATCTGCCTGCGCGCGATGGTGGAGAACTGCCGGCGCACACTGGTTTTCGCGGGTTTGCCGAGGTCGGCGGGTTGTGCGGAGGCCTCGGCCCGCGGTGGCGGCCCGCTGCGGGCCAGGAACCGCTGATGGGAACTGTCGGGATCGCCGGCGACGGAGGAGAAGATGTCGGCCCAGTTGGTGGTGCCCAGTTGCGGCCCGATCTGGCTCGGCGGCCCATAGAACGCCGTCTTGCCGCCGGGCGCCAACAGCAGCACCTGGTCGCAGACGTCCAGATAGGTCAGCGAGTGGGTCACCACCAGCACCACACGACCGGCATCGGCGAGCTGGCGCAGCATCGTCATCACCTGACGGTCGAGCGCCGGGTCCAGGCCCGAGGTCGGCTCGTCCAGGATCAGCAGCGACGGGCCGGTCAGCAGCTCGAGCGCCACCGACGCGCGCTTGCGCTGACCGCCGGACAGCTTGTCCACCCGCGTCTCCAGCTGCCTGGTCATCTCGAGCTCCTCGAGGACCTGCAGGACCACGCGTTCGCGGTCCTCCTTGGTGGTATCCGGTGGCAGCCGCAGTTCGGCGGCGTACATCAGCGCCTGCTTGACGGTCAGCTGGCCGTGCACCACATCGTCCTGGGGCACCATGCCGATTCGGGAACGGAGCGAGGCGTACTCGGCGTGGATGTCGTGACCCTCGAAGGTCACCCGGCCGTCGGTCGGGTGCGTCAGCCCGGCGACCTGCTTGGCGAAGGTCGACTTGCCGGCGCCCGACGGGCCGATCACCGCGGTCAGCGTGCCCGGCCGCGCGTCGATCGAGATGTTGTCCAACAGTGTCTTGTTGCCCTCGATGGTCCACGTCAGGCCGCGGACCTCGAGGCCACCGGTGCGGGTGGCGGCCTGGGTCTCCGAGCCGCGGACCAGTGTTCCGCCGGTGAACACCAGGTCGACATTGCCGATGGTGACCACGTCGCCGTCGCGCAGCAGCGCGTCATCGACGCGGGCGCCGTTGACGAAGGTGCCGTTGATGCTGCGGTTGTCGAGGATCTCCGTGCCACCCGGGCCGGACACCAGCGTGGCGTGGTGCCGCGATGCCAGGACGTCGGGGATGACGATGTCGTTGTCGGTGGCGCGGCCGATCTTGATCCCGCCCGGGGGCACCTCGGGTGCTCTCCCGGGACGCAGGATCTTGAGCACGCTGGTCGCGAGGTTGTTCTCGGACGGCCGGGGCACGGCGGTCGGACCCATGGCGGTCTGTGAGGGGTCCGGGGGTGGTATGTATGTCGGCTGCGAACGCGAGACGGTCGGCGGCGGGTAGGCCGGTGGCTGGCCCGCGCTGGGCGGGTAGGCCGGCTGGTGCCTGCCCACCTCGAAGGCCAGCTGCGGGCCGTCCGGATTGCCGAGATTGAGAAGCTGGCCGTCGGCGATGTCGAGGGTCGGCACCCGCTGGCCGTGGACGTACATGCCGTTGAGGCTGCCGTTGTCGATGGCGATCCAGCGGCCCCGATCGAACCGCAGCACCAGGTGCGCGCGGGAGATCAGCGGGTGGGCGATACGGACATCGGCACGCAGATCGCGGCCCACGACGACGTCGTTGCCTGCAGGGAAGGTGCGTGAGGAGCCGCCGTATCGAACGGTCAGCGCGGGCGTTCCGGGGCGGCTCATCGGGAATAACTGTATCGGTTGGCGGTGATCGCGTGCCGCCGTGCGCGGGGAGCCGTGACCGAAGGCCACGTCACCGGACCGAGCCTAGCCTCGCCAAACACGTCGGTGAACATCCTTGGGCTGAGTGTTCGTGCCGGGCGAGCCTGACACAATGTCAGGCGTGGCAGCGACGACGTTGGACGGTAAATCCACCCGCGACGAAATTCTCGATGACCTCAAGGGGCGGGTGGCCACGCTGACCGCAGCGGGCCGGACCCCGGGCCTTGGCACCATCCTGGTCGGGGACGACCCGGGATCGCAGGCCTACGTCCGCGGCAAGCATGCCGACTGCGCGAAGGTCGGCATCACCTCGATCCGTCGTGACCTGCCCGCCGATATCAGCCCGGCCGCCCTGGACGAGACGATCGACGAGCTCAACGCCAACCCCGAGTGCACCGGCTACATCATGCAGCTGCCGCTGCCCAAGCACCTCGACGAGAACGGGGCCCTGGAACGTATCGATCCGGACAAGGACGCCGACGGTCTGCATCCCACCAATCTGGGCCGGCTGGTGCTCGGGAAAGAATCGGCGCTGCCCTGTACGCCGCGCGGCATCGTGCACTTGCTTCGGCGCTTCGACGTCCCGATTGCCGGCGCGCACGTGGTGGTGATCGGCCGTGGTGTCACGGTGGGTCGCCCGCTGGGGCTGCTGCTGACCCGCCGCTCGGAGAATGCCACGGTGACGTTGTGCCACACCGGAACTCGTGACCTCGCCGCGCTGACCAGGCAGGCGGACATCATCGTTGCCGCCGTCGGCGTGCCGTACCTGGTCACCGCCGACATGGTGAGGCCGGGGGCGGCGGTCGTCGATGTCGGCGTCAGCCGGGTCGACGGGAAACTCGCCGGTGACGTCGCACCGGACGTCTGGGATGTCGCAGGCCATGTGTCGCCCAACCCGGGCGGGGTGGGCCCGCTGACGCGGGCGTTCCTGCTGACCAACGTGGTGGAGCGCGCAGAGCGCGACGCGTGAATCGGCGGTGACCCTGAAGGAGTTCGCCCGCAAGATCTTCGCCGGTCAATGGCCGATCCTGTTGGTCGGCCTGATCCTGGTCGCCGCTCTCGGTCTGGTGATTGCCGGCTACTGGCGGCGGGGCGCTCTGGTCATGGGAATCGGAGTGGGCGTGGCCGCGGCCCTTCGGCTCGCGCTCTCCGACGATCGCGCCGGTCTGCTCGTGATCCGTTCGCGCACAATTGATTTCGCGACCACCGCGACTGTCAGTGCGGCGATACTCTATATCGCCTGGACCATCGACCCACTTGGCACTTCCTGACCTGTCGGCCGATCACCGCCTCGCGGCACCGTCGATTACCCATTTGGCGGTGCGAATATGCAGGCGAGCTGATCGGCCAGATCGAATCAGGACAGGGTCGCCCTGATGCCGACCGTGATGTAGGGCAGCGCCAGTCCTGAACTGTTGGCCAGCGCCGGATGGGTGGCCAACAGTTCGCGCACCTTCCCCAGCGTCCGGGCGCGCACCGCGGCCGGCGAGGTGATGCAGTAGCTGCGTGAGGCCACCAGATCGATGAGCGCCTGCGGAGTGAGGTAGCTGGTCCACTCCACGTGACGGCGCTCGACGCCGGCGAACGGATCGCTCAGCGTCACCTCGTCGCCCAGCGGGTCGTGCTCGTGGCCGATGATGGCGCCGAGATCCTTGACCCAGCCCATTCGTTCGTCGCGGGCATTCCACACCAGACCCAGCCGCCCGCCGGGCTTCAGCACCCTGGCGATCTCCTGAGCGGCGCGCTGCGGATCAAACCAGTGCCAGGCCTGCGCCACCAGCACCGAGTCGACGCTGTTGTCCGGCAACGGGATATCTTCGGCCGTGCCCAGCAGGGCCGGGGTGGCCGGCAGCGATTGGCTGAGCACCTCGAGCATCTCGGGAATGGGATCCACAGCCACCACATCGAGGCCGCGTTCGACGAGCCGAACGGTCAGCTTCCCGGTTCCGGCACCCAGGTCCAGCACCCGTTGCGCGTCGGTCGGCAGCAGCCAGTCGATGGCCTCCGGCGGATAGGACGGACGCCCGCGCTCGTACGCGGCCGCCTCCTCGCCGAAGGACAGGGATCTTTCAGAAGACCGACGCTCCGACGGGCTCACCGGGACGCGATCTCCAGGGTCTGCCGGATCAACGGGGCCACCGCTTCGGTCTCCACCAGGAACCCGTCGTGGCCGTAGATCGAGTCGACGACGTTGAGTCCGGCGCAGCCGGGCAGCAGGTCGGCCAGTTCCTGCTGCTGGCGCAGCGGGTACAGCCGGTCCGAGGTGATGCCCGCGACCAGCGCAGGCACCGGACATCCGGCCAGTGCTGCGGCCACGCCACCACGGTCGCGGCCGACATCGTGACTGCTCAGCGCATCGGTGAGCGCGACATAGGTGCCGGCGTCGAACCGTGAGACCAGCTTGCCGCCCTGATGCTCCAGGTAGCTCTGCACCGCGTAGCGGCCGCCGTTGGTGGGGTCCTCGTCGCCTTGTGCGTCGTTGCCGAACCGGGCATCCAGTTCGGCCTCTCCGCGGTAGGTGAGGTGGGCGACGCGCCGCGCGATCTCCAGTCCGGCGGCCGGGGAGCGGGCGGTGCCGTAGTAGTCGCCGCCGTTCCAGTCCGGGTCGGCTTTGATCGCTGCCACCTGGGTGCTCTGGGTGCCGATCTGGTCGGCGGTGGCGCGGGCGCCGACCGCCAGGATGAGCCCGGCGCGGACGGTATCGGGGTGCCCGACGATCCACTCCAGCGCCCGTGCCCCGCCCATGGAACCGCCGACCACCGCCGCCACCTGGATGACGCCGAGTGCGGCCAGTGCGGCCAGGTCGGCGTTCACCTGATCTCGGATGGTGATGGCGGGGAACCTTGAGCCCCAAGGCTTTCCGTCGGGTGCCTGCGAGCTCGGCCCGGTGGATCCGCGGCAACCGCCGAGTGCGTTGGTGGCGATGGCGCACCACCGGTCGGTGTCGATCGCGGCGCCGGGTCCGGCGACCCCGTCCCACCAGCCCGGTGTCGGATGATCGGGTCCGGCGGGGCCGCTGATGTGCGAATCGCCGGTCAGTGCGTGCAGCACCATGACGACGTTGTCGCGTTCGGGGTTCAGCTCGCCCCAGCGTTGCATCGCGATCGAGACGTCGTCGAGGACGACTCCGCTTTCCAGGGTCAGGGCGCCGATCTCGACGACCCCGATCTCACCTTCTGCGGGCAGCGTCGGCGGCACGTCGCTCAGTATGTCGAAGAGGGTCACGTCGCTGCACTCACACCGACGCGACACTCTGACCGGTGCCGGCGAATGCCTTTGCCGCGGCGAGTCCCTGGTCCAGGTCGGCCAGGATGTCGTCGATGCCCTCGATGCCGACGGCCAGCCGCACCAGGCCCGGCGTGACACCCGTGGTCAGTTGCTCCTCCGGGGTCAGCTGGGCGTGGGTGGTCGACGCGGGATGGATGACCAGCGAGCGCACGTCACCGATATTGGCGACGTGGCTGTGCAGCGTCAACGCGTTGACGAAGGCCTTGCCTGCCTCGATGCCGCCGGCCAGCTCGAATGCCAGCACCGCACCGGTGCCCTTCGGGGCGATCATGCGGCCCAGCTCGTACCACGGCGACGTCGGCAGACCGGCGTAGTTCACCGACGTCACTTCGTCGCGGCCGGTCAGGTACTCGGCGACCTTGATGGCGTTGGACACGTGTCGTTCAACACGCAGCGACAGCGTCTCCAATCCCTGGGCGATGAGGAATGCGCTGAAAGGCGCGAGGGAGGATCCCAGGTCGCGGAGCAACTGGACCCTGGCCTTGAGGGCGTAGGCGGGCGGGCCGAGCTCGGCGAACACCACGCCGTGGTAGCTGGGGTCCGGTGTCGTGAAGCCGGGGTGGCGGCCCTGGGTCCAGTCGAAGGTGCCGCCGTCGACGATGACACCGGCGATCGCCGAACCGTGTCCGCCCAGGTATTTGGTGGCCGAGTGCACCACGATGTCGGCGCCGTGCGTGATCGGCTGGATCAGGTACGGCGTGGCGATGGTGTTGTCGACGATGAGCGGGACGCCGTTGTCGTGGGCGATCGCCGCCACGTTCGGGATATCGAGGATGTCGATCTGGGGGTTGGAGATGGTCTCGGCGAAGAAGGCCTTGGTGTTCGGCTGGACCGCCGCCCGCCAGCTGTCCGGGTCATCGGGATTCTCGACGAAGCTGACCTCGATGCCCAGCTTGGGCAGCGTGTAATGGAACAGGTTGTAGGTGCCGCCGTAGAGTCGAGGGCTGGACACGATGTGGTCGCCGGCGCCGGCGAGATTGAGAATCGCGAACGTCTCGGCGGCCTGCCCGGAGGACAGGAAAAGTGCCGCGACCCCACCTTCGAGCGCGGCCAACCGCTGCTCGATGACATCGGTGGTCGGGTTGCCGATGCGGGTGTAGATGTTGCCGGTCTCTTCGAGGCCGAACAGCGCTGCGGCGTGGGCGGTGTTGTCGAACGTGAATGAGGTCGTCTGGTAGATCGGCAGCGCCCGGGCATTGGTGGCGATGTCGGGGGTCTGGCCGGCGTGCACCTGCTTGGTCTCGAACGACCAATTGCCGCTGGCATCTTTTGGCGTGCTCACGAGAACGAACCTCCATCTGTGTCTGGGGGCCCGTCAGTACGGACCCGCGCTTGCCGGCAGTCGCCATTCGACTGCTCAACCTGGTCTTCACCCGGAGCACCCCACCGCGGTTGGAGGGTTGCCGGCCAGCAAGCCGGGGCTTGATGCTGGCGCTCATGACCGCTAAGAAGCCTAACTCACGACATTGACCCGGTGCCACCTGGTTATCGGAGGTTTCGCGGGGCCGGAAAAAGCTACCGGCCAGTAGTCAAAGTTGACCCATCACGAGTTCGTCGGCCCTTGTAGTGTTGCCGGTGAGGGCAGCCCGGGACCGTCGCCAGACCGGTCGCGGGCGGCCCACTGGTGCGAGACCGGTTCTGCTCAATCAATCAGGCAGAAGCGACTTTCGCTGCATCTGATCCGACAGTGACGCCGGGAGTACACATGAGCGCCGAGCAGCCGACCATCATCTACACGTTGACCGACGAGGCACCGCTGCTGGCGACGTATGCCTTTCTGCCGATCATCCGGACCTTCGCCGCCGCAGCCGGCATCGACGTCAAGACCACTGACATCTCCGTTGGAGCGCGCATCCTCGCCGAGTTCGGCGACTACCTGACCGATGAGCAGAAGGTGCCGGACAACCTTGCCGCCCTCGGCAAGCTGACCCAGGATCCCACCGCCAACATCATCAAGCTGCCCAACATCAGCGCGTCGGTGCCCCAGTTGCTGGCGGCCATCAAGGAACTCAAGGACAAGGGTTACGCCCTGCCGGATTACCCCGGCGAAGCGAAGACCGACGAGGACAAAGAGATCAAGCGGCGCTACGGCAAGTGCCTGGGCAGCGCGGTGAACCCGGTGCTGCGCGAGGGCAACTCCGATCGCCGTGCGCCCAATGCGGTCAAGGAGTTCGCCCGCAAGCACCCGCACAGCATGGGCAAGTGGTCGCAGGCGTCGCGCACCCACGTGGCGACCATGAAGACCGGCGACTTCTATCACGGCGAGAAGTCGCTGACGGTGGACAAGGACCGCACGGTCAAGATGGCGCTCGAGACCGCGGCCGGAGAATCCGTGCTCAAGCCCGAGGTCAAGCTGGATGCCGGCGATGTCATCGACAGCATGTACATGAGTAAGCAGGCGCTCATCGACTTCTACGAGGAGCAGATCGAGGACGCCTACAAGACGGGCGTGATGTTCTCGCTGCACGTCAAGGCGACCATGATGAAGGTCAGCCACCCGATCGTGTTCGGTCACGCGGTGAAGGTGTTCTACAAGGACGCATTCGCCAAGTACGAGGAGCTCTTCGACGAGCTCGGCGTCAACGTCAACAACGGGCTGTCCGATCTATACAGCAAGATCGAATCGCTGCCGGCCTCACAGCGCGAAGAGATCATCAACGACCTGCACGCCTGCCACGAGCACCGTCCCGAGCTGGCCATGGTGGATTCGGCGAAGGGCATCTCCAACTTCCATTCGCCCTCCGATGTCATCGTGGACGCATCGATGCCGGCGATGATCCGCCTGGGCGGCAAGATGTATGGCGCCGACGGCCGCACCAAGGACACCAAGGCGGTCAACCCGGAGTCGACGTTCTCGCGCATCTATCAGGAGATGATCAACTTCTGTAAGACGCACGGCAATTTCGATCCGACCACCATGGGCACCGTCCCGAACGTCGGTCTGATGGCGCAGAAGGCCGAGGAGTACGGCAGCCACGACAAGACCTTTGAGATCGCCGAAGCCGGTGTCGCCAAGATCGTCGACGTGGACAGCGGTGAGGTGCTGCTGAGCCAGGAGGTCGACGAGGGCGATATCTGGCGTATGCCGATCGTCAAGGACGCCGCGATCCGCGACTGGGTGAAGCTCGCCGTGAACCGTGCCCGGCTGTCCGGTATGACGACGGTGTTCTGGCTGGACGACGAGCGTCCGCATGAGAACGAGCTGCGTAAGAAGGTCAAGGAGTACCTCAAGGAAGAGGACACCGAGGGTCTCGACATCACCATCCTGCCGCAGGTATGGGCCATGCGGTACACGATGGAACGGGTGATCCGCGGGCGGGACACCATCGCCGCGACCGGCAACATCCTGCGTGACTACCTCACCGACCTGTTCCCGATCCTGGAGCTGGGCACTAGCGCCAAGATGCTGTCGGTGGTGCCGTTGATGGCCGGTGGCGGGCTGTATGAGACCGGTGCCGGTGGTTCGGCGCCCAAGCATGTCAGCCAGCTGGTCGAGGAGAACCATCTGCGGTGGGATTCGCTGGGTGAGTTCCTCGCCATCGGCGCCAGCCTGGAGGATCTCGGCAACAAGACCGACAACGCCAAGGCCAAGCTGCTCGGCGACACGCTGGACGCCGCGGTCGGAAAACTATTGGACGAGAACAGGAGTCCGTCACGCAAGACCGGCGAGCTGGACAATCGCGGTAGCCAGTTCTACCTGTCGCTGTACTGGGCGCAGGCGCTGGCCGATCAGACCGAGGACAAGGAACTGGCCGAGTATTTCGCTCCGCTGGCCAAGTCGCTGGCCGAAGGCGAAGACGCCATCCTCGCCGAGCTCAGCGCGGTGCAGGGCAGGCACGCCGACATCGGCGGCTACTACTACCCGGACCCGGAGAAGATGGCGGCAGTGATGCGGCCGAGCAAGACGTTCAACGCCGTGCTGGAGGCTGCGAAGAGCTGATCGGCGCCGGAGGGCATGTCGGGTTCCCGAATGTAGTACTACCCGCAGTACTGCAGATTCTGTAGTACTGCGGGTAGTACTGCTTTTCAGAAGGTGCTGCTTCCCCGGACGGTGGAGGCCCCGCGGTGCAGCCGGCCGGCGGTACCGCAAGAGGGCCTTGTCGGAGGCGTCCACTAGGGTCGTCCACCGTGATCGTCACCACCGTCAACGTCAACGGCATCCGTGCAGCGGCCAAACAGCGATCCACCGAGAACCTCGGCCTGCTGCCGTGGCTCAAGGAGAGCGCCGCCGATGTCGTCTGCCTGCAGGAGACCCGTGCCGACGACGAACAGCTCGCCGAGGCGCTGGCGCCGGCCCTGGCCGACGGCTGGAATCTCGCCGCTGCCGAGCCGCATGTCAAGGGCCGCAACGGTGTTGCCGTGCTGTCCCGCACACCGTTCGACGCGGTGCGCATCGGTTCGGGCTCCGAGGAATTTGCCGAGCACGGCCGCTATATCGAGGTCGACACCGCCGGCGCCACGGTGGCCAGCGTGTACCTGCCCACCGGCGAGGCTGAGACGGAGCGCCAGCTGGAGAAGGAGCGCTTCATGTCCGCGGTCGAGACCCGGATGGCCGCACTGCTCGCCGACGGCCGCGACGCCGTGATATGCGGTGACTGGAACATCGCGCACACCGAGAGCGATATCAAGGCCTGGAAGGCCAATGTCAAGAAGGCGGGCTTCCTGCCTGCCGAGCGGCAGTGGCTGACCGAGCTGATGTCCACCGGCTGGGTGGACGTGGTGCGCCGGCTGCATCCCGACGTGGCGGGCCCGTACAGCTGGTGGTCATGGCGCGGTAAGGCTTTCGACAACGATGCGGGCTGGCGTATCGACTACCACCTGGCCAGCCCGGGCCTCGCCGCCCGCGCGGTGTCGGCGCGGGTGGAGCGGGCCGAGTTGTACGCGCTGCGCTGGTCCGATCACGCCCCGGTGACCGTCGAGTTCGGCTGAGAAGTGCGGCCCCTGTGCCGGGTAGCTGAGGCGTCGTGCCGCGGTTGTCAGCGGTGGTCGGAAGTCTGACGGCCGTAATCACGTGCCGTACCTCCGGCACGGCGTGCTCAGCGCCAAGGGGTGCGTGACAAGATCTATTCATCATGAGCGTCCCCTCCAAAAGCGTCGTGTTCTCCGGCGCACAGCCCACCTCGGATTCGCTGCATCTCGGTAACGCGCTGGGAGCGGTCAACCAGTGGGTCAGCCTGCAGGAGGATTACGACGCCTACTTCTGCGTCGTGGACCTGCACGCCATCACCGTCCCGCAGGATCCCGAGGTGCTGCGCAAGCGCACCCTGGTGACCGCCGCGCAGTACCTGGCGCTGGGCGTGGACCCAGCGCAGGCGACGGTGTTCGTCCAGAGTCACGTGCCCGCCCACACCCAACTCGCTTGGTTGCTGGGCTGTTTCACCGGCTTCGGGCAGGCATCGCGGATGACGCAGTTCAAGGACAAGTCGCAGAAGCAGGGCGCGGAGGCCACCACCGTCGGTTTGTTCACCTATCCGGTGCTGATGGCGGCCGACGTGTTGCTCTACGACACCGCCCTGGTGCCGGTCGGGGAGGACCAGCGTCAGCACCTGGAACTGGCGCGCGATATCGCCGAACGCATCAACGTCCGCCTACCGGGCGCCTTTGTGATTCCCGAGGCGATCATCCCCAAGGCCACCGCCAAGATCTACGACCTGCAGGACCCGACCGCGAAGATGAGCAAGTCGACGGCCACCGACGCGGGACTGATCAGCCTGCTGGATGACCCCAAGAAGTCGGCGAAGAAGATCCGGTCCGCCGTGACCGACAGCGAGCGGGAGATCCGCTTCGACCGCGACGCCAAACCGGGGGTCTCCAATCTGCTGACCATCCAGTCCGCGGTGACCGGAACCGATATCGACACCCTGGTGGCCGGATACGCCGGACGCGGCTACGGCGATCTCAAAACCGAAACCGCTGATGCGGTTGTCGAATTCGTGACTCCCATCAAGGCGCGCGTCGACGAACTGCTCGCTGACCCGACCGAACTGCAGACGGTGCTGACCAAGGGGGCCGCGCGGGCGAATGAGGTCGCTTCAGCGACACTGCAGCGGGTATACGACCGGATGGGATTCTTGGCGCCGCCGCGTTGACCACCCGGGAAGGGGTACCCATGGCTGAGTCTGACGCGGAGAAACCCGGCTTCATGGACCGGTTGCGCACCCGTTTCCGGTGGTTCGACCGTGTCATGCGGGCGCAGGACCGGTACAAGGACTGCAAGGGCGACTTCTACGCCGCGGGCATCACGTACTTCACCATCTTCGCGTTGTTCCCGCTGCTCATGGTGGGTTTTTCCATCGGCGGGTTCGTGCTGGCCAACCAACCCGACCTGATGATGGAGGTCGAGGAACGCATCCGCGACGCGGTGTCGGGCGACCTCGGTTCGCAACTGGTGGAGTTGATGGATTCGGCGGTCGCCTCCCGCGGCACCGTCGGAGTCATCGGCCTGGCCGCCGCCGCCTGGGTCGGCCTGGGGTGGATGGCCAACCTTCGTGAGGCGCTCAGCCAGATGTGGGAGCAGCGGCATGAGCCGGCCGGATTCGTGGCCACCAAGCTGTCGGATCTGCTGGCGTTGGTCTCGGCGGCGCTGGCGCTGGCGCTGACCATCGGCCTGACGGCGCTGAGCAACGAGTCACCGATGACGACGGTGCTGGGCTGGTTCGGACTGCAGGATGTTCCGGGTCTGAGCGTCGGGCTGCAGGGGGTGTCCTGGGTGTTCTCGGTGGGGATCTCCTGGATGCTCTTCGCCTGGATCATCGCCCGGCTGCCGCGCGAGTCGGTCAGCTTCCGAAGCTCGCTGCGGGCCGGTCTGATCGCGGCAGTGGCGTTCGAGGTGTTCAAGCAGGTGGCCTCGATCTACCTGCGCTCGGTGGTGACCGGTCCTGCCGGTGCCACCTTCGGTCCGGTGCTGGGCCTGATGGTGTTCGCCTACATCACCGCCCGGCTGATCCTCTTCGCGACGGCATGGGCGGCGACCGCCCCCGAGAACCTGGCCGCGGTGCCGATCGAGCCGCCCGGCCCGGTGCGGATCAGCCCGCGGGTTCAGGTCCGTGAGGGTATCGGGATGTCCGGAGCCGTCGCGGGTTTCGCCGCCGGGGCGATCGGCGGGCTCGGACTGTCCCGGCTGTTGCGCTCCCGTCGCAGCAGTCAGACGCGCTGACGGTTCATCGACCGGGCCGCCATGATGAGTGCGAAGACGATGATCACGCCGACGAACGCGACGCCGACGCGCACCGGTAGCGCATCGGCGCTCGGCAGTGCGGTCGCGGCCACCACCGTGGAGTCCGGGGCGGCCTCTGGATCCTTCTTGGCCAGCGACGGGTCGGCCTCGATCAGGGTGCCGATCTTGGTGCCGGGCGCGGTGGCGAACCCGTAGTCGAGCAGGCGGGCGGCCTGTTCCCACGGAGCGATCGGTACCCGGGTGCCCTTCATCAGGACGACCATCAGCCGGCGTCCGTCGCGTTCGGCGGCGCCGACGAAGGTCTGGCCGGCATCGTCGGTGTAGCCGGTCTTGCCACCGAGGGCGCCGGGGTAGTTGTGGAGCAGCTTGTTGTCGTTCTCCAGCTCATAGCTGGGCCACGGGTATTTTTCGCTGGCAACGATCTTCGCGAATGTCTCGTTGTTCCAGGCATACCGGTAGAACAGCCCGATGTCGTAGGCCGAGGTGCTCATGCCCGGGCCGTCGAGGCCGGACGGAGTCGCCGCCCGGGTGTCACGGGCGCCGAGCTTGCGGGCCAGGTTATTGATCTTCTGCAGGGCGGTGTCCCAGCCGCCGAGCTGGGCCGCCAGTGCATGGGCGGCGTCGTTACCGGAGACCATCAGCAGGCCGTGCAGCAGGTCACTGATGGTGTAGCGCTCGCCGTTCTTCACGCCGACCTTGCTGCCCTCCGCGGCTTCGTCGGCTTCGGTGCCGTTGACCTGACGGTTGATCGGCAGATCCTGGATGGCCTGGATGGCGGTCAGCACCTTGATGATGCTGGCGGGGCGGTGCCGTCCGTGCGGGTCTCGGGCGGCGATCACCTCGCCGGTGTCCAGATCGGCGACCAACCACGCCTCGGCCGAGATGTCACCGGGCACCGGCGGGGTATCGGGAGCGGTGATGACACCGCAGCCACCGAGTGCCTCGCCGCCCAGTGGGGTGGCGGGCACCGGCAGCGGCTGCGGTGGCGGCCCGGCCTTGGGGACCTCGGAGTCGTCGACCGCGGGTGGCGTTGTCACCCGGTACGGGCAGGGATCGGGCCCGGGGTCCGCATCGGCCAGCGGCGCTCCGAGCAGCGCGGAGCCGGCCAGCATGACGGCCGCGGTGACCGCACAAGCCACTCGGCGCAGCGAAACTTTGGAAGCCATCGTCTGTGCAGACTAGGAGAAAGCCGCCCGATCTCCGGGTCGCCACGCTGTGGCGGATGTGACTTTTGTGGTGTAAATGACTTTGTGGTGTACGTGACTTTTGTGGTGTACGTGACTTCTATGGTCGCGCCGGATCACATCCGGCGAGCGGCCTCCGACAGCACGGTGTTCAGGATGTCGTAGATCGCATCGAACTCGGCCTGCCCGCTGATGAGCGGGGGAGCCAGCTGCACCACTGGGTCGCCACGGTCATCGGCGCGGCAGTACAGTCCGGCCTCCCACAGCGCAGGGGTCAGGTATCCGCGCAGCAACCGCTCGGATTCCTCGTCGTTGAACGTCTCCTTGGTCGCCTTGTCCTTGACCAGTTCGATGCCGTAGAAGAAGCCCTCGCCGCGGACGTCGCCGACGATGGGCAGGTCGTAGAGCTTCTCCAGGGTCGCCCGGAACGCCGGGGCGCTCTCCTTGACGTGGGCGTTGATGCCCTCGCGTTCGAAGATGTCGAGGTTGGCCAGTGCGACCGCCGCCGACACCGGGTGCCCGCCGAAGGTGTAGCCGTGCCCGAACACCGTCTGTCCGTCGTTGAACGGCTCGAACAGCCGGTCACTGGCGATCATCGCGCCCAGCGGTGAGTAGCCCGACGTCAAACCCTTTGCACTGGTGATGATGTCGGGAACGTAACCGAAATCGTCACAGGCGAACATCGAACCGATCCGGCCGTAGGCGCAGATCACCTCGTCGGACACCAGCAGCACGTCGTACTCGTCGCAGATCTCGCGGACCCGTTCGAAATATCCGGGTGGCGGGGGGAAGCAGCCGCCGGCGTTCTGCACCGGCTCCAGGAATACGGCGGCGACGGTGTCGGGCCCCTCGAACTCGATGGCCTCGGCGATGCGGTCCGCGCAGTAGCGGCCGAAGGTCTTCTCGTCGTGCGCGTAGGCATCCGGTGCGCGATAGAAGTTGGTGTTCGGCACCCGGTATCCGCCGGGGGTCGGCGGATCGAACGGCGCTTTGAACGCCGGGATTCCGGTGATGGCCAGCGCTCCTTGCGGCGTGCCGTGATAGGCGATGGACCGCGATATCACCTTGTACTTGCCCGGCTTGCCGGTCAACTTGAAGTACTGCTTGGCCAGTTTCCAGGCGCTCTCGACGGCCTCGCCACCACCGGTGGTGAAGAAGACGCGATTCAGATCACCCGGCGCGTAATTGGCTATGCGCTCGGCCAATTCAATCGCCGATGGGGTGGCGTAGGACCACAGTGGGAAGAAAGCCAGCTGCTGCGCCTGCTTGGCGGCCGCGGCGGCGAGCTCCTCGCGGCCGTGCCCGACCTGGACGACGAACAGCCCACTGAGGCCGTCGATGTAGCTGTTGCCCTTGTCATCGAAGATTCGGGTGCCCTCGCCGCGGGTGATGATGGGCGGGGTGATGCCGGCGCCGTGGCGGGCGAAGTGCCCCCACAGGTGCCGGTTGGCCTTGGCCGCCAGGTCGCCTGCGGTGCTTGTGCTTGTGCTTGTTTCGGTGATTGTCATCTCGTGCCCCAGTTGTATTGCTGTTTGACAAGTTTCAGGTAAACCAACGTTTCGGTGGCGATCACTCCCGGGACGGCGCGGATCTTGGTGTTGAGCAGGTCTAGTAGGTCGCCGTCGTCCTCGCAGACGACCTCGACGATGGCGTCGAACGTTCCGGCGGTGAGCACCACGTAGTCGATGGACTCCAGGGCGGCCAGCTTCTCGGCGACCTTGGTGGTGTCACCGGTGCAGCGGATGCCGATCATGGCCTGACGGGCGAACCCGAGTTGCATCGGGTCGGTGACGGCGACGATCTGCATGACACCGGCGTCGACCATCCGCTGCACCCGCTGACGGACGGCGGCTTCCGAGAGTCCGACGGCCTTGCCGATTCCGGCGTAGGAACGCCTGCCGTCCTGCTGCAACTTCTCGATAATGGCCTTCGAGAGCTCGTCCAGCTGGAATGCGGCACCGGGGCGCGAGTGGTTGATTCGCAGTGAGACGGCGGATGCGCCGGGCTGGGAATCGGGGTTTGACATGTCACGATTGTGCACGGAATCCGTCGTTACAAGCAACCATTTCTATGAAATCAGGCGTTCGGTGTGCCAGGAATCGCTGGAATGCGTAGCCTGGGGCACTGTGAAGGCGACTCAAGTCTCGGGTAGTTGGATCAACGGGGCAACGGTGTCGACCTCGGGTCGACCGTTCGAGGTGATCAACCCCGCCACCGGCGCGGTGGCGGCGACCTATGCCCTTGCGACCCCCACCGACGTCGATGCCGCGGTGGCCGCCGCGCGTGCCGCCCAGCCAGGATGGGCTTCCGTGGCACCGGTCGACCGCGCCGGCGTGCTGTTCAAACTGGCCGAGTTGATGCAAGCGTCGGCCGAGACATTCATCGCCGAGGAAGTAGCCCAGTGCGGTAAGCCGGTCCGGCTGGCCACCGAGTTCGATGTGCCCGGCAGCATCGACAATGTGTCGTTCTTCGCCGGTGCGGCAAGGCATCTGGAAGGTAAGGCCACCGCCGAGTACTCGGCCGACCACACCTCCAGCGTCCGGCGCGAGGCCGTCGGCGTCGTCGCGACCATCACGCCGTGGAACTACCCGCTGCAGATGGCGGTGTGGAAGGTGATCCCGGCGCTGGCCGCCGGGTGCGCTGTCGTCATCAAACCGGCCGAGATCACCCCGCTCACCACTATGACGTTGGCGCGGGTGGCGAAGGCGGCCGGGCTGCCCGACGGGGTGCTCAACGTGGTGACCGGATCCGGCGCCGATGTGGGCACCGCGCTGGCCGGGCACCGCGATGTCGACGTCGTCACCTTCACCGGGTCGACGGGGGTCGGCCGCAAGGTGATGGCCGCGGCGGCCGTGCACGGCCACCGCACCCAGCTCGAGCTCGGCGGCAAGGCCCCGTTCGTGGTGTTCGACGATGCCGACCTGGATGCCGCGATCCAGGGCGCGGTCGCCGGCGCGCTGATCAACTCCGGGCAGGACTGCACGGCCGCGACTCGGGCGATCGTGTCACGCGATCTCTACGACGATTTCGTCGTCGGGGTCGGTGAGGTGTTCTCGAAGATGGTGGTGGGGGATCCGCATGACCCGGACACCGATCTGGGGCCGCTGATCACCTTCGCGCACCGGGAGAAGGTGGCGGCCATGGTGTCTCGCGCCCCCGATCAGGGTGGGCGGATCGTGTGTGGCGGTTCGGCGCCCGATCTGCCGGGCGCGTTCTATCGGCCCACGCTCATCGCCGATGTCGCAGAGTCATCGGAGGTGTATCGCGAAGAGATCTTCGGTCCGGTGCTCACGGTGCGTGCGTTCGGTGACGACGACGATGCTCTTCGGCAGGCGAACGACACCGTGTACGGGCTGGCGGCGTCCGCGTGGACCCGCGATGTGTATCGCGCACAACGGGCCTCACGCGAGATCAATGCCGGATGCGTGTGGATCAACGACCACATCCCGATCATCTCCGAGATGCCGCACGGCGGCGTGGGCGCCTCTGGGTTCGGCAAGGACATGAGCGACTACTCCTTCGAGGAGTATCTCACCATCAAGCACGTGATGAGCGATATCACCGGTGTGGCCGAAAAAGGTTGGCATCGGACGATTTTCGCGCTGCGCTGAGGCGGCGCGCCTATTCGTTGGGCGGAATCACGATCACCGGCACGTCGACGCCGGCAAGGATGCGTGATGCGGTGGAGCCCAGGAAGATCCGCTTGGGCGCGGCGAACCGGCTGGAGCCGACCACGAGAATGTCGGACTCGTCCCAGTTCAGTTTCTTCAGTGCGGACTCCAGCGTCATACCCTCGGCCACCAGTGATTCGATATCGGGCGAGTCCGGCAGTGCGCGCGCCGCCACCGCGAGGGCAGGGCCGCCCACCGGATCGCCGAGAACGGTCAGCACATCATCGGTGTTGTCCGGGTTGTTCAGGCCGATCCCCACGACGCTGAAGCCGGCGAACGACTGCACCGCGTAGGCGACCAGCACATAGGTGCACACCAGGATGAGAGTCGTGATGACGGCGGCGATACCGGGGGTTTTGCCGGGGTTCTTGGTCTCCTCGCCGACGGCCAGACAGGCGTCCCAGCCCCAGTAGATGAACACGCACAAAATGATGGCGGCTGCGACGGACGACACGTCCAGACCGGATGGCCACAGCCAGGCCAGCTGCGGGGAGGTGGCCTGCGCGCCCGCGGTGTCGGAGAACACGCGAGTCAGCGCCCAGATGCTGGCGATGATCAGCACGCCGAACTGAACCGCGATCAGCACGATCTGCATCCGCTCGGACACCGCGACACCGCGCGCGCTGACCAGCGTCATGGCGATGATGAAGAACGAGCCGAGTCCCACCTTGGCCCAGAGATTCTCGGCCAGCGCATCCTGGCCGAGGAACTTGAACAGTTAGATGGCTGCCACCGCGGCGAGTTTACGGCGAGTTCCCCGACGTTGGCCGGCAGCGGAGAAATTCGCGTGTCATTTCTATTGGACGAGACAAGCTCGCCAGATTTGTGACAACAGAAATCGTTCGAACCGACCGCGGGCGGGTAGAGAGGAGGCGTGAAGGACATACTGCCCAGCCGAGGCGCGATCTTCGGTACCCATCTCCGATCGGCTGCGACCGTGTCTGTGCAGCTCGTCGCGGTGGCCGCAGCGGCCTGGATCCTGGCCTGGATCGTGGGCGAGACGTGGGTCATCATCCTGCCGGTGGCGCTGGCCGTGGTCATCAGCACCGTGCTGTGGCCGCCCGTGCGATGGCTGCGCGACAAGGGTCTGCCGCCGGCGGCAGCGGCGCTGGCGATACTGCTGGTCGCGTTGGCGGTGTTCGTCGGGCTGATCGCCGCCGTGGCGCCCGCCATCGTCGAACAGTCGACGGAGCTGGCGCAACAGGCCTCAGAGGGCGTCGTCCAGGTGCAGAATTGGCTCGGCGGCCCGCCGTTGAACATCAGTCAGGCGCAACTCGATTCGGCAGTTGCCGCGATCAACGACGGGCTGAACACCAGCAGCAGTCAGATCGCGTCCGGCGTGTTCACCGGTGTGGGAGCCGCGACATCGGCGCTGGTGACGCTGTTCACGACCATCGTGGTGGCATTCTTCGTTCTCAAGGATGGACCGCATTTCATTCCGTGGTTGCGGAGCTCGGTCGGCAATCCCGCCGCACCGTACCTCGCCGAGGTGCTCGCACGCATCTGGTCGAGCCTCGGCGGGTTCATCCGCACTCAGGCGCTGGTCAGCTTCGTCGATGCCGCCCTCATCGGGATCGGGCTGGTGGTTCTGGGGGTGCCGCTGGCCTACGCCCTTGCGATCGTCACGTTCATCGGCGGTTTCGTGCCGATCGTCGGCGCCTTCGTCGCCGGCGGTCTGGCGGTGCTGATCGCGCTGGTCGCCAACGGCCCGGTCACCGCGCTGATCATGCTGGGGATCATCGTCGCGGTGCAGCAGCTGGAGGGCAATGTCCTGCAGCCGTGGCTGCAGTCCAAGTCGATGAAACTGCACGCGGTGATCGTCCTGCTCGCGGTGACGCTGGGCGGCTCGACCTTCGGCGTCATCGGCGCATTCCTGGCGGTGCCGGTGGCTGCCGCGGTGGCGGTGATCATCCGGTACTACGACGAGCAGGTCGAGGCGCGTACCACCGGGAACCTGCCTGACCCCGAGCCCGAAACCTGACGAGCGTCGCCTTGTGTGCCAAATTCTCGCCGGGGGTGGCGCACAAGCCAACGCTGGTTTCGGGTGGAACCAGCCGCGGGCGCGCTGCGTCTGATCCTGTGTGGTGTTTTTGGGCTCCGAGGCATTGGCCGCGGGCGAGCTGAACCGCTACCAGCTGCGTACACAACACGACGCCATCTACCGCAACGTCTATAAGCCGCGCGGGATGCCGCTCACACCGGCGGACAAAGCCATTGCGGCCTGGCTGTGGTCGGGTCGGCGCGGAGTCGTTGCAGGCCTTTCAGCCGCGGCGCTGCACGGATCACGGTGGATCGACGCGACCGAACCCGCCGAGCTCAACCAGGCGAGCCGTTCTGGGCCAGCGGGGATTCACATCCGCAGCGACGAGCTCTGGCCCGACGAGGTGGTGCTGATCCGCAGCGTCCCCGCGACGTCACCGGCACGCACGGCCTTTGACCTCGGCAGGCTCAAGGGCATCACCACCGCCGTCATCCGCGTCGACGCCCTCCTGCAAGCCACCGATCTGAAGATCGTCGACGTCGAGTCGCTGCTGCTCCGGCACAAGGGAGTACGAGGCACTGTCGACCTGCACCAGGTTCTCCGTCTCGCCGATCCCGGCGCCGAATCGCCGCAGGAGACCCGGCTGCGGCTGGTCTTGACCGACGCGGGCCTTCGACCAACGCACACGCAGATCGAAGTGTTCGACCATGGGTTCTTCGTCGGCCGTCTGGATATGGGCTGGCCGCAGTGGAAGGTCGGCGTGCAGTACGACGGCTTCCAGCACTGGACGGATCCGCAGCAGCGCACCCGCGATATCGATCAGGATGTGGCGTACCGGGACCTCGGTTGGCGCATCGTCCGGGTGGGTGCCGACCTCATGAAGTACCGGCAGGCGAGCGTGATCGGGCGCACGCTCGGCGCGTTGAAGGCCGCGGGCGCCCCGTACTGAAACGAAAGTTGGCTTGTGTGTCAGGTTTTCGAAGAATCTGGCACACAAGACAACACTCGCCGAGAAAGAATTAGCGCGCGAACATCAGCGCGCGCTTGACCTCTTGGATCGCCTGGGTCACCTGGATGCCACGCGGGCACGCCTCGGTGCAGTTGAAGGTGGTGCGGCAGCGCCACACACCGTCGACCTCGTTGAGGATGTCGAGGCGCTCGGCGGCGCCCTCGTCACGCGAATCGAAGATGAAGCGGTGTGCGTTGACGATCGCCGCCGGGCCGAAGTACGAGCCCTCGCTCCAGTACACCGGGCAGCTGGTGGTGCAGCAGGCGCACAGGATGCACTTGGTGGTGTCGTCGTAGCGGGCGCGGTCGGTGGCGCTCTGGATGCGCTCCCTGGTGGGTGCGTTACCGCTGGCGATCAGGAACGGCTTGACCGCGCGGTACGCGTCGAAGAACGGCTCCATGTTCACCACGAGGTCCTTCTCCAGGGGCAGCCCGCGGATCGGCTCGATGGTGATGGTCAGCTGCTTGGACGCCTTCTTGGGCAGCAGATCGCGCATCAGCACCTTGCACGCCAACCGGTTCACCCCGTTGATGCGCATGGCGTCGCTGCCACAGACCCCGTGGGCACAGGACCGGCGGAACGTCAGAGTGCCGTCCAGGTACCACTTCACGTAGTGCAGCAGGTTCAGCACACGATCCGAGGGCAGGCACGGCACCCGGTAGCTCTGATAGCCTGCGTCTTCCGGGCGGTCCGGATTGAACCGGGCGATCTTGAGGGTGACCATGACCGCGCCGTCGGGCACCGGGGGAAGGCCCGGACCGCCGGTTTCGGGCTTTTCGATGACCGAAGACGTCATGTCAGTACTTCCGTTCCATCGGCTCGTAGCGGGTCTGCACCACCGGCTTGTAGTCCAACCGGATGTCCGAGATCAGATCCGAACCGTCCTTGTAGGCCATGGTGTGGCGCATGTAGTTGGTGTCGTCGCGGTTGGGGTAGTCCTCGCGGGCGTGTCCGCCGCGGGATTCCTTGCGGTTCAGCGCGCCGACGACGGTCACCTCAGCCAGCTCCAGCAGGAAGCCGAGCTCGATGGCCTCCAGCAGATCGCTGTTGTAGCGCTTGCCCTTGTCCTGCACGGTGATTCGTGCGTAACGCTCCTTGAGGGCGTGGATGTCGGTGAGCGCCTGCTTCAGCGTCTCCTCGGTGCGGAACACCGCGGCGTTGTTGTCCATCGACTGCTGCAACGCCGTGCGGATGTCGGCGACGCGTTCGTTGCCATGCTCGGAGAGGATGTCGCCGACCCAGTCGACCACCATGCCCGCCGGGTTCTCCGGCAGGTCGACGTGGTTGTGGTTCAGCGCGTACTCGGCGGCCGCGATACCGGCGCGGCGGCCGAAGACGTTGATATCCAGCAGCGAGTTGGTGCCCAGCCGGTTGGAGCCGTGCACCGACACGCACGCGCATTCGCCGGCGGCGTACAGGCCGGGGATGATGTTGTTGTTGTCGCGCAGCACCTGACCGTTGACGTTGGTCGGGATGCCGCCCATCACGTAATGGCAGGTCGGGTAGACCGGCACCAGTTCGGTGACCGGGTCCACGCCCAGGTACGTGCGGGCGAACTCGGTGATATCGGGCAACTTGGCTTCCAGGACGTCCGCGCCGAGGTGACGCACGTCGAGGTAGACGTAGTCCTTGTTCGGTCCCGCGCCACGGCCTTCGAGCACCTCGAGCACCATCGAGCGGGCCACGATGTCGCGGGGGGCCAGGTCGACGATGGTCGGTGCGTAGCGCTCCATGAAGCGCTCGCCCTCGCCATTGAGCAGCCGGCCGCCCTCGCCGCGCACGGCCTCGGAAATGAGGATCCCGAGCCCGGCCAGTCCTGTCGGGTGGAACTGGTGGAACTCCATGTCCTCCAAGGGAAGTCCCTTGCGGAAGATGATGCCCAGGCCGTCGCCGGTCAGGGTGTGCGCATTCGAGGTGGTCTTGTACATCCGGCCGGAACCGCCGGTGGCGAAGACGATCGACTTGGCGTGGAAGATGTGGATGTCGCCGGTGGCGAGCTCGTAGGCGATGACGCCGGTGGCCACCGGACCGCCGGGGGTGTCGGTCAGCGAGATGTCGAGGGCGTAGAACTCGTTGAAGAACTCCACGTCGTGCTTGACGCAGTTTTGGTACAGCGTCTGCAGGATCATGTGGCCGGTGCGGTCGGCGGCATAGCAGGCCCGGCGCACCGGGGCCTTGCCGTGGTCGCGGGTGTGCCCGCCGAAGCGGCGCTGGTCGATACGGCCCTCGGGGGTGCGGTTGAACGGCATCCCCATCTTCTCCAGGTCGTAGACCGCGTCGATGGCCTCCTTGCACATGATCTCGACGGCATCCTGGTCGGCGAGGTAGTCGCCGCCCTTGACGGTGTCGAAGGTGTGCCACTCCCAGTTGTCCTCTTCGACGTTGGCCAGCGCGGCGCACATGCCGCCCTGGGCCGCGCCGGTGTGGCTACGGGTCGGGTACAGCTTGGTCAGCACCGCGGTGCGGGCCCGCGGGCCTGCCTCGACCGCCGCGCGCATGCCTGCGCCGCCGGCACCGACGATGACGACGTCGTAACGATGTTCCTGAATCATCCTGCGGTCCTCATATTTCCCGTCGCTTCGCTCGCCCGGAGCACTAGATACTCGCGTCGAACGTGACCAGCACGTAACTGCCGAGCACCAGGGTGAACCCGGTCGCCAGCAGCAGCAGCGAATTCAGATAGAACCTGGTGGTGTTCTTGCGGGCGTAGTCGCCGATGATGGTGCGCATTCCGTTGGCGCCGTGCAGCATCGCCAGCCACAGCAGGGACATGTCCCAGATCTGCCAGAACGGTGAGGCCCATCGCTCGGCCACGTAGTTGAAGTCGATCCGGTACACGCCGTCCTGCCACATCAGCATGATGAACAGGTGGCCCAGTGCCAGGAAGACCAGCGCGACGCCGGAGAACCGCATGAACAACCACGCGTACTTCTCGAAGTACGGGATGCCGCGGGGCTTACGAGGCGCGCGGGGGTGATCCAGGCTCGCCGGGCGGTCGTGTTCCTTCTCCTGCACCGGGGCGATGCGCCCCTCCTTGTGGTGCGGGGTCCAGGCTCCCGAAGTCTCGGTCATAGGAAACGCTCCACCATGTGCATGCCGATCACTCCCAGTGCCGGGATCATCACGGCGAGCCAGACGCCGGCGATGACCCACAGCATCGTGCGCTGATACTTCGGGCCGTGCTGCCAGAAGTCGATCAGGATGACCCGGATGCCGTTGAGTGCGTGATACAGCACCGCGGCGACCAGGCCGACCTCCATCAGACCGATGATCGGCGTCTTGTATGTCTCGATGACCGAGTTGTAGGCCTCGGGGCTGACCCGGACCAGTGCCGTGTCCAGCACGTGGACCAACAGAAAGAAGAAGATGGTGGCACCGGTGATCCGGTGCAGCACCCAGGACCACATACCCGGGTCGCCGCGGTACAACGTGCGGCGGCGCGCCGTTTTCGATCGCGGTGCCGGTACGGCGGAATCCGCGGCCGTTGCTGTGCTCATCGAGTCCTCCAACGCCTTCGGTGGACGGCGGGGATAAGGCTGTAACCGTCCCCAAACCTCGGGGCGACTCTAATCCCAAATCGGGTGCCCGAAGAACTAGCGTTGGGGTGAAAATGATCCCAATACCACAAAGTTAGGGTTACCTATTCTGGTTCTCCGCTGCGGGAGTGAGGTTTTCGGAATGCATTCAGATGGTGGTGAACGGGGCTCCATGACAGTTGAAATTGAGTGGAAACTGTTGCGAGACAGTGCAATCAGTGTGTCAAAGCAGGCGTATGCGCCGTATTCGGGTTTCCCGGTCGGGGCGGCGGCGATTGTCGACGACGGCCGAATCATCCTGGGATGCAATGTGGAGAATGTCTCATATGGCCTAGGTCTCTGTGCCGAGTGCGCTGTGGTCTGCGCCCTGCATTCCAGCGGCGGTGGGCGACTCGTGGCACTTAGTTGCGTGGCCGCCGACGGCGCCCCGCTGATGCCCTGCGGACGATGCCGTCAGGTACTGCTGGAGCACGGTGGCCCCGAGTTGCTGATCGACCATCCCAAGGGCCCGCGCAGGCTTGCCGACCTGCTGCCCGACGCCTTCGGCCCGGCCGATCTGGAGCGAATCGACGCATGAGCGACGCTTGCTTCGATGCTCCGTCCGTGATCCGGACAAAGCGCGACGGCGGTGCACTCTCCGATGCCGCGATCGACTGGGTGATCGCCGCGTACACCGATGGCCGGGTCGCCGACGAGCAGATGTCGGCACTGCTGATGGCGATCTTCCTGCGCGGTATGACGGGCGCCGAGATCACCCGGTGGACGGCGGCCATGATCGCCTCGGGGGAGCGCTTCGACTTCGGCGATCTGGGGCGGCCCTTGGTGGACAAGCACTCCACCGGCGGTGTGGGCGACAAGATCACCATCCCCCTGGTACCGGTGGTACTGGCTTGCGGCGGCGCTGTGCCGCAGGCCGCCGGACGCGGGCTCGGCCACACCGGTGGCACGCTGGACAAACTGGAGGCCATTTCCGGTTTCACCGCCGAGCTATCCAAAGCTCGTATCCGGCAACAACTGTCCGATATCGGTGCCGCTATCTTCGCCGCCGGTGACCTGGCCCCGGCCGACCGCAAGATCTACGCGCTGCGCGACATCACCGCGACCACGGAGTCGCTGCCGTTGATCGCCAGTTCGGTGATGAGCAAGAAGCTGGCAGAGGGCGCGCACTCACTGGTCCTGGACGTGAAGGTGGGCAAGGGAGCATTCCTCAAGACCGAGGCCGAGTCGCGTGAGCTGGCCGCGACCATGGTCGCGCTCGGCAACGCATCCGGGGTGCCCACCAGGGCACTGCTCACCGATATGAACCGCCCGTTGGGCCGCGCGGTCGGCAACGCCATCGAAGTGGCCGAATCCCTGGAGGTGCTCGCCGGGGGAGGCCCCGCCGATGTGGTGGAGCTGACGCTGGCGCTGGCGGTGCAGATGCTCGACGCCGCCGGCCTGGACGGAATAGACCCGGCGCAGACGCTGCGGGACGGCACCGCGATGGACCGGTTCCGAGCGCTGGTCGCCGCCCAGGGCGGTGACCTGTCGGTGCCGCTGCCGATCGGCTCGCACGCGGAGACGGTGCTGGCCCCCGGCAGCGGGGTGATGGGCGATATCGACGCGATGGCGGTCGCGATGGCGGCTTGGCGCCTCGGGGCGGGCCGGACGGCACCGGGTCATCCGGTGCAATTCGGGGCAGGTGTGCAGATCCATCGGCGCCCCGGCGAGCCCGTGGCCGCCGGCGAGCCGGTGTTCACGCTCTACACCGACACCCCCGAGCGACTGGCTCCCGCGCTCGCCGAACTCGACGGCGGTTGGACGGTCGGTGCGGCCGCCCCGCAGATCGGTCCACTGCTCATCGATCGCATCGGTTGATGGCGCGCCGGCGACAGTTCGGTGAACTGGGCTGCCGGATGTTGGCAATGCGAGCAAAATGGACAGATGAGTACGCCGTTGACGCTGGACCTCATCGAACAGGCACCCAAGGCGCTGCTGCACGATCACCTCGACGGTGGTCTGCGCCCGGGCACCGTTGTCGAACTCGCCGATCAGTTCGGCTACGACGGGTTGCCGACCACCGATGTCGACGAATTGGCCAACTGGTTCCGCACGCAAGCCCACAGCGGTTCGCTGGTGCGCTACCTCGAGCCGTTTGCCCACACCGTCGGGGTGATGCAGACACCGGACGCGCTGTACCGGGTGGCCCGGGAAGCCGTCGAGGACCTGGCCGCCGACAACGTGGTGTACGCCGAGATCCGCTTCGCCCCGGAACTGCACATCGACCGTGGGCTGTCGCTGGACCAGGTCACCGAGTCCGTGCTGGCGGGGTTTGTCGACGGCGAGAAGGCGGCCGAGGCCGAGGGGCGGCCGATCGTGGTGCGATGCCTGGTGACGGCGATGCGGCACGCGGCCCGATCCCGGGAGATCGCCGAACTGGCGATCCGTTTCCGCGATCAGGGTGTCGTGGGTTTCGACATCGCCGGCGCGGAGGCCGGCTACCCTCCGTCGCGGCACCTGGATGCTTTCGAGTGCATGCGGAACAGCAACGCGCGCTTCACCATTCACGCGGGAGAAGCGTTCGGGCTGCCCTCGATCCACGAGGCGATCGCGTTCTGCGGGGCTGACCGGCTGGGCCACGGGGTGCGGATCGTCGACGATATCGACGTGCATTCCGATAATGATGCGACCCTGGGGCGCCTGGCTTCATTGTTGCGGGACAAGCGGATTCCGCTGGAACTGTGCCCTTCCTCGAACGTACAGACCGGCGCCGTGTCCAGCATCGCCGAACATCCCTTCGCATTGCTGGCCCGGCTGCGCTTCCGGGTGACGGTCAATACCGACAACCGGCTGATGAGCGACACCACCATGAGCCAGGAGATGCTGCGGCTGGTCGAGGCGTTCGGCTACGGATGGAGCGATCTGGAGCGCTTCACCATCAACGCGATAAAGTCGGCGTTCGTGCCGTTCCGGGAGCGGCTGGCGCTCATCGACGAGGTGATCAAACCGCGCTATGCGGTGCTGATCGGCTGAGACCTATGCGCCGCCACTGCCGAAGAAGCTGCACGACAGCGTCAAGACGCTCTGCAGCAGCAACGCCTGATCACTCGGCGCGCAACCGCGATTCGGTGAAGCGTTCCAGCTCTTCCCACTGTTCCACGGCCTCGACCGAGGACCCCTTCGGCTTCGGCTTCTTGGGGTCGAGCACATACGCGACGAAGGAGCCCAACGGCTGATCGTCCTCAAGGGTCTTCGACACGATCGGGTCCGCGGCGTAATCGCCGACATCCCTGAGGAATTCCAGGGCCAGATCCAGCTGGTCGCGGTCCACCGCGTCGGGACCGTCGGCGATATCGTCGACCAGTCCGCTGAGCACGTAAATGTTCTCGTCGGTCACCTCGACACGCAGCGAGCCATCGGTCGCCGCGGTGCGGATGATTTCGTAGGAGCTCAATCCGGAAAGATCGCTCTCGTGTTCGTCGGCCAGATAACGGGCCAGCGCACGCTCGGAGCTGAAGACGCTGATGCGGCCGTTGCGGCCCAGGAACCGCGGATCCTCGCCGATGTAGCAGCGCAACGTATACAGGGTGCCGCTGCTGGTCATGATCCGGATCGGATCGATGCCGACCTGCGCCCAGAAGTCCTTGTCACTGCCGAGCACCTGGCGTTCGGCCTCGGTCTCCAGCGCGTCGACTTCCTCTTCGGTGTCGACTTCGCCTTCGATGACGACGCCGCCCTCGATGATGTCATCGACCTCGGGGGCCGGTTCGGCCAGCTCGGCCGCGGCCTTGGCGGACTCCGCCTCGGGAACCTCGGGCGTGCTCACCAGCGCGTCGATAGCGTCGATGACGCCATCCCAGGCGCGGCCGATCACCGCTTCGATCTCGGCCCAGCGCTTGCGCCCGGCCCGGCCACTGAAGGCGTCGGCGCCGCCGCCGATGGTGCCCAGCACCGGGTTGCCGTTGAACATCTTGGTGACGGTGGGCAGGTCGCACACCGACCCGATCGCCGAGGCGATGCCCAACGCCCCGCGCAGCGTCTTGACGGAATCCTCGGTGGGCTTCTCGGCCACCAGTTCCGGCACACCGATCAGGTCGTGCTGCTGATCCTCGGCGGGATCGAACCGGTGGGCGTTGGCCAGGGTGAGCTTCTCCCAGGCGGGGTGATCGGTCAGATCGTTATCACTGTTTGTGCGCACGAACGCGGCCAGATCCGCGACCGATTCGAAGGCGAAGATGTCCTCGTCCTTGCCGAGGAATGCCTCCCATTCGTCGCCTGCGTCCCGCCAGCGCGGAGCCCACAGGGTGTACAGGTCGCCATTGGTCAGTCCGATCCGGACCGGCACGATGTCAGCCGCCATGGCGCACAGCGTAACGATGCCTGCTGAGCGGCCCGGTGCCACACCCTCAGCTGATGCCCTAAATCGCGTTTCGGGTGTTCTTCAGATTCCACAGAACGGGCGTCGGGCAGCGCCACGATCGGTGTCCCATGCACATTCCGGTGCCTGAACTCTGGAGCCCTCGGCCGCTCACGCCGTCGGGCGCCAGAATCCCTGGAAGCCCTGCCCGGCATTGGTCGTTCGGATGGGCGACAGTTGCACCGGATCACCGGCCTCGACCATCACCCCGTCGCCGACCACCATCGCGACGTGGCCGTCCCATACCGCCAGGTCCCCGGGGCGCAGCGAGCCGGCATCGACGGCCGTGCCGATGTCCTGCTCCTGTGCGAGCCGGGGAATGTTCAGCCCGGCCTGGTGATAGGCCCACTGGGTCAGCCCGCTGCAATCGAGCCCGACGCCGGCGGTGGTCCCACCCCACTGATAGGGCACCCCGAGTTGGGTCAGCGCATGCCGTACGGCGCTGGCGGCGACGGCATTGGGCGCCATCGCGGTGCTGCCGTCGGGCAGCGTGACCGCCTCGCCGACGCCGAACTGCGCGGCGTCCGGCAAGGGCGTGTGCAGCGCCGTGAGAACGGCTTCGGTGGGCCCGGAACCCAGTCCCGGCGACAGGCCGGACGACAAGCCGGATGCGAGGCCGGCCGCCGGGGCGAGTCCGGCGCCGCCCGCGGCCGGCACCGCCGATGAGAACCCCGCGGGGCTGGTGGGCGCGGCCTGCGGCGACACCACGGTGACGTTCCGTGCGCCACCGGTCAACTCGGCGCGCAGGTCGTCGACCATCTGCTCGGCCGCCATCAGAGCCCGACGCGCCTCGTCGACGAGTTCCTCGGCGGCGCCCGGGGTGTCCAGCTGAGTTTCCAGCTCCGCAGCGCGCGCCTCGAAGTCGGCGATGAGGCGCACCAACTCGATGCGTACCCGGGCGACCGCCTCCGCGGCGGCCGCGACCTCCTCGCCGAGCGCATCGATACGGTCGGCGAGCATGCGTGCGCTCGCCACTGCCTGCTCCAGTCGTCCGGCCGCCGACGTCGCCCCGGCTCCGGCCCACGAACCCAGCAGGTGGTCGGCCGTGCGGGAAAGGGCGGCAGCAACGTCACCGAGCCGTTGTCGTGCACCGGCCAACGCGGCCGATGACTGGGTGGCCTGCCCGGAGCCGACGAGGGCCAGCAGCTCGTGCAGCGGCGCGCTGAGCGTGGCAGTGACGGCACCGGGCATTGTCAACCGCCGAGCATGGCGACCGACCGGCGTTCGGTGTCGACGTAGGCGGCGGCGGTCCCTGCGGCGGTCTCCGCGGCCCCGGAAAGGTCTGCACCCAGGCGGGTCACCTCATGGGCAGTGTCGTGCAGTGCCGACGTGAGCGCGGACAAGAAATCAGCACCGACGGGCCCGAATGTGGTGGCACAGGGCCCGGCGGCGGCCGGCAGCGCTGCGGCGATGGCGTCGAGGTCGGCGGCGGCCCGGGTCAGGTCGACGCCGGCGGCCCCGATGGCCGCGGTATCAGCGAACATGTGGTTATGACGCGCGCCGGGCCCGTTCGGTTCCAACTAGATTTCTGGTCCGACGCCAAGGGGCTGGTGCCTCGCCGCTGGATGGTCGTCCGACTACCCTTCCGCACATGGATGTCCGCGTCGTTGACCACCCGTTGGCCGCTGCCCGGCTGACCACGTTGCGGGACGAACGCACCGACAACGTGGGGTTCCGCGCGGCGCTGCGCGATCTCACCCTGATGCTGGTCTACGAGGCCACCCGCGACGCAGCCCGCGAATCGGTGCCGGTGCGTACCCCGTTGTCCGACACCACCGGGTCTCGGCTGGCCAATCCGCCGCTGCTGGTGCCGGTGCTGCGAGCCGGACTCGGCATGGTCGACCAGGCGCACGCGCTCATCCCGGAAGCCCAGGTCGGGTTCGTCGGCATCGCGCGCAACGAGGAGACCCGCCAGCCTGTTCCGTACCTCGCGTCATTGCCCGACGACCTCAGCACACGTTCGGTTTTCGTGCTCGACCCGATGCTGGCGACCGGCGGATCCATGGCGCACACCCTCGACCTCCTGCGTGAGCGTGGCGCCGTCGACATCACCGCGGTGTGCGTCGTGTGCGCCCCGGAAGGCATTGCCGCACTGGAGAAGATCGCGCCGGATATGAGGCTCGTTACCGCCGCCGTCGATGACGGGCTCAACGAGATCGCTTATATCGTACCGGGCCTCGGCGATGCCGGGGACCGGCAGTTCGGGCCGCGCTAGCGTCACCACCGCGCGGCGGCATCCATCAGTTCCGCGCACAGCCGCTGCGCCGCCGCCCGCGCGGCACCGAGGTCATCGGTCGGTGCGCTTCGGACCTCGATGTAGGACTTCAGTTTCGGTTCGGTGCCCGACGGGCGCACCACCACCCGGATGCCGTCACCGGTAAACACCAGGGCGTCGGTGCGCTGCCGGTCGCGCCGTTGCCCCAGGTCCTCGACAATGACCGCGATATCGGCGAGCGTGGCAGGCGGATTCGCGCGCAGCGCCGCCATTGCCCGACCCGCGTCCTCGACACGCCGTGACACCCCGGCCGTCAGGTGCACCCCGTGGCGGCGAGCGAGGTCGTCGAGGGCGTCGAGCAGCGTGCTGCCCCGAGATCGCAGCGCCGCCACCAGATCGCAGATGAGCACGGCCGCGCTGATACCGTCCTTGTCGCGCACGGCATCCGGGTCGACGCAATGGCCGATCGCCTCCTCGTAGGCGTATACCAATGCCGAGCCCGGCAAGGTCGCGCGTGCCAGCCACTTGAATCCGGTGGGCGTCTCGGCGTGCCGGGCGCCGTAGCCGGCGGCGATGGCGGCGAGCATCCGGGAGGACACCACCGTGCTGGCCACCAACGCCGAGGACGCGTCGCTCAGCGTGGACAGAATGTAATCGCCCAGCAGCCAACCGGTTTCATCACCGGTCAGCATGCGCCAGTTGGCTGCTGTCCCGTCGCTTCGCTCGCCCCGGCGACCAGTGGGGACCCCGACCGCGCAGCGGTCCGCGTCGGGATCCAGCGCGATCGCCACGTCGGCGTCGACCTCGGCAGCCAACGCGAGCAGCAGGTCCGTCGCGCCGGGTTCCTCGGGGTTGGGGAACGCCACGGTGGGGAAGTCCGGGTCGGGTGCGAACTGGGCGTCGACGGTATGCACATCATCGATGCCCGCCAAAGCCAATGCATCCAGGGCGAATTCACCGCCGACGCCATGCATGGGCGTCAGCGCCACCCGTACCCCACCGGACCCGCGGCGCACCGTGGCGACGCGTTCCAGATAGGCCGCGATCAGATCGGTGCCGGCGGATTCGACGGGAACGCGGGTGATCTCGTCGGCATCGGGCGCGCGGCTGATCGCGGATTCGATCTCCCGGTCGGTGGGGGAGATGATCTGCAGTCCCCCGTCGACGAACACCTTGTAGCCGTTGTCCTGCGGCGGGTTGTGCGATGCGGTGATCTGCACGCCTGCGGCCGCACCGAGGCGACGCACGGCGAATGCCACCACCGGTGTCGGTGCGGGAGCGCAGAGGAACGTGACGGGAAAGCCCTCGGCGGCAAGTACTTCCGCTGCCGCCCTGGCGAACTCCTCGGATCCGTGCCGGGCATCGCGGCCGACGACCACCGGTGAGCCGCCCAGGCAACGGTCCTTGAGGATCTGGGCCAGTGCCCAGGTCGTGCGCAACACCACGGCCAGGTTCATCCCGTCGGGGCCGCCGCGCAGCGGGCCTCGGAGCCCGGCGGTGCCGAATGTCAGTGGGTGCGCGAAACGGCGGGCGAGTTCCTCGGCGCTGCACGATGCCAGCTCGGCCGCGGTGGCCGGGTCCGGGTCGTGGGCGATCCAGGCCTGCGGCGCCGTGAAGGTCATGTGCCGATTGTGCGCTACCTCACCGGCTGACCGCATTGCCGAGTAGCGCGAAGTGGTCGCCCGATGGTTCTCGGGAGCAGCCAGTTCGCGTGTTTTGGTGCGGTGAGCGTTAAAACCTTCAGAGCCGGGCGATGACTCCGGCCAGCAGCACGCCCATCCTGGCCGCCGACTGCCGGCCCGCCTCCAGCACCTCATCGTGGCTGAGCGGTTGGCCCGTCATCCCCGCCGCCAGATTCGTCACCAACGACACACCGAGCACCTCGGCCCCGGCCGCGCGGGCAGCGATCGTCTCGTGCACGGTGGACATGCCGACCAGATCGGCACCCAGGGTGCGCAGCATCCGGATCTCCGCGGGTGTTTCGTAATGTGGACCGGGCAGCCCGGCATAGACACCGTCGGCAAGCGTGGGGTCGATCTCCCGGGCTATGGTGCGCAGCCGGGGCGCGTAGGCGTCGACCAGGTCGACGAACTGCGCGCCGGCCAGCGGGGAGCGCGCGGTCAGGTTCAGGTGGTCGCTGATCAGCACCGGCTGGCCGACGGTGTATTCACTGCGCAGACCACCCGCGGCATTGGTGAGGATGACGGTTCGGGCCCCGGCGGCACACGCCGTCCGCACCGGATGCACGACATGCCGTAGGTCATGGCCCTCATAGGCGTGGATCCGCCCCACGAGGACCAGCACGCGATGCGCGCCGATGGCGACCGAATGCACCTGGCCGCCGTGCCCGGCCGCGGTGGGTGGGGTGAATCGGGGCAAGTCGGCCATCGGCAGGGTCGACGAGGGCTCGCCCAGCGCGCTCAGCGCAGGCGCCCATCCGGACCCGAGAACCACGGCGATGTCGTGGGCCGGCACCCCGGTCTGTTCGCTGATCGCGGTGGCGGCGTCGTTGGCGGCCGTCTGGGGATCTGACACGAGTGAGATACTGCCAGGATGTCCACGGGTACCGCGTCGTCGATCGTCGAGGACACCGTCACCGGCCGACGCAGTGACCTCGTTGCACTGTCGCACGATATCCACGCCGAACCGGAGCTCGCGTTCAACGAACACCGCAGCTGCGCGAAGACTCAGGCGCTGGTTGCCGAACGCGGGTTCGCCATCCAGGCCGCGCCCGGCGGGCTGAACACCGCGTTCCGTGCCGAGTTCGGCAGCGGTTCTCTGGTGATCGGAGTCTGCGCGGAATATGACGCGCTGCCCGAGATGGGCCATGCCTGCGGACACAACATCATCGCCGCATCGGCGGTCGGCACCGCGCTGGCGCTCGCCGAGGTGGCCGACGAGCTGGATCTCTCGGTCGTCCTCATCGGCACTCCCGCCGAGGAAGCCGGTGGCGGAAAGGTGTTGCTGCTCAACGCCGGAACATTCGACGACATCGCCGTGGCCGTGATGCTGCACCCGGGGCCCGCCGATATCGCCGCGGCCCGTTCGCTGGCGCTCTCGGAGGTCGCGGTCGGCTACACCGGGCGTGAGTCACATGCCGCCGTCGCGCCATATCTGGGAATCAACGCCGCCGACGCGGTCACCGTCGCACAGGTCGCCATCGGGCTGCTGCGCCAGCAACTCGCCCCCGGGCAGATGATGCACGGCATCGTCACCAACGGCGGCCAGGCCACCAACGTCATACCCGCGCACGCCGAGATGCGGTACACGATGCGCGCGACCGACATGGATTCGCTGTGCCTGCTGGAAGCCAGGATGGCGAACTGTTTCGAATCCGGCGCGGTGGCGACCGGCAGCGAGCACAGTGTCCGCGTAACCGCGCCGTCCTATGACGCGCTGGCGCCCGACCCGTTCCTGGCCGAGGTGTTCCGCGCCGAGATGCTGCGCGCCGGACGCCATCCGCTCCCGACAGAACTGGAGGCGGCATTCCCGTTGGGCAGCACCGATATGGGCAATGTCACCCAGTTGCTGCCGGGTATCCACCCGGTCGTCGGCATCGACGCCGGCGGAGCCTCGCTGCACCAGCCGCAGTTCGCGGCCGCCGCCGCCGGCCCCAGCGCGGACAAGGCCGTCATCGACGGTTCGATCATGTTGGCGCGCACCGTCGTTGCGTTGGCGCAGAATGCCGCCGAACGTGACCGGGTGGCCGAAGCGCAGCAGCGACGGAGGGCGTCATGACGTTGCGTGAGCACACCGAGGCCTGGCTGGCCGACCATCACGACGAGTTGGTGGCCTGGCGCCGCCACATCCATGCGCACCCCGAGCTGGGCCGCCAGGAGTTCGCCACCACCGAGTTCGTCGCCACCCGGCTGGTCGACGCCGGTCTGAACCCCAAGATGCTGCCCGGCGGTACCGGCCTGACCTGTGATTTCGGACCCGAGAATCGTCCCCGGGTCGCGCTGCGGGCCGATATGGACGCACTGCCGATGGCCGAGCGCACCGGGCTGCCGTTCTCCTCGACGGTGCCCGGCGTCGCCCACGCGTGTGGTCATGACGGGCACACCAGCGTGCTGTTGGGCGCGGGGCTGGCGATGGCGTCCGCGCCCGAACTGCCGGTCGGGGTGCGGCTGATCTTCCAGCCCGCCGAGGAACTGATGCCCGGCGGTGCGATCGACGCCGTGGCCGCCGGCGCGGTCTCCGGAGTGGCGCGGATCTTCGCGCTGCACTGCGATCCGCGTCTGGAGGTGGGCAAGGTCGCGGTGCGGCTGGGGCCGATCACCTCCGCCGCCGATTCGATCGAGATCACCCTGCATTCGCCCGGCGGGCACACCTCGCGGCCGCACCTGACCGGTGACCTGGTGTACGCGCTGGGTAGCCTGATCACCGGGGTGCCCGGGATCCTGTCGCGACGCATCGATCCCCGCAAGAGCACGGTGATGGTGTGGGGTGCGGTGAACGCCGGGGTGGCCGCCAATGCCATTCCGCAGACCGGCACGCTGGCGGGCACCATCCGGACGTCCAGTCGCGAGACCTGGCTGACCTTGGAATCGGTTGTCCAGGAAATTGTTTCGTCGTTGTTGGCACCGCTGGCTGTGGAGTACAGCGTGAACTACCGCCGCGGTGTGCCGCCGGTGGTCAACGAAGAGCTCTCCACCCGCATCCTCACCCACGCGATCGAGGCGCTGGGGCCGGATGCGCTCGCCGACACCCACCAGTCCGGCGGCGGTGAGGACTTCTCCTGGTATCTGGAGGAAGTGCCCGGTGCGATGGCACGCCTGGGCGTGTGGTCGGGGCAGGGCCCACAGCTGGACCTGCACCAGCCGACGTTCGATCTGGACGAGCGTGCGCTCGCGGTGGGTGTGCGCACCATGGTCAACCTGGTCGAGCAGTCCTCGACCAGTTCACGTTGAACCCGGCCCGACATTGCCTGCCGGGCGGGTGCGCAGATCGTGCACGTACTCGGCCGGTGCGCCGGCGATTTCCGCGGCATCGGCCATCACGCCGAGATACCGGGCCGACGGCACGCCGCCTTCCCAGGCGTCCACGACGTACAGCCAGGCCAGCGTCGGGTCGGTGGTGGTGTCCGACGTGAGGCGGTCGACCCGGCAGCGGATCTTCTTGTGGAAGCCGAGTTCGGAACCTTCCCAGCGGTCCAGGTTGTCCTCGTCCTCGGGGGTCATGTCGTAGAGCACCACGAATACCCGGGACAGCGGGTCCTCGACCAGGGTGGCCAACGCGCCTTCCCAGCTGAGGTCCGCACCGCCGAACGTCAGCCGCCAGCCGTAGAGCCAACCGGTGCCGGCCATCGGAGAATGCGGGGCCCGCTGAAGCATCTGCTCCGGATGCATGTTCGATCCGTAAGCGGCATAGAGCGGCACGGGTCCCAACTTTAGGGGGTCCGGCGGGCAGGAGCGCAGCGACCCGGGGAGATAGGTCCGGCGGGCAGGAGCGCAGCGACCCGGGGGGATTGTCCGGCGGGCTCGGGCACAGTGACCCGCGGAATTGACTACGTTATGAGCGTGCCCACCCGCATCGTGATCATCGGCGGCGGTCCCGCCGGATATGAGGCAGCCCTGGTCGCTGCAGCCCGCGGACCCGAAGCCGTGCAGGTGACCGTCGTGGACTCCGACGGCATCGGCGGTGCCTGCGTGCTGTTCGACTGCGTGCCGTCCAAGACATTCATCGCCTCGACAGGCGTGCGCACCGAACTGCGCCGCGCCAACGGTCTGGGCTTCGACATCGCCATCGACGATGCCAAGATCTCGCTGGGACAGATTCACGTCCGGGTCAAGACGCTGGCCAGATCACAGTCGGCGGATATCGGCGCGCAGCTGCTGAGCCACGGCGTTCAGGTCGTGCACGGCCGCGGTGAACTCGTCGACGACGTACCCGGGATGGCGGCTCACCGGGTCAAGGTCACCACCACGGACGGCAAGACCGGGGTGCTCAAGGCCGATGTGGTGCTCATCGCGACCGGCGCCACCCCGCGTGTGCTGCCCAACGCCCGGCCTGACGGCGAACGCATCCTCAACTGGCGCCAGCTCTACGACCTGACCGAGCTGCCCGAGCATCTGGTGATCGTCGGCTCCGGCGTGACCGGCGCCGAGTTCTGCAGCGCCTACACCGAGCTCGGGGTCAAGGTGACGGTGGTGGCCAGCCGTGACCAGATCCTCCCACACGAGGACTCCGACGCCGCCGCGGTGCTGGAGGACGCCTTCGCCGAACGCGGCGTGAAGCTGGTGAAGAATGCCCGCGCCGACTCAGTGACCCGCACCGGCAACGGCATCAAGGTCGCGATGGCCGACGGCCGTGTCGTGGAGGGCAGTCACGCCCTGATGACCGTCGGGTCGGTGCCCAACACCGGCGGGCTGGGGCTGGACCGCGTCGGCATCGAACTCGGGCCCGGTAATTACCTGACCGTGGACCGGGTGTCGCGCACCACCGCGCCAGGCATCTACGCCGCCGGTGACTGCACCGGCCTGCTGCCCCTGGCCTCGGTGGCCGCCATGCAGGGCCGCATCGCGATGTATCACGCCCTCGGCGAGGGGGTGTCCCCGATCCGGCTGCGCACGGTCGCCGCGGCGGTGTTCACCCGCCCGGAGATCGCCGCCGTTGGTGTGCCGCAGACCGCGATCGACAGCGGTGCGGTACCCGCCCGCACCCTGATGCTGCCGCTGACCACCAATGCCAGGGCGAAGATGTCGCTGCTGCGGCGCGGTTTCGTGAAGATCTTCTGCCGGCCCGCCACCGGTGTGGTGATCGGGGGCGTGGTGGTCGCACCGATCGCCTCCGAGCTCATCCTGCCGATCGCACTGGCCGTGCAGAACAACCTGACGGTGACCGATCTGGCCCAGACCCTGTCGGTGTACCCGTCGCTGTCCGGCTCGATCGTGGAGGCCGCGCGTCGCCTGATGGCACGCGACGACCTCGACTAAAGGCGAGGTCTGGGCCCTGACGGCCCGCAATGTCCGGTCACGCGACGTAGGCTCGGAGGCGTGACTGACCCGATCTCAGGCAATGGTCAAGCTCAACTCGGCCCCGCCCAGCGAGCGACAGCCTGGGAACGGCTCGGTGGCGAACAGTTCGACGTCGTCGTCATCGGTGGTGGTGTGGTCGGCGCCGGTGCGGCGCTGGACGCCGCGACCCGCGGGCTGAAGGTCGCCCTGGTCGAGGCTCGTGACTTCGCGTCGGGCACCTCCAGCCGCAGCAGCAAGATGTTCCACGGCGGCCTGCGCTACCTGGAACAGCTGGAGTTCGGTCTGGTGCGGGAGGCGCTGTACGAACGCGAGTTGTCGCTGACGACGTTGGCCCCGCACCTGGTCAAGCCGCTCCCGTTCCTGTTCCCGCTGACCAAGCGGCTGTGGGAACGCCCCTACATCGCGGCAGGCATCTTCCTCTACGACCAGCTGGGTGGGGCGAAATCCGTTCCGGCGCAGAAACATCTGCTCAAGGCGGGCGCGCTGCGGCTGGCACCCGGGCTCAAGCGCAGTTCACTGATCGGCGGAATCCGCTACTACGACACGGTGGTGGACGATGCCCGGCACACCATGACGGTGGCCCG
Organism: Mycobacterium sp.; assembly: GCA_011620645.1. Lineage (GTDB taxonomy): Bacteria > Actinomycetota > Actinomycetes > Mycobacteriales > Mycobacteriaceae > Mycobacterium. The sequence continues at coordinate 57,486 of WOYS01000020.1, forward strand.
CACGGCCGCCCATTACGGCGCGGTGGTGCGCACCTCCACGCAGGTGGTGGCGCTACTGCGCGAGGGTGACCGGGTGACCGGGGTGAAAGTGCGTGACTCCGAGAACGGCGCGGTGACCAACGTTCAAGGGCATGTGGTGGTGAATGCCACCGGTGTGTGGACCGACGAGATCCAGGCATTGTCCAAGGAGCGCGGGCGGTTTCGGGTGCGCGCGTCCAAGGGCGTGCACATCGTGGTACCGCGTGACCGCATCGTCAGCGAGGTCGCGATCATCCTGCGCACCGAGAAATCGGTGCTGTTCGTCATCCCATGGGGCACGCACTGGATCATCGGGACCACCGATACCGACTGGAATCTCGACCTTGCCCACCCGGCCGCCACCAAGGCCGATATCGACTACATCCTCGGCCATGTCAACACGGTGATGGCGACCCCGCTGACCCACGCCGATATCGACGGCGTGTACGCCGGGCTTCGTCCGCTGCTGGCCGGCGAGAGTGAGTCGACGTCCAAGCTGTCGCGCGAGCACGCCGTAGCGGTGCCCTCACCGGGCCTGGTCGCGATCGCGGGAGGTAAGTACACGACCTACCGGGTGATGGGGGAGGACGCGATCGATGCGGCCGCCGAGTTCGTCCCGGCCCGCGTTGCGCCGTCCATCACCGAGAAGGTGCCGTTGGTCGGCGCTGACGGATACTTCGCGCTGGTGAATCAGACCGAGCATGTCGGCGCACACTATGGCCTGCATCCCTACCGGGTGCGTCATCTGCTCGACCGCTACGGTTCGCTGATCAGTGAGGTGCTGTCGACTGCCGACGGCAAACCCGAACTGCTGGAGCCGATCACCGATGCTCCGGTGTATCTGAAGGTCGAGGCGGTGTACGCCGCGGCAGCCGAGGGAGCGCTGCACCTGGAGGACATCCTGGCCCGCCGGATGCGAATCTCGATCGAATACCCGCACCGCGGTGTGGATTGCGCGCGCGAGGTCGCCGAAGTCATTGCGCCCGTGCTTGGTTGGAGCGCCGAGGATGTCGACCGCGAAGTCAACACCTACCTGGCCAGGGTCGAGGCCGAGGTGCAGTCACAGCAGGAGCCCGATGACGAGTCCGCAGATGCCCTGCGGGCGGCCGCGCCGGAGGCGCGCGCGGAGATCCTGGAACCGGTCCCGCTGCCTTGAGCGGTCCTCTGCCCGACCGCGACGGAGTCGGTGCGGCTCGGGTGCGGTTGAGGGGCGGTGCCGTACTGGTCGAGCTGGCAGACCGGTTCGGCGAGGGAGCCGCCATCAAAGTTCGTGCCGGGGAAGTCGTGTGCGCGAACGGTGCGGTGGTCGATGCGTCGACGGTGCTGCCGCCCGGCGCGTTCGTCTACCTCTACCGCGACCTGCCGGACGAGGTGCCGGTCCCGTTCGGGATGCCGATCCTGTACCGCGACGAGGACATCGTCGTCGCCGACAAACCTCATTTCCTGGCCACCATGCCCCGCGGCGGCCATGTGGCCCAGACCGCTCTGGTGCGTCTGCGTCGTGAACTCGACCTGCCGGAGCTCAGTCCCGCACACCGCTTGGACCGGTTGACCGCGGGGGTGCTGCTGTTCACGGTGCGCCGCGAGGTGCGCGGTGCGTATCAGACGATGTTCGCCGACGGCCGAGCGCACAAGACGTATCTGGCCCGCGCCACCGGCACCCCCACGGTGCCGGTGCCGACTGTGTTGCGCAGCCGGATCATCAAGGAACGCAGCCGGTTACAGGCCTACGAGGAACCGGGGGCGCCGAACGCCGAGACTCATATCGAGAATGTCGAGGACGGACTGTACCAACTGACACCGCGCACCGGGCGCACCCATCAGCTGCGGGTGCACATGGCGTCGATCGGGATTCCCATCGACAACGATTCGTTGTACCCCGATGTCATCGGCGTGGCCCCCGGTGACTTCTCGGCGCCGCTGCAGCTGCTGGCTCAGCGGCTGCAGTTCGACGATCCGCTCAGCGGCGTGCACCGCGAATTCATCAGCGGTCGGGCTCTCTAGCCGATACGGCTTTGCCGGAACGCCCTCAACCGACCAGACCGATCTGGTCTACTGACCGATGTGGATCGTAACGGGTTTAACCGATTGTTCGACATGTCAGATCGCACCGTCGTGGTGACCGGTGGAACTCGGGGGATCGGGCTGGCGCTGGCCGAAGGGTTCGTTCTGGCGGGCGCGCGCGTCGTGGTTGCCAGCCGCAAGGCCGACGCGTGTGAGGCCGCAGCCGGACACCTGCGGTCGCTGGGCGGGCAGGCGATCGGGGTTTCGACACATATGGGTGACCCGGACGATCTGGGCGCCCTGGTGTCGGCCAGCGTGGCGGAGTTCGGGGGCGTCGACGTGGTGGTCAACAACGCCGCCAACGCCCTCGCGCAACCGCTCGGTCAGATGACCCCGGAGGCGTGGTCGAAGTCATATGCGGTCAATCTGCAGGGCCCGGTGTTTCTGGTGCAGCACGCGTTGCCGCACCTGAGGCAGAGCCCCGCGCCGGCGGTGCTGAACATGGTGTCCGTCGCGGCCTTCATCTTCGCCCCGTCGTTGGCCATCTATGCCTCCAGTAAGGCGGCATTGATGTCGGTGACGCGGTCGATGGCTGCCGAATTGGCGCCGTCGGGAATCCGGGTCAATGCCATCGCGCCGGGACCCGTCGACACCTACATGCTGCGCAAGAACCCGCAGGAGGCGATCGACGCGATGACCGCGGCAACGTTGATGCGGCGGCTCGCATCGCCCGACGAGATGGTCGGTGCGGCGCTGCTGTTGTGTTCGAACGCGGGCAGCTACATGACCGGTCAGGTCGTCATCGTCGATGGCGGAGGTACTCCGCGGTGAGCGGTGCAGCCCGGCGTTAAACCGATGCGTTCGACACCATGTGTTCCCGCTGCATACGTGTTCTCGCTGCGCCATCCCCGGACACCGACGGCGATCATCAACATCTGTTTGATGGCGGTCTTCTTGATGGCCTCCAGCGCCGTCGGATCGGCGGCGTCCTCGACCAGTTCGGCGATGGAGATCATCGCGTTGACAAACAGGTTGGCCAGGATGTTGAGGTCCTCGCTACTCCAGTTCTTCAACCCGGGGAAGCGGGCCAGGTCGATCGCGAGTTCTGACGTGAGCAGCCGGATTTCGGTCCGGATCGCGTACCGCAGGGAGACGACGCCGCTGGAGCGTTCGCGAGTGATGAAACGCCAGTGCTCACGGCGTTCGCTGATGCTGGCGATGAGGATCTCGGCGGACGAGTCGATGACGCGGTTGGGGTCGAGCTTGCCGGTGCGCGCGCCGCGCAGCATGTCCCGCAGGGACCGGAACGATTCATCGATGAGCACCAGACCGAGGGACTCCATGGAATCGAAGTGCCGGTAGAACGCGGCGGGCACGATGCCCGCTTCGCGGGTGACCTCACGCAGGCTGAGCCCGGTGAAGCTGCCCTGCTCCAGTAGATGAAGGGCGGCGGCGACGATCGCCCGGCGGGTGACCTCTTTGCGCTCGTCCCGCGACAAGGTGTCGCGGGAGCGTGACCTGCTGGAGCGGTCTGAACGCCCCGCGCGGGACTTGGAAACGTCACTTGCCACAACCAGAGAGCCTACCGTCGTGTACCCGGTCGGATTCTGTTCCACCGCGTTGCCAACTGTTTGTGATTCAAGAGTACGAATGGTCACCATGTAACGGCTATCACAACCTTCCTATTTCTCCTTGACCATGTATATCCAACACGATCATAGTGTACATATGTTCACTGAAGCATTGACGCGGCGGTTATCCGGGTCCGCGCTGCTGAACCTGCTCACCCGACCGCACGGCGTCGACCGCTACACCGAGATGGTCGACCCGACCTGGACCCGGGGACACGCCCGTGCTCGCGTCGTCGCCGTCCGCAGGCAGACTTCGCGCAGCGTCACCCTCACGCTGCAGCCCAATCGCGCGTTCGCCGGTTTCCGCGCCGGCCAGCACATCAACCTGTCCGTCGAGATCGACGGACGTCGCCGTACCCGCTGCTACTCACCGGCCAGCGCCGAAGGCAGTCCCCTGATCGAACTGACCATCGGCCGCCACGACGGTGGAACGGTGTCGACCTACCTGTGCGACCACGCCACGTCCGGCATGGTCGTCGGCCTGGACGCGGTAGGCGGAGATTTCGTCATGCCGGCCATCCGTCCGCGACGCATCCTGTTCGTCTCAGGCGGCAGCGGGATCACCCCGGTGCTGTCCATGTTGCGCACGCTGCGCGCCGAGGGGTTCACCGGCGAGGCCGCCTTCATCCACTACGCGCGCACCGCCGAGGAAGCCTGCTACCGTGGCGAGCTCGACGCACTGCGCGGAGTCCGGGTGCTGCACGGCTACACCCGCGACTCCGCCGGCTCCGACCTGGAGGGGCGCTTCGGGCATGCTCACCTGTCGGCCGCGCTGGCCGAACCCGATGCCGTCTTCGTGTGCGGCCCGCCCGCTCTCGTCGCCGCCGTGCGGGAACTGCGTCCGGATGCGTTCTCGGAGAGCTTCGTGCCACCGGAGTTCGTGATGCCGGCCGAATCATCGGGTGGCACCGTCACATTCGCTGACAGCAACGTCGAGGTCACTGATGACGGGCAGTCGCTGCTGGCCCAGGCCGAGGCGGCCGGACTCACCCCCGAAAGTGGCTGCCGGATGGGCATCTGCCACAGCTGCACCCGCCCGAAGAAGAGCGGTGTGGTGCGCAACCTGATCACCGGAGCGGTGTCCACCGCCGACGGTGAAGACATCCAGATCTGCGTCACCGCCCCCGTCTGTGACGTCGTCATCAACCTCTAGACCGGAAGGAACAGCCATGACTGACCTGATTTCCGTTCGCCCTGAAGCAAACTCCCCCAGTTCGGCTTCCCGCAACGCGGTTCGCTCGGACAAGTACTCCCTGACGCCCGAACAGGCCGATGCGTTCGGTGCCGAACTGGACGTGATCCGCGAGCGGGTGGTCGCCGACCTCGGCGCGCGCGACACCATCTACATCCGCCAGGTCATCAAGGGCCAGCGCACCCTCGAGGTCGGCGGTCGCGCCCTGCTGTTCGGTGGCGTCTTCCCGCCGTTCTGGCTGGCCGGCACTGCCATGCTCGGGGTCGCCAAGATCCTCGACAACATGGAGATCGGCCACAACATCATGCACGGCCAGTACGACTGGACGGGTGATCCGGCGTTGTCCGGCAGAGCTTTCGAATGGGACAACGCCTGCCCATCCGATCAGTGGCGCCACTCGCACAACTACATGCACCACACCTACACCAACATCGTGGACATGGATCGCGATATCGGCTACGGCATCCTGCGGATGAGCGAGGACCAGAAGTGGTCGCCGTACTACGTGGGTAACCCGGTGTACGCGTTCCTGCTCATGGTGCTGTTTCAGTACGGCGTGGCCCTGCACGAGCTGGAGAGCGAGCGCATCCGCTGCGGTGAGATCAGCGTCGCCGACAAACGTGAAGTGATTCGCGGCATCTGGCGCAAGACCAAGAGCCAGACACTCAAGGACTACGTGGCCTTCCCGCTGCTGGCCGGGCCGTTCGCCCCGTGGGTCTTCACCGGCAACCTGACCGCCAACCTGATGCGCAACGTGTGGTCCTACATGATCATCTTCTGCGGGCACTTCCCGGAGGGAACCCAGGAGTTCTCCATCGACGAGACCAAGAGCGAATCACGCGGGCAGTGGTACTTCCGTCAGCTGCTCGGCTCGGCGAACCTGACCGGTGGAAAGTGGTTCCACATCCTGTCGGGAAACCTGTCCTTCCAGATCGAGCACCACCTGTACCCGGACATCCCGGCGCATCGGCACGCCGAGATCTCGGTCGAGGTTCGCGAGATCTGCGAGCGTTACGGCCTGCCCTACAACAGTGGACCGCTGTACAAGCAGTTCGGCACCGTGGTCAAGAAAATCCTGCGGCTGGCCCTGCCGAACCGCAAGCCCGCCGACACGAGGCCGGAAATCGCTCACGCCGCCTGACAGCTGGTGCACCAGTACCTGATCCGATCGCCGCTGCCGTCCATCTTTATGGTGGTACGACAGCGGCGACACGGCTCTCCGGATCTGCCGTACACCCATACCTGCTCACCGCGCCGGGTGTTGCCCGTCGTGGTCCGGTTGGATCGGGAGCGGTTCAGCCACAGCATGTCCCGGGCGCGCTGCACCACCCGTAGCGGGTCGGCCAGCGTTCCGACCACGGCGTCCGGCGTACGACCGAGCAGGAAGCACAACTCGTTGGCGTAGACATTGCCCACCCCGGCCATCACCCGCTGATCCAGCAGGGCATCGGCCAGCTCGCGATCGGGATCGGCGATCAGGTTCGCGGCGGCTGGCTGCGGGTCCCAATCCGGGCCGAGCAGGTCGGGTCCGAGATGCTCGACGACATCCTGATCGTTGCGGCGTTCGAGAACCTCCAGGATGCCGAGGTCGATACCGGTGGCCGTGCTGTCCGCGGTGGCAAGCACGACCCGAATCCTGTGGGCGGGGATCTTCGAGGCGCCGATCCGCCAGCTGCCGTCCATCTTGAGGTGGGAGTGGATACTGGCCTCACCGATCCGGATGAACAGATGCTTGCCGCGGCTGAGCACCTCGTCGACCAGCTGCCCGGACAGATCCACGGTCGCATATCGGGGCACCCGGATATCGCAGCGTGTCAGCGTCTTGCCGACCAGTGCCTCGCGCAGTTGGGCGGCGGCGCGGAAGACGGAGTCACCCTCGGGCATAACCCCATTGAACACCGGCGCCGGAGGCTATCGAAGTCGCAGACCCCGCGGTGTGCGGGTGAAGCCCGTGGCCATCAGCGACTTCAGCACGGTGGCGTGCTCCTCGCCGGCATGGGGATCGAGCACGGTGACGCCGTTGACGCGTTCGACCAGGAGCGAGGGCACCCGGCCCGAGCCGACCAGATCGGCCAGTGCCGTTGCGGCGGCACCTTGGGCCTCGGGTTCGGCGCCGAAGCTCAGCAGCGACTTCCCGCCGCGTTCCAGGAACCACACCAGCGCTCCGTCCACCAGCGCCACCAGCGCTCCGGCCTTGCGTCCCGGTCGATGGGTGATCTCGGTGCCACCTGGCCATGGCAGTGCCATGCCGTACGGGTTCGCCGGATCGGTGGCCGCCAACACCACGGCATGCAGTTCCGGGCGCTGCGGGTCCACCCCGTCGAGGTAGGAACGCAGCCGGTCCACCGTGGACGCTGCGGCGAACTGGGCTCCGCCGAGTGATTCCACGAAATAGCCACGCTGACAACGCCCGGCGTCTTCGAACGCGGTGAGCACCTTGTACAGCATGGCGAATCCGCCGGGGACACCGTCGGCGGCGCCGCGGGTGAGCACGCCGTAGCGGTTCAGCAGCAGTTCGGCCTGGAAATGCGCACGTACGGTGGAATCGGTGGTGGTCGCGGGCAATGCAGACCACCGACCCGCCACAGTCGGATCCGTGCGCGGGTGCGCGCTGGTCAGGCTGTAGCGGCTCAACCGGGGCGGCCGTTGCCGCTGCCGATGCGACGGCGCACCGGTGCGGCGCGGGCCGTGCAGTAGCGCGCGCACCGGTGCGAACGTGTCGCCGGTGATCCAGCCAGCCCAGATGAGTTCCCAGAGAGCGGATTTGAGTGCATCACTGGAGGATTCGTCGGCGAGCTGGCGGAAGAAGTAGGCGCCGCCGTGACCCAGGGATTGCATGATGGCCCGGTGGGTGTCGGTGAAGTCGATCTCCGCCGGCGGTGCCAACGTCAGCAGCGCGGAATCGCTGAGGTGAAAGGCGATCCAGCCGTCGCTGCCGCCGATCTGACCGGCTCCGGACCAGGTGACCTCACCGGAGGCCAGCAGCTCATCGAGCATGGCCGGCTGATAGTCGGCTACTCGCTGCCCGAACACCAGGGACTCCACCGCCGACGCAGGCAGCGCCTGCCCGGCGAGTTGTTCGATCACGGTGGCCAGACCGTCCACCCCGCGATTGTGGGTGGACCCGACGTGCTGCCAGGCCGGCAGGAAACGGGCGTAGGCCGCCGTGCTGACCGGCTCCACCGCCGCCCGCAGCGCCGCCAGAGACCGGCGCCGGAGAATTTTGAGAACCGTTGCATCACACCACTGCCCGGATGATCCCGGGACCGTCTCGGTGAACTCGCCGCGGATCAGCCGATTGTCAACGGCCAGCCGGCCCAGGACGTCGGCGGTGACCCGCAAGCCCAGCCCGAAGCGGGCGGCCGCCTGCTCGGTGGTGAACGGGCCGTGGGTGCGCGCGTAGCGGCCGAGCAGGTCGCCGAGTGGGTCGGTGACCGATTCGGTGAGGCTGGCCGGTACCCACATCGGGACGGCGACACCGACACCGTCGCGCAGCAGGGCGACGTCTTCGACCGTCACCCACCATGTCTCACCGGCGAACGACACCGTCAGCGCGCGCCGGTCGGCCCGCAGCCCTTCCAGCCAGCCGCCCGTGTCGGCTCCCGCGCTGCGTTCGGAGATCTCGGACTCGGTCAGTGGCCCGAGCAGGCGCAGCAGGTCGGCGACACCCTCGGCGTCGCGGGCGGCGCGCTCCGGGTCGAGGTGCTGCAGCTGCCGGATCGTGGCTGCGACGACATCGGGGTCCAGCAGGTCGCGCAGTTCCACCCGGCCCAACAACTCGGCCAGCAGCACGGTGTCCAAGGACAGGGCTGCGGCGCGGCGTTCGGCCAGCGGGCTGTCGCCTTCGTACATGAACGCGCCGACGTAGCCGAACAGTGCCGCGGCGGCGAACGGTGACGGTGTGGCGGTCTCGACCTCGAGCAGCCGGATCTTGCGCTGGGCGACCTGGTGCATCAGGTCGGTGAGCGCGGGTACGTCGTACACGTCCTGCAGGCATTCCCGGACGGTTTCCAGCACGATCGGAAAATCGGGATACTTGCGGGCGACATCGAGCAGCTGGGCGGCGCGTTGCCGTTGATGCCACAGCGGGGACCGCTTGCCGGGATGACGCCGGGGAAGCAGCAGAGCACGGGCGGCGCATTCCCGGAACCGGGAGGCGAACAACGCGGAGCCGCCGACCTCCGCGGTGACGATCGGCTCGAGCTCGTCGGCGTCGAACACGAAAAGGTCTGCCCCGGGCGGATCCTCACCGCCGTCGGGCAGTCGCACGATGATGCCGTCATCGGAGGCGGTGGGCTTCTCGTCGATGCCGTAGCGTTCCCGCAGCCTGCGCCCGACGGCCAGCGCCAGCGGCCCGTGCACCCGAAGGCCGTAGGGGGAGTGCAGGATCACCCGCCAGTCACCCAGCTCGTCGTGGAATCGTTCGACCACCAGGGTGGTGTCGCTGGGCACCGCACCGGTGGACTGGCGTTGCTCGTCCAGCAGCTGCCACAGGTTGTCCGTCGCGAATTCGTCGAATCCCGTTTCGCGGCAACGCCGCCGGAAGTCGTCGGCACCCATTCCGGCGAGCTCGCCGGTGAAGGCGCCGACCGCCGCCCCCAGTTCTGCGGGACGCCCGACGCTGTCGCCACGCCAGAACGGCAATCTGGCGGGCAGCCCAGGCGCCGGCACCACCAGCACCCGATCATGGGTGATCTCGGTGATGCGCCAGCTTGTGGCACCCAGTGAGATCACGTCGCCGGGGCGCGACTCATAGACCATCTCTTCATCGAGTTCGCCGACCCGGGAGGGTTTTTCGGACTCGGTGGCCAGGTAGACGGTGAACATGCCGCGGTCGGGGATGGCGCCGCCGGAGGTGACCGCCAACCGTTGGGCCCCGGGCCTTCCGGTGAGAGTGCCTGTATCGCGGTCGTAGATCAGGCGCGGGCGCAGCTCGGCGAACTCGGTGGACGGGTACTTCCCGGACAGCAGATCCAGCGTGGCCTCGAAGGCGCTGCGCGGCAATGTCGCGAACGGGGCACTGCGGCGCACCGTGTCGAACCACCCGTCGGCGTCGAGCGGTTCCAGCGCCGCGGCGGCCACGGTGTGCTGGGCCAACACGTCCAGCGGGTTGGCGGGGACCCGCATGGTCTCGATCTGGCCGGCCCGCATCCGTTCCACGGTGACCGCGCAGTGGATCAGATCGGTGCGGTGCTTGGGGAAGAGCACGCCCTGGGATATCTCGCCGACCTGGTGCCCGGCCCGGCCGACGCGCTGCAGCCCGCTGGCCACCGAGGGCGGTGCCGACACCTGGATGACGAGGTCCACCGCGCCCATGTCGATCCCGAGCTCCAGGCTGGAGGTCGCGACGACGGCTTTGAGGCGCCCGCTTTTCAGGTCGTCCTCGACCAGTGCGCGTTGCTCCTTGCTCACCGAGCCGTGGTGGGCCTTGGCCAGCAGCGTCGGCGCCCCGAAGCTCTGCCCGCTGGCCATCACGTGCGCGGGTGCACCACCGGCGACCTTGGTGTTGTGCCCGGCGGGTAGCTCGACGCCGGTGCGTTCGGCATGGATCTCGTTGAGCCGTGAGGTCAGCCGCTCGGCAAGGCGGCGCGAGTTGGCGAACACGATCGAGGAGCGGTGAGCCTCGATCAGGTCGACGATGCGTTCCTCGACATCGGGCCAGATGGAGCCGTCGGTCAGATTGGTCATGTCGGGCACCGGAACCTGGACCTGGAGTTCGAACGTCTTGTCCGCCGGCGGGGCGACGATGGTGGCCGGTCTTTCGGTGCCGGTCAGAAAACGGGCCACCTCCTCGGCAGGACGCACCGTCGCCGACAGGCCGATCCGCTGAGCAGGCCGGGGGAGCAGCGCATCCAAGCGCTCCAGTGAAACGGCAAGGTGCGCACCGCGTTTGGTGGCGGCCACGGCGTGCACCTCATCGATGATGACGGTGCGGACATCAGTCAGCGTGTCGCGGGCCGCTGAGGTGAGCATCAGGAACAGCGATTCGGGGGTGGTGATGAGGATGTCGGGTGGCTTGGTGATCAGGTCGCGGCGATCCTTCGCTGTGGTGTCCCCGGAACGGACGCCCACTCTGATCGCCGGCGCGGGCAGGCCGGCACGCTCGGCCACCCGGGTGAGACCGATCAGCGGCGTGCGCAGATTTCGTTCGACGTCGACTGCCAGCGCCTTCAGCGGCGATACGTAGAGCACCCTGGTGCCTGCGGACGATTCGGCAGGATGCTTCGCCAGATCGTCGATGGCCCACAGGAAAGCCGCCAGCGTCTTGCCCGACCCGGTGGGTGCGACGACCAGCGTGTTGTCCCCATCGGCGATCGCTGACCAGGCCTGGTCCTGGGCCGCGGTGGGGGCGGGGAAGGTGCCACGGAACCACTCCCGGGTCAGCGGGCTGAACCGGTTGAGTGGGTCATTGTTTGCGGGCACGTCTCCATGGTGCCCCTGGGGTCTGACAACCGGCGACGACGAGTGCGAATGCTGCGCCTTTGGCCTGCTGGTGTGCCTATGATCTTGATGTTCAGCTAGCCGTGAGCTCGCTCATGACGATGAATGACAGGAGTCGGAGATGCAGCTGTTTTCAGTTCTCGCCGTGCCCGTGCTGATCGGCGCGGGGATCTCCATGACACCGATTCCCGTCGCGGTCGCCGACTGCACCAGTACGGGCGGGACGACGCTCTGCTCGCAAGGTGAATCCCGCGGTGCCAATACCGGCGATGGTCCCAGCGGATCCGGGAGCTACATGCCGAGCATGTGTGATTTCGACGACTGGTATGGCTGTGACGACGACTGGGGTTGGGAGATCGACCTCGATGTCGACTTGGATCCCGGTGGCCCCGGTAGGCCAGGTGGCCCCGGTAGGCCAGGTGGCCCCGGTGGGCCCGGTTTCGGCCACCCTGGTGGCCCCGGCGGGCCGAACTTCGGCGGTGGTGGCGGCGGTGGCCGCCCAGGCGGTGGTCGTCGATGAGTAAACGGAAATCGATCGAGGAGAACGACATGCTGTTCAATCACAACTCGGCGCGCCGGGTCATCGCCTTGGTGCTGGGTGCGCTGGCCGTCGCGATCGGAACCGCCGCAGCGGCATCCGCGGAGCCTCCGGCACCTCCGAGGCCGCCCAACTGCACGGCCGCTGATTTGTCCGGCATCGCTGCCGGAGTCGCCGCGGCGACATCGGTGTACCTGTTCACCCATCCACCGGTGAACGATTTCTTCACGTCCCTGGCGGGCAAGGATCAAGAGCAGCGGCGGGCCGAAATGGGGGTCTACATGGATGCGAATCCGCAAGTGCGGGATGAGCTTCGGGGCATCCGGCAGCCGACCCGGGATTTCCGCAACCGCTGCGGCGTCTAGCGCCGCTCGGCCGATATCGCCACGGCCGGCTGTGCCGGGATACCCGGCACGGGCTGGCCGCGTCGAGCAGGTTGTGCGCACACGGGTCGGCGAGCGGGTTACTTGCCTGCGGCAAGGTTGACATGCCGGACTTCGTTTGAATACGTCGACGGCTCTCAGTCGCGCAACGCCCGCTGATACCGGCGCATCCCGGAGATCCAGCGGTCGTAATCGGCCCCCTTTCCCCGGTACATGTCCAGTACCGACGCATGGGGCAGCACCAGGAAGCGGCCGCCGCGGACACCCACGAGCGTCGCGACCGCCACGTCTTGGGCGCTCAGCACTTCACCGGCGGTGGTGATGGACGCGGCCGCGACCCGTACGGTGGCGTCGTCGGAGTCGGTGATCGCGTCCAGCAGTGGGGTGGCCACCCCCATCGGGCACACGCACGTGACGCCGATCCCGTTGTCGCCGTACGTGATCGACAGCCACTCGGCGAACCCGACCGCGGCGTGCTTGCTCACCGCGTAGCCCGCCGCACCGACCTGGGTGAGCAGGCCTGCCGCCGAGGCGATGCTGACGAAATATCCTTCGCCGCGGGCGGTCCACTCCGGCAGTAGGGCATCGGCGGCCCGGATGTGCGCGCGCAGGTTCACCTCCAGCACGCGGTCCCAGTCCTCGTCGGAACCCAGTCCGGCCGCGCCGATGACACCGGCGTTGGCGACGTAGATGTCGACCGGGCCGAACGCGTCCCGGGCGGCGGTCAGCAGCGTGGCGATACCCGCGACCGAACCGGCATCGGCGCCGACACCGATTGCACGTTCTCCGATCGGCGCCGCGGTCGCCGCTGCGGCGGCTGAATCGATATCGCCGGCTACCACCGAGGCTCCGGCGTCGGCGAACTGCTGCGCCAGGGCACGTCCGATTCCCGAACCCGCTCCGGTGATGACGACGACCTTGCCTTCGATCTGCATGGGACGTGTCTACCGCACTATCCCCCGTCGCTTCGCTCGCCCGGTCACTATCCCCCGTCGCTTCGCTCGCCCGGTCACCTGTTCGCGCAACTCCCGCTTGAGTGCCTTGCCGTCCGGGGCGAGCGAAGCGACGGGACGATGACACAGCTGAGGTTCGACGACCGCGGGCGCGGTCTTGGCCGTGAGTACGCGCTGCTGCTGGCCTCTCGTGGGGCCAAGGTCGTCGTCAAACGCGATCGAGAACTACGGGCGCATCGTGCTCACCTCGTCGATCGGCGGACTGTACGGTAATCACGGTGTCGCCAACTACGCCGCCGCCAAGGCCGGGAGCATCGGGCATATCAACGTGGCGGCGCCCGACGGCCCCGCGGGGGGCGTCGCATGCATTGCTATTGTTCCCGGAGCGGTGACGAGAATGGCTGAGGGAATGGATAATTCGGCCTACCCGCCGATGGGGTCGGAGCTGGTGGCACCCGCCGCCGGCTGGTTGGCCCACGAAACATGTCCGGTAACCCGGTGAACTCTTCGTCGCGATCGCGGGCCGGGTGGCGCGGGCCTTCATCGCCGAGACGCCGGTACTCATTCGGAATGGCAGCCCATGACTGAACGCGTGACTTCCGAACGGCAGGGCCCGCTGAAGGGCGTGCGGGTCATCGACCTCACCGCGATGGTGATGGGTCCGTACTGCACCCAGATCATGGCCGATATGGGCGCCGATGTCATCAAGGTGGAACCCCCCGCCGGTGATGACACCCGCTACATCTCGGTCGGTCCGGTGGCCGGGCTGAGCGGCGTCTTCGTCAACGTGAACCGCGGCAAGCGCGGCGTCGTCCTGGACCTGCAGACCGCTGACGGCAAGGCCGCATTGCGATCATTGATCGAGACCGCCGACGTGTTCATCCATTCGATGCGGGCCAAGGCGATCACGAAGCTCGGTTTCGGCTACGACGACGTCGCCGCGCTGAACCCGTCGATCATCTACACGAACTGCTACGGCTATGGCAGGCGCGGCCCCGATGCCGACCGGCCCGCCTACGACGACACCATCCAGGCCGAGTGCGGATTGCCCGCGGTACAGGAACAGTTGACCGGGGCGGCCAGCTATGTCGGCACCATCATGGCCGACAAGGTGGCGGGCCTGACCGCCCTCTACGCGACGACCATGGCGCTGTTCCACCGCGAACGCACCGGCGAGGGCCAGGAGGTGGAGGTCAGCATGTTCGAGACTATGGCATCGTTCATGTTGGTCGAGCATGCCAACGGCGCCATGTTCGACCCCGCGCTCGGGCCGGCGGTCTATCCGCGGGTGGTGGCGCACAATCGCAAGCCCTACGAGACCAAGGACGGTCAGATCGCCGCGCTGATCTACAACGACAAACACTGGAGCGCCTTCATCGAACGGGTGCAACCGGTGTGGAACACTGCCGAATTCGCGACGCTGGAGCAGCGGGCGAAGCAGATCGACACGGTGTACGGGCTGGTGGCGCAGACGCTCAGGGAGCGCACCACCGGCGAATGGCTGCAGATGTTCCGGGAACTGGAGATCCCGGCGGCAGCGGTCAACACGCCGGACGCGCTGTTCGACAACGAGCACCTCAACGCCGTCGGCCTGTTCGAGACCATCGATACCCCGCACGGCTCGATCCGGTTCCCCGGTGTGCCGACCTGGTTCTCCCGCACGCCCGGACGGGTGCATGGACCCGCGCCGGAGTTGGGCGCGGATACCCAGTCGGTGCTGGCCGAAGTTCAGGCGCTGCCTCGGCACTAGAACGTGTCTGCTCGATGTGAACGGTGTTGTGCCCGGCCTTGTTTCGGGGCTTTGGGCCGGTTGCGCCGTCAGGCTGGAGGCGGTCGCGGTCGGCGACCGGCCTCCGCGTCGGGGCCGGGCAACATGACTACCCGAGCTGTCACCGATGTCTTGGGGAATGACACTTGCGTGACGTTCTTCTCCGGCGTACCGTCGAACACAAGTTCGAATTGAGATGTGCTCCCGATCTGTACACGGCGAGCTTTTGCCCGCGACTGCGTCGCTGAGAGGTTCGATGGTCCTTGCGGGCCTGTTCGAGCCAAGTTGCCTTGTCGAGCCTGAATTGTCTGCCCGTGTGCACCTTTTGAAAGGTTGGGTATCTGGCATGGACGCCACCCATCTCGACGCCTTCATCAATACGCTCATCGATGACCTCACCGCGGCGGCCCCACCCGGCGAGGATGCCGATCGCACGCTGTTTCATTTGCTCGACCGTCCCCGGCGGGTGGTCGATGAACAGCCCCTGCTCGCGGTGCTGGCGGCCGCGGTCATGGCGCGGAACCTGTTCGACCATGTGATCGCCCAGGCGACCGCGGCCGCTGAGCGTCTCGGGATCCCGGCACGCCGGCACCTTCGCTCGGGAGCCGATCTGCTCACCAGCCTGGGTGTGCCCCCCGGCGCGGCGCTGAGGGCTGTGCGGGTGGGGCGGGCGGCGCACACCTTGCCTGCCCTCACCCAGGTCCAGCGTCTGGGTGGGCTCGGCATGGAGTTCGCTGACGCAGTCGGTAGGGGAGTCGTACACGTCAGCGACAGGTTCTCGTTGTCCGACGAGGACAGGGCGAAGGTCGTCACGAAGCTGATGATCCAGACCACGCCCTCGGACGTGGCCAAGAAAGCCCGGGAGATCGCCATCGACAAAGCCTCGACACAACCGCAAGAGGACGGGACGGTGCCGGTTGCCGAAAACGGTGGCCTCAACGAGATGACGCTGGTGCAGAACGACGAAGGGCGGGTCAGCGCCACCCTCGATCTCGATGTGTTGACGGGCGAGGAACTGATCGCAGCGTTGGATCCGTTGTGTCGGCCCGTGCCGCTACCGGATGGATCACCGGACCCGCGGTCGACAGGCAGGCGTCGCGCGGACGCGTTCGGTCAGCTGGTGCGTGACTACCTGTCGAGCTCGCATCGTCCGGCCTCCGGTGGCGTGCTCCCGCACGTCACCCTGATCCGGCCGGCGGCAGCAGCGCAGGCAGGAGTGCGCGGTGACGAGTTCGTCGACACTCTCGGTTTCACCGGGCCGGTCAGCGCCACCACCGCCGACCTGATCTCCTGTGACAGCTCTATCGGGTTGGTGATCGTTGACGACGCCGGCGCGCCGCTGGACGTGGGGCGCAGCGAGCGGCTGTTTCCGCCCAAGATTCGTAAAGCGTTGGCAGCGCGCGACCGTGGCTGCGCGTTCCCCGGCTGCGGGAGGCCGGTGTCGTGGTGCGACGCCCACCACATCAAGCCGTGGGGCAGCGGGGGCATCACCTGCCTCGACAACGGTGTGCTGTTCTGCAGGTGCCACCACACCTTGATCCACCAGAGCGACTGGCAGGTCTACCTGGGCCCTGATCGTCACCCCTGGTTCATCCCACCCCATGATCCGGCCGGTCCCGAACCGCCGCATCTGCGATCACACGCACGACGAACCATGACCAACCTGCCCGCCGCCGCATAACCGAGTTTGACGCACCTTGACAACTACACAGAGAACACCAAGCAAGCGGCGGGAACCGACGGAGATGACGGAGTCGGGCCCGCCACGATGCATCACGCCGGCGTGCCTGGTCGGAGACGAACTCTCAGAACGGGCTAGGCGGATCGCCGGTGGGTACGTCCAACATTCGATCGCAACGGACACCGCTCGACGTACTGCAGGATGCGCGTTCGGACCCGGCGACACTGCAAAGCCGGAGGCCGCCGATGATAGTGACCCGTGGGCCCATGCAGTGGGCAACTAGAAGGTCTTGGCCAACCGGTCAGCGAGAATGGCAGCGAAGCGCGCCGGATCGTCGAGTGAGCCACCCTCGGCGAGAAGGGCTGTGCCGTAGAGCAACTCGGCAGTATCGCTGAGCCCGTCCTGTGACGACGCCAAGGCGTCCCGCAGACCGGCGACGAGGGCGTGATCGGGGTTCAGCTCCAGGATACGTTTGCCGACGGGCACATCCTGACCGGAGGCGCGGTACATCCGCGCCAACTGCGGGGTGATGCCGAAGGCGTCGGTGATCAGGCAGGCCGGCGACGAGGTCAGTCGGGTCGACAGACGCACTTCCTTGACATGCTCGTCGAGCGTCTCCTGCAGCCAGGTAAGCAGATCGGCGAACTCGCTGCGGTCGGCGTCGGCCTTGTCGCCTGCGGAGCCGAGATCGACTTCGCCCTTGGCCACAGACTGAAGCGCCTTGCCGTCAAACTCCGGCACCGATTCGACCCACACCTCGTCGACCGGATCGGTGAGCAGTAGCACTTCATAGCCCTTGGCCTTGAACGCCTCCAGATGAGGGGAGTGCTCCAGCAACTGGCGTGATTCGCCCGTCGCGTAGAAGATCTGTGTCTGGTCGTCCTTCATCCGGCTTACGTAGTCAGCCAGCGTCGTCGGGGTGTCCGGACTTGACGTTGACGCGAACGACGACAGCCCCAGCACCGTGTCCCGATTGTCGGTATCGGTGAGAAGCCCCTCCTTGAACGCACGGCCGAATTGTGTCCAGAAGGTCGCATAGTCGTCCGGGCGGCTGGCTTGCAGGTCCTTGATCGCCGAGAGCACCTTCTTGGTGAGGCTGCGCCGGATCACCTTGATCTGGCGGTCCTGCTGAAGAATCTCACGAGACACGTTGAGCGACATGTCCTGTGCGTCGACGACACCCTTGACGAACCGCAGGTACGGCGGAATGAGCTCGTCGCAGTCGCCCATGATGAAGACACGCTTGACGTACAGCTGCACGCCGGTGTGCCCGTCGCGGTTGAACAGATCGAACGGCGCTTGCGACGGGATGAACAACAACGCCTGATACTCGAAGGTGCCTTCGGCCTTCATCGCGATGACATCGAGTGGCTCATCCCATGCATGCGCGATGTGCCGGTAGAACTCCCGGTACTCCTCGTCGGAGACGTCGCTCTTGGACTTCGCCCACAGTGCGGTGCGCGAGTTGATGGTCTCCGTCTCGACGGTAATGGTGGGCGGAGTGGCTTCCCCGGTATCCGACTCTTTGGCTGGGACGGTCTTCTCGACCTCCATCCGGATCGGCCAGGAGATGAAGTCGGAGTACTTTTTGACCAGCTGCCTGATCTTCCACGGCGAGGTGTAGTCGTGCAGCTCGTCGTCGGCGTCCTCGGGCTTGAGGTGCAACGTGACCGACGTGCCCTGCGGAGCGTCGTCGACGGTGGCGATGGTGTAGGTGCCGTCGCCGCTGGATTCCCAACGGGTGGCGGTGCTCTCGCCCGCCTTACGGGTCAGCAGCACTACCGAGTCGGCCACCATGAACGTCGAATAGAACCCGATGCCGAACTGGCCGATGAGGTCGCTGACCTCGCCCTGCTGCTGCGCCTCGCTGAGCTTGCGGCGCAGCTCGCCGGTACCGGACTTGGCGAGGGTGCCGATCAGGTCGACGACCTCGTCGCGGGACATGCCGATGCCGTTGTCGCGGATCGTCAGCGTACGCGCAGCATTATCGGCATCTATCTCGATGTGCAGGTCGGAGGTGTCGACGTCCAGGTCCTTGTCCTGGTACGCCGCGAGCCGCAGCTTGTCCAGCGCGTCGGAGGCGTTCGAGACCAGTTCCCGTAGGAACGAGTCCTTGTTGGAGTAGATGGAGTGCACCATCAGCTGCAACAGCTGACGGGCCTCTGCCTGGAATTCTCTCTGTTCGACCTGCTCGCTCACAGCCCGCGATACTACCGAGCCCCGCTCACCCGAACTGCACCCCCTGGGCGAGCGGCAGCTCGGACGAGTAGTTGACGGTGTTGGTCGCCCGGCGCATGTAGGCCTTCCAGGAGTCCGATCCGGACTCCCGGCCGCCACCGGTCTGCTTCTCGCCGCCGAACGCGCCGCCGATCTCGGCGCCGGAGGTGCCGATGTTGACGTTGGCGATACCGCAGTCCGACCCGTCGGCCGCCATGAACCGCTCCGCCTCGCGGATGTCGGTGGTGAAGATCGCCGACGAAAGGCCCTGCGGCACCGCATTGTTCAGCTCGATCGCGGTGTCGAGATCATCGTAGGTCAGCACATACAGGATCGGCGCGAAGGTTTCGTTGTGCACGACCTCGGTCTGGGCCGGCATCCGGACCAGCGCGGGTACGACGTAAAACGCACCCTCATCACCGAGTTCGTGGCGGTGCCCGCCGACGACCTCGCCACCGTCGGCGCGGGCGGCTTCGAGGGCACCGACCATGTCGCGGTAGGCGCGGGTATGGATCAACGGGCCCACCAGGGTGCCCGCGGCGGACGGATCGCCGATGGGCAGCGTCTGGTACGCCGCGGCGACCCGCCGGCACAATTCGTCGGCGATCGAGGTGTGCACGATCACCCGTCGCATCGTCGTGCACCGCTGGCCTGCCGTCCCCGCCGCGGAGAACACGATGGCGCGCACCGCGAGATCCAGATCGGCCGACGGCGTCACGATCGCGGCGTTGTTGCCGCCGAGTTCCAGCAGCACCTTGCCGAAGCGGCGGGCCACCCGCGGGCCGACCTCCTGACCCATCCGCACCGAACCGGTGGCGCTCACCAGGGCGACACGAGGATCGTCGACCAGCTGTTCGCCGATCTCGCGGCCGCCCTGAATCAGCCGGCTGACGGATCCGTCGACTCCGACATCGGAGCAGGCGCGCTCGATCAGGGCCTGACACGCGACGGCGGTCAGCGGGGTCAGCTCCGAGGGCTTCCACACCACGGTGTCACCGCACACCAGCGCGACCGCGGTATTCCAGGCCCACACCGCCACTGGGAAGTTGAAGGCGGTGATGACGCCGACCACGCCCAGGGGATGCCAGGTCTCCATGAGTCGGTGGCCGGGCCGCTCCGAGGCGATGGTCCTGCCGTACAGCTGCCGGGACAGCCCGACGGCGAACTGGCAGATGTCGATCATCTCCTGCACCTCGCCGAGCGCCTCGGAGGTGATCTTGCCCGCCTCCACGGTCACCAGCGTGGCCAGATCCTCTTTGTGCTCGGTGAGCAGCTCACCCAATCGCGCCACGAGTGCGCCGCGGACCGGGGCCGGTGTCGTCCGCCACCCGAGGAATGCGGCCGCGGCGTCGGCGATGGCGGCTTTGGTCTGCTCGGCGCTGGTCTCGGGGACCGAGAACAGCACGTCACCGCTGATCGGCGTGCTCGCGGGCAGGCCGGGCTCTCCCGGCGCGCCGAGTCGGATGTCGGCGCCTATCGCCTGCAGTGCGACACGCACCCGGTCGCGGAGGTCGGCGGCCGTGGGAAGGCTGCTGGTTTTCACGCTCGTCATCTTGCCGCTTTCTCGTAGAGGTCATAAGGGTCGTGGATGTGATGGCCGATGGCGCCGGCCATCCAGTCGTGGCTGTAATCGGATTCGTCGGGCGCATCCACCGACTCGGCGTCGTGGTCGAGGTTGGAACGGAATATCCCCGCCGCCGAGGCGGGCAGGAAGTCTTCGTACACGACGGGTTTCGCCGGATCGCCGCTGCGGTAGAAGGCCAGTTCCTGCGCGGCCATCTCGGCGTCGGTGTCGGGGAAGTACTCGCCCCACACCATGGCCGGCTCGGGAGTGGCCATCGCCGCGTCGTAGCACTTGCGGCCCGCGGGGGTGAGGGCGACGCCACGGGCCTCGACCTCGCCGAACCGCACCCGCAGGTTGCCCTCGGTGACCGTGCCGTGGGAACCCCGGAACCAGCGGGGCTCCGACAGCGCGCGAAATGATGTCTGGCGCAACAGCACATCGGGACCGTCCCAGCGGGGAGGGCCCTGGATTTTGCCGATCATGATGATGCCCCTGGCGACCATCCGGCGGTACAGCTCGTCGATGTCGAGTACTCGCGGCGTCAGATGGTTGATGTGCGTGGTGGCCACGCCGGCGATATCGGCGGCCACCGCGGACACCTGGGACAGTTCGGTGTACCACCCGGTGTCGATCGGATCGTGGGAAAGGGCGAACGCCGCCGTCGCATGCGCGACGAAATCGTCGGCCTCCCCGGACGGTGCGCCGCCGGCCGCGGCGATGCGGCGTGCATCGGCGATCAGTGCAGGGTCGAAGAGCTGCCGGGCCGCGAGGAAACGCTCGACCCGGTTACCGAGATCCGGGGAGAAGAAGCGCGTGTCCGCGGTGGCCAGCATCGAGGTGAACACCCGAAACGGGTTATGGTCCAATTCGATCGCATCGATCGGACGGAACGCAGTCGAGACCACCGGCACGGGCGAGGCGGCCTCACGAAGATCGTAGTAGCCCACCGGATGCATCCCGAAGGCGGAGAACAGGTCGGCTACATCCGACAGTTCACGGGCATTGCCCACCCGGATCGCGCCATGGCGCTCGGCGGTGACGCGGTCCAGTGAGCCCAGCCGCGAGTCACCGGCGGTGTCGCGGTTCACCTCGGTGGCGACCTCGACAAGGGTGTTGTATGCGGGGACCTCGGCGCCGTACATCTGTGACAGCGATGCGGCGAACGCGGCGCGCAACTGTGAAGTCGGAACGGTCATCCGATCGCGTCCGGCATGCTGGTCCAATTCCCCGGGTCGCTACGCTCCTGCCCGCCGGACCCGCCGGGGTAGTCTCCGGCCATGGTCGACACCGAGCACCTCGACGAGATCGATCGGAATCTGGTGCGGGAACTCATCGCGGATGGCCGGGCCACCCTGGCGCACCTGGCGGCGAGCGCCGGGTTGTCGGTCTCGGCGGTGCAGTCGCGGGTGCGACGGCTGGAAACGCGCGGTGTGGTGACCGGATACACCGCGCGGATCAACCCAGAGACCGTCGGACACATGCTGTCGGCGTTCGTGGCCATCACTCCTCTCGATCCCTCTCAACCCGATGACGCTCCGGCCCGGCTGCGCCATATCGATGAAATCGAGTCGTGCTATTCGGTGGCCGGGGATGAGAGCTACGTCCTGTTGGTGCGTGTCGCTTCGGCGCGGACGCTGGAAGACCTGCTGCAGCGAATCCGCACAGCGGCCAACGTCCGCACACGAAGCACCATCATCTTACAGACGTTTTACGATGGACGAACCAACCTGCCGGAATAGTTACGGTCATAGGGCCTATTGGATGTAAAGATTGCGTTAGTATGGCCGCATGACCGCTGTCTACGCTCTCGATGCCGCTGGTTACCAGCCCACCGCCGATGAACTGCGGGCCGACCGCGTGCACGACGTGCTGCGTCGCAACATGCTGGCCGACGGCATGGATCTGGTGCTCGATCTCGACCGGTCCCGCGGGATGGAACTCGTCGATGCCCGGGACGGCCGTCGGTATCTGGACATGTTCACGTTCTTCGCGTCCTCGGCGCTCGGCATGAATCATCCGGCGCTCGCCGACGACGCGGCCTTCCGCGCCGAACTCGCCCAGGCGGCGATCAACAAGCCGAGTAACTCCGATGTCTACACCGTCCCGATGGCCCGTTTCGTCGAGACGTTCGCCCGCGTACTCGGCGACCCGGCGCTGCCGCACCTGTTCTTCGTCGACGGGGGAGCGCTTGCCGTCGAGAACGCGCTGAAGGTGGCGTTCGACTGGAAGAGTCGCCACAACCAGGCGCATGGGCGCGACCCGTTGTTGGGGACCCGGGTGCTGCATCTGCGCGGGGCATTCCATGGTCGCAGCGGTTACACGCTGTCGCTGACCAACACCGACCCCAACAAGGTCGCGCGGTTCCCCAAGTTCGACTGGCCGCGCATCGATTCGCCCTACCTGCGCCCCGGTGTGGATATCGCTGCGCTGGAAGCCGAGTCGCTGCGCCAGGCCCGTGCCGCCTTCCTCGCCCATCCAGATGACATCGCCTGTTTCATCGCCGAACCGATCCAGGGCGAGGGCGGGGACCGGCACATCCGCCCGGAATTCTTCGCCGCAATGCGTGCGCTGTGTGACGAGTTCGACGCGCTGTTGATCTTCGACGAAGTGCAGACCGGCTGCGGAATCACCGGAACTGCCTGGGCTTACCAACAGTTGGGCGTGACGCCGGACGTGTTGGCCTTCGGTAAGAAAACCCAGGTGTGCGGCGTGATGGCCGGCGGTCGCATCGACGAGGTGCCCGACAACGTGTTCTCTGTCAGTTCGCGCATCAACTCCACCTGGGGTGGAAACCTCACCGATATGGTGCGTGCCCGGCGCATCCTGGAGGTCATCGAGGCCGACGAGTTGATCGGCAATGCCGCCACGACGGGCCGCCACCTGCTGGACCGACTCAGCGGATTGGCGGCCGAGTACCCGGGCCGGGTGCTCGATCCGCGGGGCCGAGGACTGATGTGCGCGTTCAGCATGCCCGCAGCGGCCGACCGTGATGAACTGGTCCGCCTGCTGTGGGATCGGCAGGTCATCATGCTGGCCAGTGGCGCGGATTCGGTGCGTTTCCGGCCGGCGTTGACGGTGACGACCGCCGAGATCGACGCGGCCGTGGATGCGGTGCGCGACGTGCTCGCCGGTAGGTGACCTTATCGGGCGGCGGACATGAGGCCGCGGATCAGCCCCTTCAATCGGGGCAGTTCGACCCCGCTCACCAGGATGCAGTCGTGCCGCTCGGCCAGTTTCTTCGCGGCAGGAGTGAACTCGTTGTTGGTCACGACCATGGTGCGGGTGCAGTCCTGCATCGCGGCACCGGCGACGACTTCCTGCACGGCCCCCGCACCGACCGGACGGTTCAGCCGTTTGCATTGGATGGCAAGTCGATTCGGGCGCATGCCCACGACCAGGTCGACGCCCCAGTCGCCGGTGATCGACGTCATGATGACTGGCGCGCCGCAAGAGCGCGCGATCCGCGCGACGTAGTCCTCGAACTCGGTCCCCGACATGATGTCGATCGGGTTCTCGTTCGGGGCCGGTGTGCGTAAGCCGGTCAGAAAATGCGGTGCGGCCGCCAGCAGCAATGGCGCGAGTAGCGCCAGGGACAGCGCGAACGGCCAGATGGCACCCGCGACGAACGCGCCGGCACCGGTCGTGATGCCCACCGCAAGAAGGATCTTGATCCGCACCGTCGCATGGTAGGGGCAGGCTCGGACATCGGATCCAAGGCCGGTGGCACCGGTTTCTTCGGTCGACGCGCCCCGGCTACTGCTGATCGCCCGCCTCAAGGGTCGACTCCTGAGGTTTGCCACCGGGTCTGCCCGGGCATCCCCACTGCATGGTGATCGGCATCACAAGGCTCACGGCGCGAAAGCGATGATCCGCGAGCCGGGTGTGTGGCGGGACGACCCCGAGGTGCGGGCCGCGATTCGGTTCGGTGTGGTGGTGGCGCTGCTCGGAATCGGATTCCTGATCGTGGCCGCGGTATTGGCCCGCACCTGCGACGGTATGGTCGGCGATTCGGCCGCGTGCGGCCGGCCGGAACGCCTGGTCTTGGCGCTCGGTGCGCCCGTCATCCTGTTCGGCGGCGGGCTGCGTGCGTTCGTGCGCACCTATCAGACGTGGAAGAACCGCCAAATCTGGTGGGCATGGCAGGGCGCCGGCTGGTTCCTGATGCTGCTGATGCTGTCGGTCCTCACCATGAGCCTGCCCGCCTTGGCGGGATTCCGTGGATGAGTCCGTTCGGCCGCCACCGCCCGAGCGCGGATCTACCCTGGCTGGGTGAGTAGCCCGGAAGCGGGTGCAGGTGGGAGAAGTCGGTCGGGGAGAGAAGTCGGTCGGGGAGAAGAAGTCGGTCGGAAAAAGGAGATAGCCATGATCTACGAGCGCATCCGTCGCCAGCGGGAGGACAGTTGTTCGCCGCCCTGTTCGAGAGCGGTCTCGGCCAGCTCGGCACCACGGCGGCGTGCCTCGGCAGCCAGCGGCGCGGCCTTGTCGGCGCCCTTCTGCAGGGCATGCGCGCTTCGTTCATAGGCGGTGACCGCGAGCGGCGCGGCCCGGTCATAGGCGGTTTCGGCGAGCTCGCGCCCACGCTCGACCCCGTGCCCCAGCCTCTCGGCGAATTCGGAGTCGAGCAGGCTGTCATTGGATGACGGCAGAGCCGAAGAGACTCTCTCGGCGACGTGGCGGCCTGCGCGCCGTCCCCGCCATCCCAGTGACGGCTTGCCCGCGGTGTCGGCAGAGGCAAGCACCAAGCCGCCGATCAGACTCACGTCGGTGAGGAATGCGCGGCGCTTGTCCGCCTTGAGCACCGGATCGGTCTCCTCCCAGAACATGTGCCGACCGAGGTTTCCCGGAATCACCGTGGCAGCCAGCAGTGCGGACGCGACTCGCGGAATGCGGCCCGTGGCCAGCAGCAGGCCGCCGCCTATCTGAACCGCGGCATTGATCTTGGCCACCGTCACGGCATTGTCGGGCACCTTGTCGGACACCGAATTCGGCAGGGAGTGCAGGCCGTCGAGCGTCGGCTGGACGATTTCGGCTGCGGGCTTCACATCTCTGAGGGCTTCGATGCCCTGTCCGATGAAAGCGGCTGACAGTAACGGGCGGGCTATTCTACGAACCAACATGCCATGGGTATGCCCAGCCTCCCCGGAACGCAAACACGCCAAGGCGCACGGGTTATCGTCCACTGATCTCGTTCGGCCGCAAGAAATCCCGCGTCGTAGCAAGCGTGACAAGGGCTCCGCTGAAGTGAATCCACAAATGCCCGTCATGCCCGAAACCGGTGATCGCGCCGACCAGGAGATACGCCAGCACCAGCCTTGAGAGCCAATACGTTTGAGCATCTATGTTTGAGCATCGCTGCGCAACGGGTGGTCAGCACCACAGCGACCGCAATGAGTATCTCGCGCAACGTGTTGCTGATAAGGCTGGTTACCCAGCGCGCGAGGGTGAGACACGGAGGGGGGTGCGGCACCATTGGTTAGCGACCGGCCGATGTGGGGTAACCTCCGAGCGGATCAGCGGGAGGTCAGATGGTGCAGGCAACGGGCGCGCACGGTGGTGCGGTCGTCGGCGATCGAACGGTCGAGCTCCGGGTGGCGGCCACCGTGGAGAACTTGGCTGTGCTGCGAGCGCTGGTCGCTACCGTCGCCACGTTCGAAGACCTGGATTTTGACGCGGTCTCCGATCTGCGACTCGCGGTCGATGAGGCCGCCACCCGGTTGATCCGGTCATCGGTCGCCGGCTCCGATCTGCTGGTGCGGGTCGAACCTCGAGACAACGCGCTGGTGGTGCACGCATCGACGACATGTGAGGCCGACGACGACGCCATCGTCGCGCCGGGCAGCTTCAGCTGGCACGTCCTGAGTTCGCTCACCGACGAGGTCAGCACGTTCACCAAGGGGCAGAGCGCCGGTGCCGGCCGGGTATTCGGAATTTCGCTCACTGCGAGACGAGCGAGCCTGCTGCAGTGACCTCGGAATATGCCGACGTCCTCGAGATGTTCCGCGAACTCCGCGAGGTATCCGATGACTCAGCACAATTCGCGAGGCAGCGGGAGCGGATTGTGCAGCGCTGCCTCCCATTGGCAGACCATATTGCGCGTCGGTTCGAAGGCCGCGGTGAAGCTCGCGACGACCTGGTGCAGGTGGCGCGGGTCGGCTTGGTCAACGCCGTCAACCGTTTCGATGTCGATGCCGGGTCGGACTTCACGTCCTACGCGGTGCCGACCATCATGGGCGAGGTGCGCAGGCATTTCCGCGACAACGGCTGGTCGGTCAAGGTGCCGCGCAGGCTCAAGGAACTTCATTTGCGGTTGGGCGCCGCCACCGCGGAGTTGTCGCAGCGGCTCGGTCACGCACCGACCCCGTCCGAACTCGCCGCCGAACTGGGGATGGACCGCGAAGAGGTGGTCGAAGGCCTCATCGCCGGTAGTTCCTACAACACGCTGTCCATCGACAGTGGTGGTTCGGGCGACGACGAGTCCCCGGCGATCGCGGATACCCTCGGCTCCCAGGACGATGCGCTGGAGCAGATCGAGAACAGGGAGGCGCTGCGTCCCTTGCTCGCCACCCTGCCCGAGCGTGAGCGCACGGTGCTGATCCTGCGGTTCTTCGAGTCGATGACGCAGTCGCAGATCGCCGAGCGCGTCGGCATCTCGCAGATGCACGTCTCGCGGCTGCTGGCGAAGTCCCTGGCGCGTCTGCGCGACGAGCTGCAATAGGCCGCGACGAGCTGCAATAGGTCAGCCAGCGCGCCGCAGCCTGCCCAGTGCATGGTCGGGATCGCAGATCGTCAGCATCCTGTCGACGGCCGCGCTGGTCAGCAGATCCCAGTGCACACCGCGGGCGGCGGCTTGCACGCTGACCTTGTGTACGGTCGAAAATGCTTCTGCGGCAAAGAATGTCACGCCATTGAGATCCAGCACGAGCTTGTCGGCATCGCGAAGACGTGCCTGGATGTAATCGCTGAACTGGGTGGTGTTGGCCGCGTCGAGTTCACCTTCGACGGTAATGACAACGGTCGAAGGCGGTAGTGCCTGTGTCGCATAGGTTGCTCTGTCGCCGGTGGCGCGCCGCGTCGCCGCGGCCCGTCCGCTGATGTGGATGTTCGACATATTGACTCCGTCAGTCGGGTCGCACTCGGAACGCCTGAATGTGCTGGCCTCGCGTCGGCGAGGTATGGGGTCCTGAATATTCAGGACCCGCATTGCTCGGCGTGGGGGTCCTCAGAACGCCGTGTGTGCTTTGACGCGTGCAGCCGGCTGGGAACTCAACCTGAAATCGACCCTACGCCACATTCTCGTGGTCGGACAATTACCTCAATGAACTCTCATCAAGGCAACTCGGGACCACCATCGTGATGACGGCGTCACCGGCCTCGGTGGAGGCGCCCGAACGGTGGGGTCCACACTAGATGCCATGTCCAGAAACGGGAAAGCGGCCGGCGTGGTGCTCGGCGCCGGCGCCGGAATGCGGTATGGAATGCCGAAAGTCCTTGCTGAAAATGGTGATTGGTTGAACCGGGCGGTCGCGGCGCTGAACAGCGGCGGCTGCGATGAGGTGGTGGTGGTGCTGGGTGCCGCCGGCGAGGACGCCGTCGACGTGCCCGCCGTCGCCGTGCCCACTGCCTCGCGTGCGGTCATCGCCGCCGACTGGGCCGACGGGCTGTCGGCATCGCTGCGGGCCGGCCTGCACGCCGTCGAGGCCGACTATGCCGTCGTGCAGCTCGTCGACACCCCCGATGTCGGCGGTGATGTCGTGCGGCGGGTGCTCGATGCGGCACGTGCAACACCGTCCGGGTTGGCCAGGGCGGTCTATCACGGACGTCCGGGGCATCCTGTCGTGCTGGCACGCAAGCACTGGCAGGCCCTGCTGGAGGGACTGAGTGGGGATGTGGGCGCCGGGCCGTTCCTGCGGGCCCGCGCCGATGTCGTCACGGTGGAGTGCGGTGATCTGGCCACCGGGGCCGATATCGACGCGCAGTGACAGGCCCTCAGCTCAGGTGTGGACCGTCAGGCCGAGGGCGGCCGCCGCGTAGCGCCGCACGGTGTCCTCGGACATCGCCGCGGCGTCCTCGAAGCCGCGGCGTGCCCTACTGGCCATGAAGCCCGTGGTGCGGTCCAGCGTGACCTCGGCGAGCAGTTCGCCGGTACTCGGCTCACAGACAGCCCAGGTGTAGAGGGTGTCCGATTCCCAGCCGTCTGCGGCCTCGTCGATGTAGTCGAGGTCGTTCTCGCCGAGATCGGCCAGCGCGGGGCGGTCATCGACACGATCGTCATAGCGCAGCCCACGCAGGTACCACTGGCCGTTGTTGATTTCGACAGGTTCCATGGCGTTGCTCCGTCGAGTGGCCACACCAAGTGGCCGTTCGGCAGAAATCAGTCCTTGATCTCGGCGATCACGGTGCCCTGGGTGATGGCCGCCCCGGCTTCGACGGACAGTCCGGTGATGGTGCCGTCCTTGTGGGCGGTGACCGGGTTCTCCATCTTCATGGCCTCCAGGACCACGAGCAGGTCGCCCGCGGACACCTGCTGGCTCTCTTCGACGGCCACCTTCACGACGGTGCCCTGCATGGGTGCGGTCACCGAGTCGCCGGAGGCGGCCGCGCCACCACTGGCGCCACGCTTGCGGGCCTTGGGCTTCTTGCGAATCGCACCGCCGCCGGCGGTGCCGCCGCCGATCGCCAGGTCACCGGGCAGCGATACCTCCAGCCGTCGCCCGCCGACCTCGACAACGACCTTCTGCCGGGGCAGGTTGCCCTCTTCGTCGAGGGGTTCTCCGCCGGTGAACGGTTCGACGGTGTTGTCCCACTCCGTCTCGATCCAGCGGGTGTGCACGGTGAAGCCGTCGGCGTCACCGATGAAGGCGGGATCGGACACCACCGCGCGGTGGAACGGGATGACGGTCGCCAGGCCCTCGACGTTGAACTCGGCCAGCGCGCGGCGCGAGCGGGCCAGGGCCTCGTCGCGGGTGGCGCCGGTGACGATCAGCTTGGCCAGCATCGAGTCGAACTGCCCGCCGATGACCGAGCCGGTCTCGACACCGGAGTCCAGCCGCACACCCGGGCCGGCGGGCGGGACGAAGCTGGTGACGGGCCCGGGGGCCGGCAGGAATCCGCGGCCGGCGTCCTCGCCGTTGATGCGGAACTCGAAGGAGTGGCCGCGCGGGGTCGGGTCCTCGGTGATGTCCAGGGCTTCGCCGTTGGCGATCTTGAATTGCTGCAGCACCAGGTCGATGCCCGCGGTCTCCTCGGTGACCGGGTGTTCCACCTGCAGGCGGGTGTTGACCTCGAGGAAGCTGATCAGGCCGTCCTGGCCGACCAGGTATTCCACGGTGCCGGCACCGTAGTAGCCGGCCTCCTTGCAGATACGCTTGGCGGACTCGTGGATCTCCTTGCGCTGAGCGTCGGTGAGGAAGGGAGCCGGTGCTTCTTCCACGAGCTTCTGGAAGCGTCGCTGCAGCGAGCAGTCGCGGGTACCCGCGACAACGACGTTGCCGTGGGTGTCCGCAATGACCTGAGCCTCGACGTGGCGCGGCTTGTCCAGGTAACGCTCCACGAAGCACTCGCCACGGCCGAATGCCGAGACGGCCTCACGGGTGGCCGAGTCGAACAGCTCGGGGATCTCTTCGAGGGTGCGGGCGACCTTCATGCCGCGGCCGCCCCCGCCGAAGGCTGCCTTGATGGCGATCGGAAGGCCGTACTCCTTGGCGAAGGCGAGGATCTCGTCGGCGTCCTGGACCGGGTCGGGGGTGCCGGGAACCAGGGGAGCGTCGGCACGCGCGGCGATATGGCGTGCGGTGACCTTGTCGCCGAGGTCGCGGATGGACTGCGGGCTCGGGCCGATCCAGATCAGCCCGGCGTCGAGGACGGCCTGGGCGAAGTCGGCGTTCTCGCTCAGGAAGCCGTACCCGGGGTGGATGGCATTGGCGCCGGACCTCGCCGCGGCGTCCAGCAGCTTCTCGAAGACAAGGTAGGACTCGGCCGAGGTTTGACCGCCGAGCGCGAACGCCTCGTCGGCGAGCCGTACGTGGGGTGCGTCGGCATCCGGCTCGGCGTAGACGGCCACGCTGACCAGCCCGGCATCCTTCGCGGCTCGGATCACACGGACGGCGATCTCCCCGCGGTTGGCGACGAGCACCTTCGAGATCTTCGAGCTGGCGTGACTGGGCACTGGGCGGCCTCCTGAAGGCATGTTCTCTAAGAAACGTCTTTAAGAATGTATCGGGCGAAGTTTAAGTGTCCAATTCCGGGGTGGCGAGTCGGACCCCCGAAAATTCACCGGGTTCAGCTTGAGCGCAGGCGCCGTTTTATCCGGGCCAGCATGGCGGACATTCCCCGCAGCCGTAGCGGGCTGATCAGCGCGGCCAGGCCGAGGTCGGCGTAGAAGTCATCGGGCACCGCGAGAATATCGGCCGTGGACTGGCCGTCCAGGCCGGCAGCCAGGATCGACGCGAAGCCCCGGGTGGTCGGTGCCTCAGGCGGGGCACTGAAGTACAGCCGGACGCGGTCGGGGTCGGTGGCGTCGACGTCGAGGAACAGCGGCGACTGGCACTCGGGGACCGGCTCCATGGACGCCTCTTCGAGATGGGCCGGCAGTGCGGGTAGGTCGTTGGCGAACTCCAGCAGCAGTTGGAGCTTGTCTCGCCCGGTGACTTCCTGGAACTCTCCGACGACCTCGCTCAGGGCCGCCGGCATCGTCACGAGGCGCAGGGCGCCGCGCCGGGCTCTGAGCCGACCGCGACCGGCACCCGAACCGCGTTACCCCATTCCGTCCAGGACCCGTCGTAGTTGCGCACATTGGGCAGGCCCAGCAGATGGGTCAACACGAACCAGGTGTGGCTGGAGCGCTCGCCGATACGGCAGTACACGATTGTCTTGTCATCCGCGCTGAGGTGCCCGTACAGCTGGTCGAGATCCGCACGGCTGCGGAACCGCCCGCTGTCCTCGGCGGCTTTGGACCATGGGATCGACACCGCGGTCGGGATGTGGCCAGCGCGCAGCGCGCCCTCTTCCGGGTAATCGGGCATGTGGGTGCGCTCTCCGGTGTATTCCTGGGGTGAGCGCACGTCGATCAGGGGCTCGCGTCCCAGTACCCCGAGGACGTCCTCGCGGAATGCCCGGATGGCGGCGTCGTCGCGGTCGACCACCGGGTAGCCGGCGCTCGGCTTGTTCGGCACATCCAGAGTGGTATCGCGACTGTTGGACACCCACAGATCACGCCCGCCGTCGAGCAGCCGGACGTCGGGATGGCCGAACAGCGTGAACACCCAGAGCGCGTAGGCCGCCCACCAGTTGCTCTTGTCGCCGTAGATCACGACGGTGTCATCCCGCGAGATGCCCTTGCGGTTCATCAGTTCGGCGAACTGGGCGCCGTCGATGTAATCGCGGACAGTGGGATCGTTGAGATCGGTATGCCAGTCGATCTTCACCGCGCCGGGGATGTGCCCGGTGTCGTACAACAACACGTCCTCGTCGGACTCGACGATGGACAGCCCGGGGCGCCCGAGGTTGGCCGACAGCCAATCCGCGGTGACCAAACGTTCGGGATGCGCGTAGGCGGCGAGGGCACGGTCTGGATCGACAGGAAGCGGCACACCATGAGCGTACCCATGCGGTATGCCCCGATGCTCGCACCCGGCTCAGGCGCCGCTGATCCTGTTCGCCGCCCACACCGTGGCTACAGAAATATCGAGATCGGCGAGCAGAATTCGTAGCAGCGGCAGGCTGATCCCGATGACATTGGACGGGTCGCCCTCGATGCGGTCGACGAACCAGCCACCCAAACCGTCCAGCGTGAAACCTCCTGCGACATGAAGAGGTTCACCACTGGCCAGGTAGGCATCCAGATCATCATCGCTCGGCACGCCGAAATGCACGGTGGTGGTGGCTGTTCGGCCGGTCTCGCCGACGACGGCGCCGTCGCGCACCCGCAGCACGCTGTGCCCGGTGTGCAGCAAGCCGGCCCGCCCCGCCGAGGACTGCCACTGACGGCGTGCGGCCTCGATCGTGCCGGGCTTCCCATTCAGCACGCCATCGACCTCGAGCATCGAATCACAGCCGACGACGACGCAGTCCGCCGCGACATCGCCGTCGATCAGCTCGACGACACGACGCGCCTTGGCGCAGGCCAGCGCGGCGACCACGTGTGCCGGGGAGTCCTGCGGCCGCGCGGCGATGACGGCGTCCTCGTCCACATCGGACACTACGACCAACGGGTCGACGCCCGCTTGCCGCAGCACGCCGAGCCGGCCGCAGGAGGCCGAACCCAGAACGAGGCGGATGCCACTCACCTGCGGCGCAGGTGAGTCCGTTCCAGCAGCGACACCCGCTGCCAACTGTGCACCTGGTAGCGCAGCCGGTCGACCGGATGGCCCCACAGATTCACCCCGGCAATTTCGGGCTCGGCCGGGCCGCTGCCAGCGGCGGACAGCACACCGATCAGCGCGGCCAGCTCCACATCGGTGGGAGAGCCCTTGAGCACCTTGATATGCGGCTCGTGGGTCGCCGGCGTGGTGTCGGTCTCGTTCTCGGACACTGTCGCCTCGCTCGATTCGCTCACAGCGGGATGTTTCCGTGCTTCTTCGGCGGCACCTGGCTGATCTTGCGCTCCAGCAGCCGCAGCGAGGTCGCGACGTAGCCGCGGGTGTGCGACGGCGGGATGACGGCATCGACGTAACCGCGCTCGGCCGCAATGTACGGGTTCACCAGGGTGTCCTCGTAGGTCTGCTGCAGCTCCAGGCGCAGGGCGTCGACGTCCTTTCCCTCCTGGGCCGCCGCCTTGAGCTCCTGGCGGTACACGAAGCCGACCGCGCCGGAGGCGCCCATGACCGCGATCTGGGCGGTCGGCCAGGCGACCACCACGTCGGCGCCCATGTCCTTGGAGCCCATCACGCAGTAGGCGCCGCCGTAGGACTTGCGGGTGATCACGGTGATCTTCGGGACGGTGGCCTCGCCGTAGGCGTAGAGCAGCTTCGCCCCGCGGCGGATGATGCCGTTGAATTCCTGATCGGTGCCCGGCAGGAAGCCCGGGACATCCACCAGCAGCACGATCGGGATGTTGAACGCATCGCAGGTGCGGATGAACCGCGCGGCCTTCTCGGAGGCGTTGATGTCCAGGCAGCCCGCGAACTGGGTGGGCTGGTTGGCCACCATGCCGACCGAACGGCCGTCCACCCGGCCGAACCCGACGAGGATGTTGGTGGCGTATCCGGCCTGCACCTCGAGGAACTCGTCGTCGTCGAGAATCCGCGAGATGACCTCGTGCATGTCGTAGGGCTGATTCGGCGAATCCGGGATCAGGGTGTCGAGCTCGAGATCCTCACCGGTGAGGCTGTCCTCGATGGATCCGGTCGGAGCCGGCGCCGGGTACCGCGGCGGATCGGCGTAGTTGTTGGCAGGCAGGTAGCTGAGCAGGTCGCGGACATACTCCAGGGCGTCCTGTTCGCCCGAGGCGACGTAGTGCACCGTGCCGGACTTGGCCATGTGGGTATGCGCGCCACCCAGTTCCTCCATGGTGACGTCCTCGCCGGTGACGGTCTTGATGACGTCGGGCCCGGTGATGAACATCTGGCTGGTGCCGTCGACCATGATGACGAAGTCGGTCAGCGCGGGGGAGTAGACGTGCCCACCCGCGGCGGCACCCATGATCAGCGAGATCTGCGGGATCACGCCGGAGGCCTTGATGTTGTTGTGGAAGATCTTGCTGTACAGGCCGAGGGAGACCACACCCTCCTGGATGCGGGCTCCGGCGCCGTCGTTGATACCGACCAGTGGGCGGCCGGTCTTGATGGCCAGCTCCTGGACCTTGACGATCTTCTCGCCGTAGACCTCGCCGAGGCTGCCGCCGAACACCGTCGCGTCCTGGCTGAAGATGCAGACGTCGCGGCCGTCGATGGTGCCGTAGCCGGTCACCACGCCGTCGCCGACGGGACGGTTGTTCTCCAGGCCGAAGTTGGTGCTCCGGTGACGGGCCAGCGCATCGAGCTCGACGAACGAACCCTCGTCGAGCAGGGCGAAGATGCGCTCCCGCGCGGTCAACTTGCCCTTGGCGTGCACCTTCTCGACGGCCGTCTCACCGACCGGGTGCAGCGCCTCTGCGGCGCGCTTGCGCAGGTCGGCCAGCTTGCCGGCCGTGGTGTGAATATCGACTACGTGCGGGGCGGCCGGTGCGGGAGGATCGGTAACGCTCGTCATGGTCCTCGATATTAACGGTTCCCTAAGATTCCGCACAGGTGGGTGTGGTTTGGGCGCAATTCCGCAACGCCCGCGGTCGGGCCCGGCGGTACGGTGACCCTTCAGTACGAACCGGACAAGGCATGGTGACGTGGATCTGGGGGCGCAGGTGCAATGGTTGACCGACCGATTTGCCGGCCGACCGGTGCGCAATGACTGCTGAGGTGAACCGGACTCCTCACGACGCCGCGAGGCTGCGCGCGGAGATCATCGGTGCCACGTTCGGGTGGCAGCGCCTCGACGTCGTCGAGGAAACCGGATCCACGAACGCCGACCTGGTCGCCCGCGCGGCCGCCGGGGAGGATATCGGTGGCGCGGTTCTGCTGGCCGAGGATCAGGCTGCCGGCCGCGGACGCGCAGGCCGGGTCTGGTCGAGCGTCTCGATGGGTTCGATCGCGATGTCGGTGGGTGTATCGACCAAGGGGGTCGCCGAGCACAACTGGGCCCTTCTGCCCCTGCTGACCGGGGTCGCCGTGGTCGAGGCACTCGACGAGGTCGGGGTGACCGCGTCCTTGAAATGGCCCAACGACGTACTCGTGGACGGCGCCAAGGTCGCAGGCATCCTGGCCGAGGTCGCCTCGCCGCAGCCTTTGGTGGTCGTCGGGATCGGCCTCAATGTGACCGTCGGGGCGGACGAGATCGATCAGCCCGGCGCCACCTCGGTGCTCGCCGCCGGTGGCATCGTCGACCGCGACCGGTTGGTGCTCAACATCCTTCGGCACCTCGGCGCACGCATCGAGGAATGGCGCGGGGGCAACGTCGCGCTCGCGGACTACCGGAGCCGCAGCAGCACCATCGGCGCGCGGGTCCGAGCGCTGCTACCGGGTGACCGGGAGCTGGTCGGTACCGCTACCGCAGTGGACGACCGCGGTCGGTTGCTCATCGAGTCACCTGCCGGGACGACTCCCGTCGCCGCCGGCGACATCGTGCATTTACGGCCCGCTCCCGGAGCTGCCGAGCAGTAAGGTCGCTCTGTGGGCTACCCGGACAATGTGCTCGCGGGCGATGAGCAGGTGGTGCTGCACCGGCATCCGCATTGGAAGCAACTGATCGGCCCGGTGTTGGTGCTGCTGGTCGCCACGGCGCTGGCGGCCTTCGTCGCCGCGGTGGTGTCGCGCACCGACTGGGACGCCACCGCAAAGCAGGTGGTGCAGCTGGTGATCGCCGCGGCCTGGCTGATACTCGTCGGCTGGCTGACGGTGTGGCCGTTCATGACGTGGTGGACAACGCATTTCGTGATCACCGACCGCCGGGTGATGTTCCGGCACGGGCTGCTGACCCGAACCGGCATCGATATTCCACTGGCGCGCGTCAACAGCGTGGAGTTCCGGCACGGCCTGCTGGACCGGATGCTGCGTACCGGCACCCTGATCATCGAATCGGCGTCGCAGGATCCGCTCGAGTTCTACGATATTCCGCGGGTGGAGCACGTCCACTCGCTGCTGTATCACGAAGTCTTCGACACCCTGGGGACCGAGGAATCGCCGAGCTGATCGGCCTGCTTGCTGCGGCCCGGGGGACGGCGCAGCGGGGTCACCGTTGCGTCCGAATCGGCGGGCAGCGGGGGATCGATGCGGTTCTCGATGGCCTCGGCCAGACCGCCGCCGGTCAGCGCCGACTCCAGCGCCTGATCCGGGTCCCGGCCGAACTCGTCGGGGAAGACCCAGCGGCGGAACGCCCAGAACCGGAACGCCATCTGCATCAGATTGCCGACGATGTAGGCCGAGATGAAGTCGGCGATGTTCTCCACCGTCAGCGAGACATCGGGAACGCGCAATTGCAGCACGTAACTTGAGAAGTACAGCGGAGCCATGCTCAGCAGCACCCCGACCGCGCTGACACCGAAGAACAGCAGCGCTTCGTGATGCCGCTCACGTCCGCCTCGGTCCCGGAAGCTCCACTCGCGATTGAGAATGTAGGAGGCGATGACCGCGACCACGCCGGCGATGATCTTCGCCGTCACCGGCTTGGGCTCCAGCACCGTCAGTTTGAGCGTGTAGAAGATCGCCGAGTCGATGATGAACGTGGTGCCACCGACGATGGCGAACTTGATCAGCTCGTGGTGCCGCTCGGCATACGGTCGGATCAGGCGGGGCAGGCGCGCGATCGTGGCATCAGCAAAGGACACGGATAGCGAGTGTACGGAACCGGGCAGCCAGCTGCTGAATCGTGCGTTCGTCGCAGGTCATGCCACCATGGTGGGCGTGCCGGACCCGCGTGATGCTCCTCGTTCCACCCCTGTCGTGGCTATGGTCGGCGGCGGGCAACTGGCCCGCATGACCCATCAGGCAGCGATAGCGCTGGGCCAGACCCTGCGTGTGCTGGCCTCCGACGAAGGCGACCCCGCCGCCCAGGTCAGCCCCGATGTGGTGATCGGGGCCCACACCGATTACGACGCGCTGCGCGAGGTCGCCCGGGGCGTCGCCGCGCTGACCTTCGACCACGAGCACGTCCCCACCGAACTGCTGGACAAGCTGGTCGCCGACGGTGTCAACGTGGCACCACCACCGGCGGCGCTGATCCACGCCCAGGACAAGCTGATCATGCGGCGCAAACTGTCGGCGCTGGGGGCTCCGGTCCCGCGTTTCACCGACGTGCAGACCGTCGACGACGTGGCCGCGTTCGCCTCACAGGTCGGCGGCCCGGTGGTGATCAAGGCCATCCGGGGCGGCTATGACGGCCGCGGTGTGGTGATCGCCGACGGCACCGAGCAGGCCGTGGCCGCGGCCGGCCGCTATCTTGCCGACGGCGTCGCCATTCTGGTCGAGGAGCGGGTGGCGATGCGGCGCGAGCTGTCCGCGCTGGTGGCCCGATCGCCGTTCGGTCAGGGCGCCGCGTGGGCGGTGGTGCAGACCGTGCAGCACGACGGCATATGCGTCGAAGTGATCGCCCCGGCGCCGGACCTGTCCCGCGAGCTGGGTGCGCAGGCGCAGCAGCTGGGCCTGCAACTGGCCGACGCGCTGGGTGTCGTCGGGGTGCTGGCGGTCGAGCTGTTCGAGACCACCGATGGCGCCCTGCTGGTCAACGAGCTCGCGATGCGTCCGCACAATTCCGGGCACTGGACCATGGACGGAGCGGTCACCAGCCAGTTCGAACAACACCTGCGGGCGGTCCTGGACTATCCGCTCGGTGACACCGCTGCCCGTGCACCCGTCACCGTGATGGCCAATGTGCTCGGTGCCGCGCAGACCCCGGCGATGAGCGTCGACGAACGCCTCCATCACCTGTTCGCGCGGATGCCCGACGCCAAAGTGCACCTGTACGGCAAGGGGGAGTGGCCTGGCCGCAAACTCGGCCACGTCAACCTCGTCGGCGACCGGGGGGACGCCGAAGGCGTGGCCACCTTGCGGGAACGCGCCAACCGGGCGGCACACTGGTTGTCGCACGCGCAGTGGACCGATGACTGGAATGAGCACACCGAATGAGTAATCAGGCCCGGGTCGGAGTCATCATGGGCAGTGACAGCGACTGGCCGGTGATGACCGATGCCGCCACCGCGCTGGCCGAGTTCGACATCCCCTTCGAGGTCGGTGTCGTTTCGGCGCATCGCACGCCCGGCCGGATGCTCGACTACGCGCGCGACGCCGCCGGCCGCGGTATCGAGGTGATCATCGCAGGCGCCGGCGGCGCGGCACACCTGCCGGGGATGGTCGCATCGGCCACACCTCTGCCGGTGATCGGCGTCCCGGTGCCGTTGGCCCGGCTGGACGGTCTGGACTCGCTGCTGTCCATCGTGCAGATGCCCGCGGGTGTCCCGGTGGCCACGGTGTCCATCGGCGGCGCGCGCAACGCCGGACTGCTGGCTGTGCGGATCCTCGCCACGGGCAATCCCGCGCTACGGGCGCGCGTGGAGAAGTTCCAGGCCGATCTCGAGGCGACGGTGCTGGGAAAGGATGCGCGGTTGCGCGCCGAGCTTCTGGGTGACCGTTAACGCGAGGGCCGGTGGCACCGATAACGCGGTCAGTCAGTACGCCGCGCTGCCCTTATCCGCGTCACCGCGACATGGTTCGATGTGCACGGATTCTCGTTGTGCGCGCCCGGCGTGGAGCAACGCGTCCGCGACCCATTAAAGTTACTGACAAGTAGCGAGGAGATCCCGATGGTTGCCAACCCGTCTTTCGACCTGTTCCAGCTGTCCGACGAGCACAATGAGCTGCGCACAGTGCTGCGCAATCTGTGCGAGAAGGAAATCGCGCCGTATGCCGCGGAGGTGGACGCGCAAGCGCGCTACACCGACGAGGCCCTCGCGGCCCTGGACTCCTCCGGCTTCTCCGCGGTGTTCATCCCCGAGGAGTACGGCGGGCAGGGAGCGGACTCGGTCGCGGCGTGCATCGTCATCGAGGAGGTCGCGCGGGTATGTGCGTCGTCCTCGCTCATCCCGGTCTGCAACAAGCTCGGTACCACAGGGCTGTTGATGCGCGGATCCGAAGAGCTCAAACAGAAGGTGCTGCCCTCGATCGCAGCCGGTGAGGCCACCGCGTCCTATGCGCTCTCCGAGCGGGAGGCCGGCAGTGACGCCGCGGCGATGCGCACCAAGGCGGTCGCAGACGGCGACGACTGGATCCTCAACGGCACCAAGTGCTGGATCTCCAACGGCGGCAAGTCGACCTGGTACACCGTGATGGCGGTGACCGACCCCGACAAGGGGGCCAACGGCATCTCGTCGTTCATCGTGCACAAGGATGACGAGGGTTTCAGTGCCGGACCCAAGGAACACAAGATGGGCATCAAGGGATCGCCCACCACCGAGCTGTACTTCGAGAACTGCCGCATCCCGGGTGACCGCATCATCGGCGAGCCGGGTACCGGCTTCAAGACCGCGCTGGCGACACTGGACCACACCCGGCCCACCATCGGCGCGCAGGCCGTGGGAATCGCGCAGGGTGCACTGGACGCGTCGATCGCATACACCAAGGAGCGCAAGCAGTTCGGCAAGTCGATCGCAGACTTCCAGAGCACGCAGTTCATGCTCGCGGATATGGCGATGAAGATCGAGGCCGCCCGCCTGATGGTGTATACCGCGGCCGCTCGCGCCGAGCGCATGGAACCCAATCTGCAGTTCCTGGCGTCTGCGTCGAAGTGTTTCGCCTCCGATGTCGCGATGGAGGTGACCACCAACGCGGTGCAGCTGTTCGGTGGTTACGGCTACACCGTCGACTTCCCGGTGGAGCGCTTCATGCGCGATGCCAAGATCACCCAGATCTACGAGGGCACCAACCAGATCCAGCGCGTCGTGATGAGCCGGCAGCTGCTCAGGTAGGCGACTCAGAGCTCGCGGGTCACCTTCTCGGTCGCGATTCTGCGGGCGAGCTTTCCGGAGTCCGGATGGGCCACCTGCACCAGCGACGCGCCGGCCGCGAAAACGGCAAGCAGGTTGTCCGTGAGCTGGTCGTCGGTCTCCCACGAAGCCGACGACATCACCCGATCAGTCGCGGTGAGTCCACGCCGTCGTGCCGAATCCGCGGCGGCCGCCAACAGGTTCGCTGCGGTACGGCCGTTGAGTGCGGCACCGGGGGAGCGCTCGGGGATGATCTGGTCGCCGTGCACACGCACCGACGTCGCGTAATCGGTGATCCCGAACGGCAGGTCGGGCACCGGCTTGCCGAACGGATCGAGCGAGAACACCACCACCTCACCGGTGCCCACCGCCGCGTCGGCGTCATCGAGGCGGTCCGCGGTGCACAGCGCGA
Organism: Mycobacterium sp.; assembly: GCA_011620645.1. Taxonomy (GTDB): domain Bacteria; phylum Actinomycetota; class Actinomycetes; order Mycobacteriales; family Mycobacteriaceae; genus Mycobacterium. The sequence goes on from WOYS01000020.1 coordinate 97,792, forward strand.
TGTCGGCGTCCGGATCATCTACTCCCAGCAGGGCTTCCGCACCGATCCACCAGATGCCCAGCAGCACGGCGGCGGTCTGCCAGTGTGCAGGCAGCAGTACCGCGACCCTGCTGCCCGGACCTGCCCCGAGCTCGTCGCGCAGCAGATTCGCCGTCTTGGCGGCCCAGTTGGCCAGCGTCACGGTGGACACCTCGATGCGTTCACCGGTGGCATCGTCGTAGTAGGTGATCCGCGGACCGACCGGATCGCGTTTCATCAACGGGTCGAGCAGTGCCGCACTGACCGTCGTCACGTCAGTTCACGCACTGCGGGTCATCCGAACCGGCGGTGATGATCGGCGACGGCGGCGGGACCGGCGTGTCCTCCGTCGAGGAGACCAGACTCTCGCCCTCGTAACCCTCGTACCATTCGCTGCCCGCGGGATCCGCGGTCGGAGCGGTGCCCTCAAACCCGGAGCCTGGACCGGCGTAGTCCGAGGACAGCACCACCTGCACCGTGCCGGGCGTCATCGAGGGATCCTCGATGACCGGCAGGTTGCCAAGGCTCTTCGAGACCGCCTGGGCGCCCAGGTCATCGACGCTGGTGGCCCGGACCTGGCTGTTCGCCACCCCGACACCCTCGTGGTTGCCGACGGAACCGGACGCGAAGCCGACGCCGGCAAGCACCTCGGACACCGCGGCGGCAAGACCGTTGATATCCGTGTCGTTGACGACGTCGACTGTCGTCTTCTCGGGCGAGTAGGCCACCTTGTCGGTGTTGCCCTGGGCCTGCTCGTCCAGCAGGCCGCTCACCCATTCCTTCACCTGGTCGGCATCGATGCGGACGACGCTCTGCATGCCGTCATCGCTCCAACCGTCCTCACGCAGGATGGGAATCGTGGCGAAGGCGACCGAACCGGCCGCGATCTCCTGGAGTTGCGTGACGAAATCCATGATGTCCCAGCCATCGGAGAGCACCACCGACCGTTGCACGGCCGTCTGCAGGCGGCCCAAGGTGGCCGGACTGGACAGCGTCTTACCCGAAATCACCTGATGCGCCAGCGATGCCATCACCGCCTGCTGACGGGTCACCCGATCCAGATCGCCGCGCGGCAGGTCGTGACGCTGACGGACAAAGCTCAACGCCCTCGGGCCATCGAGCTTCTGCCACCCTGCCGGGAAATCCGCCCCGGAAAGTGGTTCGTACACCGGCTCTTTGAGGCAGACATCGACACCGCCGAGGGCGTCGGTGATCAAACTGAAACCCAGCAGCCCGATTTCGGCGTAGTTGTCGACGGTGACACCGGTCAGGTGCGCGACTGTCTCGATCAGCGCCTCGCGGCCCGCCTCGATACCGTGTTTCTCGCCCTCGGCCGGGTCCATGCCCTGGTCCTCGATGAGTTCCTTCATGGTGGCCAGTTTGGCGTCGCCGTATACCCCGTTGATCTTCATCTTGCCCTGGTTGTCGGGAAGCTCGACGTAGGTGTCGCGAGGGATGGAGATCGCGGTCGCGGACCTCCCGTTGTTCGGGATGCGGATGAGAATGATGGTGTCGGTATTGGTGGCCACGTCGTCCCCGACGCGCAGCGAGGTCAATTCCTCGGCCGACAGTGGATTTCCGTGCGCGTCGGTGCGACTGTCCACGCCGACCAACAGAATGTCGATCGCGCCGTCCCCACCGCCGCCACCAAGCGCTGCGGAATTCACGTGGTTGATGCCACCTTCGAACGAGCGAAGAGTGCTCCAGGCCACGCCCGTGGACACCATCACCGCCGCCGCCGTCACGGTGGCGAGCGCACGCATCGCCTTCGGCAGGCCGGATTTGGCCCCGGCAGATTGTGCGGGCATGGCCACCAGGCTACTTGCGGGCCGGTCCGGATCCGGTTAGCCGCGGTCCGGCGTGCCAACCCGCACCGGTGTGCCGTGCCAACCCGCACCGGTGTGCCGTGCCAACCCGCACCGGTGTGCAAAGACATCGGTGCGCCTTCAGTGCGGCCGCCGCCGGTCCGGTATTGGCTATGGTTGCAACATGTTGGCCCAGTTGAGTAGGTTGGCAAGACGCGTCACCGGCGTGCTGGCCCGCTAGTTGGGGCGCATCGTGCCCGGCCGAATCGTCATCATCGGTGCAGGCGGTCAGGTCGGACGTTTCCTGGCGGCTGAACTCACCGCCCAGGGACGTGATCTGCTCGCGTGCACGTCGGCGCAGTGGGACATCACCGATCCGGCGGCCGGCACCGATCACGTCGCCCCCGGCGACACCGTGATCAATTGTGCCGCCCTGACCGCCGTCGATATCGCCGAGAGCGATGAGGCGCGTGCGTACGCCGTCAACGCCACCGGCGCGAAGAATGTAGCGCGCGCCTGTGCAGACAACGGTGCCCAGCTGATCCACATCTCGACCGACTACGTGTTCAGCGGTGAGTTCGGTGCTCAGGAGGGCGGGGCACCGCGACCGTACGAGGTGGAAGATCCCGTCGGTCCGCGCAGCGTCTACGGCCGGAGCAAGCTGGCCGGGGAGCGTGAAGTGCACATCGTGCTGCCCGAGGCGACCGTGGTGCGCACCGCATGGGTCTACACCGGGACCGGCGGCGATTTCGTCGGCACCATGCGCCGGCTGGAAGCCGAACGCCCCACCGTGGACGTGGTGGCCGACCAGACCGGTTCGCCGACCTATGTCGCCGACCTGGTGGCGGCGCTGGTGCAGATCGCCGACGATCCGTTTCCGGCGCCGCTGCTGCACGTGGTCAACACGGGCCCGGCCAGCCGGTACGAACTGGCCCGGGCGGTGTTCGCCGGGATCGGCGCCGACCCCGAACGGGTCCTGCCGGTGACCACCGACCGGCATCCGCGGCCCGCGCCGCGTCCGGTCTACTCCGCCTTGTCGACCACGCGTTACGACGCCGCATACCAACCGCTGCGCTCCTGGCAGGACGGGCTCGACGCCGCGTTGCACGGCGGCGCGGGCGACGGGAAAACGGACTCGTTACCCTCTAGCAGCGTGGGCGACGAACTGGCTGGGCGTGGTGACTGACGAACTGAAGGTGGTGACGGTGACCTATTCACCGGGCCCGCATCTGGATCGCTTCCTGGCCTCACTGGCCCATGCCACCGACCGGCCGGTGACCGTCATCATGGCCGACAACGGATCCACCGACGGTTCCCCCGAGGAGGCGGTGGCGCGATATCCCGATACCCATCTGCTGCACACCGGCGGCAATCTGGGCTACGGCACCGCCGTCAACCGGGCCGTCACCCGATACGTCGACGACGGTGAGTTGTTCATCGTGGCCAACCCCGATGTGCAGTGGGGTCCGGGCAGCATCGACGAGTTGCTGGCGGCTGCGGCGCGCTGGCCGCAGGCCGGGGCATTCGGTCCGCTGATCCGCGATCCGGATGGCTCGGTGTACCCGTCGGCACGGCATCAGCCCAGCCTGATCCGCGGCGGCATGCATGCCGTGGTCGGGCCGGTGTGGAAATCGAATCCGTGGACCGCCGCCTACCGCCAGGAGCGGCTCACACCCAGCGAACGGCCGGTCGGCTGGCTGTCGGGCGCCTGCCTGCTGTTGCGTAGGGAGGCGTTCAACGGCATCGGTGGCTTCGATGAGCGTTACTTCATGTACATGGAGGACGTCGACCTCGGGGATCGGTTGGCGCGGTCGGGCCGGCAGAACATCTATGTGCCGACCGCCGAGGTACTGCACGACAAGGGCCATTCGACCGGTCGGGACCCCGCCGGCAATCTGGCGGCCCATCATCGCAGCACCTACACTTTCCTGGCTGACCGTCATTCGCACTGGTGGCAGGCCCCTTTGAGATGGACGATCAGGGGAGCGCTGGCCACCCGCGCCGGTCTTGTGGTCCGGAACTCCCGACGTAAGCAGGCGAAAGGGCGGCGTTGACGTGAGCGGAACACTCAAACCCTCGAATGTGGATGCGGTGATCCTGGTCGGTGGTCAGGGCACCCGGTTGCGGCCGCTGACCCTGTCGGCCCCCAAACCGATGCTGCCGACGGCGGGCCTGCCGTTCCTCACCCACCTGCTGTCGCGTATCGCCGCGGCCGGCATCGAGCATGTGGTGCTGGGCACCTCCTACAAGGCCGAGGTGTTCGAGGCGGACTTCGGTGACGGCTCCAAGCTGGGCCTGGAGATCGACTACGTGGTCGAGGAGGAAGCGCTGGGCACCGGCGGCGGTATCGCCAACGCGGCCGGCAAGCTTCGTCACGACACCGCGCTGGTGTTCAACGGCGACGTCCTGTCCGGCGCCGATCTGGGCGCCCTGCTGAACAGCCACGCCGAGCATCAGGCCGATGTCACGCTGCACCTGGTCCGGGTCGGGGATCCGCGCGCCTTCGGGTGTGTGCTCACCGACGCCGACGGACGGGTCACCGCGTTCCTGGAGAAGACCCAGGATCCGCCGACCGATCAGATCAATGCGGGCTGCTATGTCTTCGAGCGCGAGATCATCGACCAGATCCCCAAGGGCCGGGCTCTGTCGGTGGAGCGCGAGGTGTTTCCGTGGCTGCTCGCCGATGGGCGAAAGGTGTGCGGGTACGTCGACGCCAGCTATTGGCGCGATATGGGCACACCCGACGATTTCGTCCGTGGATCGGCCGATCTGGTGCGCGGTATCGCCCCGTCGCCGGCACTGCAGCACCAGCGCGGTGAGTTCCTCATCCACGACGGCGCGGCCGTCTCACCCGGTGCCCTGCTGTTGGGCGGCACGGTGGTCGGCCGGGGCGCCGAGATCGGAGCCGGTGTGCGTCTGGACGGCGCGGTCATCTTCGACGGGGTTCGTGTCGAGGCCGGGGCGGTCATCGAGCGGTCGATCATCGGGTTCGGCGCCCGCATCGGGCCGCGGGCGCTGATCCGTGACGGTGTCATCGGCGACGGCGCCGATATCGGGGCACGCTGCGAGCTGCTGCGCGGCGCCCGGGTGTGGCCGGGGGTGACCATCCCCGACGGTGGTATCCGCTACTCCACCGACGTCTAGGTTCGGCGGGCGGGAGCGAAGCGACTGGGGAATCAGGTTCGGCGGGCGGGAGCGAAGCGACTGGGGAATCAGGTTCGGTGGGCGGGAGCGCAGCGACTGGGGGATCAGGTTCGGTGCGCGGCTTTCGCCAGCGCCACCAGAGCCGGGTCGTCTCGGGGTATCGCATCCAGCGGCCACCACCGCAGATCCAGGGACTCGTCGCTGCGCACGACCTGCGCACCGGCCGGAGCACGCACCACGAACTGCAGATCCAGATGACGGGTCGGCAGTCCCAGCGAGCAGGTCAGCGGATGCACATGCAGCGCAACCATTTCCGGGTCGATGCGCAAACCCCCGATACCCGACTCCTCGGTGGCCTCGCGCAGTGCCGCGGCAGCGATAACGCTGTCGGACTCCTCGCAGTGCCCGCCCAGTTGCAGCCAGCGCCCGATGCGCGGGTGCAGGGTCAGCAGTGTGTGCGTCCCGCTGTGATCGAGAACCAGCGCAGAGGCGGTGATGTGACCGGGCTCGCAGGAGCGCAGGCAGGCATCGGGCCGGGCCAGCGCAAAGGCCAGTACGGCATGCCGTAGCTCATCTTGTTCGGGATCGGTTGCGTCCCAGCGGGTCAGCGCGTCGATGACGGAGTCGTGCAGGCTCATCGCTCGATCAGCAGTCCGTCGGTCTGTGCCGGGCTACGTGGTCCGAAGTTCTCCGACGCGTAGCCGATCGCGATGGCGCCCAACGGCTCCCAGTCGTCTGCGATGGCGAGCTCGCGGCGGGTGGTGTCGGCGGCGAAGATCGTGGACCCGACCCAGCAGCTGCCGACATCCCGGGCGGCCAACGCCACCAGCAGGCCCTGTACCGCGGCCCCGGCGGCGACGGTGAACATGGTGTGCTCGGCCGCCGTACGCTCGGGATCCGGATAGCTGTGCGCACCATCGGCAACCATGAAGGGAATGATGAGTTCGGTTGCGTCGTAGAGAATTCGGCCGCGGCCTGTGCGGCGCGTAGCGTCCTCGTCGGAACGGCCGTCGGCGGTCAGATCGGCATGCCATTGCCGCTTCATCGCATCGAGCAGTCGGGTCCTGGTCTGCGGGTCGCGCACCCATACGAAACGAACCGGCCGGGTGTGGTGCGGGGCCGGTGCGGTCAGGGCTTCGGCGACCGCCTCCTCGATGAGTTCGGCGGCGACGGCCTCGGCGTTGAACTGCCGCACCGAACGGCGCAACAGCTGCGCCTGCCGGCGGCCCAGTTCGATGGCCTCTGCGGTGCCGAGCCAGAACAGGTCTTCCTCGCCGCTGCGCACCAGGGTGTGCCCATTGGAGCCGTCGTCGTGCAATTTCAGTCCGCGGACGACGGCGACCGGGACACCGGTGAGCTTGCCCTTCACCAGATCCCCGGCCGCGGCGAGTTCGTCGGCCACCGCGATTTCGGTCACCACGAGTTCGTTGCCGTGGGCGTCGTGTGCACCGGCGTAACCGTGCAGCACGGTCAATCCGGCGGCTCCGATAGCGACATCGGTCTGCCCGTTGCGCCAGGTCCGTCCCATGGTGTCGGTGATGACGATGCCGACCCGCACACCCAGATGCGCTGCGATGCCGTTCCGGATCGCCGCGGCGCTGCCGTCCGGGTCGACCGGTAGCAGTGCGAGTTCGGCGGTGTCGATGTTCGAGCCGTCCACACCGGCGGCGGCCTGGATCAGGCCGATGGCGTTCTCGGTGATGAGTGTCTTGCCCTTGCGGGCCAGCACGCGGACCGCCTCATCGTCGATGAGCTTGCGGCGCAAGGTGTCCCGTTGCTCAGGATCGGTGGGTGCGGCGACGATGCGGCCCTCGGCCTTGGAGAGCACCTTGCTGGTGATGATCACCACGTCGTCGTCACGCAGCCAGTCGGCGGCACTGGCGATCGCCGCGGCCAGATTGTCGCCGGGACGGAATTCGCCGAGCCCGGTGACCGGGATGATCTCGATGACCTTCGCGGTTCCATGTTCGGCGCTTGCGTGTTCGGTGCTCACAGCGAGACGCCCGCCAATTGAAGGCCGGCCCGCACCATCTCGGCGGTGATGCCCGGGTCGGTCATCAGCAGGGGAGCGGAGCGCACGTCGACGCCCTCGATGACCGCGCTGTCACCCTGGTGGATCAGCCAGCCGTCCAGAATGCCGACTCCGCTGCGGGCGCCGAAGTGCTTTCCGACGGCCTCCGAGGAGGATTCGACGCCGATTGCCGAGAGGCACTCGTCGGCCATTCCGCGCAACGGCTTTCCGGCGATGATCGGCGAGTACCCGATGACCGGCGCGGCGGTGGACCGCAGTGCGCCACGGATGCCGCCGACGGCGAGAATGGAGCCGATGCTGACCACCGGATTGGACGGGGCGATCAACACGATGTCTGCGTCGGCGATCGCTTCGGCCACACCGGATGCGGCGGTGGCCTTGTCGGACCCGACGAACGCGAAGCTGTGGGTCGGAATCTTCGCGCGATAGCGCACCCACCACTCCTGGAAGTGGATCGCCCTGCGCTCGCCGTCGGGATCGGTGACGACGACATGGGTTTCGCTGCGGTCATCGCTGGCCGGCAGCAGTCGGGCGCCGGGCGCCCATCGGGCGCACAGTGCCTCGGTGACCTGTGAGAGCGGATATCCGGCCCTAAGCATCTGACTGCGCACCAGATGGGTGGCCAGATCGCGGTCACCGAGCCCGAACCAGTCGGGCTGCACACCGTAGGCGGCGAGTTCCTCCTTGGCATGCCAGGTTTCGTCGCGGTGTCCCCAGCCACGCTCCGGATCGATGCCGCCGCCGAGGGTGTACATGCAGGTATCGAGGTCGGGGCAGATTCGCATGCCGTACATCCAGGCGTCGTCTCCCACGTTGACGATCGCCGTCAGCTCGTGTTGAGTGGGCGCCTCGGATTTGCCCGACGAGCCGGCAAACTGCCCCAGTCGCAGCAGATGTTGCACTCCCAGGAGGAATCGTGCGCCGCCCACGCCGCCGACCAGAACTGTGACCCTCACGCCCTCAGACCCTAGGCCAGCCAGCATTCTTCGATGCCGCCGCCCGGGTTGTGGTGGACACGCCGGGGCGTGGACACGCCGGATCTATGTCACGAGATGGTATGTAAAGCGGCCGTTCCGCTTGACCGTGGCAGCTAACGCGTGTCTAATCACATCAGTGTCATTACGTGGTTCGACCGCCGGTTTCGGTGCGGCAGACCGGGATTCGATCATCTGTTCGAATGCGGATGGCCTTACATCACAATAGTGATAGCTGGGGCAGTGCTGGAGGGGTTTGGCGATTCGCTATTTCGTGAATTCAGCAGGTGTCCTGAACGAGGCAATAACGGGGACAACCAGATTAGGGGAGGAGGCGGAACATGTCTTTTGAGCAGGTCGATCTCGACCGCGCGCTCCGGTTCGAAGACCGGATGCTCGGTTCAGTGGGCAGTGCACCGCACACCACTACCGGCCCAGCGGCAGGCGAAATTATTGGGCGCCCGCAGTTGAGTTTGGTGCCCGAGCGAATCGAGTTGGCGCCCGAGTCGTTTGAAGATGACGATCAATGGCAGGAGCGCGGTCTGTGTGCGCAGACCGACCCTGAGGCATTCTTCCCCGAGAAGGGCGGCTCGACGCGCGAGGCCAAGCGCATCTGCCAGGGCTGCGAGGTCCGCGACCGGTGCCTGGAGTATGCACTGGCCAACGACGAGCGCTTCGGCATCTGGGGTGGCCTGTCCGAGCGTGAACGGCGCCGCCTCAAGCGCGGCATCGTCTAGCGGTTCGCACGCGGCCGTCTCGGCCACGCGCGCTATTCGTCGTCGATCGATGGGTCGATGACGGAGGGCTCGACGCCCAGGTGTGTGGCGACCTGCGCCACCAACACCTCGTGCAACAACTCGGCGAGTTCGTCGGTGTTTTTTGCGCGCCGTTCAATTGGCTTGCGAAACAGCACTATTCGCGCCCGCGTGGAGTTTCCGCGGATATCGACACCGGCCGGGATCAACCGGGCCAGCGCGATCGGACCGTCGGCGATGACCTCCGGCGGCCACTGCACGCTGTCGGGATCCTTGGGCGAGATGCGCGGGATCTCGTCGACCGCCACGTCCAGTCCGGACACTCGGTGATGCCACCGGCGTTCGATCGGCTCGTAGGCCTCCAGCACCGCCATGTCGAACCGTTCGGCTCTGCTGCGCCAGCCGGGCACTGTTTGCGGCAACAGGGATCCACGCATGCCCCGGCCGCGTCGGGATCCCCGATGGTTGCGCTGCACCACGGAGGAGATGGTAACGGTTGGAGATCGGGCCTCTCCCACGCGCGTGTCCGGAGGCCCGCGGCGTCGCTGCACGATAATCTTCCGAACGTGAACGCTCCCCGTCGCTGCTGCAGGCCAGGGTGCCCGCACTACGCCGTGGCGACGCTGACCTTCGTCTATTCGGACTCGACAGCCGTCGTCGGACCACTCGCGACGGTGTCTGAGCCCCATTCCTGGGATCTCTGTGTCGTGCATGCCGGTCGGATCACCGCTCCCCGCGGCTGGGAGTTGGTCCGCCACGCGGGTCCACTTCCCACCCACCCCGATGAGGACGACCTCGTCGCACTCGCCGACGCCGTCCGGGAGGGTCGCGAAGGCGTCCACTCCCTGGTGAACGGTGTCACCGCAGGTTTTTCCGATCCCAGAACCGGGATCTCGGGCGGATCGCTGATGGCGCCGCCGGCCCGTCGCCCGGAACCCAACGGCCGCCGTCGCGGTCATCTCCGGGTGCTCCCGGACCCCGAACCCAGCTCTGAATAGCTGCGGCGCAGCTGCCGCCAGATCCGTCGCCGGTGCCGTGTCGCCGGACTGCGGGCCGTCGGCCGCTCCCGGCTCCCGGGGCCCGCGACGGTGGTCGTGCCGAGCCACTAGGCTGAGTGACCAGAGCAGTTCCCCCGATTCCCCGTACACACAGAGAGCGAGAGCCATGTCTCGGTCCGCTGAGGCTGTCCACGCTGTCATCAAGGCTTACGACGTGCGGGGCCTGGTCGGAGATCAGATCGACGAGGCATTCGTGCGCGATGTCGGCGGGGCCTTCGCCCGGCTGGTACGCGACGAGGGACCGCACGAGGTGAGTGAAGTCGTCGTCGGTTACGACATGCGCGACAGTTCCCCCGCGCTGGCCGATGCGTTCGCCGAAGGTGTCATCGCCCAGGGGCTCGACGTGGTGCGGATCGGGCTGGCCTCGACCGACCAGCTGTACTTCGCCTCGGGTCTGCTGGACTGCCCGGGCGCGATGTTCACCGCCAGCCACAACCCGGCCGCCTACAACGGCATCAAGCTGTGCCGGGCGGGCGCCAAGCCCGTCGGCAAGGACACCGGTCTGCTGATCATCAGCGACGAGGTCATCAACGGTGTGCCGCCGTACGACGGCGCCGCCGGCACGATCACCGATCGCGATGTGCTCGCCGAGTACGGCGAGTTCCTGCGCGAACTCGTCGACTTGTCGGAGCTGCGTCCGCTGCGGGTGGCGGTCGACGCCGGTAACGGCATGGGTGGGCACACCACGCCCGCGGTGCTCGAGGTGATCCCCGGGATCACGGTGCTGCCGCTGTTCTTCGAACTCGACGGCACGTTCCCCAATCACGAGGCCAACCCGCTGGATCCGGCGAACCTCGTCGACCTGCAGGCCCATGTCCTGGCGACCGGAGCCGATATCGGCCTGGCCTTCGACGGTGACGCCGACCGCTGTTTCGTCGTCGACGAAAAGGGTCTGCCCGTTTCACCTTCCACGGTGACCGCACTGGTGGCGGCCCGCGAACTCGGGCGCGAAATCGGTGCCACCGTGATCCACAATCTGATCACCTCCCGGGCGGTGCCGGAACTGATCGTCGAGCGCGGAGGCACCGCGGTGCGTTCCCGAGTGGGCCACTCCTACATCAAGGGCCTGATGGCCGACACCGGCGCCATCTTCGGCGGCGAGCACTCGGCACACTACTACTTCCGGGACTTCTGGGGCGCCGACTCGGGCATGCTGGCCGCGCTGCACGTACTCGCCGCGCTGGGCGAACAGCAGCGCCCGCTGTCCGAACTGATGTCCGACTACCAGCGGTATGAGGCCTCCGGGGAGATCAACTTCACCGTCGCCGACGCGCCGGGCTGTGTGGATGCGGTACTCGCCACCATCGGCAGCCGCATCCAGTCGCTCGATCACCTCGACGGCGTCACCGTCGACCTCGGTGACGACCGCTGGTTCAACCTGCGTACCTCCAACACCGAACCGCTGCTGCGGCTCAACGTCGAGGCCCGCACCGCCGAAGAGGTCGACGAGGTGGTGCAACAGGTGGCGAATCTGATTGCCGCGCGCGGCGAGTCGGCACCATGACCCCCCGGGCGGTCACCATCGACCTCGACGATGTCGAGGGGTTGCTGGCTGCCGACCGGGAAGGGTTGTTGCGGGCGGCCGCAATGGCCGGAGCGCAGGTGCGCGCCACGGCGGCCGCCGTCGACGAAGGCGCGCTGGATTCGCTGCGTTCCGACACCCCGCCCCGGACACTGATTTGGGTCGCTGATGGCGGTCCGGCGCGCGCGGCGGGCACCGTGCTGGCGGCCGCACTCGGCGCGGCCGCCGGCGTACCGATCGTGGTGGCCTCGGAGTTGCCGCCGTGGACCGGTGCGCTGGATATCGTGGTGGTGGCAGGGCCCGACGCGGGGGATTCTGTGTTGGTGACGGCCGCGGCGACGGGCGTGCGCCGGGGGGCGCGGGTCGTCCTCGTCGCACCGAACGAAGGACCGCTGCGCGATGTGACTGCGCGCCGGGCGGCCGTCCTGGCGCCGCGGCTGCCGGTGCCCGACGAGTTCGGACTGACCCGGTATCTGGCTGCCGGCGTGGCGGTGCTGGCCGTCGCGGACGCTGCGTTGCGGGTCGACCTCGGGGCGTTGGCCGACGAACTGGACGCCGAGGCGCTGCGCAACAGCGTGACGCGAGAGCTGTTCACCAATCCTGCCAAGAGCCTGGCCGAGCGGCTGGCCGGCCGAGAAGTGGTGCTGGCCGGGGACAGCGCGGCGACACTGGCGCTGGCCCAGCACAGCGCGGCGGTGCTGCTGCGGGTCGCGCGTCAGGTGGTCGCGGCGGTCGGGCTGGCCGACGCGCTGGCCGCGGTGAGCCCGCTGAACATCGCCCCGGTCGACTACGAGACCGCCCTGTTCCATGACGAGGAACTCGACGGCCCGTTGCCGTCCCGGGTTCGTACGGTTGTGCTGACCTCCGACGAGCAACGGCCCGTGGTGGTTGCGCGCACCGAGGGGTTCGCCGATCTCGATGTGGTCAGCGCCGACAATGTGCTCGATATCGCGACGACGATCGGCGGCGTCCGACCCGAGCAGCAGTTGGCGACGGTGGCGGTGCGCCTGGAGATGGCGGCCGTATACCTACGACTGGTGCGAGGTTGAGAGCGTGAACCTGCTGCGTGGAGCTCTGCGCAAATACGCTTGGGGATCGCGTACGGCTATTGCTGAATTCACCGGAAGGCGTAGCCCCACACCGCATCCCGAGGCCGAGCTGTGGCTCGGTGCGCATCCCGGCGATCCGGCGCACTGCGAAACCGACTCCGGCGAGCGGTCGCTGCTGGACATGATCACGGCCGACCCGGAGGGACAGTTGGGCGGCCGGTCGCGTGCCCGGTTCGGGGACGCGCTGCCGTTCCTGGCCAAGGTGCTCGCCGCCGACGAACCGCTGTCCCTGCAGGCACATCCCAGTAGCCAGCAGGCGGTGCACGGCTACGAGCGTGAGGAGCGCCTGGGTATTCCGGTGTCGGCGCCGACCCGGAACTACCGGGACGCCAGCCATAAGCCGGAGCTGATCGTCGCACTGGGGCAGTTCGAGGCACTGGCGGGATTCCGCCCTGCGGCACGCAGCGTGGAGTTCATGCGCGCGCTGGCGGTGGCAGATCTGGACCCGTTCGTCACATTGCTCAAGGACCAGTCCGATGCCGACGGGCTGCGCACGCTGTTCACCACCTGGATCACCGCTCCCCAGCCCGACCTCGACGTGCTGGTCCCATTGGTGCTCGACGGAGCTGTCAACTACATCCGTTCGGGCGCAACGACTTTCCATGCCGCAGCCAAGACAATCCTGGAACTCGGTGAACGCTATCCCGGCGATGCCGGTGTGCTGGCGGCGATGCTGCTCAATCGCATCACGCTGCAGCCCGGCGAGGGGGTCTATCTGCCTGCCGGCAATCTGCATTCCTATCTGCACGGCGTGGGCTTCGAGGTGATGGCCAACTCGGACAATGTGTTACGCGGCGGCCTGACGCCCAAGCACGTGGATGTGCCGGAGCTGTTGCGGGTCTTGGATTTCACGCCCGCCGACGATTCGCCGATCCTGCCGCGGTCCACCCGCGGCGGGATGGAACTGGTCTATGACACCCCGGCGCCGGAGTTCGCGGTGTCGCTGCTGCAGCTCTCCGATGAACAGGTCGGCCATGAGGTCGAAGCGCCTGCCGAACACGACGGGCCGCAGGTGCTGCTGTGCACCGAGGGTGTCGTGCAGGTGCACGCCAAGGCTGGCGTGGTGACGCTGGAGCGTGGTGGCGCGGCCTGGGTGGCCGCCGATGATGGGCCCATCCGGTTGGTGGCCGATCGGCCGAGCAAGCTGTTCCGCACCACCGTCGGGATCTAAGAAGGTTGCCCGCCTGGATCGACGTCACGGTCATGCCTTGACCGCCGATTTTATATGACTACGTCTATAGTGAAGTCAAAGGTGCTCCGCGCGAAGGATTTCCGGCCGGCACCGCCTGGTCCGATATCCCCGACGACTGGTGCGGCCCGGATTGTGCGGTGCTCGAGAAGGTCGATTTCGGAATCGTCGAGGTCAAGAGAGGACCCAACATGGATTACAAGTTGTTCGTGTGCATGCAGTGCGGATTCGAGTACGACGAGGCCAAGGGCTGGCCAGAGGACGGGATCGCCCCGGGCACCCGGTGGGATGACATCCCCGAGGACTGGTGCTGCCCGGACTGCGGTGCGGCCAAGACGGATTTCGAGATGGTCGAGGTCGCAGGGTCATAGCAACAACGTCGGTCGCGTCTACGGGGCCGAGCCTCATGACGCCGTTCGCCGAGCGGTACGGTGTCATAGACACCCGGTAGCTGGCAGAGCTCTGAAGAAGCGCCTGTCCCGCGAGCCCGCAGGCCACCGGTGTCGTCCGCGCACAGCGAGTGCGCTCAGAGGCAACGCTCGATCAAAACCGATGCCTGATCGAGAACGACGAAAAAAGGGGCTCCAACCACATGACTGAGTTGACCGCCGACGTACGCAACGGCATCGACTACAAGGTCGCTGATCTTTCGCTGGCCGAGTTCGGCCGCAAGGAGATCCGCCTCGCCGAGCACGAGATGCCCGGTTTGATGGCGCTGCGTCGCGAGTACGCCGACGTGGCACCGCTCAAGGGCGCGCGCATCTCGGGCTCGCTGCACATGACCATTCAGACCGCTGTGCTGATCGAGACCCTGGTTTCGCTCGGCGCCGAGGTGCGCTGGGCGTCCTGCAACATCTTCTCCACCCAGGACCATGCCGCGGCGGCCGCCGTCGTCGGGCCGCATGGCACCGTCGAGGAGCCCAAGGGCACCCCGGTCTTCGCCTGGAAGGGCGAGACACTGGAGGAGTACTGGTGGGCCGCCGAGCAGATGCTGACCTGGCCCGGTGAGCCCGCGAACATGATTCTCGATGACGGTGGTGACGCGACGATGCTGGTGTTGCGCGGCGCGCAGTACGAGAAGGCCGGCGTGGTTCCCCCCGGCGAGGACGACGACTCCCATGAGTGGAAGGTCTTCCTGGCGCTGGCCCGCAAGCGCTTCGAGACTGACAAGGACAAGTGGACCAAGATCGCCGAGTCTGTCCGGGGCGTCACCGAGGAGACCACCACCGGCGTGCTGCGGCTGTACCAGTTCGCCGCTGCCGGTGAACTGTCGTTCCCGGCCATCAACGTCAACGATTCGGTCACCAAGAGCAAGTTCGACAACAAGTACGGCACCCGGCACTCGTTGATCGACGGCATCAACCGTGGCACCGACGTACTGATCGGCGGCAAGGCCGCGCTGGTCTGCGGCTACGGCGACGTCGGCAAGGGCTGCGCCGAGGCCCTCAAGGCGCAGGGTGCCCGCGTCGCGGTCACCGAGATCGACCCGATCAACGCGCTGCAGGCGCTGATGGACGGTTTCGAGGTCAAGTCGGTCGAAGAGGCCATCGGCTGGGCGGACATCGTCATCACTGCCACCGGCAACCGGGGCATCATCACCCTGGAGCACATGAAGGCGATGAAGCACCAGGCGATCCTGGGCAACATCGGCCACTTCGACGACGAGATCGAGATGGCCCGCCTCGAGCGTGATCCGACGGTCCGCCGGATCAACATCAAGCCGCAGGTCGACGAGTTCGTCTTCGAGGACGGCCACTCGATCATCGTGCTGTCGGAGGGTCGTCTGCTCAACCTGGGCAATGCGACGGGCCACCCGTCGTTCGTGATGAGCAACAGCTTCTCCAACCAGGTGATCGCCCAGATCGAGCTGTGGACCAAGAACGACGAGTACGACAACGAGGTCTACCGCCTCGCCAAGCATCTCGACGAGAAGGTTGCCAAGATCCACGTCGAGGCTCTCGGTGGGACGCTGACGCGCCTCAGCAAGGAGCAGGCCGAGTACATCGGCGTCGACGTCGACGGCCCGTACAAGCCGGAGCACTACCGGTACTGAGTAGCGTGCGGATCCTGTCCGGTTTCGCCACGGCGGCCCTGTGGGCCGCCGTGGCGACCGGCTGCTCCGGCGCGCCGGAGCAGCCGGCTCCAGATGTCTCGGCACCGCCGGCGGAGGTGCATCGCGATATCGCCGGTCTGGCCAAGGAGTTTCCCGGTATCGGAGCACCGGAATCGGTGGTCTGGCTGCAATGGGACGACCCGGCGGCAGGAGATGCAGAGACTGGGGTTTCGTGGACCGACGCCGTGGTGCGGTTGACGCCGACCGTGGCCGAGGCCATGGTCGCCCAGTTCGAGCCCACCGACACCGGTCGAGCCCCGAGGGTCCAGGACGTGCTCCAGCCCGAGGTGCCCAAGGGCCCGTTCCTCACCGGCGTACTTCTCGACACGGGGTTCTCATCGGACTCGACCAGCACCTATGCGTTCCTGGACCGCGAACGGGCTACCCTCGTGTTGCAGGCGACCAGCCTCGATTGACGTCCGCGGGTGGCGACGGACACGGCTAGGCTCGCCGCGTGCTCATCGTGATCGAAGGTCTGGACGGCGCGGGTAAACGAACCTTGACCGAGGGACTGCGCGCGGCGTTCGAGGCCGACGGGAAAACCGTCGCAACACTGGCCTTCCCGCGCTACGGCGCCTCGGTGCATGCCGACCTCGCGGCCGAGGCGCTGCGGGGCAGCCACGGTGACCTCGCCGACTCCGTGTACGCGATGGCGACACTGTTCGCGCTGGACCGGGCCGGCGCCAAGGACGACATCGAACAACTGCGGGCCGCCCGCGACGTCGTGATCCTGGACCGCTACGTCGCGTCCAACGCCGCCTACAGCGCGGCACGTCTGCAGCAGGACGTCGACGGCGACGTCGTCGACTGGGTGTATCGGCTGGAGTTCGACAGATTCCAGCTCCCCAAACCGGACTACCAACTACTGCTGGATGTTTCCGTGGAAATGGCGGACCAGAGGGCGCGGCAGCGCGCCGAGCAGGACGCCGACCGTGCCCGCGACGCCTATGAACGTGACCGCGGACTGCAGCAGCGCACCGCCTCCGCCTACGCCGGGCTGGCCGCCGCGCACTGGGCGGGAAAATGGGTGGTGGTGCCGCCGTATTCGGACCCGGCCGCGATTGCCGCATTGCTGCGCGGCAGCTGAGTCGGGACGCACCGCCACCGACATCTTCCTCGCAATCCTCGACCGCATCGGCTGACCCCGGCGGATATGCCCGCGAAAACTGCGTGTGGCACCCGGATTTTATCCCCTTGTGGTGACACCATGGTCACCATGAGGCAACGGATTCTGGTTGTTGACGACGACCCCTCGCTGGCGGAGATGCTCACCATTGTGCTGCGCGGGGAGGGATTCGACACGGCCGTCATCGGTGACGGCACCCAGGCGCTGTCCGCGGTCCGCGAACTGCGGCCCGACCTGGTGCTGCTGGATCTGATGCTGCCGGGCATGAACGGTATCGACGTCTGCCGGGTGCTGCGCGCGGACTCCGGTGTGCCGATCGTCATGCTGACCGCCAAGACCGACACCGTCGATGTGGTCCTCGGTCTTGAGTCCGGCGCCGACGACTACGTGATGAAGCCTTTCAAGCCCAAGGAACTCGTCGCGCGGGTGCGGGCCCGCCTGCGCCGCAACGACGACCAGCCGGCCGAGATGCTGTCCATCCATGACATCGACATCGACGTGCCTGCGCACAAGGTCACCCGCGCCGGAGAACAGATCTCGCTGACCCCGCTGGAGTTCGACCTGTTGGTGGCGCTGGCACGCAAACCGCGCCAGGTGTTTACTCGTGATGTGCTGCTCGAACAGGTGTGGGGATACCGACATCCCGCCGACACCCGTTTGGTGAACGTGCATGTCCAGCGGCTGCGGGCCAAGGTGGAAACCGACCCGGAGAACCCGCAGGTGGTGTTGACAGTTCGAGGAGTGGGATACAAGGCCGGACCTCCGTGATCGGTGGGCCCGCGGCTGGGTGGCGCTCGTGATCTGGGGTACGCGACGCCGGGTCCGTAGCCGTTTCCGAGGCTCGTCCCCGATGCTGCGGGGCCTGGGCGCGTTGGGCCGTGCGGTCAGCTATGCCTGGCGCCGTTCGTTGCAACTGCGAGTGGTGTCGCTGACTCTGGGGTTGTCGCTTGCCGTGATCCTGGTGCTCGGTTTCGTGCTGACCAGTCAGATCACCGATCGCATCCTCGAGGTCAAGGTGGGTGCCGCCACCGAGGAGGTTGAGCGTGCCCGCGACACCGTGGGCGGCATCGTGGGTGGCGAGGAGACCCGTTCGCTGGACAGCAGCCTGCAGCTGGCGCGCAACACCCTCATCGATCGCAAGGCCGACGCGGGCCCCGGGCTGGCCGGTGCCTTCGACGCCGTCCTCGTGGTGCCCGGCGACGGTCCGCGCGAGGCGACCGCCGCCGGCCCGGTACAGCAGATTCCCGACGCTCTCCGCGATTTCGTCAAGGCGGGTCAGGTCAGCTACCAGTACTCGGTGGTGCACACCGACGGATTCTCCGGCCCGGCACTGATCATGGGCAGCCCCACGACATCCCCGGTCACCAATCTTGAGCTGTACCTGATCTTTCCGCTGAACAACGAGGAATCCACCATCGCCCTGGTGCGCGGCACGATGGCCACCGCCGGCATCGTGCTGCTCGGTCTGCTCGCGGCGATCGCACTGCTGGTGGCGCGCCAGATCGTGCTGCCGGTGCGCTCGGCATCGCGGATCGCCGAACGGTTCGCCGAAGGGTATCTCACCGAACGCATGCCGGTGCGCGGCGAGGACGACATGGCGCGGCTGGCGGTGTCGTTCAACGATATGGCCGAGAGCCTGTCCCGCCAGATCACCCAGCTCGAGGAATTCGGGAACCTGCAGCGGCGGTTCACCTCCGACGTCAGCCACGAACTGCGGACCCCGCTGACCACGGTGCGGATGGCCGCCGACCTGATCCATGACCACAGTGCGGATCTCGACCCGGCGCTACGCCGGTCCACCGAACTGATGGTCAACGAATTGGATCGCTTCGAGACGCTGCTCGCCGACCTGCTGGAGATCTCGCGTCACGACGCCGGTGTCGCCGAACTCGCCGTGGAGGCAGTCGATCTGCGCGCCACCGTGCAGAGCGCGCTGGACAATGTCGGTCACCTCGCGGCCGACGCCGGCGTCCAGCTCGATGTCGACATGCCGGCCGACGGGGTGATCGCCGAGGTCGATCCGCGCCGGGTGGAGCGCGTTCTGCGCAACCTGATCGCCAACGCCATCGACCACGCCGAGCGCAAATCCGTGGAGATCCGGATGGCCGCCGACGAAGACACGGTCGCGGTCACGGTTCGCGATCACGGTGTCGGACTGCGGCCCGGCGAGGAGAAGCTGGTGTTCAGCAGGTTCTGGCGATCGGACCCCTCGCGGGTGCGCCGATCCGGCGGTACCGGGCTCGGATTGGCCATCAGCATCGAGGACGCCCGGCTGCACCAGGGCCGACTCGAGGCGTGGGGCGAGCCCGGCAAGGGGGCCTGTTTCCGGTTGACTCTGCCGCTGGTGCGTGGCCACAAGGTCACCACAAGCCCGTTGCCGCTCAAGCCGCCCGGGCTGTCGGGTGGATCCACCGGACCGCAGGCGCGGGTCAAGGATCCCGCGGCCCTGCGGCGCGACCGTGAGTCGGAGGGCGTATGAAGCACGCCCTGAATTTGTTGTGCGTGGCGACGGCCACCATGCTCGCCGCGGTGACGATTGCCGGTTGTGCCGGGGTGCCGAGTTCTTCGGCGCCGCAGGCCATCGGGACCGTCGACCGGCCGGCGCCACCGAGCCTGCCGACACCGACGCCGGGCATGGAACCCGATGTGTTGTTGCGCGAATTCCTCAAGGCCACCGCCGATCCCGCCAACCGCCACCTGGCAGCACGTCAGTTCCTCACCGAATCCGCTTCGCGCAGTTGGGATGACGCCGGCAGTGCGCTGCTGATCGACAGGGTCGTCTTCACCGAGACGCGCAGGCCGGACCTCGTCACGGTGAGCATGCAGGCCGACATCCTCGGGTCACTGTCGGAGTTGGGCGTGTTCGAGACGGCCGAGGGTGCGCTGCCCGATCCGGGTGCGATCGAGCTGGTGAAGACTGCCGGAGGTTGGCGCATCGACCGGCTGCCCAACGGGGTTTTCCTGGACTGGCAGCAGTTTCAGCAGACCTACAAGCGCAACACCCTCTACTTCACCGATCCAACCGGCAACACTATGGTGCCCGACCCGCGCTACGTGGCGGTCCCCGATTCCGATCAGCTGGCCACCGAACTGGTCACCAAGCTGATCAGCGGTCCGCGACCCGAGATGGCCCGCACTGTGCGCAACCTGCTGGCCGCACCGCTACGCCTGCGCGGTCCGGTGACCCGGGCCGACGGTGGCAAGACGGGGGTGGGTCGCGGCTACGGAGGGACCCGCATCGAGCTGGAGAACCTGTCCACGACCGACCCGCACACCCGTCAACTGCTTGCCGCCCAACTCATCTGGACATTGTCTCGGGCCGGGATCAACGGCCCGTATGTGATCAATGTGGACGGTGCGGCACTGGACGACCGGTTCGCCGAAGGATGGGACACCGCCGATGTGGCGGCCAGCGACCCGGGTGCGGCCGACGGTGCGGGCGCCGGGCTGCACGCCCTGGTGGGCGGATCGCTGGTGTCCCTGGACGGTCAGCGGGCACCCCGGGTACCCGGGCCGTTCGGGCAGATGCCCGCTCAGGTGTCGGCGGCGCTGTCACGCAGTGGGCAGGATGTGGCCTCGGTGATGGCGCTGCGCGCAGGCGCACCGGATATGACGTCCTCGCTGTGGATCGGTCCGATCGGAGGTGACGCCGGACAGGCCCTCGACGGCCGCACCCTGACGCGGCCCAGCTGGTCGCTCGACGATGCCATCTGGATCGTGGTCGACGGTGTCAACGTGGTGCGGGTGCTGCAGGAGGCAGCCTCCGGGCAGCCGGCCCGCATCCCGGTGGACTCGACCGCGCTCTCGGCGAAGTTCGCGGGCGCCATCACCGAACTGCAGCTCTCGCGGGACGGCACCCGGGCGGCGATGGTGATCGACGGGCGGGTGATCCTCGCCGGCGTGGAGCAGACCCCGGGCGGCCAGTACGCACTGACCTATCCGCGCCGGCTCGGTTTCGGGCTGGGCGACACGGCGGTCTCGCTGTCCTGGCGCACCGGCGACGATATCGTCGTCACCCGCACCGACGGCGCCCATCCGGTGTCGTACGTGAATCTCGATGGTGTCAACTCCGACGGGCCCGTTGGCAATCTCGCAGGCCCGGTGACGGTGGTCGCTGCCAACCCGTCGACGGTGTACGTCGCCGACCGGCGTGGGGTCCTGCAGCTATCCGGGTCCGCGGCCGACGACGACCTCATCTGGTCGGAAGTGCGCCCGCTGATGATCGCCGGCGCCCTGCCGGTCCTACCGGGCTGACGCCGCGGCGGGTGCGGCTGCGCGCCGACTGTGTCGGACCCGGGAGTGACACTCGACCCGTGCTGTTGGACCTGATCCTGCCGCTGGAGTGCGGTGGCTGCGGTGCTCCGTCGACGCGGTGGTGTCCGGCGTGCGCGGCGGAGTTGACCGCCCGCGCCGACGAGCCCCGCCTGGTGACGCCCCGGCTCGATCCCGGGGTTCCGGTGCTGTCGCTGGGCCGGTATGCCGCCGCTCGCCGTCAGGCGATCGTCGCCATGAAGGAACATGGCCGTGCCGATCTGGTCGCCCCGCTGGCCGCGGCGCTGCACACCGGCCTGTCCCGGCTGCTGGGCTGGGGACTGCTGGAGGCGCCGCTGATCCTGGTGCCCGCACCGACCCGCCGGATGGCCGCGCGTCGCCGCGGCGGTGACCCGGTGACCAGGGTGGCCCAGCGGGCGACCACGGATATACCCGGCATCACGGTGCGGCGGGCGCTCCGACTGACCGGCCGCACCCGGGATTCCGTCGGCCTCTCCAGTGCGGACCGGCAGCGGAATCTGGCGGGCCGGGTCCGGCTGACCAGACCGGTGCCGGGTCCCGCGGTGATCGTCGATGACGTCGTCACCACCGGTGCGACCGCGTGCGAGTCGGTACGTGCCCTGCAAACAGCAGGCGTACAGGTGCTCGCGGTGCTGGCACTGGCCAACGCATGAGGACGCCGGGAAAACTCCCTGGTCTATTGCTGGGAGATGAAGACTTCAAAACAGGTCTGCGAAATTGGTGGCGCACTCAGGTGAACACGGACTACCGTCGGGCCAATGACCCGTGAACCTTGCGGTGGCACCCGGCAGCGGGCGCCCGTGTGGTTCCGGGACTGCCGAGTGCGGTTGGAGGTGATTATTCGACCCCTGACGCCGGCGGGCGCAGCGACATGCAACGTCCCGAAGGCGTATTTGTACGATCCGGGCACGTCATGCGCGTGCGACTTCCGACAGAAACGAGTTGTCAAGCATGTCAACGAATTCCGTGGAGACCAACAGCTCCAACAGCTCCACCATGGTTCTCGATGATCACGACCAATCGACAGATGCGCCGGCGCTCAACGCCGACGTCGTCGTCAAGGGCCGCAACGTCGAGGTACCCGACCACTTCCGGGTCTACGTCTCGGAGAAGCTCGCACGGCTGGAGCGTTTCGACAGGACCATTTACCTGTTCGACGTGGAACTCGACCATGAGAAGAACCGGCGTCAGCGCAAGAACTGCCAGCACGTCGAGATCACCGCACGCGGTCGCGGCCCAGTGGTGCGCGGCGAGGCCTGTGCGGACAGCTTCTACACCGCACTGGAGTCGGCGGCAAGCAAACTCGAAGCCCGGCTCCGTCGCAGTAAGGATCGGCGCAAGGTTCACTACGGGGACAAGACGCCGGTCTCGGTCCACGAGGCCACCGCGGAGTTGGCCGCCGTCGAAGCGCCCGCTCCGCGCGATCTGTTCGCCGTCGAACCCGATTACCAGCCCGGGCGCATCGTGCGTACCAAGGACCACGAGTCCACACCCATGAGCATCGACGATGCGCTCTACGAGATGGAGCTCGTCGGTCACGACTTCTTCCTGTTCCACGACAAGGAATCCGATCGGCCGTCGGTGGTGTACCGCCGGCATGCTTACGACTACGGACTCATCCGGCTGGCCTGAGCCGCCACCATGCGCGAGCCCCCGGCTGCCAAGCCGGGGGCTCGTTGCGTTCCCGGGACACGTGCACGGGCACTTTCCGTAGGCGACCCTGCGCGGTCGCCTACGATGGAGTATTGGCGGGCTGGTGCGCAGCGACCCGTGGATCGGCTGCGTCGTGGATCGGCTGCGTCGACCGGCTGACACTATTCATCGACCCACAGGGGAAATAGCGTGCTCGATAGGTTGCTCCGTCTCGGTGAAGGCCGCATGGTCAAGCGCCTCAAGAAGGTCGCCGACTATGTCAACACCTTGTCCGACGACGTCGAGAGGCTGTCCGACGCCGAGTTGCGCGCCAAGACCGACGAGTTCCGCAAACGCGTCGAGGGCGGCGAAGATCTCGACGACCTGCTGCCCGAGGCGTTCGCGGTCGCCCGCGAGGCGGCCTGGCGGGTGCTGGGTCAGCGTCCGTTCGACGTCCAGCTGATGGGTGGCGCGGCGCTGCATTTCGGCAACGTCGCCGAGATGAAGACCGGTGAGGGCAAGACCCTGACCGCCGTGCTGCCGGCCTACCTGAACGCGCTGTCGGGCAGGGGCGTGCACCTGGTCACCGTCAACGACTATCTGGCCAAACGCGACAGCGAGCAGATGGGCCGCGTGCACCGCTTCCTGGGCCTGGACGTCGGCGTCATTCTTTCCGGGCTGACGCCCGACGAGCGTCGGGCGGCGTATGCAGCCGATATCACCTACGGCACGAACAACGAGTTCGGCTTCGACTACCTGCGCGACAACATGGCTCACTCCGTCCAGGAGATGGTGCAGCGCGGCCACAACTACGGCATCGTCGACGAGGTCGACTCCATCCTGATCGACGAGGCCCGCACCCCGCTGATCATCTCGGGACCGGCCGACGGCGCCTCCAGCTGGTACAGCGAGTTCGCCCGGCTCGCGCCACTGATGGAGAAGGACGTCCACTACGAGGTGGACCTCCGCAAGCGCACCATCGGTGTGCACGAGATCGGCGTGGAGTTCGTCGAGGACCAGCTGGGCATCGAGAACCTGTACGAGGCCGCCAACTCGCCCCTGGTCAGCTACCTGAACAACTGCCTGAAGGCCAAGGAACTGTTCCTGCGCGACAAGGACTACATCGTGCGCAACGGTGAGGTCGTCATCGTCGACGAGTTCACCGGCCGCGTGTTGGTGGGCCGGCGCTACAACGAGGGCATGCACCAGGCCATCGAGGCCAAGGAGCACGTCGAGATCAAGGCCGAGAACCAGACGCTCGCGACCATCACGCTGCAGAACTACTTCCGGCTCTACGAGAAGCTCGCCGGGATGACCGGTACCGCCCAGACCG
Source organism: Mycobacterium sp. (assembly GCA_011620645.1). Lineage (GTDB taxonomy): Bacteria > Actinomycetota > Actinomycetes > Mycobacteriales > Mycobacteriaceae > Mycobacterium. Next base: position 121,895 of record WOYS01000020.1, read on the forward strand.
AGGCGTCCGAGCTGCACGAGATCTACAAGCTCGGCGTGGTGTCCATTCCCACCAACCGCCCGATGATCCGTGAGGACCAGTCCGACCTGATCTACAAGACCGAGGAAGCCAAGTACATCGCCGTCGTGGACGATGTCGTGGAGCGCTACGAGAAGGGCCAGCCGGTCCTGATCGGCACCACCTCGGTCGAGCGTTCCGAGTACCTGTCGCGGCAGTTCGCCAAGCGCAAGGTGCCGCACAACGTGCTCAATGCGAAGTACCACGAGTCCGAGGCGAACATCATCGCCGAGGCCGGCCGGCGTGGCGCTATCACCGTCGCGACCAACATGGCCGGTCGTGGTACCGACATCGTGCTCGGCGGCAACGTCGAGTTCCTCGCCGACCTGCGGCTCAAGGAGCAGGGCCTGGATCCGGTCGCGACGCCGGACGAGTACGAGGCCGCCTGGGAGCCGACGGTCAGCAAGATCAAGGCGGAGGCCAAGGCGGAGGCCCAGGAGGTCATCGCCGCCGGTGGTCTGTACGTGCTGGGCACCGAGCGGCACGAGTCCCGCCGCATCGACAATCAGCTGCGTGGCCGCTCCGGGCGTCAGGGCGACCCGGGTGAATCCCGCTTCTACCTGTCGTTGGGCGATGAGTTGATGCGCCGCTTCAACGGGGCCACCCTGGAGACGCTGCTGACCCGGCTGAACCTACCCGAGGACGTGCCCATCGAGGCGAAGATGGTGACCCGCGCGATCAAGAGCGCGCAGACCCAGGTCGAGCAACAGAACTTCGAGGTCCGCAAGAACGTCCTCAAGTACGACGAGGTAATGAACCGGCAGCGCACCGTCGTCTACGACGAGCGCCGGATGATCCTTGAGGGCGAGAACTTGCAGCAGCAGGCGCACGACATGATGGTCGACGTCATCACCGCCTACGTCACCGGCGCCACCGCCGAGGGTTACTCCGAGGACTGGGACCTGGAGAAGCTGTGGGAGGCGCTCAAGACCCTGTACCCGGTCGGCATCGATCATCACGACCTGATCGACTCGGACGCCGTCGGCGAGCCGGGGGAGTTGACTCGCGAAGAGCTGCTCGATGCGTTGGTCAAGGACGCCGAGCGTGCCTACGCCAACCGTGAAGAACAGATCGACGCGATCGGCGGCGAAGGCGCCATGCGCCAGCTGGAGCGCAACGTGCTGCTCAACGTGATCGACCGCAAATGGCGCGAGCACCTCTACGAGATGGACTATCTCAAGGAGGGCATCGGCCTGCGCGCGATGGCCCAGCGCGATCCGCTCGTCGAGTACCAGCGGGAGGGCTACGACATGTTCGTCGCCATGCTCGACGGACTCAAAGAGGAGTCGGTGGGCTTCCTGTTCAATGTCGCCATCGAGCCCGCGCCCGCCCCGGCCGCGCCTCAGGCGGCGCCGATGGCCTCCGGGCTGGCCGCGTTCGCGGCCGCCGCGGCCGAGAAGGCATCAGCCATTGCGGCCGATCAAGCACAGAGTCAGGATCGAGCACAGAGTCAGGATCGAGCACAGAGTCAGGATCGAGCACAGAGTCAGGATCGAGCACAGAGTCAGGTAGCCACCAAGGAACGTCCGGCCGGTGTGCAGGCCAAGGGCATCAGCGACGGCAGGGGCCCTGCACTGACCTACTCCGGACCGGCCGAGGACGGGTCCGCCGAGGTCACGCACTCCGGCGCCGCAGCGGCCGCGAGTGGGACTCGGAGGGAACGCCGCGAGGCGGCGCGCCGGCAGGCCAGGGCCCGCAAGCGCTAACCGATGTCAAGCGCTAACCGATGTGTAGCGCCACCACCTGCCATCGCCCCGCGACCAGCTCGACCCGCGCGGCGATGGCCCGGACTCTGGGCCCGCGGGTGTAGGCGGCGAACACCTCGGCAGCTTCGACCTCTGCGGGGTCCACGGGGTGTTCCTGACCACCGCTGCATCCGACGCTGCGCAGCCGGATCCGGCGTAGCACTGCCGCGCCGCCGGTCTGCGGAACCCGTGCCAGGGTTTGCGCCATGTCGATCAACGACGGTGCCAGCAACCCGCGGAGCTGGGTCACCGGACGCCGGCGATCCACCACCTCGAGCACACGACGCAGGGTGGCGTCGGCGAACATCACTGCCGCCTGCGGTACCGGAACCTCGCCGGCGACCGCGGCTGGGCGCGGGTGTCGTGGCGTACGAGGCCGCAGTGTGGCGGCGTGCTGAGCGGGGTGCGGTGACGGGCGGTGCGATGCGCCGCGCGCAGGCGGCTCACAGTCGATGATCGGCGAGGTGACGGCGGGCCGGGCGTTCGCAGCTGCGGCGGCTACCGGGTGGGTCGGGTTGGGCAAAAAGGACATCGGCACTCCAGCGGGCACGGAAACGGACGGGACAATTGCTGGAGAGGCACAGTCATATTGATGATCGCACGGGTTGAGGGGGCTCGGGCGCACCCGTGATGCGCGCAGTGGATGGTGCGCGCAGTGAATGGCGATGGCTACGGTAACGTCCGAATCGGGTCGGACATGCTGTGCTGGACGCGGGGAGGGGAGGACGCCGTCGCGATGGTGACGAGACTGTCGGCGTCCGACGCGGCGTTCTATCACTTGGAGAACAGTGTGACCCCGATGTACGTCGGGTCGCTGTCCATCCTGCGCAAACCGCGCGCTGCGCTGAGCTACGAGTCGATAGTGGCCACCGTGGAGCAGCGGCTGCCGCAGATCCCGCGATATCGGCAGAAGGTCCGCGAGGTCAGCCTGGGGCTGGCCCGTCCGGTGTGGATCGACGACGGTGACTTCGACATCACATACCACGTCCGGCGATCGGCGCTGCCGTCGCCGGGAAGCGATGCGCAACTCCATGATCTGATCGCCCGGATCGGATCCCGGCCGATGGACAAGACCCGGCCGTTGTGGGAGATGTACATCGTCGAAGGCCTGACCCGCAACCGGATCGCCATCTACACCAAATCCCACCAGGCGCTCGTCAACGGGATGTCCGCGCTGGAGATCGGGCACGTCATCGCCGACCGCACCCCGAAACCCCCGGCGTTCGGTGAGGACATCTGGATCCCGGCGCGTGAGCCCAGCGATTTCCAGCTGTTCGCCGGTGCGGTCGGGGAGTGGGTCACCCGCCCGACCGCTCAGCTGGCCGCCCTGCGCTCGACGGTGCGTGAGATGGCCACCAATGCCGGCCCCCTCGTCGAGGCCGCCCGCCGCGTCGCCGATGTGGTTCGCACCGTCGCGCGCGGCACCGCCCCGAGCAGCCCACTGAACACGACGGTGTCGCGCAACCGGCGGTTCGCCGTGGCCGCGCACCAGCTGGACGATTACCGGGCGTTGCGGGCGCGCTACGAGTGCGATGTCAACGATGTGGTGCTGGCGGTGGTGGCCGGCGCGCTGCGCAACTGGCTGCTCTCCCGCGGTGAGCCGGTGACCGCCACGTCGACGGTGCGGGCGATGGCGCCGAATTCGGTGTACCCCGACGCCGAGATCGATTCCGCGGGACCGGGCCAGGCCATCAGCGAGGTCTCGCCGTTCCTCGTCGATCTCCCGATCGGGGAGGGAAACGCGGTGGTGAGGCTATCCCAGATCGCCCATACCACCGAATCACATTCCACTGCGGCCAGTTTGGTCGACGCCCGCTCCATCGTCACGCTGTCGGGGTTCGCCCCGCCGACGCTGCACGCCATGGGCATCCGGGTGGCCACCAGTTTCTCGGCGCGCCAGTTCAACCTGTTGATCACCAATGTTCCGGGCGCGCAGAAGCAGATGTACGTCGCGGGCATCAAGTTGCTGGAGTCGTACGTGGTTCCGCCCCTGCTGGCGAATCAGGTACTGGCTATAGCGGTGACCTCCTATAACGGCATGTTGTACTTCGGCATCAACGCCGATCGCGACGCGATGAGCGATGTCGACGTGTTACCGGCGTTGTTGCGTGAATCCCTGGACGAATTGCTGGAATCCACGCGCTGACGGCCCGCCGTGCAGGTGCCCGGTGATCTCGGTGGAGAACGACTCCGACGCCGGCGGCTAACCTCGCTTGGTGCGTGTCTATATACCGGCGACTCTGGCGATGTTGCAGCAACTGGTGGCCGATCGGTTGATCCATGCTCGCAGCGGCACGGCGTTCGCCGTGACGCCGACGCTGCGTGAGTCCTACGCCGAGGGCGATGACGACGAGCTGGCCGAGGTGGCCCTGCGTGAGGCGGCACTGGCCTCGCTGCGTCTGCTTGCCGGCCAGGGCGAGACCGGTCTGCCGCCGCGGCGTGCGGTGCTGGTCGCTGATATCGGCGCGGGAATCGAGGCCACCATCCGTCCGGATCTGGATGACGCGGTGGTGCGGCTGTCGGGGCCGGTGGCCCTCGACGATGTCATCGCCGCCTACGTCGACAACGCCGCTGCGGAGGCCGCGGTTCTGGTCGCCGTCGATCTGGTCGACGACGCCGATCTGGGAGACGAGGACGCCGAACTGGCCGTCGGCGATGCCCAGGACCATGATCTTGCGTGGTACGCCCCACAGGAGCTGCCGTTCCTGCTCGATCTACTGTGACGGATATCGCTTCCGGCCAGGCTCAAAGCCGGGTACGCATGCGTAAGTTACGGTACCGTAGGTCGCGTGGCCAAGAGTGAAATCAAGGTCTCGGCCAAAGTAGCCGAGACGGTGCGTCCGAAGATTGCGGGCGCAGACCGCCACCGTGGATGGCACGCACTGCGCACCATCGCCGGCCGGTTCACCACCCCGCTGCTGCCCGACGATTACCTCAAGTTGGCCAACCCGTTGTGGTCGGCACGTGAATTGCGCGGTCGCGTCATCGAAGTGCGGCGCGAGACCGAGGCCTCGGCGACCCTGGTGATCAAGCCGGGCTGGGGCTTCTCGCTGGACTACGAGCCCGGCCAGTACGTCGGCATCGGTCTGCTGGTCGACGGGCGCTGGCGCTGGCGCTCCTACTCACTGACCTCGACTCCGGTGCGCGGCGGGGTGGACAAGCGTGGCGCGCGCACCATCACCATCACCGTGAAGGCGATGCCGGAGGGCTTCCTGTCGACCCACCTGGTCGGCGGCGTGGAACCCGGCACGATCGTGCGTCTGGCGGCACCGCAGGGCAACTTCGTGATGCCCGATCCCGCGCCCGCTTCGGTGCTGTTTCTGACCGCCGGGTCGGGGATCACCCCAGTCATGTCGATGCTGCGCACCCTGCAGCGCCACGACCAGATCACCGACATCGTGCATGTGCATTCGGCGCCGACCGCGTCCGACGTCATGTTCGCCGGCGAGTTGACCGCCCTGCACGACGTACACCCCGGCTACCGGATGGAGTTGCGCACCACGCGCACCCAGGGACGCCTGGACCTGGATCGTCTCGGTGAGGTGGTTCCCGACTGGCGTGACCGCCAGGCCTGGGCATGTGGCCCGGAGGCGATGCTCAACGACGCCGAGCGGGTCTGGGCGGAGGCGGGTATCCCCACGCATCTTCATCTGGAGCGTTTCGCGGTCACCCGTGCCGCACCGCATGGCACCGGTGGCACCGTCACGTTCGAGCGCAGCGGCAAGAGTGTGGCGGCCGATGCCGCGACGTCGCTGATGGAAGCCGGCGAGGGCGCCGGTATCCAGATGCCGTTCGGGTGCCGGATGGGCATCTGTCAATCGTGTGTTGTGGGTCTGGTCGAGGGGCATGTGCGCGATCTCCGCACCGGGGTGGAACACGAGCCGGGAACCCGGGTGCAGACCTGTGTCTCGGCGGCTTCCGGCGACTGCGTACTGGACGCCTAGCCTTTACTGACAGGTAACCTACGGTGGCGTAGGTTACGCTATCGTAGTAAGGGAAGGAGGGCCGATAGGTGGCTATTACCGACGTAGCGGCGTTCACGCATCTGACCGATGCGGATATCGAAACGCTGGGTGCAGAGCTGGATGCGATCCGTCAGGACATCGAGGATTCCCGGGGCGCGAACGATGCGCGATACATCCGTCGGGCGATTGCCGGCCAGCGTGCGCTGGAGATCGTCGGACGCCTGTTACTTGCCGGCAGCTCCAAGCGAGCCTTCTGGTGGGCGGGCGCCTCGACCTTGGGCGTGGCCAAGATCATCGAGAACATGGAGATCGGCCACAACGTCATGCACGGCCAGTGGGACTGGATGAACGATCCCGAGATTCACTCCTCGACGTGGGAGTGGGACATGGCCGGAGCATCCAGGCACTGGCGCTTCACTCACAACTTCATGCACCACAAGTACACCAACATCCTGGGTATGGACGACGATGTGGGCTACGGCGTCATCCGCGTCACCCGCGATGCCCGGTGGAAACCGTTCAACCTGTCGAATCTGATCTTCAACACGCTGCTGGCTGCCCTGTTCGAATGGGGTGTCGGGTTGCAGCACCTGGAACTCGGGAAGATCTTCAAGGGCCGTGACGACCGCGCGGCGACCATCGAGCGGGCCAAAGAGTTCGGCGTGAAGGCCGGTCAGCAGGTGGCCAAGGATTATGTGGTGTGGCCCGTGCTGACGGCGCTGTCACCGGGAGCCACCTACAAGTCCACGATGAAGGCGAACATCGTCGCCAACATCATCCGCAACGTCTGGGCCAACGCCGTCATCTTCTGCGGCCATTTCCCCGACGGCGCAGAGAAATTCACCAAGACCGATATGGTCGGCGAGACCAGGGGTGAGTGGTACCTGCGGCAGCTGCTGGGCAGCGCCAATTTCGAGAACGGCCCGGTGCTGCGCTTCATGAGCGGCAACCTGTGCTACCAGATCGAGCATCACCTGTACCCGGACCTGCCCAGCAACCGGCTCTATGAGATCTCGATCAAGGTGCGGGCGCTGTGCGACAAGTACGACCTGCCCTACACCACCGGGAACTTCCTGGTGCAGTACGGCAAGACGTGGCGCACCATCGCCAAGCTGTCGTTGCCGGACAAGTTCCTCAAGGACACCCGTGACAACGCGCCCGAAACCTGCAGCGAGCGGATGTTCGACGAGTTGGAAGGGTTCGGTGTCGCCGATCCGGCCACCGGCAAGCGCCGCGGCCTGAAGACCGCGATCGCGACCGTCCGCGGTTGGCGTCGGGGCAAGGTCGTCGCATAGCGAACCACCCTTACCGCGAGTGTGCATGTCTGGTCCAGGCACGCACCCTCGCGGTTCGGCGTTTGCGCATGATCGCCGTCGGCGTCAGTAACCCGACTCCGCCAGCGTCGCCAGCAGGAGCCGTGCCGCCGCGACTCGTGCGGCGGCGGGCCCGGTCAGCGTGTCCAGCGCGCATTCCGGATCGGCCGGCGGGCCCATGTGCCCGCAGCCCCGGGGGCAGTCGTCCGCCGCCTCGGCCAGATCCGAGAAGGCCTGCACCACATCGTCGGGTTGTACGTGGGCCAGGCCGAACGAGCGGATGCCGGGAGTGTCGATCACCCAGCCCGATTCGCGCAGTGGCAACGCTATCGACTGCGTCGAGGTGTGCCTGCCCTTGCCCACTCCGGTGACCGATCCGGTGGCCCGTTCCGCCTCGGGCACAAGACGATTCACCAAGGTGGACTTGCCCACCCCGGAATGCCCCAATAGGACGGTCACTTTCCCGTCCAGCAGCGGGGCCACCACGTCGAGCGGATCGTCGCGTCCCGCCGTCACGATCCGAAGATCCAGATCGGCGAACTGCGCCGCGAACGGCTCCGGCGCTGCAAGATCGGATTTCGTCAGGCAGAGGATCGGCGAGAGACCGCCGGTATAGGCGGCGATGAGCGCGCGCTCCACGAAGCCGGTGCGCGGTGGCGGGTCGGCCAGCGCCACGACGATCAGCAGCTGATCGGCGTTGGCGACCACCACCCGTTCGGTCGGGTCGGTGTCATCGGCGGTGCGGCGCAACACCGTACGGCGATCACCGCGCCGCACGATGCGGGCCAGGGTATCGGGTAGGCCGGACAGGTCGCCGACGATGCTGACCTCATCGCCGACCACGATCGGTGTGCGGCCCAGCTCCCGGGCGCGCATCGCGGTCACGTTCCGATCGGGGTCACCACCCAGGGCGCAGCCCCACCGGCCGCGGTCGACGGTGACGACCATCGCCTCGGCGGCGTCGGCATGGTCTGGCCGGGTCTTGGTGCGCGGCTTGGAGCCCCGACCTGGGCGTACCCGGACATCGGACTCGTCGTACTCGCGGGCTTTCACATCGGTTGGGACCTGGCGGTATCCGAGGCCAGCATGGCCGCCCACATACCGGGGAAGTCCGGAAGTGTCTTGGCGGTAGTCGCAATGTCCTCGACCTCCACGCCCGGCACCCGCAGGCCGACGATAGCGCCCGCGGTGGCCATCCGATGATCGGCGTACGACCGCCACACACCACCGTGCAGTGGCGTCGCGGTGATCTGCAGACCGTCCGGTGTCTCGGCGCACCGCCCGCCTAGTCCGTTGATCTCGGCGCTCAGTGCGGCCAGTCGATCCGTCTCATGACCGCGCAGGTGGGCGATACCGCGCAGGGTGGACACCGACCCGGTGGCGGCGAGGGTGGCCAGTGCCGCCACCGCGGGCGCCAGTTCGCCGATATCGTGCAGGTCGATGTCGATGCCGCCGTAGCTCGGTGCACCCTGAACCCGCAGATTCGAATCAGTCAGCTCGGCAACGATATTCACCCGCGCCAGCAGATCCAGGATCGCGCCGGAGGCCTGGATGCTGGCGGCGGGCCAGCGGCTGATCCGCAGCGTGCCGGCGGTGACTGCGGCGGCAGCCAGGAACGGCACCGCGTTCGACAGATCCGGTTCGATGTCCCAGTGCCGGGCCGCGACGGCACCCGGGGCGATCTGCCACCGGTTGGGTTGGCCGTCATCGACGGTGACGCCGGCCGAACGCAGCATCGACACCGTCATCGAGATGTGCGGAGCCGAGGGTACCGACTCGCCGGTGTGCACGACCGTCAGCCCGTTGTCGAAGGTGGCCCCGGCCAGCAGCAGCCCTGAGACGAACTGCGATGACGCCGACGCGTCGATGTGCACCTCACCACCGGCCACCGAACCCTGCCCGCGCACCTCGAATGGCAGCCCGTCCCCGTCGATTTGCACCCCAAGCCCGCGCAGCGCATCGAGAAGTGGCGCGATCGGACGGGCCCGTGCCTGCTCGTCCCCGTCGAAGATGACGGTCTCGGTGCTCAGTGCGGCGACGGCGGGTAGAAACCGCAACACCGTGCCGGCCAACCCGCAATCGATGCGGCTGCCGGGCGCGGGGGTGATGGCCCCGCTGACGGTCAGTTCGGCGTCCTCGCCGTCCACCGCGGCGCCCAGGGTCTGCACGGCGCCGATCATCAGGTCGGTATCGCGGCTGCGCAGCGCCCCGCTGATCGTCGAGGTCCCCCCGCCCCGGGTGCCCAGCGCCGCCAGCACCAACGCCCGGTTGGTCAGCGACTTCGAGCCGGGTACCGCAACCGTGGCGTTCACGGGGGCGGTCGCCGAGGGTGCCGGCCAGTTGCTCACAGCCTCTATCCTGCCTGGTATGTGTGGGCGATTTGCGGCGACCACCGACCCGGCGTTGTTGGCGGAGAAGATCAAGGCGCTCGACGAGACCGTCAACGACTCTGCGGGCAAGTCCGATGAGGTCAAAGGCAAGGGTGGAGCCAACTACAACGTGGCGCCGACCACCACCATCAGCGCCGTGGTCAAGCGGCATCACTCTTCCCCGTCGCTTCGCTCGCCCCGGGCCGAACCCGATGACGAGTCGACCCGCCGCATCCGTTCGATGCGCTGGGGGCTGATCCCGCCGTGGGCCAAGACCGGCGAGGACGGCGGCCCCGACACCAAGAAGGGCCCACTGCTGATCAATGCGCGCTCGGAGACGCTGACCACCTCGCCGGTGTTCCGTGGTTCGGCCAGGGGCAAACGCTGCCTGATCCCGATGGACGGCTGGTACGAGTGGAAGCCCGGCACCGGCACAGCCAAGAAGTCGGCGAAGACTCCCTACTACATGTACGCCGCCGACGGCGAGCCGCTGTTCATGGCCGGCCTGTGGTCGACGTGGCGGCCCAAAGACGCACCGAAGGACATTGCGCCACCGAAGGACATTGCGCCACTGAAGGACAGTGTGCCACTGTTGAGTTGCACCATCATCACCACCGATTCGGCGGCACAGCTGGCCGATATCCACGACCGGATGCCGTTGACCATCAGCGCGTCCGACTGGGACCGCTGGCTGGACCCCGACGCGCCGATCGACGAGGGCCTGCTGCGCGGGCACGGCGATCTGGATCGCATCGCGATCCGCGAGGTGTCGCGGCTGGTCAACAGCGTCCGCAACAACGGCCCGGAACTGATCGAGGCAGCCGCACATGGGGAAGGGCTCTTTTGACCCTCGGCCCGGTGGTGCTCGACGCCCTGGGCACCGGCCTGCGTGCGGGCAGATCCTCGAAGAGATCACCGGCGCTGACGAACTCGTCATCGGCACGGAGGTGGAGGCGTTCTTCGCCCGCCGCACCTACCTTCGCGACACCGGTGACGAGGCGCTGCTGGGCGCGCTCATCGCACTGCCGGCCGCTCACCACGGGGTGGATGCCCTGGCCGAGGCGGTGTTGCCGGAGGTCCGCACGGCGATCGGGTGCGGGATTTTGTACCAGGCGCAGTGATCCCGGCTCAGCGGCGTCGCGCCGCAACCACTGAGTAGGAGGCGTCGAAGGCGACCCCGTCGGCTGTTGAGTGCGCACTCAGGGCGGCGGTGAACGCGTCCACCAGCCGGGCACGCGTGGCCTCGTCCAGTTGCGCCAGCGCCTCGACGTGCATCGGCGATTCGGCGGTGATGAACCGCACCGCGTCATCGAGTGAATCGAATCGCCATGTGAGGCTGTCGTTCTCGATGAAGATTTCGTCGAAATCGTCGGACAGCCGGCTGGTGATGATGTCGGCTTCGCCCCACTGATCGGGTGTGTAGCCAGCTGCCGGGCGCGGGCCGAGAACCTCGACGATGGGGTCGAAGAACGGATTCTCGGTGTCGCGCACCCAGGTGGAGAACCCGAGAAAGCCGCCCGGCCGCAGCAGCCGCGCGATCTCGGCGACCTGACTGACCGGCTCGACGAAGATGATGCCCATGTTCGACAGCACGACGTCGAAACCCTGGTCGGGCAGCCCGGTGGCCGACGCGTCGGCGGCCACCCACCGCACCGCGTCACCGCCGGGTTTGTCCGCGGCGATGGCCAGCAATTCGGGGGTGAAGTCGACGCCGGTCACCTCGGCTCCGGCCGCAGCGGCCGCCAGCGCGGCGTTCCCGGTACCGCAGGCCAGATCGGCGAGCGCGATACCGTCGAGCGGGCGCAGCCGGTCCACGATCTCGACCAACTGGGTGGCGATCGGGGCGATGCGTTGCGCGACGGCCTCATACCGTCCTGCGGACCAGATTGACACGCCGCCAGCCTAGGCCACGATGGCGGGGTGACCGCTCTGTCCGTCACCGAAAGACTCCGCGCGCGGGCTGTGTTGATGGCGCAGGATCTCGTGGGCCGCGCCGTCGGCGAGCAGGGCCGCGATCGTCGGGGTCGCTGCACGTGTCACCAGGTCAGCCTAGTTCTGGGCGGTCGGGAATTTAGCCAGGCGGGGCCGCCGTTGTTGGTGACATCGATAGGCGACGCGGCCCTGAACCGGGCGCGGGTCTCGGTCACAGCCTTAGGATCGTCAGATAGGGGATTTTGGTGCCAACGGCCTGCCTGGATCGTCCGGTGTGCACACCGGACCTGTTCGGTGACGCCGCAACAGAAGGGACGGGTTCTCCCGCGATGACCGATATCGACGAGGCGGCTCTCGAGCCCGTCCCAGAAACGGATGCCGAACTGACGGCCCGGTTTGAACGCGATGCTATCCCACTGCTCGACCAGCTCTACGGCGGCGCCCTGCGGATGACACGCAATCCGGCCGATGCCGAGGACCTGCTGCAGGAGACGATGGTCAAGGCGTACGCCGGGTTCCGCTCGTTCCGTGCAGGCACCAACCTCAAGGCCTGGCTGTACCGCATTCTGACCAACACCTACATCAACAGCTATCGCAAGAAGCAGCGGCAGCCCGCTGAGTACCCGACCGAAGAGATCACCGACTGGCAGCTGGCGGCCAACGCCAAGCACACCTCGACCGGTCTGCGCTCCGCCGAGGTCGAGGCGCTGGAGGCGCTGCCCGACACCGAGATCAAGGCGGCGCTGCAGGCACTGCCCGAGGACTTCCGGATGGCCGTGTACTACGCCGATGTCGAGGGGTTCCCCTACAAGGAGATTGCCGAGATCATGGACACGCCGATCGGCACCGTGATGTCGCGGCTGCACCGCGGTAGGAAACAATTGCGCGAGTTGCTGACCGACGTGGCCAGGGACCGGGGATTCATCCGAGACAAGCAACTCGGTGAGCCGGAGGAGGTCTCCTCATGAGTGACAACCACGAGTCGTTTCGAGCAGACGAGCGTTGGGCGCCGCCGATCGGACCGGTCGACCCCGACCATCCCGAGTGCGCCGCGGTGATCGCCGAGGTGTGGACGCTGCTCGACGGTGAATGCACCGCCGAGAGCCGCGACAAGCTCAAGCAGCACCTCGAAGAATGCCCGACCTGCCTGCGGCATTACGGCGTCGAGGAGCGGGTGAAGAACCTGATCGCCAGCAGATGCCGAGGTGAGAAGGCCCCGGAGGGCCTGCGGGTGCGCCTGCAGGTAGAGATCAGCCGGACCACCATCATTCGGGGCTGACAGCCCCAGAGACCATCATTCGGGGATGACAGCCCCAGAGACCGTCAAACGCCAACCGCCCGGACTCCGTTTAGAGAGCTCGGGCGGTTTGTTCGGTGCGCGACGTGTCAGGCGTTGGGACGACGGCCGTGGTTGGCCTTCGAGTGCTTACGGTCGCGCTTCTTGCGGCCTCGCTTGGCCATGGTGAACCTCCGATTCAGATGAATACTTGGCCATCAGTATCTCACGCCGAGCGGACTGCTTCTTCCCCCGTGGTCTTCGGTGCGCGATTTCGTCTTGTGGTTCGATATAGGCCGGTAGGCAGACAGTCAGAAGCCGAAGTGAGTGGGGTGAAGATGTCCGAGGATGTTCGCGCCGAGATCGTGGCCAGCGTGCTGGAGGTCGTGGTGCAGCTGGGCGACCAGATCGGAGCGGGCGACACCCTGGTGCTGCTGGAATCCATGAAGATGGAAATCCCAGTGCTGGCCGAGGTCGCAGGCACCATCACCGAGGTGAGCGTTTCGGTGGGTGACGTCATCCAGGCTGGCGATCTCATCGCGGTGATCAGCTAGCTCGTCTGAGGTAACGACCCATGTCAACTCTCGGCGACCTGCTCGCCGAGCACACCGTCCTTCCCGGCAACGCCGTCGACCATCTGCACGCCGTGGTCGGGGAGTGGCAGCTGCTGGCGGATCTGTCCTTCGCCGATTACCTGATGTGGGTGCGTCGCGATGACGACGGCCTGGAGTGTCGCGATGACGACGGCCTGGTGTGTGTGGCCCAGGTACGGCCTAATACCGCCCCCACGGTGCTGCTGGCCGACGCGGTGGGCACCGTGTCGGCTGCCATCGACATGCCGGTGGTCCGCGCGGCGTTCGACTCAGGCGCGATCGGCCGCGAAAGCGATGTGAGGCAACCGGATTCGCCCAAAGGGCAGCGCCGGGACGTCGAATCGGTGCCGGAACCGCACGAGGTCGAAGCGGTGCCGGTGCGTCATGCCGACCGGGTGGTGGCCGTGTTGACGCACCAGACGGCACTGGCAGAGGGGCGAAAGGCCAGCCCGCTGGAACGGGCCTATCTCGATTGCGCCGCCGATCTGGTGCACATGCTCAGTGACGGCACCTTCCCGAACGTCGGCGATCTGCCGATGTCGCGATCCAGCCCCCGCGTCGGTGACGGCTTCATCCGCCTCGGGGTTGCCGGCGAGGTCGCCTTCGCCAGCCCCAATGCTCTCTCGGCGTACCACCGGATGGGGCTGGCCGCCGATCTGGAAGGGCGCAATATGGTTGCGGTGACCCGGCCGCTGATCTCGGACCCGTTCGAGGCCCAGGAACTGGCCGATCACGTGCGCGATTCGCTGGCCGGGGGGTCCAGCATGCGGATGGAGGTCGACGCCGGCGGCGCCGCGGTGCTGATGCGGACCATCCCCTTGCAGGTGGGCGGCGAGGCAGCGGGCGCGGCGGTGCTGATCCGCGATGTCACCGAGGTCAAACGGCGTGACCGTGCGCTGCTGTCCAAGGACGCGACGATCCGCGAGATCCACCATCGGGTGAAGAACAACCTGCAAACGGTGGCGGCTCTGCTGCGTCTGCAGGCACGCCGGACCAACAATGCCGAGGGCCGCGAGGCGCTCAACGAGTCGGTGCGGCGGGTGTCGTCCATTGCGCTGGTGCACGACGCGTTGTCGATGTCGGTCGACGAAGAGGTCAACCTCGACCAGGTGGTGGACCGGATCGTCCCGATCATGAACGACGTCGCCTCGGTGGACACCCCGATCCGGATCACCCGCGAGGGTGACCTCGGCGTACTGGACGCCGACCGGGCCACCGCGCTGATCATGGTGATCACCGAACTGGTGCAGAACGCTCTGGAGCACGCCTTCGACGGCGATGTCACCAAGGGATCGGTGACCATCCGGGCCGAACGCTCGGCCCGGTGGCTCGACGTCGTCGTGCATGACGACGGTAAAGGACTACCGGAGGGCTTCAGCCTGGAGAAGTCCGATCGGCTGGGTCTGCAGATCGTGCGGACGCTGGTCACGGCGGAGCTGGACGGCTCGCTCGGCATGCACGATGTGGACTCCGGCGGCACCGATGTGGTGCTGCGGGTGCCTCTCGGGCGCCAGCGCAGGTACGCGATCTAGCGCTGTTCTTCTCGCCGAGCGTGTGCGGGAGTCGTGCGTCATTTCGGCCGGCGGGCGAGCATGACACGAAACAGACTGCGGCCCCGACATTTCTGTCGGGGCCGCAGTCTGTGGTTT
>WOYS01000036.1 GCA_011620645.1 Mycobacterium sp.
GCAGCCTTGATCCGGGAACGCACCCCCGCAGGCTTGGCAGCGGCCCGCGCCCGCGGGCGACGAGGGGGACGCATACCCAAGATGACACCGGCCCTGATCTGCAAGGCTCAGCGAATGTATGACTCCCGCCAATTCACCATGGCCGAGATCGCCGCGTCCTGCTCGGTCACCCCGATGACGATCTACCGTCACATCCGCACCGATCAACCTGTGACGACGAAACCAGTTCATGGATAGTCGATTTCGCGCCTTCTAGGCTGCCGCGTCGACCGCCTGCGGGAACGCCTGGGCCGCGTCGAAGGCACTACGTTGTTGCAGGCAGTGGTAGAGCTGGCCCAGGAGCTTGTTGAACAGGTGCCGGTTGGCCGCGGCATGGCGGTCACCGTGTTCGCGCCGACGCCGGTAATGCAGGCGGGGGGTTCGCCGCCGCTACCCACTGTCAACCTGCGGGCGAGCACTATCGCCGCCGAAGAGAACACGGAGACCGTCACGCGGCCGCGCAGCGTCACCTGTTCAACAAGCTCATCGGTCAGCTGCACTATTGCCTACAGAATCGAGAATTATTCGACCAGACCAAAGCATTTCAGTCGCACGTGGTAGCCGCTGCGTAACTGGCTCAGGTCCGCGCCAAGACCGCACTGCGCGGCCGACAAGACGGCATCCCTCACCACGAATCCGGGCCATTCCTCGTATCGATGAACGTCGTCACTGATCGCGGGACGGGCTGAGTCGACGCCGAAATGGGCCGCTGACAGGTCTGCACTATTGGAATGATCCCGGTCCACTGATCACTGGGCGAGGAAGGTGGACCGCTGCGCCGCTTGGACACCCAATTGTCATCGGTGATCGCCAATTCCAGCACCAACGATTGCGCGAGTTCAGCGCGGGTGTGCGGCGGGCATTCCCCAGAACGCCCGGCCAGGATGGCGTTGGTGAACAAATCCAACGTCGTCGCGATCTCGGCACCGTCGACCACTCGGCACCTCCCCCTGACCACCGCAGACCGATAGTTCGCCGAGTGCTCGAACTGCCGCTCGGCCACCACGACGCCATCGAGGATGAACGCGCTGATGACCACTTTCGCCCCGTCCGCGACCTGCCGCAGCGCCCCGGCACCGGTCGACCCGTGCAGCAACAGTCGCGCGTCGTGGCGCACCACCAACATCGGCACCGACCACGGTTCATCGTCGATCACCGTCGACACGGTCGCCACCAAGGCCTCATCGAAGACCTCGTCGACCAACTCGCGGTCACCACTGCGCTCACGCTTGCGAGTGAGACCCGCAAGCGCGGTGGAGGCAGTCGCCGTCGAACCGGGCGCACCTCGGTTGGCGTCGTGACTCATCGCGACACCTCGGCTCGCAGGACCCACGGCTCCATACCGACGACCTCAACAGATGCCGACGTGCGGCCCCACAACTTTTCAATTGCCTTAATGTTCAAAGCATCCCAATCAGCATCGGTACCGTGGCTGATCACTGATTGCCGCGCTATGGCTACGGCCACACAGCCTCTTTCCCCCTCATCCATGCGCCTCAGTGAATGCGAAGGCACCGCGCTCCAGCAACCGGTTTTTCACCGTAGCCGGCCATCGGGGTGCTCACCGCCCGGTCCCTGACCCTTGAACGGTGCGGTCCCGTATTCAATCGAAGTGTCTCAACTCTGCTGCACAATTGCAGCGCTGGTGCAGCAGAAGTTGAGAAGTGCAGTCAAACTTGAGAACCTCCAGGCGGCTGTAGGTTCTCGCCAGCGTCAACCTCCTCGGCGTCTGCTGATCTGGGATTCGCAGACAGTCTCACGGCGGTGTCACTCCTGCAATCAAGCTCCCCCACCGCCTTCCGGCCGACCAGTTCTATGCCTGGTGGGGGTCGCACTCCTGAGCGGCGGGCAACGCCGTTTGCGGCCCCACTGCTGCAGCCTTTGCTCAGGTCAGTCGAGTTGGCGGTCGACGTCCATCCTTTCGTGCAGTATCCGAACCACGTCGATGCCGTCGGCGCCAGCAAGGCGGTAGTAAAGCGTGTGCGAACCCACCGCATGCCTTCGGTAGCCGGTTCGCACCTCATCGCAGGCCCGACCGATCATCGGATTCTGCACAACTCGTTGGATCGCGCTCGATTTCCCGAACGTACTTCTCGGCCTGATCATCACCCCAACGGTCGCACGTGTAGTCCCAGATCTGTTCCAGGTCCAGCTGGGCCGCGGGCGACAGAACATGCCGGCTCACTGTGAGTGAGAGCCCTCGGTCCGCTTGCGTGCAACGAACTCGTCGAAATCGAAAGGCGTCGACTCCCCACTGCGTTCACCGTCGACAAGCGCCTGGCGCAGAGCGCGCAACCGCGTTTCGCGATCTTCGAGCAGCCGCAGAGCGGTGCGCACAACGTCGCTGGCCGACCGATACCGGCCCGAGGTGACTTCTTGCTCAATGAACGCGCTGTAGTGCTCATCGAGACTGAACGAGGTATTCTTACCCACGACGACATGTTACCAATCTTTGGTAGTTGGGGGTGGCCGTGTATAGGTTCTTGCCGCGGGTGGCATCTGCGACGTCCGCTGACATGTTGACCGTCTCTCGGGATGGCGACCACGGGGTGTTGTGCCGTCGTTG
>WOYS01000039.1:0-2654 GCA_011620645.1 Mycobacterium sp.
TGGCGAACCACAGGTCAGGACACCAGAGCCACGACAGATCACTTGAGAACCGACAGTCAACCCCAATACCTAGGGAGCTTGGCGGCGCTAGGCGAGTTTGACTGACGAACAACGCCTTTCGGGAATGGACGCACTAGTCATCGCGGAGGCCAGCCGAAGTTGTAATTCTGCGCGCGGAGTTGCTTGATCACGGACTTGGGAGTCGATGTGGACGGCTCAGTGCGGGCCCGGTTTGGACACGAGTTTGGCGCGCGGCGGAGCGACGAACTCCGTAACCCAGGCACGGATGATAGCGTCGCTCGCGTGGAGCAGCTCGTGATCCGCAACCTTCCCGAGGGGATTAAGGCTGCCCTGCGAGCGCGCGCCGCACGTCACCGTCACTCTGTCGAAGCCGAGGTCCGCGCGATCCTGGCCGACGCTTTGTCGGGTGAAGATGTCCCCATGTCGGTACTGCTCGGCGCTGACAGCGGCAATGACATTGAGTTCGAGCCCGAACGCCTCGGCTTGGTGCCCACCACCCGGGCCCCGCGGACGTTTGGGCAACTACCGAATCTGTCCGTCCCCGAGGACTTTGACGAGCTTCTACCCGATGCTGAGCTTGCAGGCTGGGAGGGCGGATCGCACGGACCGCCGAACACATCAGCGGTTGGGCCACTCGCCCTCTCCCGCTCCCCGACATGTGCTATGCCGCAGCCGCTATCGGGGACCCCGATCTGTACGACGGGATAGTTCGAGCCTTGGTGAGCGTCGAAGACGACCTGGGCCTGCGATGACGACCGAGCAACATTCCTATGTGGACGCGGAGTATCAGGGGCTAGAGCAGGGCTAGAGCTTGGCCTGCGCCGTGCCGACTTGGCGAATTTCGTCGGCCTGGCAGCTCAATGGACCCGCGCCTGTCAGACCGCCATCCCGAACGATCAGTTCACCGATCTGGACGTCGTGTATCCGCTGATGTCGTATGCCGCCCCGTTGGAGACTGTTTACGCAGGGCTTGCCGCGGCGGTAGCAGACCTGGTGGCCTCTCCTCATGGACCTAATGTTGCTTCAGCTCAGGACCACGTGCGACAGCGCCGATCGGATGCACGCTTTCCATCAGACGTCGAGGCTGTCCAATACCTTGTGGGGATAGAGCCGCGTAGTCGTTACCGCGTTACCCATCAAGACCTTTGGCGTAGCTCACTCGCCCACGCCGAGGACTACTTGTCCTCGCGGGGTGACGTCGATGCCCCGGAACTGCAACTCAAACTGCGCTGGTATGCCACGGTTGTCCACGACCTGCTTGATGATGCCTACATCGCAGTGCGCGACGCCTACGCCGACGCGGTGGTGGCCAGCTTCTACCGCAAAGTGCCTGCACCAATACTCCCGTACACCATTGCCTCGTGTCTAAAGGAGCTGACCTGCATGGGCTTTGACGATGCCAACTGCGAGCCACTGTTGCGCAGAATTGGGGAGACCTTTCCCGCCGCTGTTGCAGAGTGCTCAGCCATGCCCCACAAGTGGCAGTCGACGCCGAGGTGTTCCTGACCTCCCCAGTAAACGCGCGGGGTTATGCGGCGGTGATGGCGATGTGGAGGCGTTTCCCGCACGCTGCGGCGAGCCGTTCGAGGGCGTCGATACCGGGGATGCGTGCTCCGTTCTCCCAGGCGGCGACGGCGGACTGGCTGGTGCTCATGGCTGCGGCGAGCTGGGTTTGGGTGAGGCCGGCCTCGGTGCGGGCGGCGTAGACCAGCTCGGCAAGGTCCATCGCCCGGCCGGCGTCGTGGTAGGCCTGCTCGTAGGTCTGGCGCTGCTCGTCGGTGAGAGCGGCCTGGCGCTGGGCGCGGGCGGTTCGGTAATCGACCCCACCGCTGGAGGTGGGGGCCTTCTTCGCAGCGGCGGGGGCTTTCTTGGCGGCCTTCTTCGGGGCAGCGGTCTTCTTCGCGGTGGCGGTCTTGACGGCCATGGCTGGGTTATCCCTTCTTGGTCTGGTGGCGTCGTAGCGCTTTGCGTGCGCGGGTGATCTCGTTGCGTTCGTTTTGGCGTTGTTTGCGGAAGGTGGTCAGGGTGACCAGCTGGCGGTCGGGGTCGGCGGTGTAGGTGATGCGTTGGTTGACCTGTCCGCAGCGAAACCGCAACTCCCACAGTTTCTCTGAGAGATAGCGGTTGTGCGGCATGCCTAGGGTGATGCCCTCGGCGGTGAGCCGGTCGAGGGCCTGATCGGCCTGGGCGAGTTCGCTTTCAGACAGACCGGCATACCAGCGTTCAACTTCGCCGCTGAGCATGATCCGCCACTCATCACCCACACACCACACTATATCGAGTCCGGTATATACCGTCAACGATATACACCGGGTGCGGTGGGCGTGCCCGCGTCAGTCGATGTCGAGGCCGTGTCCGCGGTCGCGGTCTCTGCCTCGATCGCGTGTGGGTGGGGTGGTGAGGGTGCGCCAGCTGTTGGCGGCGATGGCGCGGTGTTTGTCTGCGGCGGCTGCGAGTGTTGGATTGTCGATGTCGGGTGCGGGGCGGGTGTTTTCAGCCCAGGGGAGGGTGAGTCCGTCGAGGAGTCGTCGGGCGCTGCCGGGTTGTCCGTTGTCGATGAGTAGGAGTCGGCCGTGTGCGGGGACCAGGGCGGTGGCCACGGCCGCGAGGGCGTCGGGGTCGGCGGCCGCGGC
>WOYS01000039.1:2754-10819 GCA_011620645.1 Mycobacterium sp.
CGGGGACCAGGGCGGTGGCCACGGCCGCGAGGGCGTCGGGGTCGGCGGCCGCGGCGTCCTCGACGACGATGACGGGTCCGCGCCGAGTGGGTTTGTGGATGGTGATCTGCTCGGCGAGGTGGTTGAGGCTCAGCCGGTCGGGTTGTGGTGTCGCGGTGACGCGGACGTGATGGCGGTTGGCGTCGGTGGCCGCTGTGTGGATCGCTTCGGCGAGGTCGGGGGTGTAGCGCTCGGCCGCCACGGTGGCCACGACGTAGGGCGCGGAGAGCGCGACCGCGGCGGGGTCGGTGCGCGGCCGAGCCAGGGGGAGCGGGTCGGCGTTGCGCCAGGAGGCGGCCAGGACCTTGACGAGCGCGCGCTCAGTGGCATGCATGCTTGCGTGCACGCCATCGTCCTGGGTGGTGGCGTGGTCGACGACGTTCCGATCGGGGAGGGCTGCGGTGCGGGATAGTGCGTCGGCCAGCCGCCACCACAGCGCCGCGGCGGGCATCTCATCGGGCAGCGGTCCTTGGCGTGCCGCGTCGGTGAGAGCATCGCGAATGTCGTTGCCGCGCGCGGCATTTGTGAGATGGGCAGCCAGTGTCGGCCAGTAGGCGTCGGTGCGGATGCGGGGGTCGATCTGGTCGAGGAGGTCGTTGAAGCGGGTGGGGTCGGCGCTGTCGCGCTCGATGGCGTCGGTGCCGTGGCGTTGCAGCAGGTCTTGGATTGCGCGGGTGGCCACCGGGTATTGGGGCGGGCCGGTGAGGCGGGTGTCGGCGTCCTCGACCCCGGTGGCGGCCCGGAACACGGCGATTTCTGCGGCCAGGGCGGGGTTGGCTGTGATCAGGGGCTGCGCCCAGCTCGGCGCGGTGTCGAGGGTCCAGGCGCGGGCTTGTTCGCGGATCTGTGCGGCCAGTTCCTCGACAAGGGTTTCGCGGCGGCGCAGGTAGTCGCCCCATTGCGGGTCGCCGGCCATGGCGGCGGGGATGGCAGGTAGCCGGCGCAGCGGCCCGCAGTCGCGGCCGGCGGAACCGGTGGGGTCGATGCGGTAGTCCAGCACCGCGGCCGCGTCGGCGGCATCGTCGAGGCCGCCTCGAGCGTGGGCGGCGGCCAACAGTTCGCCGGGATCGGCTCCAGAGAGCGCCCGGATGGCCAGGCGACGACGCAGCACCGGCCACGCTGCGCAGGTACTGAGATCGGTATGCACTGATTCAGCGAGGGCGTCGAGACGGTCGCGGGCACCCGCGCCTAGCTGCGCCTAGCTGGTGCTCGGCCGCAGCGCCGAGGGCGTCGGTGAACATGTCGGCGGCCGCGGCCAGTCTGCGGGTCGGGTCGGCGGCCTGGCGGGCGGCGGTGGTGGCCGAGACCTGGCCGCCGTCGCGGGCCACGATCCGGGACAGGACGTCCACGGCGGTGTCGGGGTGGGTGGCCTTGGGGGCCAGGATGCGGTGCGGGTCGGTTTCGGCGGTCGAGAGGTAGAGGTGGTTTTCGGCGCGGCCCCTTGTTGGAGATCGCGACGTGGGTGTGTAGGTCGGGATCTCCGGCGCGGGAGTCGCGGTGGGTGAACACCGCTGCGATGAGCCCTTCGGTGTCGACCTGAGCGACGCCGTTGGTGCCGGTGCGTGTGAAGGTGGCGTTGTCTTGCAGCCATTCCAGCACGTCGGCCACCGCCTCGTGGTGCGCGGCCTCGATCTGCTCGGCAATCTCCGGCGGGGCAATCGCCCACAGCGCCGAAATGGACTTCACCGGAGAGAACGTCAGGTCATAACCGGCCACCGCCGTGGTGCGCGCCCGCGTGGCCCGCGCGATGAACCCCGACAGCTCCCGCTCATCGGCCGGCGGGCGACCGTACTGCTCACCGAACAACTCGGTGGCCACCCGCGTGCGGATGCCCGCACGCACGTCGTCATCGATGCTGGCATTGGCCGGGACACCGCGTTCGATGTTGTGGGCGCGAAACGCTTTCCCGACACGACGCACGAACTCCGAAGACTCGTCCCGCACCGCGTATTGGCGGCCCAATTTCGTCGCCGCGATCACGGGTTGAACACGCAATCGCGGGGAAAGGTAGTCAGAAATCTTGTCAGCGTTGGGATGCCAACCCAACCCAAACAAGGCCTTCATTTGCGCCTCAGTGACCACCGATCCTTGTTCGACGGTCCACACCTGTTGGCGCACTTCGTCGCTGACCTCGCGGGCTCCGGTGTCGGCCAGAGCGGCCAGGCCGCGGCCCATCCAGCGGCCCGGCGATTCACCCTTGGCCGAGTAATAGTCAGCCAGGCTGGAGCCACCGCGCTCGGTGCTGTCGGCGGCCGCGACTTGGCGCACCAGGTACAGGTAACCGTCCCCGGCGGTCAACTTGTGCAACGTCATCACGATGACGCGCACCTCAACGCCCGCATGCGCCGAAACGTACGGACCCGAGCGCCGAAAAAACCACCACCACAAGCAACATTCCCAACCGCCGTTACCAAACCGTGACCTAAATGCAAGAGGTGTGTGGCGTTTCTTTGGGTCCTGGGAGGCGCCCGAGAGGGGTGAGCTGAGTGGGCTGTGAGGCGGCGATGCGGGGACGGGCTACTCGGTTGGCAAGGGAGGTGCGGTGGTGCGGTTGGGGGGGCGGTGACAAAACTGGTGGGCGGCGAATATCGCTGTGGTGGTGGCACATCCGGCCCGGTCGGTTTTAGTGTCGCGGTCATGACAGCAATAGGAACGTCCAAGTTGGAAGCGCGGCGACGGGCAGTTGAAGCGACCCGGCGCGCCAACGAAGCGCGCGCTGCGCGAGATAACGCGAACATCGACGACGCGACCAACTTCCTGTACGAGGTCGGCAAGATTGCCGAGGTCGAGATCTGGAAGAAGGAGAGGCTGGCTCAGCTGCGTGCGCGAGTGGACGCCGAAGCTGCCAAGCGAGTGGCCACGCACCGGGCCAATGCCGGCGCGGCGGTCGCCCGCATGCAGGGCCGCGGTGAGACGCTGACGACCATCGCTGCGCGCACCGACATGGGGATCGGGATCGTGCGGACCATGTTGCGACGCGCCCCAAGGACCGAACAGCTCTCGCCCCGCAGTGGTTCGCATGCATTAGGTGGCGGCGGTGAGGCGACCTCTCCGCCGGCGGGCCCGGGCGGCGCAGATCCCGACTTCGCCGAGGCGACCCCGGCGTGAGGACGGTGAGCCCTGCCGTGAGGGGCCCGGGACCGGGTGCATAGGGGACGTGGCCGCCTGGGCGCGGTGGGGGCGCCAGCCCGCTGTTGCGCGGTGGCGTGCCGAGCGCGCCGGTGTGCGAGCCGCGGCGACGGGTGACCGCGGTCAGCTCGATGCCACGGGTGCACAATTGGCCACCGCGGTGTTGGGGGCCGCTGAGGCCGCGCAGTGTGTCAGTGCTCGGCCCTAGGGTCGAAGTTCATGCGAAGCGAGGGCCAGCTGACCGTTGACCGGTGTTGCACGCCGCTGAGATTGCGCGGTTCGACGGCCATGTCGTGTGCGGGCCAACGGCTTCGGACTGCAACATTTGGACCGGCGCGATCGGCGCCGATGGCTACGGCCGGTTCTGCCTCACGCTCGACGGGGTGGGGTTCTGCATGCGGCCGCACCGCTACGCGCTAGCCATTGCCGGCGGCAGCATGGCTGCTGGGGTACTGAGTCTGCATGAATGCGACGACCCGGTGTGCGTGAAGAACACAGCCGACTCCGACCCGCAGCAGCATGTCGTGGCGGGCTCCCAGAGCGACAACATGTTGAGGCTGGCGGCGGATGCGTCGCGGTGGTGGACGCCGTGCGTTGCGGCGCTGCGAGAGCCATGGTGTGCGGCGCGATCGGTCGGTGGCCAGCGAGGCGGTGCGCCATGGTGGGACGCCGCGGCGGCGCAGGCGGCGATACTCGGCGACCAGCCGATGCTGTGGTGAGCGCAGCGTCACGCTGGCCATGCCCGATTGATGTGCCGGTGAAGGCGCGGTGTGCAGAGTCGTATCGACCGTGGCGGGTTGCCGGACAACGTGACCGGTACATCCCATTGCGCAGTGCCGTCGCTGCGGTCGAAAGCGCAGCTGCGGTACTGGGCGTGGAGGACTTCGGCCGTCAACTGGCCATGCGCCAGAGCATCGACATTCTCGGCCCGGTCGGTGTCGCGGCCCGCACCGCCACCACCGTAGCCGAGGCGTTCACCATCCTCGACACCTACATGAGCGCCTACAGTCCCGGCATCACCGCCCGAATCCACCCGCACAGCGACGAGACGTTGTGCCGGTTCGAATTCGACTTTCTGCTGCACCCGCGGCCGCCACAGGCCCAGGCCATCGAACTGGCCCTCGGCGTGACACTCCGGGCACTGCACCTGTTCCTGGGCACCACCTACCGGGCCGTTTCCGTGCACCTGCCCCACGCTGCGCTGGGCACCAAAACCAACTACCGCCGCTACTTCGGGTGCCCACCGCACTTCGACGAACCATTCGCCGGATTCACCCTGCGTGCCGCCGACTTGCTGCGCCCGCTCAATCACGACCCTCTGGCCCATCAGCTTGCTTTGCGCTACCTGTTCAGCACCCACACCGAGCATGCGACCGGCTTCACCGACACCGTGCGCAGCATCATCCGCCAACTCCTGCCCACCGGAGAGCTGACCGCCGAACTCGTCGCCCGCCAGTTCGGCATCCACCCCAAGACACTGCAACGCCGCCTCTCTGCCGAAGGGACCACCATCGGCAAGATGATCGATCAGACCCCGCCGCGAACTCGCCAGCAGACTGCTGCTCGACACCGATCTGCCCCTCGTGCAGCTGTGTCGCCAACTCGGCTACGCCGAGCAGAGCGTGCTGACCCGAGCATGCAAACGCTGGTTCGCCATGACACCCACCGACTATCGCAAGCCACATCAGGTTGACATTGCCAGCGGGGCTTGTGTCATTCCGACTGCCACCTGAAGACCCGCGCGAACCGACCAGTTCGGCCGCTCTCGGCGGCCACAATGGCGCGGGCGTCATCGGCGGAATCCACCGCCTGGCAACCCAACTGCGGATGGTTCAGGAGACCAGGTACCAGCAGGCAGTGGTCACAGGAACGGCCTCTTCGAGTGCCAACACCCTTTCGCTGTCATCCATGCAGACGACGTGTCCGCGCCAGTTGCGGACAGAGGGCGCAAGACCGTGTGCCTTCCGGATTTCGGCAAGGCGCTGCGCCTGCACGGCATCATGCATGTCCTTGCGCGCAGCATCTGCGCTCGCCGGGTCGACGCGGCCGTGGGCTATGGCTTCGGCCCGAATCTCGTGCCAGCTGCGTGCCATCGTCATTCACCTCCCGCCGTTCGGCAACCGGAATATTCCTGTCGTACCAGCTTTTCCACCTGCCGGCCTTGTCGCCGCCGACCAGCAGGATCGCTTGTCGTTGCGGATCGAAGATGAACAGAATCATGATGCTGGTGCCACCGGGGCGCAGCTCCTTCATGCTGTGAAACTTCGAACCGTTGACTTAGTCCACTGTCGGCCGGCCCAATGTCGGCCGCAGCAGCGCCAACACGTTGCCGGTACATCGCAGCATCACGAGTCATGATCGTCGGCAGAGTCGCCGACGATCGGTACGCACGAGCGCCATGGCGGGGCGCCGTTCCTCTGCCCTATGATGACGACGAAGCCGCGAACCGGCCAGTGCTTTTACACCAACTTTCGGACGCGACCATTCAGGCCGAATCTCTCGACGCAGCGGCAGGGGTTATTGAATAATGCAGCGCTATGACCTGGTGATCTCCGGCGGCGGCCCGGCGGGTTCGGCCGCGGCGTGGCAGGCCGCGAGGACCGGAGCCCGGGTGCTGGTGCTGGACAAGGCGGAGTTCCCGCGCGACAAGGCTTGCGGCGACGGCGTGACGCCGCGGGCTCTCAGCTATATCCAGAAGATGGGTCTGGCGGACGAGATCGACGAGTTCCACCGACTGAACCGGGCGACGATCTTCAGCCCGAGCAGATGGGAACTGTCGTTCCCGCGGCGGCCCGGCATGCCCGACCACGGCCATGGCGTCCCTCGTCGCGACCTGGACACCATGCTGCTCAAGAACGCCGAGTCCGCGGGTGCGGAGGTGCGTCAGTCCGCCGAGGTTGCCGGACCCATCGTCGAGCACGGGCGCGTGACCGGGGTGACGCTCAGGGGAGGCGAGCGCGTGCGGGCCGATGCGGTGATCGCCGCCGACGGCACCTACTCGCCCGTCAAGCAGGGGTTGAAGCTGACATCGAAGTACAACGGGTACACGGCGATCGCGATTCGCGCGGAGATGCCGGCGAACCGCCCGGACTCCGACAGCCTCGACATCTACCTGAAGCTGACCTACCAAGGCGATCAGCTACCCGGCTACGGCTGGGTGTTTCCATTGGGCGGCGGCCGCGTCAACATCGGGCTGGGCTACGTCAACAGCTACAAGAAGTGGCAGCAGATCAACGCCACCCAGTTACTCGCCGAATTCATGGCTACGCTGCCGTCCGAATGGCAGTTGCCGTCGATCGACGAGCTGAGGAAATGCAAGGCGCTCCAGGGATGGCGGTTGCCGATGGGCTTCACCGCATGGCCGCCATGGCGCCCCGGCGTGCTGTTCGCCGGTGATGCCTTGGGCGCCGCCAGGCCGGTGTCGGGTGCGGGCATCTCCAAGGCGCTGCAGTCCGGGATGGCGGCGGGTGAGTGCGCCATTGCGGCGCTGACCAACGGCGGGCCCGCCGACTTCACCAACTACCAGCAGGTCATCGAGGCGACGTGGGGCCGCGAGTACCGCCGCGGGCGACTATTCAACAAGCTGGCCGGGTATCCGGCGCTCACCAACGCCGGGCTGAAAGTGCTCGACACCGTCAGCCATCCGCAATTTCGCGCGCGACTGCTCTACTGGGAAGGTACTATGTCGGGCAGCTAGTGGATGAAGCCCAGCTCGCGGCGTCGAGAATCTTGATCGCGAACACCAGCGTATCTCCCGGCTGGATTCCAGCGTTGGGCTGACCTTCGGGGTAGCCGCCAGAAGATGCTCGTCCCGCACCGCCGGTGACATCGTGCAGATCTTCCACCACGACATCGTCGTCGCGACCCGCGTGTGGCATCTGACGGGACGCTCCACGAACGTCGAGCACTATCCACCGCACAAGATCGCCCACAACTTGCGCAGCGTGAGTTGGTGTCGCACCCAGGCCGAGCAGAGCGGGCCCGGCGCGGTCGCGATCGTCGCCGAACTCTCCGAGGTCAACGCCATCCACCGACTACGCGCCATCCACCGACTGCGCGCCATCCAGGGAATCATCCGATTGCGGGAGAAATACGGTGACACCCGCGTGGACGCGGCCTGCGCCCGCGCGCTCGCCGTCGGGGATCCGAACTACGGCACCGTCAAGGGCATCCTCGTTGCTGGCACCGAACACGGCGATGACCCACCCGCCCCCGTCCCGATACCGCCGGCGATACTGCGCGGCCCGGCGGCCTTCGATACCGAACACACCGCCTGAGAGTCGCCACGATCTCCGAACACCTTCTGCTGCAACATCTTCGAACATAGGACCGCCTCGCCCAGGCCCGCGACGGCAAACTCGGGCATCTGGAATTCTTACAAGTGCTCTGCGAAGACGAGATCGCTCGCCGCGACACCGCCGCCCTGGCGCGGCGCGTCCGGCGCGCCCGCTTCGAACAGCACAGCACCTTCGAAGACTTCGACTTCACCGTCAGCCCGAGACTGCCCGCCGCGGTGGCGACATCCGCTTCGTGAAGTGCTCGCGGATGCTCGCCGACCTCCCCGACGGGCACGCCGATCGCACCATCGGTCAACGCATACGCGAATACACCCGACCCCTGGGGAATTACGTGACCGCGGACATGAACACGGCCGATGCGCAGGTGCCTAGTACCGCCAGGGACCAGCACCGGCCAGCCAATTCTCGGCCGATCGCGGTGTTGATGTGTGTTGGCGACCACGGGGCGTTCGGTGCGGGTGTCGAAATGCTTGCAGCGGGCATACAAGCGTCGGTTGGCCTGCTGGCCCCAATTCCGCGCGGCCGGACTGGCGCCATCCCAGCGCCACCGCAGATCAACCCCGGGCCGATAAGGTTGGCGGTGATGCCAGGCTGCCTCG
>WOYS01000039.1:10919-12231 GCA_011620645.1 Mycobacterium sp.
CCACCGCAGATCAACCCCGGGCCGATAAGGTTGGCGGTGATGCCAGGCTGCCTCGATCAGCAAGCGGCGGGTGTGACCGTTGCCGGTCTTGGTGATCGACTCCTGTGACCGCGACGATCCCGAGGAGCACTCGGTGGGCACCAACCCGAGGTAGGCGCCGATTGAACGGCAGGTCAGTCGGCGCCAGTCGCCGATCTCGGCAGCCAGCCCGAACGCGGTCAGTGTGGAGACCCCGCGCAGACATCCCGGTCGGGTCACCATCGGCGTGAACGCACTGCCGGACGCCAACTCGGCGATCGGTCGGGGCCCGGGTTCAGCCTTCTGCCGCTTCTACACTCCAGGGATAGGCTGCCGGGGTGACCCGAGCCGGCGCCCGGGCGCGCCGGCCGACAATGAAACTGGGAGGCCGCGGTGTCGAGACGATGGACGAGTCTGGCCGGGGCGTGCCGCGTGCAACCGGGCTCCATCGTGGATCTACCCCGAGACTTCGATCCCGGCCGCCACGACGACAAGCTTCGAAGCGACCATGGCGCAGCGGCTTTGGCCGACGCGAAAGCCACCCTGCTGGATTTGCAGGACCGCTTCTTCGCCTCCGCCGAGCAGGCGCTGCTGATCGTCTTGCAGGCCATCGACGCCGCCGGCAAAGACGGCACCATCAAACATGTGATGAGCGGTCTTAACCCCGAAGCGGTCGACGTGTACAGCTTCAAAGCGCCGTCGGCGACCGAGCGGGCACACGATTACCTGTGGCGCCATCAACAGGTGCTGCCGCAGCTGGGGCGCATGGCCGTATTCAACCGATCCCACTACGAAAACGTGCTGATTACCCGCGTGCACCCGGAGACACTGTGGCCGCGGACGCCGGCGCTGACCCGTCCAGATATCTGGAGGCGGCGGTATCGCGACATCAATGATTGGGAGCGCTACCTGACCGACAACGGAACCGTTGTTGTGAAGCTGTTCCTCAATGTCTCCAAGCAGGAACAGGAACGCCGCTTCCTGGCCCGTATCGACGAACCCGAGAAAAACTGGAAATTCTCGGTTGACGATCTTCGGGAGCGCGCGTTCTGGGACGATTACCAGCACGCGTTCCAGGACATGCTGACCCACACCAGCACCGAATGGGCACCCTGGTATGTCATTCCCGCGGACCACAAGTGGTTCAGCCACCTGTCGACCTCGGCAGTGCTGCTGGAGACGCTGCGGAGTCTGGATCCGCAATATCCGACAGTCGACGCAACAACCAAAGCAAAACTGGCACAGGCGAAAAACCAGATCCTCCACGCCGACACCGGCTCCTCGGCACAAACAT
>WOYS01000059.1 GCA_011620645.1 Mycobacterium sp.
GACAACGGCCGCGCAATCAGCGCGCATCTCGTCCGGCTACCCGGCAACCGTCACCCGGGCGTCCTACGGCGCCCGGTGCGGCCCGAGCGCACCCGGCGGGGGTACGGGCGGCACGTGTGCCTGTGGTGCGGCACCGAGCGGCGGGAGCGTCTTGCGGGCCTCCGCCTCCGCGCGGGCGACCGCTCGGGCGATCTCGGGATCGGTCTCGGTGTTGAACCAGCCGGCGACATCGTCGGAGTCGTCTTCCGGCTTGGGCAGATCCTCCTCCACCGGTGACGGGGTGTAGCGGAAGACACCGTCGGAACCGGGGGCGCCGAGCATCCGGGTGAACCCCTCCAGCGCCGAACCGAAATCGCTCGGGACCAACCACACCTTGTTGGCCTCACCCTTGGCCATTTCCGGCAGCGTCTGCAGGTACTGATAGGCCAGCATCTCCGGGGTCGGCCTGCCCGCCTTGATCGCCGCAAAGGTCTTCTCGATAGCCTTCGCCTCACCCTGCGCCTTCAGATACTGGGCAGCGCGTTCACCCTGGGCACGCAGCATCCGGGACTGCCGCTCGGCCTCGGCGGTCAGGATCGCGGCCTGCTTGGCGCCCTCGGCCGCCAGGATCTGTGCCTGCTTCTGGCCCTCGGCCTGTTTGATCGAGGACTCCCGCACGCCCTCGGCCGTGAGGATCATGGCGCGCTTGTCGCGGTCGGCCTTCATCTGCTTCTCCATCGATTCCTGGATCGACGGCGGCGGGTCGATGCTGCGCAACTCGACGCGTGCGACCCGCAGCCCCCAGCGGCCGGTGGCCTCGTCGAGCACGCCGCGCAGCTGGCCGTTGATGGAATCGCGTGAGGTGAGCGTCTGCTCAAGGGTCATGCCGCCGACCACGTTACGCAGGGTGGTGGTGGTCAGCTGCTCGACACCGACGATGTAGTTGCTGATCTGATACACCGCCTTGGCCGGGTCGGTCACCTGGAAGTAGACGACGGTGTCGATGTTCAGCGTCAGGTTGTCCTCGGTGATCACGGGTTGCGGAGGGAACGACACCACCCGCTCACGCAGATCGACACGGGCCCGGATCCGATCGACGAACGGGACGAGCAGCGTCAGCTGCCCGCTCACCGTGCGGCTGTACCGGCCGAGTCGCTCGATCACCGCGGCTTCGGCCTGCGGGATGAGCGCCACCGACTTGGCGACCACCACGACGGCGAACAGCACAAGGACGACGAACAGCACGAGGCCGACGATGGCACCATCCATGACGATTCCCTCCCACATCCAGTTTGACTGCTCGGTGGCTCAGATGCCTCGGTAGACCACCGCCGTGGCCCCGTCGATGTGTATGACCGTGACCTGGTCACCCGGTTCGAATACATCGTTGTCGTCGAGAGGGCGTGCCGTCCACACTTCACCGTCAAGTTTCACCTGACCGTCGTGCTGCGACACCTGGGACAGCACCAGCGCGTGCTTACCCTCCAAGGCCTTTGCGGGATCCAGCAGGCCCGCACCCGACTCCATCCGGCGGCGCAACGCGGGCCGGACCAGCACCAGCAGCAGCACCGAGACCGCCAGGAACACCGCGCCGTCCGCCCAGATCGGCAAGTCGAACACGAAACTCGCACCGGCCGCCGCCAGGGCGCCACCGCTGAGCATCAGCAGGAACAGGTCACCGGTCAGTGCCTCGGCGCCTGCCAGCCCCAGTGCTGCGACCAGCCAAATCCATGGGGGCATGAGTGTCAGCGTAGCGAATCCGGCCGTATGGGCGACTGACAACTACACTGCCTGAACTATGTGGTGTCCGAGTGCTTCGCTGACGATCTGGGTCAACGCCTGGCTTGCGGGCGTCGCCGCGCCCGATGATGTGCTCGATGCGCTATCACAATGGGCGCCAAAGCATTCCGTAACCGCTTACGATTCGGTCGCCGCGGGCTCCACGGGACTGCCATGGCCCGACCTCAACCACTCCGGGACCATGTCGCTGCTGCAGACGATGCGGACCGCCGCCGGGCCGCCGCGCGGCGCTCCGCCGGTGTCGCTCTTGCTGCCCGTCCCCGGTGATGTTCGCGGCCTGCCGCCGGACACCCAGTTCCAGCGGGATGCCATCACCATGGGTGAGGCGATCATCGTCGGCGTGGATCCGGCGCGATCGGTGGGCGTGGTGCCCGAATACAACTATGAGGACGTCGACGATCCGGATTTCGAGCCCGATCCGGTGTCACTGGCGTGGACGGTGTATTCGGTGTCCGGCGCGGCCGTCGTCGACCACCTCGATCTGGGCGACGCCGAGTACACACTGCGTTCGGCGGTGCGGTCGGCCGCGGATGCGCTGGGCGCGTTACGCGCAGGCGCCACCGCCGCCGATATCGACGATCCGCGCGGCATGGTCGAGCAGCTGCTCGAGGCGACCCGACTGCACCGTCTTCCCGACCACGCACCCGAACGGGCGGTCCGGGTGATGGAGAACGCGGCTCATGTGGACGCGATCATCACCGCAAGCTCGGGGCTGATGCCGATCGGCTTGCAGAGCAGCTCGGAGATGCGCATCGCGTCGGACACGTTGCGTCCGTTGGCCTCGGTGGTGCGCACCGCCAGGCTCGCCGCGATCAGCGCGATCCTGCACTCGGCCTGGCAGCGCTGACCGGCTCACAGGCCGGTGTGCAGAACGCTCCGTCGACGCTGCTGCCGTAACCCGGAACCGGTTGCGGACCAACGACTCTGGCCGGCGGTCGACCCAGCCGCAGTTCGTCCATGAGCCCCACCACGAGCTCGGCGAAACGGGGCTGGGCGTTGGGCGTGCCGGCGCGGGCCAGCGCCATCCCTGCGGCCTCGGCCTGCTCGGCGAGCTCGTTGTCGAGGTCCCACACCACCTCGATGTGATCGGCGACGAAACCGATCGGACACGCGATGACGGCGTTGATTCCCTGCTCGACGAGGACGTCGAGGTGGTCGCCGACATCGGGTTCCAGCCAGGGCACCTGCGGCGGCCCGGACCGGGACTGCCAGACCAGATCGAAGTCCGCGTAGCCGGCGGCGGCGGCCACCAGACGCGACGCGTAGCCGACCTGCCGCTCGTAGAGATCGGTTCCGCACCGCGAGGCGGCCCGCAACGGGATCGAGTGTGCGGTGAACACCAGCCGGGCGTCGTTGCGCAACTCTTCCGGCAGCGTCGCGGCGGCCTCGGCAATGGCGTCGGCGAACATCTCGACGAACAGCGGATGGTCGAAGTACTGGCGCAGCTTCACCAGTTCCGGCGCCGAATCCCCCACCGCCGCCTGCGCCCTGGTGATGTCCTCCTGGTACTGCGCACATCCGGAATAGCCACCCCAGGCCGAGGTGGCGAACACCGCGGCACGACGAACGCCGTTGTCGCGCATGGCCGCAACGGTGTCCTCGGCGTAAGGCTCCCAGTTGCGGTTGCCGAAGTAGACGGGGAGGTCGCGTCCCTCGTCAGCCAGGACCGTCTCGATCTGCTGGATCAGCGCGCGGTTGATGGCGTTGATCGGCGAGACACCACCGAAGTGCTGGTAGTGCTCAGCCACCGCTTCGAGGCGCTCGCGCGGGATACCCCGGCCGCGGGTCACGTTCTCCAGGAAGGGCATGACCTGCTCCGGGCCCTCCGGTCCCCCGAAGGACAGCAGCAGAACGGCGTCAAACTCCACGAGAGTCGTTAATCGTCAGAGCAACTGGGTGTGTGCGCCGCCGTCGGCGTAGATGATGGTGCCGGTGGTGGCGGGCAGCCAGTCCGACAGCAGGGCACAGACCGTCTTGGCGACCGGCGTCGGGTCCTTCATGTTCCAGCCGACCGGGGCGCGCTGATCCCAGCCCTCTTCGAGCAGCCGCATCTGATCGCCCGCTTCGGCGCCCAACGCGCCACCGACGATGGCGCTCATCGCCAGGGTCCGGATAGGTCCGGCCGCAACGAGATTGGAGCGCACACCGAACGGGCCGACCTCCCTGGCGACGAATCGGTTCACCGACTCCAGCGCGCTCTTGGCGACCGTCATCCAGTTGTAGGCCGGCATCGCCCGAGTGGGGTCGAAATCCATGCCGACGATGCTGCCGCCCGTGTTGAGCACCGGCAGCGTGGCCTTGGCCAGCGAGGCGTAGGAGTAGGCCGAGATGTGGATGCCCTTGGCGACATCCTCATAGGGCGCGTCGAAGAACGGGTTGATGCCCATACCTGTCTGCGGCATGAATCCGATGGAGTGCACCACACCGTCGAGCTTGTTGCCCTCGCCGAGTACCCCGGTGATGCGCCCGGCCAGCGAGTCGAGGTGCTCGGGGTTCTGCACGTCGAGTTCGAGCAGTGGCGCCGGGTTCGGCAGCCGGTCGGCGATGCGCTGGATCAGCTTGAGCCGGTCGAAGCCGGTCAGCACCAGTTCGGCACCGGCCTGCTGGGCCTGCTTGGCGATGTGGAACGCGATCGACGAATCGGTGATGATCCCCGTGACGAGGATCCGCTTGCCTTCAAGAAATGTCACAGTGAAAAGTCCTTATCTCTTCTCTAATGGCCCATGCCCATGCCGCCATCAACAGGGATGACCGCGCCGGCGATGTAGCTTGCGTCTTCGGATGCCAGGAAGCTGACCGCCCCGGCGACGTCCTCGCCGGTACCGACCCGCTTGGCGGGGATGAATTCCAGTGCGCCCTGTTGAATCCGCTCATCGAGCGAGCGGGTCATCTCGGTGTCGATGTATCCGGGGGCGACGACGTTGGCAGTGACACCGGCCTTGGACAGCTCACGCGAGATGGACCGGGCCATACCGATCAGGCCGGCCTTGGCGGCCGCGTAGTTTGCCTGGTTGCCGATCCCCCACATGCCCGACACCGAACCGATGAAGATGATGCGGCCGAAACGCTTGCGCTGCATGCTCCGCGAGGCCCGCTGGGCGACCCGGAACGCCCCGGTCAGGTTGGCGTCGATGACGTTCTCGAACCGCTCCTCGGTCATTCGGATCAGGAACGCGTCCTGGGAGATGCCGGCGTTGGACACCAGTACCTCGACCGGCCCCTGGTGTTCCTCGACTTCTTTGAAGGCCCGGTCGACGGCCTCGTTGTCGGTGACATCACACACGACGCCGAACAGGCCCTCGGGAGCGCCGGATCCGCGGTGGGTGACCGCGACCTTGTGTCCGTCGGCGGCCAGCCGCTGCGCGATGGCCAGGCCGATACCCCGGTTTCCGCCGGTGACCAGCACCGAACGTGAAACGAATGCTGGACGACCGGCCGGGGTTTGGGTGGCTGCGCTGTCACTCATGACCGCAAACTTATCGCTAGCGGCACCGTTCGCCGAAATCGCGGTAATCGCACTCAGCCCGGCAGCCTGCGGTTGATCAGCAGTGCGGCCAGCGCGGCCAGCGCCAAAACCAGCGCACCGAGCCGCAGCCAGCCGACGCTGGCATCGCCCTTGATGGTCTCGTAGCCGATCTGCTGTTGCAGTGAGCTGAACACCTCTTTGAGCTGTT
Organism: Mycobacterium sp.; assembly: GCA_011620645.1. Lineage (GTDB taxonomy): Bacteria > Actinomycetota > Actinomycetes > Mycobacteriales > Mycobacteriaceae > Mycobacterium. Next base: position 5,454 of record WOYS01000059.1, read on the forward strand.
CGAGGCTGGATGCGGTGAAGGCCTCACCACCGGACAGATCGGCAATCTTCTTGAGCATCTCGTCGTCGACGGGTACCGGCTGACGCTGATCGTTGATCTCGACATACCCGTACGGGGTGCCGAAGGATACCGTCGAGATGGGCACGCCCTGGTCCTTGGCGGTACGGGCCGCGGTGAAGGCGCCCTTGGGGTTGTCCGGGTTCGACGGCACGGTCTCCTTACCGTCGGACATCAGCACGATGCGAGCCGGTGGCGGCTCGTCACCGCCACCGATGACCGCGCCGACGGTGGCGATCGCCTGCAGTGCGGTGAAGATGCCCTCACCGGTGGCGGTGCGGTCGGCCAGTTGCAGTTTGTCGATGCCGTTCTTGGTGGCCTCGCGGTTGGTGGTCGGCGACACCAGCACCGTGGCGGTGCCCGCGTAGGCGATCAACCCGAGGTTGATGCCCGGGGTCAGCTGGTCGGCGAACTGCTTGGCGGCCTCTTGGGCGGCGACCAGACGGCTGGGCGCGACATCGGTGGCCCGCATCGACTGTGACACGTCGATGACGAGCATCACCACGGCCCGGTTGCGTGGGATCCGGACATCGTTGGTGGGGCCGGCCATCGCGACGGTCAGCAGCAGCAGGGCCGACACCAACAGGATCGCGGGCAGGTGTCGCCACCGGGTGGGTTGCTTGGGCGCCACCTTCTCCAGCAAATCCATGTTGGCGAAGCGCAGGATCCGCTTCTGGCGCGCCATCTGGACCACGACGTACAGGCCGACGAGTCCGAGGACCACCAGCAGGAAAAGGAAGTACCACTTGTGTTCGAATCCCGACAGGCTCATCGGTCCGAGCAACGGCAGCGTCATGTGCAGCGTGTCATTTCAGTCTCGTGTCTCATCCAGGTCGCTCATCGCCCGCTGGCGAGGGCACCTCGGCGGCGGTTCGCCACGAACCGGACCACGTCGGCGATCCAGTCCCGGTCGGTGCGCAGGGTCAACAGCGGTGCACCGCAGCGCCGTAGCGTGCGGGCCACCTCGGCGCGGTGCGCCGCGGCCGCCCTGGCGAAGTCGTCCCGCAGCTTCTCGTCGATGGTGAACTCGCGGGTCACGCCGCTCTCGGTGTCCTGCAGCACCACATCGCCGATAGCGGGCAGTTCGATATCGCGCGGGTCGATCACCTCGATGCCCAGCACCTCATGCCGGGCAGCGATGGCACGCATCGGGCGCATCCAGTCGATCGGCCCCAGGAAATCGCTGATGACGACCGCCATCCCGCGCCGGCGTTCCGGGCGGCGCAGCGCGTCGATGGTGGCGGCCAGGTCACCGCGCACGCCGGGCGGGGCCTGCGGGGTCGTCGCGATGGCCCGCAGCAGTTCCTGTTCGTGGAGCCGGCCGGACAGCGCCGGAACCCGCCGCAGCGTGTCACCGTTGGAGATCAGCGCACCGATCCGGTTGCCGCCCCCGCTGTTGAGGAAGGTGATCGCGGCGGCCGCAGCCACCGCCAGATCACGCTTCTCACAGCCGGTGGTGCCGAAGTCCAGGCTCGCCGAGACGTCGACCACCAGCCAGGTCTCCAGCTCGCGGTCGGCAATCATCTGCCGGACATGCGGATGGGTGGTCCGTGCGGTCACCGCCCAGTCCATCCGGCGCACATCGTCGCCGGGCTGATACATCCGTGACTCCCCCGCTTCCGACCCCGGTCCGGGAATCAGACCGAGGTGATCGCCGTGCAGCACCCCGTCGAGCTTGCGGCGCACCGTCAGCTCGAGCTTGCGCAGCGCCGCGGTCAGTGCAGGGTCGCGGATCTCACCACGCTTGAGTGAGGGCAGGTCGACCGCGCGGCCGCCGGTGCTGGTCACCGACCGCCGGCCGCCGCCGCGGCAGGCACCCCGAGAGGCGCCGAATGACCCTGCTGCGGAATCGCATTCACCTGCGGCAGACCGACCGTCTGCATGATCCGGCTGATCACCGTCTCCGACGAGACCTCATCGGCCAGCGCGTCATAGGTGAGTACGAGACGGTGCCGCAGCACATCCGGGATGACCTCGACGACGTCCTGCGGGACGACGTAGTCGCGCCCGCGCACCAGCGCCAGGGCGCGGGAGGCGGCGATGATGCCCAGTGACGCACGCGGTGACGCACCGTAGGCGATCCAGGATTTGGCGTCGGGCATGCCGAACTTCTCCGGCTCGCGGGTCGCGGTGACGATGCGCACCACATAGTCGACCAGCGCGTGGTGCACGAAGTTGTTCGCGGCCACCTCCTGCAGCCGCAGCAGATCCCCGGTGTTCAGGATCTGCTTGGGCTCAGGCGGTTTGACACCCATCCGGTAGATGATCTCGCGCTCTTCCTCCGGCGACGGGTAGTCGACGTTGAGCTTGAACAGGAAGCGGTCACGCTGCGCCTCGGGCAGCTGGTAGACACCCTCCTGCTCGATCGGGTTCTGGGTGGCCATCACCAGGAACGGCGACGGCAGCGGGAAGGTCTTACCACCGATGGAGATCTTGCGCTCGGCCATCACCTCGAGCAATGCCGATTGCACCTTGGCCGGTGCCCGGTTGATCTCGTCGGCGAGCAGGAAGTTCACCACGACGGGGCCGAGTTCGATATCGAACTCCTCCTGGCCCTGCCGGTAGATGCGGGTACCGACGATGTCGGTGGGCACCAGGTCCGGGGTGAACTGGATGCGGGCGAAACTGCCGCCGACGACCTTGGCGAAGGTCTCCACCGCCAGGGTCTTGGCGACGCCGGGCACACCCTCGAGCAGGACGTGCCCCTTGGCGAGCAGACCGACCAGCATGCGCTCGAGCAGCTGATCCTGGCCGACGATGATGCGCTTGACCTCGAAGAGAGCCCGCTCGAGGGTATGGACCTCATTCTGCAGGTTCGCGTTCGTGGGCGGTGCGCTCTGCGTGCCGGGCGGGTAACCCTGCGTCGGGGCCGGGCCTGCGTAGCCTCCGGCGCCCTGCGGCGGCCCACTCGGTGACGTCATCTAGCTTCCTCCCACGATGGTTGTCGTACAAACTCGCTGGTATTCGCCGACATCCGCCGAGGCGGCGGGCGTCCGCCGTCAACTATTCCAGGCAGTTCGGAATCCGTCGACGTCGCCCGCCCGCGTGCCGGGGCGTCAGGACTCGATGATACGAACCAGGTGCGGTGACATCCCCGCGGTGCGCAACGGGCTGACGGTCACCTTCTCGGCGCTACCGGAGGCCTCCAGCATCTTGCCGCCGCCCAGATAGATGGCCACATGCTGGCTTCCGCCGGGCCCCCAGAAGATGAGGTCACCGCGCTTGGCCTGCGACGGAGAGATCGCGCGGCCGGTGTTGTACTGATCGCCGGAGTACTTGGGGATCTGCACGCCCACGCCGGCGAAGGCATACCGGGTGAAGCCCGAGCAGTCGTAGCCCATCTTCCCGGCGTCATAGTCCACGCCGGGTCCGGGGCCGGTGAGCGTCCCACCACCCCACGAATAGGGCACCCCGATCTGGGATCCGCCGCGCCGGATGACGTACTCGATCGCGGCCGGACCGCGCACCCGGGCGCCGGCGGGCAGGCTCGCGGCCGACGGTGCGGGCGCCAGACCGATGCTCTGCAGAAATTTCGAGCCGAGGCTCTGGGTGGTCTCCAGCGCGATCTTGCTCACCTGGAACGACGCGTTGGCGATCGCCACCGGATCGCCGGGAGCACCCGAACTCACCACTTTGGGCAGGGTCGGATCCCACCCGTCATCGGGGGCGCCCGCCGCCGGCGCCGCGACGCCGATGGCCACCGCGGCGACCAGGGTCAGCGAGGCGAGTAGCCGACTGAGCCGAGAGTTTCTGAATCGCTTGGAGTACAAGGAAATCCCTACGGTTAGTACTCGATGTATCGGACGGCGTACGGGGTCATGCCACTGGTACGCACCGGCGAGACCTTGACGTTCGAGCCGGTGTACGGGGCTTCGAGCATCTGGTCGTTGCCCAGGTAGATCGCGACGTGCTGGCTGCCGCCGGGCCCCCAGAACAGCACGTCGCCGCGCCGCATCTGCGATGCCGGAATCTTGCGCCCCATGTCGTACTGCGAGCCCGAGTAGTGCGGCAGTTTGATACCCACCCCGGCGAAGGCGTAGAGCACCAGCCCCGAGCAGTCGAAACCGACTGTCCCCGAACCGGAGTCGATGCCGTTGCTCCTACCAGCGGCGTTGCCGCCGCCCCACGAGTACGGCACCCCGATCTGCGACATGGCGCGGCGGATGACGAACTCCGAGGCTTCCCGGCCGTGCACCCGGGGAATCGCGCCATTGTTGGTGTATCCGGTCGGCGTCGGGAGGATGCCCAGCTTCTGCAGGAAGCTGCGACCCATCTGCGAGGTCAGCTGGGCCGAGGTCTGCGTGATGCCGAGGATCGCGTTGATGATCGCGATCGGGTCACCACTGACGAACGCGCTCGGAACGGCGGGCAGGGTCGTGTCCCACTGGCTGGACTGCGCACCCGGCGCGGCCGCACCCGGCTTGCGGTCCCAGTCGGCGGTCGCGTTCGCGGCCTGCGGCGTGATGGACCGGGCGCGGGGAGCCGCGGCATCCGGAGACGCGGCGGCAGGCAACTCGGCGGGGGCCGGACGCGCGGCGGCCAGCTTCGCCTGTGCCGCACTGCGTTCTGCGCTGAGTTGATCCAGCTCGGCCTGCTGGGAGCCGAAGGTCTTCTGCGCTTCGGTCAGGCTGGTCACCGCGGCGTCCTGGCTGGCCTGCGCGTCGGCGGCGGCCTTGTCCGCGGTCTGTTTGGCCAGTCGCGCAGCGGATTCCCGGTTGACCTGATGGGTGCGGGCCCGCTGCAGATCGGTCATCACCTGCTGCGAGCTGACCGCGAGCGCCTGACCCGCCGCCGCGGTCCGGATCGCGTCGGCCGGGTCTGCCGCGGTGAGATAGGAAGCCGAAGGTCCGTGTATGTAGGCGGCCACCGCGAAGGTGTCGAATCGCTTCTGCGCGGCGGCAATTGCCCGGTTGGCATCGGCGACGTTGCGCTGACTCGCCTCGACCTGCGCTGCGGCCTCGGCCGCATTGTCGCGTGCGGTCTGCACACCGACCAGCGCCTTGTTCACACTCTCCTGCTGCGTCTGCACGGCGGCGCCGAGGTCCTGGAGCCGCTGATTGGCGTCGGCCACGGCGGCGACGAGCGCGGCGATTCCCTCCGGTCCGACCGGTTCGGCGACCGCGACCGGCCCGGTGATCGGGCCATGCGGCACAGCGCCCGCGAAGAGAACCCCGAGAGACAGTGGAACCGCGCAAACCCGCCCGTAGTACCGGGAAGCGGAGGCGCCTGGGGTGCGTCTCATTGGACTCAAGTCTCCTAGGGCTCAACGCGATCGTGTTGGCACATCACTTGCGTGCCATCAGTCACGGGCATTACACCTGCAACACAAGCACTATTGGCACCGTACGTCACACGACGCCCTAAAGAAACTTTGATCACAAATTACACGAATGTAATTTAATCGAGCGTTATCGAACGGTGATATTCGAATTCGCTGGAAAGCGTTCGGTGATTACTCGGCAGCTGCGGCCGGAACCTCTTCAGCAACTGAATGCTTCGCACGAACCTGCAGAACACGGGTGAATACGGCGGCCACCGCAACGCCGAGAACGAGCACGATGGTGAACGGCATCCAGGGAAAGTCCGGGGTCTGCAACACGGAAACGAAATTCTTCGAAGATTGCACCGGGTCACCGGTTTTAGCCAGATCCTGACCGGCTTCGAGCGTCACCCGGTCATATGCCGGACTGTAAGTGCCGGCGTAAAACGGGCTGATCGCCAGGACCGTCGATCCCGGGTGGGCGGTGCCCACCTCGGTGGCGATATCGCGCAGCGGAGTGTCGATCGGCGGGTTGGTCTCGATGACCACGATCTTCAGATCGATGCCGTCGCAGCCAGCGTCGGCGACCACCTGCCGCAGTCCCGCAATATCGGCTCCCGCCGGTGCGCTCACCCCGCCATCGGCCACCTGCGCCTTGACCAGGGTCATGTCCACGTCCGGGGGGATATAGCCCGGGATGAACGGGAGTATGTGCGGTCCGGTCACACCCGAACCGTACCGCCGCCTCAACTCGGTGACCGAACCCGACTCACGTCGTCACCGCAGTGTGATTGCGGCGTAATCCCACGATCTGGCCATCCGGGTCGCACCAGCCGGGCAACTGGAGAAGACTGGACCCGACCCGCAGCGCCTTGCAGGACAAGCGTACTGTTAGGATCCGTTACGCCGCCGACACAGCCCGTCGCGGCAAGATCTAGCCGGGAGTTGATGTGAGCAGCACAGATTCGGTCAATTCGTTTGGGGCCCGCGACACGCTGACAGTCGGGGAGAACAGTTACGAGATCTACCGCCTCGACGCGGTACCCGGCACCGAGAAACTTCCCTACAGCCTCAAGGTGCTCGCCGAGAACCTGCTGCGCACCGAGGACGGCGCCAACATCACCAAGGAACACATCGAGGCGATCGCCAACTGGGACCCGTCAGCCGATCCGAGCATCGAGATCCAGTTCACCCCGGCCCGGGTGATCATGCAGGACTTCACCGGTGTGCCCTGCATCGTCGACCTGGCCACCATGCGCGAGGCCGTCGCCGCACTCGGCGGCGACCCGGACAAGGTGAACCCGCTCTCCCCCGCCGAGCTGGTCATCGACCACTCGGTGATCCTCGACGTCTTCGGCAATGCCGGCGCCTTCGAGCGCAATGTCGAGCTCGAGTACGAACGCAACGGCGAGCGCTACCAGTTCCTGCGCTGGGGCCAGGGCGCCTTCGACGACT
>WOYS01000046.1 GCA_011620645.1 Mycobacterium sp.
CGCACATCACTTCGGTATCGATGACGAGCGTTTGCACGAACTGGGCTGGGCTTGAACCCCGGGCGAGCGAAGCGACGGGGAATGATTTTCGTCCGCGTCGGAACCACAACCTGTCGGAGGGCAGTGCCAGACTTACCGGCATGAGCACGACATGCCAGGAGTGCGGAGTCGAGCATGAGCACTGCCACGGCACCGTGATCCTGCACATCGGCCGGCGCCCGGAATGCACAGAAGCCGATTGCATCACTCCGGAGGCCCTACACGGTTACACCATCGATTGCTTCGCCGTCGGTTGCGAGTGCGCGGAGGTGGCTGGCCGATCAGCCCATCGGGCCCGCGGTGTCGGCGGTCTCTTTCTCCTCGGCGTCCGGGTAGAACGGCGGGGACAGCCGTCCCCATCGCACGCAGCTCCACCGGCCGTCGGTGATCGGGCTGAGTACCACCGATTCGGTGTTTCCGAGGTGGTGGTCCAGAGCGAAGGCGCCGTCGACCCCGGCCATCACCGAGGCCGCCAGACGGATCGCAGCACCGTGGCTGACCACCACGATGTCCCCGGTCCACCGCTGATCATCGAGGTGACGCAGGCGTAGTTCGGTCAGCACCGGCACCACCCGCTCGAGCACCTGCTGACCGGTCTCCCCGCCGGGGATCCGCGCGTCGAGGTCTCCCTGATGCCAGCTGCGGTATACGGATCCGAAGGCGTCGATCGCGGCTTCGTCATTGCGGTTCTCCAGGTCGCCGACCTGTACCTCATGGATGCCTTCGAACTCCTCGGTGCCCATATCGAAGTGACCGGCGACACCCGCGGCGGTCTCACGCGCGCGGGTGGCCACCGAGTGCGCCACCATCGCGATCGGATTCGGCCAGTCGGTGGCGAACGCGCGCGCCTGCTGATGGCCAAGGTCCGTCAGCACCGCACCCGGGGGGAGCGTGTCGAGCCTGCGCTCGACGTTGCCGTAGGACTGTCCGTGCCGAACCAGCACCAACCGCCCGGTCATGCCGACCCTCCTGTACGTGTCGCCTGCAACCAGCGTGCCGCCTCGTCGAATCCCGGGGGCACTGCCCCGACCGCCGCGCCCGTCGGCCATGAACCCAGGTACCGCACGTCGGCGCAGCGCCGGTGCAACGCCTTGAGCGCCTCGCCGACCGCTTCATCGGCGATGTGGCCGACACAGTCGAGAAAGAACTTGTAGGTACCCAATTCTGTTCGGGTGGGCCGAGATTCGATACGGGTCAGATCGATGCCGCGGATCGACAGCTCGGTCATGGCCGACACCAACGCACCGGGCACGTTATCCAGACGCAGCACCACCGAGGTGCGGTCGGCGCCGGTGCGGGCCGGTGGGACGCCGGGCGGGCCGACCAGAACGAAGCGGGTGCGCGCATTGGCTTCGTCGACGACGTCGGCGGCCAGTACGGCCAGTCTGTAGCGCTGCGCGGCCAGCGCAGTGCTCACACCGGCGTCGGTGGCACCGCGTGCGACGTCCTGCGCGGCGGCGGCATTCGAATACGCAGGCACGACGCGGGCGCTCGGCAATTCGGCCGCGAGCCACTGGCGGACCTGAGCGGCAGCCACCGGAAACGCCGCCACCGTCTCGATATCGGCGGCCGCCGTCCCGGGCCGGGTGACGATGCTGAACGCCACATCCAGGGTGTATTCGGCATAGATCTGCAGAGCCGAACCGTCGGCCAGTCCGTCGAGGGTGGGCAGCACCGACCCGTCGATCGAATTCTCGATCGGTACGCATGCGTAGTCGGTGTCGCCGGTCCTGATCGCCTGGAGTGCACCACCGGCGCTGTCATGGGGCTGCGGGATGACTTCTGAGCCGGACAGGCCGTCGGGGCCGGCCGGCGGAACCATCCCTCCGGCCACCATCTGCAGCAATGCCGCCTCGGTGAAAGTTCCCTCGGGACCGAGGTAGGCGATGCGTGGCACGCCGTCCAGCCTAGTGGCTCCGCACCCGGGCTCTCAGGTATGTGAGGGAAAGCTTGCGCATCCAGGTCGATCATAGTTAAGTAAGGCTTACCTAACTAATTGGAAGGTGAACAGATGACTGTGACGGCACCGACGACAGCTGAGCGGATCCGCACCGCGTGCGCCCGCGCCGGCGGCGCGATGCTCGCGGTGGAGGGTGTGGAACCCGGCGCCACGCCGGTCCACCATCTGCTCGATGACGGCTCTTCCGCCATCACCATCCCAGCCGACGGATTCCTGGCCGGCATGGTGCTCTCGTCCGGGTGCGCAGGCATCCAGGCCATGCTGGAGATGACCGACTACGCGCCCCTGCCGTTGCGCGAACCGGTCCGGTCGCTGGTGTGGATCCAGGGCCGGATGTTCCTCGTGCCCGACGACGAGGTCGCAGGCATTCTCGACCTGATCGCGACCGAGAATCCCAATCCGGCTCTGCTGCAAGTCAACACCGGCTGTGCAGAGGCATCGCGGGGGGACACCCCGTACGCCCTGGCCCGCCTCGAGATCGAATCCGTGGTGGTCGCCGATTCCACCGGCGCCGAGTCGGTCGGGGTGGGCGCGCTGCTGTCCGCCCGGCCCGATCCGTTCTGCGGACTGGAGTCGTGCTGGCTGCGTCACCTGGAATCCGCGCACCGCGAGGTGGTGGAACGGCTGGCCACCCGACTACCCCGGACACTGCGCAGTGGGCGGGTCCGCCCGCTGAGCCTGGACCGCTACGGCGTGCAACTGCGGGTCGAGGACGAATCCGGCGATCACGACGTCCGGCTGCCCTTCGCCAAGCCGGTCGATGACGTGACCGGCCTGAGCCAGGCCATCCGGGTGCTGATGGGCTGCCCGTTCCTCAACGGGTTGCGCGCACGGGACGTCTGATCCGCCGCTAGCCTGGCTGCGGTGACCCCGGGCAGTGAAGACCACCTTCCCTCCCCGCGCACCTTGCGGATCGAGCTCGCGGTCGTCCTGGCGGTCACCTTCGGCCTGAGTGCCTATGTGGCGCTGTTGAACCTCACCGAAGCGGTACTCCTGGGGCTGCCAGGGCAGACGGTGGCGCTCAATCAGCGCCGCTCCCCCTTCGACCTGATCGACCTCGGCCTCAACGTGGCATCGGTCCTGCAACTGCTCGCCTGGGGCGCGCTGGGCCTGTATCTGTTGTGGCGCACCGGGACCGGTCCGGCGCAGATCGGCCTCGGTCGCTTCACGTGGCATCCCGACCTGACCGGCGGGCTCGCCGTGGCCGCCCTCATCGGTCTGCCGGGGCTCGCGTTGTATGTCGCGGCCCGCGAACTGGGACTCAGCGCCGCCGTCGAGCCCGCCGAACTCAACGACACCTGGTGGCGGATCCCGCTGCTGCTCATGGTGGCGTTCGCCAACGGCTGGGCCGAGGAGATCATCGTCGTCGCCTTCCTGATCACGCGACTGCGCCAGCTCACCATCAGCCCCGCAGTCGCGCTGCTGATCTCGGCCCTGCTGCGGGGCGGCTACCACCTGTACCAGGGCTACAGCGCCGGCCTGGGCAATGTGGTGATGGGCCTGGTGTTCGGCTACGTGTGGATGCGCACCGGCAGGTTGTGGCCACTGATCGTCGCGCACGGCCTGATCGATGCGGTGGCATTCGTCGGCTACTCATTGGCCGCCGGCGAGCTGGACTGGTTGACCTGAGATTCACCCGCCGAGCAGTACATTCGCAGGTGTGAACGACAACCCGCCGCCCCGCCCCAGGGTGCCCCGGCGGGAGCCGTCACCGGAGATCCGCCGCGATCCGCGCTACCGGCCGCCGCCGGTGTGGCCGCCCAATCCGGCGACACCACCGCCGCCGACCATTCGGCGGAGACCCGCCCCGCCTCCACCGCCTCCACCGCCTCCACCGCCGCCGCCGCGGGCCCGCCGCCCGGTAGCACCAACCCCGCCGCCACCTACGAAGAACGTCAGGCGACCTCGGCGGGGGCGCCGGTTGGCCGCGATGCTGCTGGCGGTGATCCTCCTGGTGCTCAGCGCCGGAGTCGGCGGTGCGCTGTGGCTCGACTCGACCTTGCAACGCGCACCGGTGCTCGCCGACTACCCGGACCGGCCACCTGCGGGCCGCGGCACCACCTGGCTGCTGGTGGGCTCCGACAGCAGGCAGGGCTTGTCCGTCGACGAGCAGGGCACGCTGGCCACCGGAGGTGACACCGGCAACGGCCGCACCGACACCCTGCTGTTGCTGCACATCGGCGCCTTGTTCTCCGGCATGCAGCCCACGCTGGTGTCGCTGCCCCGCGATTCCTATGTGTCCATACCCGGCTACGGCGAGGACAAGATCAACGCCGCGTACGCCTTCGGCGGTGCGCCTCTGCTGGTGCAGACCGTCGAGCAGGCCACCGGGATTCGGCTCGACCACTATGCGGAGGTCGGCTTCGGCGGCTTCGCCGCACTCGTCGACGCCGTGGGCGGGGTGACGATGTGTCCCACCGAGCCGATCAGCGACCCACTGGCCGGTATCGACCTGCCCGCTGGTTGCCAGGAACTCGACGGGCGCAATGCCCTCGGCTTCGTCCGCTCGCGTGACACCGCCCGAGCCGACCTCGATCGGATGACCAACCAGCGGGCGTTCATGTCCGCGCTGCTGCAACGCGCAGCGAGCCCGGCGGCGCTGCTCAACCCGCTGCGGTGGTACCCGATGACGCAGGCCGCCACCGGGGCGGTGACTCTCGATCAGGGCGGCCACGTGTGGGACCTAGCCCGGCTGGGTTGGTCGCTGAAGGGCAACCCGACCGCCACCACCGTCCCCATCGCCGAGTACACCACCACCGATGTCGGATCGATCGTGGTGTGGGACAGCGAGGCCGCCGGGCGACTGTTCGCCGCGCTGGCCGCCGACGCGCCGGTCCCGGCCGACGTGGTGAACACCGACCAACCCTGACCCGCGACAACCCGGCCGCACATCGCTGCAGCAAACTTTTTCGGGCCGTGTAACCGCCGTCGCAGCGGTTAGGAGTCCAGTCCGGCTCCGGTGAGCCCGTTCCCCAGCCAGTCCTTGGTACGGCCGGGATGATTGGTGGCCACCCACGCCACCCCGATATCCCGGCAGTACCGGACGTCCTCGTAATGGTCGACGGTCCAGCAATACAGCGCCCGGCCCTGTGCTGCCGCACGATCCACCAGCTCGGGGTGTTCTCGCAGTGTGGCGATGGACGGGCCGACCGCGGTCGCCCCGACCGTGGTGGCGGCGCCGCCACCGAGGTAGCGCGAGGTCTCGCCGAGCAGGACGGTCGGCAGCATCGGCGCGGCACGCCGTATCCGCCACACCGCCGCCGCCGAGAACGACATCACCACGGCCCGGGCCAGGTCCGCCGATGCCGGGGCGGCGATGCCGTACCGGTGCAGTAATGCCAGCACCTTGCTCTCGACCAATGCGCCGTAGCGCACCGGGTGCTTGGTCTCGATGAAGATCTTCACCGGCCGCTTGGCGTCCAACACCAGAGTGAGCAGCGTGTCGAGGGTCAGCAGACCGGTGTTACCGCCGGCGCCGCTTTCCCGCCAGCCGGCATGCCACGACCCGTAATCCAGTTCACGTAACTGGGCGAGCGTCATCTCCGAGACCAGACCCGATCCGCTCGATGTCCGGTCCACCCGGCGGTCATGCACGCAGACGAGGTGGCCGTCGCGGGTCAGTCGGACGTCGCACTCGACGCCGTCGGCGCCCTCCTGCAGGGCGAGTTCATAGGCGGCCACCGTGTGCTCGGGCCTGTCGGCGGAAGCTCCCCGGTGCGCCACCACGAACGGGTGACCCGTTGTGGCCGTCCCGGCAGTTCCAGCGTCCCCCGCGGTCATATGGCTATGCTGCCGGGTTCCGGTCCTCGGCCTCAACCGGAACGGCATATTCGTCGGCCGGCGCCGGCTCGGTTGCCGCCGGTTGCCCGGCTGCGACGATCACCCATCGCGTGGAAGGCCGGTCGAACGGCCTTCGCTCGAAACGCTGATATACCTGCAGCACCAACAGCAGCGTCGCCACCGCGACCAGATAGGCGATGGCGGTGGTCACCGTGTTGTCCGCGATGCGCTGCGCCCCGTCATAGAAGATCGTCAGGATCGTGGTCACGATGGAGGCCGTGGACAGGGCATAGCTGAAGAACCAGGTGATCCACCAGCTGATGATGCGCAGCCCGGTGCGCTGCTCGGCACGAGCCAGTTCGATCACGAACACCGGCGCCATGACGAGATTCACCACCGGAATCAGGCAGCCGGCCCACAGCTCGCGGGGCGATCGTGGATCGGCGCTGCCGAGGTGTGCGTAAGCCGCCGCCCTGCGGGCGATCAGCCAATCGGTCAGAACCACCGCAGTGGCCAGCACCGCGAAGAACGCCAGCACGCTCGCCGCGACCGGCAGCCAGGTCGCCAGCCCGGCCACGATCGGATCGAGCAGTACGGTCCGGTTGATCAGCAGCAGTCCGTACCGGATCACGTGCAGCAGCGCAGCCGCTCCCAGCAGAGCCATCGTGACGACCAGTGTGCGGCGCACCGTGGCCGCCGACGGCCCGCTGCGTTCGGCCGACCGCTGCCCGGCGGCGGCGTCATCGTCGAATCGGTCGAACAGACCCCATCGCGGGATGACGGCGTAGCGCGGCGTCGGTCCCAACGGGACACGTCGTGGGCGCGCCGGCGGTGGGGTGCCCGGTCGCACCGCGATCCACCGATAGCCGGCCGGCGTCCGGCCCGGAGCGGTTGAAGCGGGGCGTCCGGCGACGGGCTGCGGAGCGCCCTGGGCATCGGGCGCCAGGAGCGTGCCCCGGCAGCGCGGACACCAGACCTGCCGGCGGTCGCGCACGTTCCACCGCGTCCCGCATTGGCCACAGACCTGGATCACCCGACCAGCCTACGACGTGTTCAGACGGCGCCGACGTTGCCGTCGTCGGTGCTCACCGGTCGCCCCGCCTGAGCCCACGCAAGCATGCCGCCCGTCACGTTGGTCGGTTCGAAGCCGTTGTGCGCCAGATACTGCGCGACCCGCTGCGAGCGTCGCCCGGCATGGCAGATGACGTAGATGGCAGATGACGTAGAGGGTCGCCTCCCGGTCAATCTCGTCGATCCGGGCAGGCACGTCGCCGAGCGGAATGTGCTGAGCGCCGGATTCCCTTCCAGGAATTCGCGGCAGCAATTTTCGACCTATCCACAGTTTCCACAGGTTCATCCACAGGCAGTGGGGCGGCGATCCCGTCGGTCACCGCGCGTTTCCCGGAACCCGGTCACGGCCCTGTGGATGAATTCGGCTGGCTGACGGACATGATCAACAGCTTAAGAGGCCGCCCGAGCAGAACTCCTCCCCCTTTTTGTGCCGCGGGGATGTGCCGCGGGGACTTTCGCTCGCGCAGATTCCATCGGGACACCCCGATTTTTCGGGCATCACCACAGAGTCTATGATCGGCGTCGCAACAAACCGTGTGACAGATCTCACTGGAGGATCGCTTGATCGTGCAGGTCAGGAGCTTGTGATGGCGCAACACCCGCTTGGGCCGGGTTCGGCGATACCGCCGTCAGGCTGGCAGTCGTCGCACCCATATACCAATAACCAGGTGGTTGCTCTCATCCGCGCCAGCGTCATCGCGCTCGTGCTGCTGAGTGTCCTCGCAGCCATCGTTCTGTTCTGATCGCGTTCCTGGTTTCGTTGGGCCTGCAGCGGGCGCCCGGTCCTTGCGGTGCACGCGGGTATGGACCAAGGTTGAGGTTGAGCTTGTTGTCGCCACCCCGCGACGCCGAACTCCGCGACCCATGACTCGGGAACCCATAACTAGGAAGGAACCCAGTGGCTGAATACACACTGCCAGAACTCGATTTCGACTATGGCGCGCTGGAGCCCCACATTTCCGGCCAGATCAACGAAATCCATCACACCAAGCATCACGCGACCTATGTGAAAGGTCTGAACGACGCGCTGTCGAAATTGGAAGAGGCTCGCGCCAAGGACGATCAGTCGGCGATCTTCCTCAACGAGAAGAATCTCGCGTTCCACCTCGGCGGGCACGTCAACCACAGCATCTGGTGGAAGAACCTATCCCCCAACGGTGGCGACAAGCCCGAAGGTGAGCTGGCAGCCGCGATCGACGACCAGTTCGGTTCGTTCGACAAGTTCCGCGCACAGTTCACCGCCGCGGCCAACGGTCTACAAGGTTCGGGTTGGGCGGTGCTCGGCTACGACAGCCTGGGCCAGCGTCTGCTGACTTTCCAGCTCTACGATCAGCAGGCCAATGTGCCGCTCGGCATCATCCCGCTGCTGCAGGTCGATATGTGGGAGCACGCCTTCTACCTGCAGTACAAGAACGTCAAGGCCGACTACGTGAAGGCGTTCTGGAACGTCGTCAACTGGGCCGACGTGCAGGATCGCTACGCCAAGGCCACCGCCAACACCGGCGGACTCATCTTCGGCTGATCTTCGTTCTTTTCCTCAAGGGGCCCCGCGTGCCACGGCACGCGGGGCCCTTCTGCGCCATCCGGAGTCGCCACTGGCACTCGTGTCCTCTTGCGTGCCAGCACCTACCTGCCGCATTCTGTGCACAGCGACCCACAGCAGTGTCGGAGCAGTTCAAGCGAGCGTTTGGGCAAGCACTGTCGGGAGGCCACATGGATACCGGTGCCGGTAGAGCGGTAGAGATCGCACCGTTCCACTCAGGGGGAACCCTGAAGGGATTCGTGGTGTCGGGCCGCTGGCCTGATTCCACCAAGGAGTGGGCACAGCTGCTCATCGTCGCCGTCCGGGTGGCCTCCCTCCCTGGATTGCTTTCCACCACAACAGTTTTCGGCGTCCGCGAGGAGCTCCCGGAAATGCCGGAACCGGGCACCGTCGGTCTCGTTCTGGCCGAAGGTCCAGTCGTCGGCGAATCTGCCATCCGGCCAGGGTTTTTCGCCAACCACCAGCCACCGGCGCTAATGATGCTCCACCCCCCCTCCGAGACCACCCCGTCCCTACCCGAATGCGCGGGTGCCGCATCAGGTTGTGTCCTGCTACCCGGTATCCCCCATCTCGGCCTGGAACACCGCGCAGCCTGGGTGGAGGCCGAAGCCGATGGCACCATCACCTCGATGGTGAGCAGGGTCGGCCTGGACCCGATCAGCCATCCGGACACCGCCATCCTCGCAATGCTGCTTGCCGCCTAGATCCCGGTAACCCCTCGCCGATCGACACGGCAAAGCATCTTGTAACAGTTCGGACACGGTTCGGCCACATTCGCATGACTAGCATGTGCCGAGCTCAGCAATCATGCCCATCGCCGCAGGCCCTGCGATGTCTACCGGTCCTGCACTTCGCCGGCGCGCTCAGCAAAGGTGCAGTGCGTCTTTGCTGCGGGACGTCTGTCAGCTCCTGATCAGCTACGGGGTCATTGTGAAAAATCGTCAAGATCAATGGATCTGGGCAAAGCAACGCATGCGTCATTTTTTCGTTCGCCAGCTCACACGCCCGCCCGGCGATTGTGCGGTTGACGTGCTGCTCCACGACCCTGCAGACGGCCCTTTGTGGGGAAGTGTTACTTTTCAGCGGTTTGCGCTTGGTTATGGCGACAACACTCGCTACGATGATCAGCAAATACGAACCCAAGGCATACAGCTCGTGAGCCATGTGAAGGAAAGTTAGATGAGCAAGACGTTCGCCGCCCGACTGAACCGCCTCTTCGATACGGTTTACCCTCCTGGGCGCGGGCCGCATACATCGGCCGAGGTTATCGGCGCGCTCAAGGCCGAGGGTGTCACGATGTCCGCTCCGTACCTATCGCAGCTGCGTTCCGGCAACCGCACCAACCCGTCTGTCACGACGATGGCCGCTCTCGCCAATTTCTTCCGGATCAAGCCGGCATATTTCACCGACGACGAGTACTACGAGAAGCTCGACAAGGAACTGACCTGGATGGCCAGCATGCGCGACGAGGGCGTACGCCGCATCGCCGCCCGCGCCGTCGGGCTGTCGGCAGAGTCTCAGCAGGATCTGGCCCTCAAGGTCGACGAGCTTCGTCGCCGGGAGAACCTGGACGGCTGATCCTCAACAGCGGACGTCCGCGAAACTGTTTGCTGTAGTAGCAATTCACATCGGGGCATGGCCGCTGAGAGTGCAACGGGTGGCCGGGCGATAGGGTTGGCCGCACTGAGGTGCCGTGTTGACGGCGATGCGGATGAGACGACCGGGAGGCAATGTCAATGGCCCTGTTCACGCGGCGCAAGAGCCGGTCGACCCGTCGAGCCGAGGCCAGGGCGCTGAAGGCCAAAGCCAAACTGGAAGCCAAACTCGCTGCCAAGAACGACGCGCGGCGCATCAAGGCCGACCGCAGGGCACAGTCTCGGGCGGTCAAGGCTCAGATCAAGGCACAACGGGAGACCGACCGCGCAATGCTGAAGGTTGCTGAGACCCAACTCAAGGTGGCCCGCGAGGGCAAGCTGCTGTCCCCAACCAAGATTCGCCGAGCGCTGACCGTATCGCGGCTGCTGGCGCCGGTGCTGGTGCCGCTGACCTACCGCGGTGCGATCGCGGTGCGCGGCCTGCTCGACCAACGCCGCGCGGATCAGCTGGGCGTGCCCCTGGCGCAGATCGGCCAGTTCTCCGGTCACGGCGCGGTGTTGTCCGCCCGGATCAACGGCGCCGAACAGGCGATCCGACGGGTCGCCGAGAAGTATCCTAAGGACGCTGAGACCAAGCAGTTCGTCGCCGCCATCAACGACCGGCTGACCGACCTCTCCGCAGCCGTCACCGCCGCGGAGAACATGCCGACGGCGCGGCGCCGGGCGGCCCATGCGGCCATCAGAGGTCAGCTCGACGGTATCGACGCCGACGTCATGGCGCGGCTCGGCCTGGTCTGAACTCTGCGATGACAGTTTCCGCACGCATTTTCGCGCCGCTGCTCGCCCTGGTAATGACAGTGCTCGCGCTGGCGGGAGCAGGCGTTGCATCGGCACACGCCACGCTTATCTCATCGGATCCGGCGCCGGGCACGGCGCTGGCGTCCGCGCCGGCGAGCGTCAGCGCCACCTTCAGCGAGGAACTGCAGACGGCGTTCGCGGCCATGACCGTGGTGGGACCGGACGGCAATCTGTGGTCGGTGGGCGAGGCGCGGGTGAACGGACCCGTCGCCACCGTCGACGTACGTCCGCTGGGCCCGGCAGGCACCTATACCGCCAATTACCGCGTCACCTCCGTCGACGGCCACGTCATCACCGGATCCTGGTCGTTCGAGCTGACCGTCGCCGAGACCGGCACCCCCGGATCGTCGGCCGCGCCCACTCCCACTCCCGCACCCACTCCCGCACCGGCGCCCGCGACCGGGTTACCGGTATGGCCGTTCGTTGTCGCGGCGGCGCTCCTCGTCGGCGCAGGCCTGTGGTGGAGTCGACGACGCACGTGATGCAGATCCGGCGGGCGTGCCTGGGTGCCCTCGTCGTCGCCTTGAGCGTCGCGCTGGCTTGGTCGCTGTCCCACCCCCACCTGGCGCTGGTGCCCACCCTCACCCGGGTCGCCGCCGACGGCGCCGCGATCGTGGTGCTGGGTCTGGCCGTGGTGCTGGGTCTGGCCGTGGTGCCGATCCTCGACACTGCGCGCCACCGCGCCGAACTCGCCCAGCGCAGCAGCAGCGCCATCGCGGTCGCCGCCTGGGTATGGCTGGCGGCCGAGCTGATCCGGCTGATGACAACCGCGGCCGCCACCGCTGCGGTGTCGGTGACCGATCTCAGCGTGCGCACCGCTTTCGAGTTCAGTGTGTCGACATCGGCGGGCCGGCCGACCTGATCTGCGTGACGGCCGCCGCTGCCGTCGGTGCAGTGACCATTGCCGTGCACACGCCCCGGGCATCCATGGGTGACCGCACAGGTGTCCACCCGGCGCTCGGATACCGAACTGGCCCTGATGGTCGTGGCGCTTACGCTGGCCGCCGCCCTGGCGGTCAGCGACTAGCGCCAACCCTCGACTGGCATGATGGGCAGCACTGACCGCTTCGCTGGACGACACTGCAAAGGAGCAGACCCATGGCCGACGAGCAGGACCTTCCCGAAGAGAAGGGCCCCGCTGAGCAGGTGCCACCTGCCGATCCGCCGGCCGCGAAGCCTCCCGCGAAGAAGGCGGTGCCGGCTAAGAAGGCTCCGGTCAAGAAGGCGACGGTCAAGAAGGCGACGGTCAAGAAGGCGACGGTCAAGAAGGCGACGGTCAAGAA
>WOYS01000002.1:0-10763 GCA_011620645.1 Mycobacterium sp.
CTCCGCGAGAGCCGCTCGATCCAACACGTCGAACATGTGTTCGATGATAATCGAGGGGTGCGACAAGAGCTGTGTGATGTCTCAGGACATCGATGGCGGTTCCGCGGTCTTGGGGCGTGGACCGCGGGGTCGGCCGCTGCCGACGTAGCTGATGCCGGGTGCGAGTTGGGTGAATTGTCACCGGGCTTCAACTTTGACCCGCAGAGCAAGAAACCGCCCGGCCGAAGCCACGAAGAAATTCGTGATGTTCGATCGGGCGGTTCTCGTTGGCCAAGGCCAGCGTTCAGCCGCGGATGCCGACCGGAACGGCCGGTGTACGGGTGCTGCGGTCAGACCGCAGTAGCGAGATCTGGGAACTGCTCTGAGGTATCACCCTCGACTAGGACGTCCCCGTGGTATAAGGCGTCGAAATCAACCTTGATGACATCTGCATTGGTGTCGTCGATCCACATGGCAGTGAGCCTATGGGCGCCGATTAAGAGATCATTGAGCTCAGTTTCGGAATTTCGTGGCAATTCTTACCGCCGGGTAGGTTTAAGCCGCTGACGAGCCGGGAGCAACGCCTTCTTGGCGTTCTCAAAAGCGCTCTGAACTGATGTTATCGAGCCATGGTCGACGGGTGTCGAGGGGCCGGAGGTTTTGCCGGGACCCCGGGTTTCGCCCGATAGCTCAGCAAATCCTTACTCACGAGTAGCCAAGTCCGCGCGTGTCGCTATGACGCACGTTACAAATGTGACTAATGTGGCAATTGGGACTGCCGCATCATCCGCCGCGGGCTTGGGGGTGGCAGGTGAACCCAACGGCTGGCGCCGTCGTGTCATCACGGGATCTTCGCGTTCGACGGCCTGACTTACCATTGTTAACTTAACGGCGGTACTACGTCAGAGGGAATGTCCGTGCTGAATCGCATCGCCCGGCTCGCAATCGCCGCCCCGCGCCGGGTTCTGGCCATCGCCGCCCTCGTCATGGTCGCCGCCGCGATCTTCGGCATCCCCGTCGCCAAGACGCTGTCCGCAGGCGGGTTCCACGACCCCACATCGGAATCGGCGGAGGCGGCCGCGCTGCTCGCCGAGAAGTTCGACCAGGGCGATATGCAGCTGCTGATCACGGTCACCTCCGCAGACGGCGCAAAAAGCACCGCAGCCACCGCCGCGGGCACCGAGATCGTCGAACGTCTCGAGCAGTCGCCACACGTCGCGCAGGTCGCCTCGGCGTGGACCGCGCCGCCGTCCGCAGCCGCCGAGTTGATCAGTAGGGACAAGAACTCCGGTCTGATCGTCGCCGGCATCACCGGTGGCGAGAACGACGGGCCGAAGTACGCCGAGGCCCTCTCCGACGAGCTGAGCCGCGACCGTCCGGGCGTCACCATCCGATCCGGCGGCGCGGCCATGGTCTACGCACAGATCGACGCGCAGACCGAGCGCGACCTGCTGCGCATGGAAGCGATCGCCATCCCGCTGAGCTTCCTGGTACTGGTCTGGGTATTCGGTGGCCTGGTGGCCGCGGCTCGCAGAACCAGCTTGACGCGCTGCACGCCGTCGCGGGTCCGGGTGGGCAATCCGTTGCGCTGACCGGTATCGCCCAGATCAACCGGGACAGTGTCATCGCCATCACCGACCGGCTGCCGTGGGTGCTCGGATTGATCGCCGTCATCACCTTTGGTCTGCTGTTCGCGCTCACCGGCAGCATTGTGCTTCCGGTGAAAGCGATTGTGCTCAATGTTCTTTCGCTGACCGCGGCCTTCGGTGCGCTGGTGTGGGTTTTCCAGGAGGGGCACCTGTCGGCGCTGGGTACCACCCCGACCGGCACCTTGGTGGCCAATGTGCCGGTGCTGCTGTTCTGCATCGCCTTCGGGTTGTCGATGGACTACGAGGTGTTCCTGGTCGCGCGCATCCGAGAGAACTGGCTGGCGTTACGGGCCGCGGGCGGTAACAGCGCACGCGTCGACAATGACACCGCGGTGGCCTTGGGTCTGGCCCGTACCGGCCGCGTCATCACGGCGGCCGCGCTGGTCATGTCGATATCGTTCGCGGCGCTGATCGCGGCCGAGGTGTCGTTCATGCGGATGTTCGGCGTCGGCCTCACCCTCGCGGTGCTGGTGGACGCCACCCTGGTGCGGATGGTGCTGGTGCCCGCGTTCATGCACGTGCTCGGCGGCTGGAATTGGTGGGCGCCCGCACCGCTGGTCCGGTTGCATGGGCGGATCGGGATCAGTGAATCGGGTGAGGCCGAACCGGAGCTTCCCACGAAGATACCGGCGTCGGTAGCGGACACTGGTTAGCGTGTGCGCCCAACCACTGAAACGCCGCCGCGCTTCGCGGGGCTCCGGTGAGCAGCTACGCGAGGAGATTCTCGACGCCACCACCGACCTGCTGCTGGAGACCGGGCATGCCAAGGCGGTGTCCATCCGCGCGGTGGCGCAGCGGGTGGGTGTGACGTCGCCGTCGATCTATCTGCACTTCGCCGACAAGGATGCGCTGCTGGACGCGGTCTGCGCGCGGTACTTCGAGCGGCTCGACGAAGAGATGCAGCATGCCGCCGCGGACCAGACCTCGACCATCGAGGTGCTGCGGACACAGGGCTTGGCCTACGTGCGGTTCGCCCGGCAGACCCCGGAGCTCTACCGCATCGCGACGATGGGTGAGGGTCGCCCCGATAGCAGCGTCGATCTCACCCTGGCCAGTTCGGCCTTCGTGCACATGCGTACGACGGTCGAGGCGCTGATGGATGAAGGTGTCTATCCGCCAGGGGATTCCACCGGCGCGGCACTGGAATTGTGGACGGCCGTGCATGGGGTCGCCGCGTTGCTGATCGCCAAGCCCTACCTGCCGTGGGGCGATGTCGAAGAATTCACCGAGCGGGTGCTGCGGTCGATCTGCTGCGGGTACATCGCGACGGGGTACATCGGGACCGACGTCGCACCCACCGAGGCCGTCGAGAAACTGAAGGAGCTCAAGGCATGAGTGATCTTGTCGATAATCCGTTCTTCGCCCGACTGTGGATGATGATGTCCGGGCACGAACCCGAATCGCTGCGGCGGCTGCGGGTGGCCAATTTGGCCGGCTTGACCGGTCGTGTATTGGAGGTCGGGGCCGGAACCGGCACCAACTTCGCCCATTATCCCCCCGGTGTCACCGAGGTGATCGCCATCGAGCCCGAGCGGCGGCTGGCAGAGGTGGCCCGCGCAGCGGCCGCGTCGGCGCCGGTGCCGGTGATCGTCAGCACCGCGGCCGTCGAGGAATTCGAGGCGGATGGATCATTCGACGCTGTGGTGTGCTCACTGGTGCTGTGTTCGGTAGATGATCCCGAAGGCGTTGTGCGCCGGCTCTATTCGATTCTCAAATCGGGTGGCGAACTGCGGTACCTGGAGCATGTCGCGGGTGTCGGGGTACGCGCGACGCTGCAGAAGGTGGCCGACGCGACGGTGTGGCCCCGGCTGCTCGGCAACTGCCACACGCACCGCAACACCGAGGCGTCGATCGCCGCGGCGGGCTTCGCGGTGGCAGCGTCGCGGCGGGAGCCGACCCTGCCGGGCTGGCTGCCGGTACCGGTGTCCGAGTTCGCGATCGGCCGTGCGGTCCGGCCGTAGACCTCAGCCGAGAAGTTCGGGCAGCCGCTGCAGCAGTTGGGGCAGTGCGGTGGCCGAGGTTTCCCGCACCACCACGCTGGCGACAGCAGACAGCGGCGTCGGCTGCGGGTTGACCTCGATGACCGGGATTCCATTGGCCAGCGCGGCTTCCGGCAGCCCGGCCGCCGGATAGACGACCGACGACGTCCCGACCACGATCACCACATCGGCATCCGCCACCGCCTGTACCGACAGATCCCAGGCGTCATCGGGCAGCCCTTCGCCGAACCACACCACATCGGGCCGGATCAGCCCGCCGCAGGCACACCGCGGCGGGTCGACGACCTCCACCGGCGCCGGCATTGCGGGCAATGCCCCGGTGAACGGAGTTCCGCACCGGTCGCAGCGGAACTCGAACAGGCTGCCGTGCAGGTGATACACCCGATTACTGCCGGCCCGCTCGTGCAGGTTGTCCACGTTCTGGGTGACGACCTGCACCTCGGCGTAGTCCTCCCATGCGGCCACTGCCAGGTGGCCGGCGTTCGGATCGACCGCGCCCATCATGTGGTGCCGCCACAGGTACCACGCCCACACCCGCTCGGGATGGCGCCGCCAGCCCTCGCTGCTGGAGATCTCGTACGGGTCGACGTGCGCCCACAGACCGGTCTCCACATCGCGGAACGTCGGCACGCCGCTCTCGGCAGACATGCCTGCACCGCTCAGCAACGTCACTCGCACCCCACCAAACTAGCGTGCGTGCGACATACTGGGCACGTGGGAGGTCTGGGGGGGTGGGTACGCCTGGATCAGCACGCGGCGGCCCCGCTGTTCGATCAGCTGAGGACTCAGATCATCGACGGGGTGCGTGACGGCAGGCTTACGCCGGGCACCCGATTACCGACAGTCCGCGAGCTCGCCGGCCAACTCGGCCTCGCGGTGAACACGGTGGCGCGGGCGTACCGCGAGCTGGAATCCGCGGGAGTCCTCGAAACCCGGGGCCGGTTCGGCACATTCGTCGCCAGAGTCGACCCCGCCGACAATGCCATGGCCGCGGCCGCGCACAACTTCGCCGAAGCCGCCCGTGCCCTGGGCATCGGCAAGGCAGAGGCACTGCGCTATCTGGATGCCGCTTTCGAATAGCCGGTCCAGCTCAGCCGCCGCCAGGTCACCCCTTGCCGACCCGGTAGGCATCCAGGGGAACGCGTTCACTGCTCCGGCGCTGAGGTTCGGCGCCGTCAGCCGAATTCCAGCCGCGTTGTGACCCCGCGCAACTGATCGATCATCGGCAGCCGATAGGACGCCCAGATCAAGGCGTTCAGCACCGTGCCGCGGCCGGTCGGCAGCGCCACGTCGTGGGCCGCCCGCACCCCGGGAATGGTATTGGCCAGGTCGGCGGCCTGGGACACCGACAGACTGAACGGCATGGGCGGCACCGTGTATCGCAGCGACGGGCGCAGCAGGCCCTGGCGTGCCCACCAGGCGAACCAGTACGGCGGCAGGTCGAACATCATCTGCCCGCCCGGAAAGCGCTTGGCGCATTCGGTGACCAGGGCCAGCGCCTCGGTGGGCTGCAGGTACATCAGCAGACCTTCGGCGGTGATGAACACGCCGTCGCCGGGCTCGATCTGGTCCATCCAGCTGTAGTCCAGCGCCGACTGTGCGCTCACCGAGATCCGCTCCGAGGGTGGCAGCAGCTTCTCGCGCAGCGCGACAATCGGCGGAAAATCCACCGTGTGCCAACGGAATTCGCTACTCACACCGCTCGCGTTCAGCCGGTAGAAGCTGGTCTGCAGACCCTCCGCAAGCGCCACCACGGTGGCTTTCGGATGCTCGCGCAGGTAGTTCTTGGTCTCGCGGTCGAAGGCCAGCGCCCGTAACGCCATGTCCTGGCGGCTGGCGGATCCGAACTTGGCGAAATTGAAATCAATGGCATCGACCAGGTCGACGGCCACCGGATCGTCGATGATGCGGTCATCACGGCGGGCTTCGGTCGCGCGCACCTGCAGCGTCAGCAGTGCGGTCTCGGAAACTCCGGTCAGGGTGCTGGCGTCGGCTCTCGGGGTGGTCACCGTCCCGACTGTACCGACGCGAGGACTTTGTCCAGCGTGCGCAGGTTGCGGGTCGTGGTCGAGGACTTGTAGCGCTTCTTGCCCATGGTCTTGCCGATCGCCGATTCCAGCGTCGAGGACCGAGCCACCTGCCAGTACAGCACCCCGTCTCCACGGGCAGCGGTCTCGCCGGTGGCCAGCGTGGCCAGTTCGTCGAGCACGTCGGCGTCGCTGACGAAGGTCACATAGGAATGGTGACCGGGAACCTCGCGCTCGAATGGATAGCCGGCGCTGATGCGCCGGATCGTTTCCAGTTCGTAGGCCAGCACCCAGGCGTCGTAGCCGAACGCCTCCCGCAGCGCGGCTTCTGCCTTCTTGCGCACCGCCCCGGTCGACGACGCGCTGTCCAGCAGGACGTTCCCGCTGGCCAGAATCGTTTTCACGTTGTCGAATCCGGCATCGGTGAACACCGCGGCGACATCGGCCATCTTGAGAGTGACACCGCCGACATTCACGCCGCGCAGGAACGCGGCATAGCGCGTCCTCAGCCGAATTCCAGCAGGGTGACGCTGGGTCGGGCACGCCGACCCTCCGGCAGGGCAACCACCGCGGCCTTCGGGTGCGCCTTGAGGCAGTCGATGCCGTCGGACAGGGTGACCGCCCATGGATCCCGGATCACTCCGTCGGAGCGCTTGGCCTCGGTGCCGCGATTGTGCAGCGTCCAGAGCGTAGTCGCGGATGCGGCCGCCAAACGGGTGCCGTCGATACCCTTCTCATACGCCCGATCGTAGAGTCGTACGCTCGTGGCATGGGGCGCCAGGTTTTCGATGACAAGCTGTTGGCACTGATCAGTGGGAACTCCCTGGGAGTGCTGGCCACCGTGAAGAAGGACGGGCGGCCACAGCTGTCCAACGTGTCGTACTTCTTCGACGCCCACAATGTGGCGATACAGGTGTCGATCACCGAACCGCGGGCCAAGACCCGCAATCTGCGCCGGGATCCGCGGGCATCCATCCACGTCTCCTCTGACGACGGGTGGGCCTATGCGGTGGCCGAGGGTGACGGGATCCTCACCCCGCCCGCAGCCAGTACCGGCGATGACACGGTCGAGGCGCTGATTGCGCTGTACCGCAACATCGCCGGAGAACACCCCGACTGGGATGACTACCGCCGGGCCATGGTCGATGACCGCCGGGTGCTTTTGACCCTGCCGATCTCGCATCTGTACGGGATGCCCCCGGGGATGCGGTGATGAGCGCTTGCGCAAAGAACATGGCGCCCGGGGGCTAGGCTGAGGCCATGGCCGACGAGACACCGGAAGACGACACCAAGCGTAAGTTCCGAGAGGCGCTGGAGCGGAAGAAGACGCAGACCGCCGACGGTGTGTCACATGCCGACGCGGGGCGTAAGCAGTCGCGAGGGGCGCACGGACCGGTGGAGAACCGCAGGGAGTTCCGCCGCAAGAGCGGCTAGCCGGCCGGTCATCAACCCGGCCGGTCATCAACGCCGCCGGTCTGGTCGACTGGTCAACGGGCTGCAGTTTTCGGATCAAGCGGATTGATCGGAGTCTGTCGGGGGGTCGGCCAAGGTGGCGGGGTGGAAGCGCTGCAGATAGCTATGCCAGTCCCAGGTGGTCAGGAAGCTTTGTGCTGCCGAGTAGCCCTTGGCGTAGAGCTTCCGCCGGTCGGCCAAAGAAATACTGAAATTGAGGTACCCGATTCCCGAGGAGTCCACGACGATGGTCCGAGCGGCGACTGCCGGCTGGCTCAAGTAGGTTCCGTCATGACCCAGCAGCGCCGTGTTGACCAGTCCTTCGAGCAAGCGCGGTGAGCCTGGCAGATGAACGAGCGGCACCAGCACCGGGGAGGGATCGCCGTCGCCCTCACCGGGCCGTTGAGCCATCACCGTGACCCCGAAGCTGGGCCAGCGCGGAGGTTTGCTGTCGGTGCGATCCAGCGAGTACATCGGAAAGTTCGACAACAAGCCGCCGTCGATCAATGTGGAGGTCGCCCCAGTGGTACCGGTGATGGTCACCGGGCGGAAGAAGAACGGGATCGCCATAGATGCCCGCACCGCATCGGCCACGGACTGTTCGTCGGGGTCAAGGCCATAGAGGCGGCGATAATCCCAGGGCAGCCGAACCAGGTGTCCGCGGGTCACATCGGCCACCGTCACCACCAAACGGTAACGCTGCTCCGGCGGTAGATCCGAATCATCGACCGCTAGGTCGCCGAAGGTCCGTACACCGAGGCTGCCCAGTTGGTCGTCGACCCAATCGCGGATGAAGTCGCCACGGTAGATGCCGCGACCGGTGATCGCTGCCCACCCCAGGCCCAGAAACGGCACCCTAGTGGCCGCTGCCGGGTCCAGGAATTTCCGGTATGGCAATGACATCGCGATGTCATTGAGTTGCGCCCCGGTCAATTGGTCATCCCGGGCGCCGGCCGCCACGACGGCACCCACCAGCGATCCCGCCGAGGTGCCGGAGACGCGTCCCACCCGATAGCCGGCATCCATTAACGCGGCTACGGCTCCGACAAGACCGATTCCCTTGACACCGCCACCTGATAGCACCAAGTCAGCGACCTCGGCGCCGGCGTGGTGCGAGGCGCTTTTCGACTCCGGAGTGTGACGCCGGAGGCCATCACGGGGACGCTGAACCATCACCGGACACGCTACCAAACCTTGGTCGAGTAACTGATGCTCGGCGAAGCACGGACATCCGGGTCAGTGCCCTCTCGGCGATGCGGCATACCGCGCGCCGACGTCCAATACCCGCATGCGGACGTCGCAGACGCGTATCGATCCCCGGCAACTGCAGCGACATCGAACACTGCTGTCCATCCAGTGTCGGCATCGCGAGGCTGGACTCTCCGCTACCGTGCGAAGTAGCGATCAAACTGAGGGGATGAATGGACGACGCCATGACCACATCGCCCCCGCGCGAACTCGCACTCGACCTGTACCGCTCGTCGGCGGTGGTGCTCGTGGTCATCGGGCACTGGCTGCTGTCGGTGATGTCGTACCGCGATGGCCAGTTCGGCCGGGACAATCCACTGGTACTGATGCCCTGGACCCAGTGGGTCACCTGGTTCTTCCAGGTGGTCCCGGTGTTCTTCGCGGTGGCCGGTTTCGCGAGCGCGGTGTCCTGGGCACGACGGGCCGCCGGCGGCGCCGTTTCGAGGCAGCAATGGATCCGACGCCGCGTCGCCCGCACCCTGGGCCCGACCGCGGTCTACACAGTGTTCGTGCTGGCCGTGATGGCGGTGTTGATGGTGGCGGGTATCAGCGGACCGGTGCTCGAGCTGGGCGGTTGGGCATTGGCCATGCATCTATGGTTCCTGGCGGTCTACCTCATGCTGATCGCGCTGACTCCCCTTGCTGTGGCCGCGCACCGGCGCTGGGGGCTCGCGGTGCCGGCCGCGCTGTCCGCAGGTGTGGTCCTGGTCGACGCGGTGGGAATCGGTACCGGCCATCCCGAGATTCGGATGGCGAACTACTTCTTCTGCTGGGCCGCGATCTATCAGCTTGGAATCGCGTGGCACGGCGGACTTCTGCGTAGGCGATTTCTGGTGTCGATGGCCGGTGTCGCCACAGTGGCCCTTCCCGTGCTCGTGGCGTGGGGACCGTATCCGATCGCCATGATCGGTGTTCCGGGCGATCGGTTGGAGAACAGCGCTCCCCCGTCGGTGTTGCTGTTGGCGCTGGCATTCGCGCAGATCGGGGTGCTGTTCGCGATCGTGCCCGTGCTGAACCGCGTGCTCGTGCGGGGCGTGTGGCCGCGGGTGCTCTCCATCGCCAACAACAACGTGCTGGCCCTCTACCTCTGGCACATGCTTCCCGTCATCATCGTGACACTCGTCGGGTACCCGACAGGCTTACTGCCGCAGCCCCCACTCGGTTCGGGGCACTGGTGGCTTGCCCGCCTCGAATGGGAGCTGGTGTTGGCGGTCGTCGCGGTTGCCTTGCTGAGCCTGCTGTGGTGGCAGCGCCGGGTGTTCGCGGCGCCGATACCCTCCGTCGTGGTTGCGGTCCCTAATGTCTTTGCAGAAGCACTGGTTTGCGTCGGGACAGCGGCGTGTGCGCTCGCGCTCGGTCTCCTCTCCGCCAGCGGTTTCGCACCTGATGGCCGGCTTCCGGTGCCGACGGCGGCGTTGTTCTGTGCAGGTGCGCTGCTGGCGGCCATTCGTCCGCGAGGATCTGGTGCTACTCGATGATCTGCTCAGCATGCTGGCCGAATTCCTCACCGTGGTTCCCCAAACCGCGGCTGGTGCTGATCGCCTACGGTCCCGAACACCATGGAGCGCTGTCTCAGACACCGGGTGCGCAGACGATTGCGTTGCATTCCGCGCCGTCGGCCACCGCCGTCGCCACATCAGCGAACACCGGCGTACACCCATGAACCCTTGTACGTGTCGGCCAACGCGGCCGTGACCTGCGCCGACAACCCGGTCGGGTCCGCTAATTCGCGCAACAAGGCCATCCCAGTATGCGACACCACGCCATGGCCGTCGGCAGATATCGCGGATCTTGAGGTCACCCTAAACTGGCGACGTGGGAAAACTGCAGCTTGTTCAGGAACCGGCAGCGGATGCGTTGCTCGAGTCGAATCCGTTCGCATTGCTGGTCGGCATGCTGCTGGATCAGCAGATCCCGATGGAAGTTGCATTCGCGGGACCGAGGAAGATCGCGGACCGTATCGGTGCGGTGGATGCCCGCCAGATCGCCGACTACAACCCTGACGAGTTCATTGCGCTGTGTTCGGAAACCCCTGCCATCCACCGCTTCCCGGGCTCGATGTCCAAACGGGTGCAGGCCTTGGCCCAGGCCATCGTCGACGATTACGATGGCGACGTCACCGCGCTGTGGACCGGCGGCGAGCCCGATGGTGCCGAGGTCCTGCGCCGGCTCAAGCGACTCCCCGGGTTCGGCGAGCAGAAGGCCCGTATCTTCCTGGCGCTGCTGGGCAAGCAGTACGGCGTGACGCCGAAGGGGTGGCGGGCCGCGGCGGGGGACTACGGCAAGGCCGGCACGCACATGTCGGTGGCCGATGTGGTGGATGCCGGTTCGCTGCAGGAAGTTCGTGCCTTCAAGAAGAAGATGAAGGCGGCCGCGAAGGCTGCGAAGCAGGCCTGAGCCATTGGCCG
>WOYS01000002.1:10863-19967 GCA_011620645.1 Mycobacterium sp.
GGCCGCGAAGGCTGCGAAGCAGGCCTGAGCCATTGGCCGCGATGCGGGTTCCACGGGCTTTCCCGGTTGCGTTGCCGGGCGATGTAGCGCCGGTGAAGACACGGACCGCACCGGTTGTGCGCAAAACGTGGTAGGTGTCCATGCTCAACCATCATGCGTATGCGATTGTGGACATATGGCGAAGACACATCTGGACTGCCCTTGTGGCGAGGCGATTGAAGGTGCCGACGAAGACGACCTGGTCGAGAAGGCGCAGACCCACCTCTCGGAGTCCCACCCCGGCCGCGAGTACGACCGGGAAATGATCCTGTTCATGGCCCACTGAGGCCAGAGCACAACCTCGTTTACGGGACGACCGTCGAACCGATGGTCGGCATGAACTGGCACTGCTTTTCGGTCGTGGAGACCTGACCGAAGATCGTCGACATGATGCTGCCCGAACCGGTGTCGGCAATGACCGTCAGCGTCGTCGGGCCCGCGGGGTTGATATCGGCCTGCGGCTTGAGCGTCGCCGTACCTGACTTGCCGGTGGTCAGATTGACCCATGTGACGTTGAGCGGCAGCTTCTGCACGGCCGCGGGGCCGGGCGTGCCGATGGCGGTGAACACGTAGGCGGTCTGGCCGGCGACCGGTCCGGGTGCGGGGATCTGCGCCGGGCCGGCCACCGAGATGGCGGTGGCCAGCACGTTGCCGCCGTCCGCGCCGCAGCCGTTGCTGATCGACGGGTACATGAAGTCCTGCGTGGTCGGCGCGTCGGGCCCGAATGCGCGCATGGCGCCGGCAGCGGGGGCCGGCGCGGGACCGGGTGCGGGCGCAGCCTCCGGGGCGGGCACCGCCAGCGGCGCGGCCTCGGGAGCCGGGACCGGTGCATCGATCGCCGGGACCGCGGCTTCGGGTACGGGTACGGCCTCGGGGACCGGACCGACCGAGTACGCCGGGTCGACGCCGGCGGGCAGGTGCGCCTCGGCGCCCGCGCCGGCCGCAGGCACATGCGCCTGCGGCTCGGACACGAACTGGTTCACTGCAGACGCGACGTTCAACGAATCACGCGGCGCCGCCGCATCTCCGGCGAACGCGGCCGCCGCTGCCATGAGCATCGATGCGGCATTGGACGGATCAGCGGCCGCCTGCTGAATGGCTGGTCCGAGAGTCTCCATCGCCGGTAGACCCGGTGCCTGTAAACCGTTGATCGGCGGCGGCAAGGGCGCCGCCGGTTCGGCATTGGCGACGCCGCCGCCCAGCACCACGAGCACGATGGCCGTGGTGCTGGTCAGCATTGTCCGGATCGATGGCATGACTCCCCCTGATCAGGTATTCGATGGCGGGCGGTTGCTGGCCGGTCAGGGCAGCGCGGAGACCGGCAGGAACATCGGCACCAGCGACTGGGCCGCGGCGTCGGCAGGAGAAGCGGCGGGGACACCCGCTGCGGCCGGGATGCCCGCTGCGGCCGGCACAGCGGCACCGGTTTGCGGGAGCAGACCCACCAGTGGGATACCGGCCGGGATCAATGACGCCAGGCCCTGCGGCACGAGGTTCTGCACACCGGCCACGGCCGGTGCGGCAGTCGCCGCCGCGGGCAACGCGTTGGCCATGCCCGGTGCCTGCGGCAGGTTCAGCGATGCGCTGGCCACCGGGGCGGGGGAGATCGGGTCGACGGGCAGGGTGGACTGTCCGCCGCCACCGGTGAACGCCGACGCGAGGCCCTGGATGAGCTGCGGCGCGGCGGCCGGCAAGCCGGCGAGCTGGTTCACGAACGGCAGGTTCGGCATGGCAGGAGCCGGCGGCGGGGCGGGCTCGGCGACCGCGCTCGGGCTGAGCAGCAGGGCGGTGGCGACGGCGCCCGCTCCGGCAATCATGCTGGCGGCGAAGGCTTTTCTTGCAGGTGACACGGGAATCCCCATTTCGTTGACGGCACGTCTAAACCGAAGGTACGGAGTTACTGGTGTTACTCAAGTGACAGGAGTGGCATTTATCCAACCGTTATCGAGGTGTGCGCCGATGGTGACCGGGCTCTGGCGGCGGTGACGAGCCGCCGAGCGGATAACGGGCAGGTCGATAGAGTCGGGCCGGTAGACACCAACCGCGACACCGGTCCGACGGCACAGCTGTATCGCTGGGCGCCGCTGCTATTGGCGCTCGGTATCGCCGCCCGGCTCGCGTGGACCTACCTGGTGCCCAACGGCGCGAACTTCGTCGACCTGCACGTCTACGTCGGCGGCGCGGGAGCTCTGGAACATCCCGGCGCGCTCTACGATTACGTCTACGCCGAACAGACGCCGGACTTCCCACTGCCCTTCACCTACCCGCCGTTCGCGGCGGTGGTGTTCTATCCACTACATCTGCTGCCGTTCGACCTGGTGGCGCTGATCTGGCAGTTGGGGATTTTCGCCGCGCTCTACGGCGTGGTGCGCATCAGTCTGCGACTGCTCGGGCTCACCGATCTGCGTCCGGCGATGCTGTGGACCGCGGTCGGCATCTGGACCGAGCCGCTGCGCAGCACCTTCGACTACGGCCAGATCAACGTGCTGCTGGTGCTTGCCGTGCTGTGGGCGGTGCAGAGCACCCGATGGTGGTTGTCGGGCCTGCTGGTCGGGTTGGCCGCCGGCGTCAAACTCACCCCGGCCGTCACGGGTCTGTACTTCCTCGGTGTGCGCCGCTGGGGGGTGGCGGTGTTCTCCGCTGTCGTCTTCCTGGGCACCATCGGCGTGTCGGCACTGGCGGTCGGGCATCAGGCGCGTTACTACTTCACCGATCTGCTGGGCGACGCGCGCCGCATCGGCCCGATCGGCACCTCGTTCAACCAGTCCTGGCGCGGCGCTATCTCGCGGATCCTCGGCCACGACGCCGGGTACGGGCCCATCGTGATCGCCGCGCTGGTGCTGACCGCGGTACTGGCGGTGCTGGCCTGGCGCGCGATCGGCACCGCCGACCGGCTCGGCGGCATCCTCACGGTGCAGCTGTTCGGGCTCTTGCTGTCACCGATCTCCTGGACCCATCACTGGGTCTGGCTGATACCGCTGATGATCTGGCTGCTGCACGGACCACTGCGACTGCGTCGCGGCGCCCGGGTGCTGGGCTGGGGCTGGCTGGCGTTGACTCTAGTCGGGGTGCCCTGGTTGCTGAGCTTCGCGCAGCCGACCATCTGGGAGATCGAACGCCCGTGGCACCTTGCCTGGGCGGGCCTGGTGTATCCGGTGGCTACGCTGGGCACCTTGGGATGGATCGCCGCTACTGTCCGAGCAGCTGATCGATCGTCTTCGCCATCTGCAGATCCTTATCGGTGATACCGCCGGCAGAATGCGTGACCAGCGCGAAACTCACTGTCCGCCAACGAATATCGATATCGGGGTGATGGTCCTTCTGCTCGGCCACCTCGGCGACACGGCGGACGGCCTCGATACCGTCGAGGAACCCCGGGAACTTCACCGAGCGGCGAAGTGCGCCGTCGGACCGTTCCCAGCCGTTCAGATCGGGCAGTGCGGCGTCGACTTCGTCGTTGGTTAACACAGCCATGTCCTCGACGGTATACCGTCGACCGCGATGGCTGGGCAGATCGTCGTTGCGGGAGCACTCATTTCACAGGGTGCGTTGCTGGTCGCACAGCGAAAGCGGCCGCCCGAGCTGGAAGGTTTGTGGGAGTTACCGGGCGGCAAGGTCGCCGACGGGGAGAGCGACGCCGACGGGCTGGTGCGTGAACTCCGGGAAGAACTCGGCATCGAGGTCACCGTCGGCGCCCATCTCGGTGCGGACGTGGCATTGCCGAACGGGATGACGCTGCGCGCCTTCCTAGTCACCGCGCCCGAGGCGATGCCGCACCCTCATGACCACCGGGAGTTGCGCTGGGTGGGCGCCGACGAGTTGACCGGTCTGGCATGGGTGCCCGCCGATCGCGGGTGGGTGCCCGATCTGATCGCGGCGCTGCGCGTTTCCTGACTTCAGAAACCCACAAACTTGTCGTGGCGATCTAATACCGCAACCGGTCGCCGACCACTCGCGCCGGTTGGCCCCGATGCCCGGCCGTATAGATCGGATGCAGCAGCGCGGGATGGCGGCAATGCGGGCAGGAACCCTGCTGCTCCTTGGCCGACGAGAGTGTCAGATGGTGACATGCGGCACATCGGACGACGTACGCGGCGCCGAACCAGTTGAGTAATCCGAGATAGATCGCCGCTGTCGCCGCCAGCGCCAGCACCACGATCACTGCCACCGTGAGTACCGCATAGACCGCCATGATCGATACCTCCAACCACACCCGACGGGAACCTCAACGGTACGCCGGGCACGGCGTCAAGAACAGGTATCAACCCAGCTCATTACGCCTTTCTGGCGAGCGTGTGGACTTTCTCCAAGTCTTTGCCCCGCATGCCGGTATGCGGGGCCTTCCGCACCTTGTGCAGCACCAGTGGGCACTTCTTGCAGCGCAGCTTGCCGCGGCAGCACTTCTTTTTCGGCTTCGCCGTGAGCAGTTTCTTCACGCCCGCCTTCCGGTGGACTCGGTCCGGTGGGCTCGGTCGTTTTCGTGATCTGGTACCCACACTGCGACAATCGCCAACGTGGATTCTCGCCCGAACTTTCGCAACGTAGCCATCGTCGCGCACGTCGATCACGGTAAGACGACCCTGGTCGATGCAATGCTGCGGCAGTCCGGTGCGTTGTCGCACCGTGGCGATGACGCCATCGAACGCCTGATGGACTCCGGTGACCTGGAGAAGGAAAAGGGCATCACCATCCTGGCCAAGAACACCGCGGTGCACCGCACGAACGCCGACGGGTCCATGACGGTCATCAACGTGATCGACACCCCGGGCCACGCCGACTTCGGTGGCGAGGTGGAGCGCGGCCTGTCGATGGTCGACGGTGTGCTGTTGCTGGTCGACGCGTCCGAGGGCCCGCTGCCGCAGACCCGCTTCGTGCTGCGCAAGGCGCTATCCGCGCATCTGCCGGTGATCCTCTGTGTCAACAAGACCGACCGGCCCGACGCCCGGATCGCCGAAGTTGTCTCCGAGAGCCACGACCTGCTGCTCGATGTGGCCTCCGACCTCGATGAGGCTGCGCAGAAAGCTGCCGAGGACGCCCTCGGGCTGCCGACGCTGTACGCCTCCGGCCGGGCCGGCATCGCCAGCACCACCGAACCCGGCAACGGTGAGAACCCGGACGGGGAAAACCTCGACGTGCTCTTCGATGTGCTGCTCGAGCACATTCCGCCACCGCAGGGTGACCCGGAAGCCCCGCTGCAGGCATTGGTGACCAACCTGGACGCATCGGCCTTCCTCGGTCGTCTGGCCCTCATCCGCATCTACAAGGGCCGCATCAAGAAGGGCCAGCAGGTCGCGTGGATGCGGGAGGTGGACGGCCATCCGGTCATCACCAACGCCAAGATCACCGAACTGCTGGCCACCGAGGGTGTCGAACGGACCAGCACCGACGAAGCCGTCGCCGGTGACATCGTGGCGGTGGCCGGCATGCCGGAGATCATGATCGGCGACACGCTGGCCGACTCCGAGCATGCACACGCGCTGCCCCGCATCACCGTCGACGAACCCGCCATCTCCGTCACCATCGGCACCAACACCTCGCCGCTGGCCGGCAAGGTCTCCGGCCACAAGCTGACCGCGCGGATGGTCAAGAGCCGTTTGGACAGCGAACTCGTCGGCAACGTGTCCATCAAGGTGGTCGACATCGACCGGCCGGACGCCTGGGAGGTGCAGGGCCGTGGTGAGCTGGCGCTGGCCATCCTCGTCGAGCAGATGCGCCGCGAGGGTTTCGAGCTGACGGTCGGCAAGCCGCAGGTCGTCACCCGGACCGTCGACGGAAAAGTGCACGAGCCGTTCGAGGCGATTACCATCGACTGCCCCGAGGAATTCGTCGGCGCCGTCACGCAGCTGATGGCCGCCCGCAAGGGCCGCATGGAGGAGATGGCCAACCACGCCGCGGGATGGGTGCGGATGGACTTCATCGTGCCCAGCCGTGGCCTGATCGGGTTCCGCACCGATTTCCTGACGCTGACCCGCGGCACCGGTATCGCCAACGCGGTGTTCGAGGGATACCGGCCGTGGGCCGGGGATATCCGGGCCCGCCACACCGGCTCGCTGGTCTCCGACCGGACCGGCAAGATCACCCCGTTCGCCATGACCCAGCTGTCCGACCGCGGCCAGTTCTTCGTCGAACCCGGCGAGGACACCTATGAGGGACAGGTCGTGGGCATCAACCCCCGCGCCGAGGATCTCGACGTCAACGTCACCCGCGAGAAAAAGCTGACCAACATGCGGTCCTCGACGGCCGACGTCTTCGAGACGCTGGCCCGTCCGCTGGAGCTCGGTCTGGAGCAGGCCATGGAGTTCTGCGCCGAGGACGAGTGCGTCGAGGTGACGCCGGAGATCGTGCGGGTGCGCAAGCTCGAGCTCACCGCCAGCTTGCGAGCCCGTGCGAAGTCCCGCGCCAAGCAGCAGAACTCCTGACCCGGTCGCTCCACGGCAGCCGGGACGGGTGTCGATACTCTGAGAGCGTGCCGACGACTCCACGACGCGTCCGTGCCGTCGCCGGCACCTTGATGGCGGTGGCGTTGTGCGCGGCAGGGTGCACCGTCAGCCCGCCGCCCGCGCCGCAGAGCACCGAGACCGTGTCGGCGCCGCCCCCGGCGCCCGCGAAGACGATGCAGATCATCATGGCCATCGATGCGATCGGTGCGGGTTTCAACCCGCACCTGCTGTCCGATCAGTCCTCGGTCAACGCCGCGATCTCGTCGCTGGTGCTGCCCAGCTCGTTCCGCCCGATCCCTGATCCGGCCACCGCGACCGGTTCGCGCTGGGAGATGGACCCCACCCTGCTGGTCTCGGCGGAGGAGACGAGTCAAGAGCCGTTCACCGTCTCCTACAAGATCCGGCCGGAGGCGGCGTGGACCGACAACGCACCGATCGGTGCCGACGACTACTGGTACCTGTGGCGGCAGATGGTCAGCATGCCCGGCGTCGTGGACCCCGCCGGCTACGACCTGATCACCGGCGTGCAGTCGGTGGAGGGCGGCAAGACCGCGGTCGTCACCTTCTCCCAGCCCTATCCCGCGTGGCGGGAACTGTTCAACGACATCCTGCCCGCCCATATCGTCAAGGACGTGCCGGGCGGTTTCGGTGCCGGCCTGGCCAGGGCGCTGCCGGTGACCGGCGGCCAGTTCCGGGTGGACAACGTCGATCCGCAGCGCGACGAGATCCTGCTGGCCCGCAACGATCGCTACTGGGGCGTACCGGCCACGCCGGACCAGATTCTGTTCCGTCGTGCGGGATCGCCTGCGGCACTTGCCGATTCGATCCGTAACGGTGATACCCAGGTAGCCCAGGTGCACGGCGGGCAGGCCGCCTTCGCGCAGCTGTCGGCGATCCCGGATGTGCGCACCGACCGCATCGTCGGGCCGCGGGTCATGCAGGTGACGCTGCGCGCCCAGCAGCTTGCACTCACCGATCTACGGGTCCGTAGAGCACTTTTCGGTCTGCTCGATGTCGATCTGCTGGCCGCGGTCGGCGCCGGATCCGACAACACGGTGACCCTGGCGCAGGCCCAGGTGCGCACGCCGTCGGATCCCGGCTATGTTCCGACCGCACCGCCGGCCATCACCACCGAGGCGGCGCTCGGTCTGCTGGCCGATGCCGGCTATCAGGTTCAGCCGGTGGAGACACCGCAGACGACGATGCCGCGTACCCCGGGCCCGGACGAGGCCCGCGGTCAGATCACCAAAGACGGTGAGCCGCTCAAGATCGTCCTGGGGGTGGCCGCCAACGATCCGACGTCGATCGCGGTGGCCAGCACCGCAGCCGACCAGCTGCGCAATGTCGGCATCGCCGCATCGGTGTCCGCGCTGGACCCGGTGACCCTGTACAGCGAGGCCATGGTCAACAACTCGGTGGACGCGGTCGTCGGATGGCACAGTGCCGGAGGCGATCTGGCGACGGCACTGGCATCGCGCTACGGCTGCCCCGCCCTGGAGGCCACCGCGGTCTCCACCGTGACTCCCATGCCCAGTGTCACCGTGACCACGACATTGCCGAAAACGTCGAGCGCCGTCACGTCCGCGCCACCGGCGCCGACCCCGACCACCACGGGCACCTCCGCGCCCGAACCACCGTTGAGCACAGGCGAATTGGTGCAGGCCCCCAGTAACCTCACCGGCACCTGTGACCGCAGCATCCAACCGAGAATCGACGCGGCGCTGCGCGGCACCGAGGAGATCGACAAGGTGATCGACGCCGTCGAGCCCCGGTTGTGGAACCTGTCGACGGTGCTGCCGATCCTGCAGGACACCACCATCGTGGCCGCCGGCCCGCGGGTCGCCGGGGTGAGCCTCACCGGTGCGGTGCCGGTCGGCATCGTCGGCGACGCCGGGAAATGGGTCAAGCAACCCTGACGGTTCTGCGCCAGATCTCGTGTGCCGCAAGGCGGCAACCGCGAACACCGCCAGCATCCAGACCGGTGGATGGGCGAGCTCGCACACGAACAGCGCCGCGAAAGCCGGTGCCCGCTGGGTGATCGCGAGAACCCCGGCAGCGCAGGTCAGCGCCACCGCTGCGGTGCTGACATGCAGATCGGTGAACTGGTTGACGGCCAGGGCCGCAACGGATCCGGCCGCGGCTCCGGTGGCCAGCGCCGGGGTGAGCAGGCCACCGACCGCTCCGGCGCGCAGGAACAACGCGGTCAGTATCGGCTTGAGTGCCAGGATGGCAAGGGCCGCGGTGATGGTCAGGACCGACACCGGCGCGATGAGCAGTGCCAGGCCTGCGAACAGATAGGACAGGCCGGCGTCCGGCCACTGCAGCGAGTACTCCAGGTGGGTGACCGGCGATGCGACCGCGACACCCAGACTGGACGTGATCAGCGCCGTGCCGACCACCCGCGGATGCCAGCTGCGCAGCAGGATGCTGATGGAGAACAGGGCACCGCCCAGCGGCACGGCGTACACCGCGCCCAGCCCGGCGCCCGCCGCGCAGGACAGCAGGATCTCGCGGTCCCGCGCCGTCAGCGCCCACCGCGACGTGGCCGCGTCGCCGAACACCGCGGCGAGCTGACGCGGTGCACCCTCGCGTCCCAGCGATGCCCCGGTGCCCACGACGAGCACC
>WOYS01000002.1:20067-53248 GCA_011620645.1 Mycobacterium sp.
CCATCGATACGCGGGGCAGCGGTCGGTGCGCGGCGATGGTCGCCGACAACTTGGGCACGGGCTCGCCCCCAACCGGCTTCCCGTCGCTTCGCTCGCCCCACGCAGCAGCCACCACCCCAGCCCGGCCAGCGCACCGCCGACGGCCGGGCCCGCCGCGCGCCGCACGTGCCCGCTGTCGTCGATGCCGGCCACCCCGGCGAGCAGGCCGATGGCGATGACCGCGCAGCCGAACTCCAATGCTCGACGCCTGCTCCTCGCATCCGCTGGCGGCACACGGTAAACGTAGGGGAGTGGAGACACCGCGGCTACTTTTTGTCCATGCCCATCCCGACGACGAATCGCTGACCACCGGGGCGACCATCGCGAAGTACGCCGCCCAGGGCGCCGATGTCCGCGTCGTCACCTGCACCATGGGCGAGGAAGGCGAGGTGATCGGCGAGCGGTGGGCCGGCCTCGTCGTCGACGCCGCCGATCAGCTCGGTGGTTACCGGGTGATGGAGTTGACCGGCGCGCTGGCCGCGCTCGGCGCCGGTGCGCCGCATTATCTCGGCGGAGCGGGTCGCTGGCGGGACTCCGGGATGCCCGGCACACCGGAACGGCACCGGCAGCGCTTCGTCGACGCGGAGTTGGACGAGCCCGTCGCCGAACTGGTGGCCGTCATCGCGGACTTCCGCCCGCATGTCGTGGTGGGCTATGACCCCAACGGCGGGTACGGGCACCCCGATCATGTCCGGGTGCACGAGCTCACCACCGCCGCCGTCGCCGCCGCGGCCGAGCACGGGTGGGAGGTGCCAAAGTTCTACTGGACGGTGATGGCGGTGTCGGGATTCGTCGAAGGCCTCCGCAACCTCGGTGAGCCTCCTGCGGATTGGATCGTGCTGAACGCCGAGGACTTCTCGTTCGGATTCCCCGACGATCAGGTGGACGCGGTGATCGACGCGACCGAGCACCTGCCCGCCAAGGCCGCGGCAGTCCGGTCGCACGCCACCCAGGTCATGGTGGCCCCGGATGGGCACTCGATGGCGTTGTCGAACAAGATCGCGCTGCCGCTGTGGGGTATTGAGCACTACGTGCTGGCGGCCGGCGCCGCCGGGGAGCGTGGCGAGCGCGGAGTCGAGACGGATCTGCTGGCGGGGCTCAATCTCCGTTCGCGCGCCGCCGACGCGCGGTAGGGTTTGCGACATGGACCCGGACTTGGATCCCAACCTGCAACATCGGCAGGACCGCGCCGACAACTTCCAATGGGTGGTCGGCGCGCTGGTCGACAGCATCCCGACCTGACAGCC
Organism: Mycobacterium sp.; assembly: GCA_011620645.1. Taxonomy (GTDB): domain Bacteria; phylum Actinomycetota; class Actinomycetes; order Mycobacteriales; family Mycobacteriaceae; genus Mycobacterium. The sequence goes on from WOYS01000002.1 coordinate 21,354, forward strand.
GATCGTCTGGATGGACCGGCCTGGGTGCCGCCCGTCATGCTCTCGGTTCTCGCACTCGACGGTGTGCTGTCCGCCCTCGCGGCGTCCTTTTTGCTTCCCCTTCGCCTCGGCTCGGTGCCGTTCCCGATCAGCGTGCTGATCAGCGGTGCGGTCAACGCTGCGCTGGTGTGGGCGGCCTTGCAGTGGACATCCTCGCCGCGGGTGGCGGCCCTGCCGCTGTGGACCTGGCTGGCGACCGTACTGGGATTGACCTTAGGCGGACCGGGCAGCGATCTGGTGTTCGGCGGCGTCGGTGTGATGGCCTATGCGGCGCTGCTGCTCATCGCGGTGGGAGCGTTGCCGCCGGCGGCCGTACTGTGGCGGTACTCGCGGGAGAAGTCAGGCGTCGGGCCCTGACTCGGGCTTGTTATCGGGCTTGTTATCGGGCTTGGTGTCAGGTTTGGTTTCGGGCTTGGGGTCGGGCTTGGGGTCGGCCTTCTCTTCCTCCTTGAGGGCGAGATCGGGAACCGGCGTCTCGACCTCAACTTCGGGCTGCGCCTCGGGCAGATCGATGGTCATCTCCTCGAGTTCGGCCAGCGGGGCCCCGGGCTCGGGCTGCACCGTTTCGGGTTCGGTGATGGGTGCGCTGAGATCGGTCGCCGGAGTCGGTTGAGGTTCGATTGCCGGGGTTTTCTCCGGTCCCGGCGTCGTTTCCTCGTGCCCCAGTGTCTCGGCCGGGACCTCGGTGATCGTTCCGGCGGTGGTGGGATCAGCGTCGGTGGCCGTGGCGCCGGCCAGCTTCGACTGAACTGCCGTCGCGGTGAACAGGCCGCCACCGATCGGTGGCATCGGCGGCAGTGGCGGGAGCCAGAAAGCCAACTCGTCGTTCGCGAAGTGGATGAACGAATTGATGGTGTCCACGGCGACGTTGCGCAGTCCCTGGAAGAACGACACGGAGCCGCCGATCCAGTCGGCGATGTTGAAGGTGACGCTGCGGACGATGCGTTCGCCCAGGTTGTAGAAGATCGTGATCTGCGGAGCCAGGTAGCCGACCCATGGAACCCAGCCCACGGCATAGGCGGCCACCTCGAAGCCCCATTGCACCCAGGGCTCGACGGCCTTGTAGATGTTCTTGATGCCGCTGCTCAGCGAGTTCCCGACGACGACCGGCGGGAACTGCGGTGCGGGGAACGCGGCCGAGGCGCTGGGTACGAGATCACGAAACAAGTCGGTCAGCAGGTTCGGAAGTGCGGTAGCCGATGTCGCCGCTGTCTGCTGAACTGCCGCGGCCAATTGCACCGGCTGCTGAACGACGCGCACCGGCGCCGACGTCGGATGGCGGGTGGGCTCGGATATCGAGCCGGTGGCCGCCATGGTCACTGCCGTGACGGCGGCGACGCCGGTTGTCAGGCAGGAACGCACCGAGAATGTCATGGCACCGGCACCTCCGAATTGGCAGCTCACCAGTGAACTTACGGGAACGGACTCGGCGCGCGGGGGGATTGTGCCACCGATCGAGGATGTGGCGCGCATCGGGTTGTTCGACGAGGGCTGTTGTTCGAAGAGGGCTAATGTGGCCCCTATGCCAGGCGCATCTGTTTCATATAGTGAGACGCGCGGATGATCCGCGTCGCTGCCGCGGTTACAGGGGAGTGGCTCTGAACCCCCAGCACGGCTTCGATCTGACCAGCCCGGTGGTCCCGCCGAAGTCCAACGCATCCGCTCTGCGGCGGGTGCTGCGCCGCGCCCGCGACGGCGTGGCCCTGAATGTGGACGAGGCCGAAATCGCGATGACCGCGCGTGGCGAGGATCTGGCCGACCTGTGTGCCAGCGCCGCCCGGGTCCGCGACGCGGGTCTCGAATCGGCTGGACGGCGTGGTGGGACCGGCCGGCTGCCGGTGAGCTACTCACGCAAGGTTTTCATCCCGGTGACCCACCTGTGCCGGGACAAGTGCCACTACTGCACGTTCGTCACGGTCCCCGGCACGCTGCGTGCCGAGGGCAGGGGCATGTTCATGGAGCCCGACGAGATCGTCGACGTGGCCCGCCAGGGCGCCGAGCTGGGTTGTAAGGAAGCGCTTTTCACCCTCGGGGATCGTCCCGAGGCGCGCTGGGACGAGGCCCGCCAGTGGCTCGACGAGCGCGGATATGACTCCACGCTGGACTATGTGCGGGCGATGTCCATTCGGGTGCTCGAAGAGACCGGCCTGCTGCCGCACCTCAATCCCGGCGTGATGAGCTGGCATGAGCTGTCGCGGCTGAAACCCATTGCGCCGTCGATGGGCATGATGCTGGAGACGACCTCGCGGCGGCTGTTCGAGACCAAGGGGCTGGCGCACTACGGCAGCCCGGACAAGGATCCGGAGGTCCGTCTGCGGACGCTGGACGACGCCGGCCGGCTGTCCATCCCTTTTACCACCGGACTGCTGGTGGGCATCGGTGAGACGCTGACCGAGCGTGCCGAGACCATGCACGCGATCCGTAAGTCCCACAAGGCTTTCGGTCACGTCCAGGAAGTGATCGTGCAGAACTTTCGGGCCAAGGATCGCACCGCCATGGCAGCGGTGCCCGACGCCGGCATCGACGATTTCCTGGCCACCATCGCGGTCACCCGGTTGGTGCTCGGGCCCAAGATGCGCATCCAGGCCCCGCCGAATCTGGTGTCCCGCGAGGAATGCCTGGCGCTCATCGGTGCGGGCGTGGACGACTGGGGTGGCGTGTCCCCGCTGACGCCCGACCACGTCAACCCCGAGCGGCCATGGCCGAACCTCGACGACTTGGCCTCGTTGACCGCGGACGCGGGGTACGACCTGGTGCAGCGGCTCACCGCGCAACCGCAGTATGTGCAGGCCGGGGCGGCGTGGATCGATCCGCGCGTGCGTGGGCATGTCGATGCGCTGGCCGATCCGGACACCGGGCTGGCGCTGGATGTGAATCCGGTGGGGCGCCCCTGGCAGGAACCCGACGAGGCGTCCGAATCGCTGGGACGCACCGATCTGCATGAGGCGATCGACTCGGAGGGCCGCCGTACCGACACCCGCAGCGATCTGGACAGTGCGTTCGGCGACTGGGAATCCATCCGGGAGAAGGTGTCCGAGCTGGCGGCCCGCGCACCCGAACGCATCGACACCGATGTGCTGGCCGCGCTGCGGGCCGCCGAACGCAATCCCGGTGGGTGCAGCGACGACGAGTACCTGGCATTGGCGACCGCCGACGGGCCGGCCTTGGATGCTGTTGCCGCACTGGCGGATTCGCTGCGGCGCGATGTCGTCGGCGAGGACGTCACCTACGTCGTGAACCGCAATATCAACTTCACCAACATCTGCTACACCGGTTGCCGGTTCTGCGCGTTCGCCCAACGCAAGGGCGATGCCGATGCCTTCTCGCTGTCCACCGACGAGGTTGCCGAGCGGGCTTGGCAGGCGCACGTCGTCGGCGCCACCGAGGTCTGTATGCAGGGCGGTATCGACCCGGAACTGCCGGTCACCGGCTACGCCGACCTGGTGCGTGCGGTCAAGGCGCGGGTGCCGTCGATGCATGTGCACGCCTTCTCGCCGATGGAGATCGCCAACGGGGTGACCCGCAGCGGCCTGTCGGTGCGGGAGTGGCTGACCAGCCTGCGGGAAGCCGGCCTCGGGTCGATCCCGGGCACGGCGGCGGAGATCCTCGACGACGAGGTGCGCTGGGTGCTCACCAAGGGCAAGCTGCCCACCTCGGAATGGATCGACGTCGTCAGCACCGCCCACGAGGTGGGGCTGCGATCGAGCTCGACGATGATGTATGGGCACGTCGACACTCCGAAGCACTGGGTGGGTCATATCAATGTGCTGCGCGGCATCCAGGACCGCACCGGTGGGTTCACCGAGTTCGTGCCGCTGCCCTTCGTGCACCAGTCCTCGCCGCTGTATCTGGCCGGTGGCGCACGGCCGGGGCCGACGCACCGCGACAATCGCGCGGTGCATGCGTTGGCGCGGATCATGCTGCACGACAGGATCTCCCATATCCAGACCAGCTGGGTGAAGCTAGGCATCGAGCGCACCCGGGTGATGCTCAACGGTGGCGCCAATGATCTGGGCGGCACCTTGATGGAGGAGACCATCTCGCGGATGGCGGGCTCGGAGAACGGGTCGGCCAAGTCGGTCGAGGAGCTGACGGCGATCGCCGAGGGCATCGGCCGCCCGGCACGTCAGCGGACGACCACGTACACGCCGATGGCCGCCTGAGTTCGCCCGAACCATGGAATGAAATCGGACCATAGTCCATTTACTCTGGGTGAGGGTGTCGGGAAGTCCGGCGCCGCTGAACAAGGAGACGTCATGACCGCAGCAGTAGCCACCGACCTGACCGCCGGCACCTGGGCCCTCGACCCGGTGCATTCCTCGATCAACTTTTCGGTCCGCCACCTCGTGGTGAGCAAGGTCCGCGGCACGTTCGACACCTTCAGTGGCGCGATCACCGTCGCCGAGGACGGCACGCCGTCGGTGACCGCCACCATCGACATCGACTCGATCAACACCCGCAATGAGCAGCGCGACGCTCACCTCAAGGCCGCCGACTTCTTCGACGCCGAGCGGTACCCGACCGCCTCGTTCGCCTCCACCGCGGTGCGCGCCGACGGTGACGGCTATGTGCTCGACGGCGAGCTCACCCTCAAGGGTGTCACCAAGCCGGTGTCGCTGAAGCTGGAGTTCAACGGCGTCAACCCGGGCATGGGACACGGCGAGGTCGCCGGCTTCGAGGCCTCGGTGGTGCTGAACCGCAAGGACTTCGGCATCGACCTCGACATGCCGCTGGAGACCGGTGGCGTCGTCGTCGGTGACAAGGTGACCGTCACGTTGGAGATCGAGGCGCTGAAGCAGGCCTGAGCTACAGCTTCGCGGCCAGCTCGGTGCCCTGCCGGATCGCCCGCTTGGCATCGAGCTCGGCCGCGACGGCGGCACCGCCGATGACGTGCGGCTCCACACCGCGCTCGCGCAACCCGGCCTCGAGATCGCGTACCGACTCCTGGCCGGCGCAGATGATCACATTGTCGACCGCCAGCAGCCGCGCGCCCGATCGGTCGGCGCCGAAACTGATGTGCAGGCCGTCGTCGTCGATGCGCTCATAATTCACCCCGGAGAGTTGCTGCACACCTTTGGCTTTCAGCGACGCCCGGTGCACCCAGCCCGACGTCTTACCCAGTCCGCGACCCTGCGCACCCTTGGACCGCTGCAGCAGGAACACCTCACGAGCCGGTGGCAGCGGGATCGGCGTCGTCAGCGCGCCACGCACCGACGGGGCGTCCTGCGGATCGAGAGCGCCCCATTCGGCCTGCCACTCCTTGCGGTTGAGAGTGGGGGAGTGATCGGTGACCAGGAACTCGCTGACATCGAACCCGATGCCGCCGGCGCCGATCACCGCGACCGATTCGCCGACCGGTGCGCCACCCAGCGCCTCGGCGTAGGACAGCACCATCGGGTGATCGATGCCGGGAATCTCGGGCATCCGCGGCGTCACACCGGTGGCGAGCACGACATCGTCGAAGCCGGCCAATGAGTCCACGTCTGCGCGAGAACCCAACCGCACGTCGACACCGTGCACGTCTAGCATGCGGGTGAAGTAGCGGACCGTCTCGTTGAACTCCTCTTTACCGGGAACCCTTCTGGCCAGGTCGAATTGGCCACCGATCGAGGACCCAGCCTCGAACAGGGTGACGCGATGACCGCGCTGAGCGGCGGCCACCGCGGCGGACAGGCCGGCCGGCCCGGCACCCACCACGGCCACCGAGCGAGCCCGCTTGGTCGGGCCGAGCACCAGCGTGGTCTCGTGACCCGCCCGTGGATTGAGCAGACACGACACCGTCTTGTGCACGAACGCATGGTCCAGGCACGCCTGGTTGCAGGCGATGCACGTGTTGATCTGGTCGGCGGCATCTTCGGACGCCTTGCGCACCCAGTCGGGGTCGCTCAGCAGCGGCCGGGCCATCGAGATCAGTTGCACCTGAGTATCGGTGAGGATCCGCTCGGCCGACTCGGGCATGTTGATCCGGTTGGAGGCCACCACCGGCACGCGGACATGCTGGGCGAGCGCGCTGCTGATGTCGACGAACGCGCTGTTGGGTACCGAGGTGACGATGGTCGGGACCCGCGCCTCATGCCAGCCGATGCCGGTGTTGATGATGGTGGCGCCCGCCGCCTCGATTTCACCGGCCAGAGCGACGATCTCGTCCCAGGTCTGGCCGTCCTCGACGTAGTCCGCCAGCGATATCCGATACACGATGATGAAATCGGCGCCGACGGCCTCGCGCACCCGGCGGACGATCTCGACCGGGAAACGTCGCCGCTTCTCCGGCGTTCCGCCCCAGGCGTCGGTGCGCTTGTTCGTGCGCGGTGCCAGGAACTGGTTGAGCAGGTAGCCCTCGCTGCCCATGATCTCCACACCGTCGTATCCGGCGGATCGAGCCAGCAGGGCTGCCCGGACGAAATCGTCGATGGTCCCCGTGACGTCGCGCAGGGTGCGGGGTCGGAAGGGGTTGATGGGCGCCTTGATCGACGATGCGCTCACCGAGAGCGGGTGATAGGCATAGCGTCCGGCATGCAGCAGCTGCAGGGCGATCTTGGCGCCCTCGTCGTGCACGGCGGCGGTGATCCGGCGATGCCGGCGCGCGTCGGCCGAGGACAGCATCTCGGCGGCGAACGGCAACAGCCAGCCGGTCCGGTTGGGTGCGTACCCGCCGGTGATGATGAGACCGACGCCGCCGCGGGCGCGCTCGGCGAAATAGGCGGCCAGCTTGTTGGTATCGCGGGCGCGGTCCTCCAGGCCGGTGTGCATCGAGCCCATGATGACCCGGTTACGCAACGTGGTGAAGCCGAGATCCAACGGGGACAACAGATTCGGGTACGTCACAGTGCCTCCAGCACTTCAGATAACCGCTCGATGGCGCCCTCTTCTCGGCGCGAATGCCGCAGCGCGGATCTTGACGGCCAGATTGCGGGTGCGGTTATCCGCCACAGTGCCGCCGCGACCTGCCAGCGGTTCGGCGATCCATCGGGCGAGTTCGGCGCGCCCCGCCGGGCCATGACGGCAGCGTATGCGGAACCGATGGTCCTATGCAACAAATTGCGGTGCAGCAAAGTGCATAGTGCGTGGCCACTAGGCGCGGGGTATCTGCGACGTCTAGTATCAGTAACCGCATGACGCCCCTGCAAAGGGCGGCGTGTGAAGTTAGGGCACGCTAAGACGCACGTCCAGCTGCGGGCCGTTCATACTTGCCCGCGGGCGCTCGCTCAACGAGTCCCGACCCAGAACTGAAACCCGACCAGCAGTCCGCTGGACAGGACAGGAGAGACATCAGTGACGTACGTCATTGCCGAACCCTGCGTCGATCTCAAAGACAAGGCATGCATCGAAGAATGCCCGGTCGATTGCATCTACGAGGGTGGCCGCATGTTGTACATCCACCCGGATGAGTGCGTCGACTGCGGCGCATGTGAACCGGTGTGCCCGGTCGAGGCCATCTACTACGAGGATGACGTGCCCGACCAGTGGAACGGCTACACCCAGACCAACGCGGACTTCTTCAGCGAGCTGGGTTCACCCGGCGGCGCGTCGAAGGTCGGCCAGACCGACAACGATCCGCAGGTCGTCAAGGACCTCGAACCCAAGGGCGAGTGACCTCGACCAGATCGGTCATATCGGACCGGCTGCCGGTGTTCCCCTGGGACACGCTGGCCGATGTCACCGCCACAGCACGCGCACATCCCGACGGCATCGTCGACCTCTCGGTCGGCACTCCCGTCGACGATGTCGCCCCGGTGATCCGCGAGGCGCTGGCGGATGCGAGCGCGGCGCCGGGTTACCCGACCACCGCGGGTACACCCGAACTGCGCGCGGCGATCCACGCCGCGCTGCAACGCCGCTTCGGCATCACCGGGCTCGAGCCCGATGCCGTGCTGCCGGTGATCGGCACCAAGGAGCTCATCGCCTGGCTGCCGACGTTGCTGGGTCTGGGATCCGATGACACCGTGGTGATCCCGGAGCTGGCCTACCCCACCTATGACGTGGGGGCCCGCCTGGCCGGAGCGCAGGTGCTCGCCGCGGATTCGCTGACGCAGATCGGCCCGCAGACACCCGCACTGGTGTTCTTGAACTCGCCGAGCAACCCGACCGGCAAAGTGCTCGGGCTCGATCACCTGCGCAAGGTGGTCGGCTGGGCCCGCGAACGCGGTGTGCTGATCGCCTCCGACGAGTGCTATCTCGGACTGGCCTGGGCTGCCGCGCCGTTGTCGGTGCTGCATCCCTCGGTCTGCGACGGCGACCACACCGGCCTGCTGGCCATCCACTCGCTGTCCAAGAGTTCCTCGCTGGCCGGCTATCGGGCCGGCTTCGTGGCCGGCGATCCCGCCATCGTGGCCGAACTGCTGGCCGTGCGCAAGCATGCCGGAATGATGGTGCCCGGGCCCGTGCAGGGTGCGATGGTGGCTGCCCTCGACGACGACGAGCATGTGGCGGTCCAGCGGGAGCGCTACGCGCGGCGACGCGCGGTGTTGCTCCCGGCGCTGCAGAGTGCCGGATTCACCGTCGACCATTCCGAGGCCGGGCTGTACCTGTGGGCCACCCGCGGGGAGCCCTGCCGCGACACGCTGGCCTGGTTGGCGGAGCGCGGAATCCTGGTGGCGCCCGGCGAGTTTTATGGACCCGCCGGCGCCCAGCATGTGCGGGTGGCGCTGACGGCCACCGACGAACGTATCGACGCGGCGGCGGCACGGTTAGGGCAGTAGCCCGAGCGACATGGCCGTGGTCACCGCAGCGGTGCGATCGGAAACCTCAAGCTTGTTGAAGGTGCGCAGCAGATGCGTCTTCACCGTCGCCTCGCTGATGTGCAGCGCGCGACCGATATCGGAGTTTGTGTGGCCCTCGGCCACCAGCACCAGCACTTCGACCTCACGGGCGGTGAGCGCGGCCGGTGCCGGGTCGCGCATCAGCCCCATCAATCGGCCGGCCACCGACGGTGCCAGCACCGTCTTGCCGGCGGCGGCATCGCGCACTGCCGCAGCGAGTTCGGCCCGTGAGGCGTCCTTGAGCAGGTAGCCGGCGGCGCCGGCTTCGACAGCGCGCAGGATGTCCGCGTCGGTTTCATAGGTGGTGACGACGACGATCCGGATATCCGGTTGGGTGGCCAGAATCCGGCCGGTGGCTGTCACGCCGTCGACATCGGGCATCCGCAGATCCATCAGGATGACGTCGGGCCGCAGTGACGAGGCCACCGCGACGGCCTCGGCGCCCGATCCGGCCTCACCCACGACCGTCAGGTCCGGCTCGGCATCGATCATGCCGCGCAGGCCTTCCCGCACCACCGGGTGGTCGTCGACCAACAGCACCCGCACGCTCACGTCGGCACCACCACCGACACCTTCACGCCGCCGTGCGGGGCCTCGCCGATCGTGAGCGTGCCGCCGACCTGTGCGGCCCTCGCCCGCATCCCGCGCAGGCCGAAACCGTCCCGGTGCTCGTCGCCGAGGCCGACACCATTGTCCGACAGGGACAGTCGCAACTGGTCACCCTCGGACGACAATCCCACCGTCACTGCGGTGGCCCGGGCGTGCCTGCGGATGTTGGACAGGGATTCCTGCGCAGCACGCAGCAACACCACATTGAAGGCCATGGCCGACGCCGGCAGGTCCTGATCGGCGGTCAGCGTGACGGGTACGCCGGTTTCGGCGGTGAAGTTCTCGCAAAGCCGGCGGATCGCCGCGGCGATCGAATCATCATCCAGCGCTGCGGGAGTCAGTGAGCTGACCATGGTCCGGGATTCCGACAGGTTGGCGCGCGCTGTGCTGTCGATCAACGCGATATGCCGGGCCGCCGCCACCGGATCGGTGCGCATCTCGGCCCCCACTGCCTGAGCCAGCGCGATGATGCTGATGAATCCCTGGGCCAGGGTGTCATGGATCTCGTGGGCGAGCCGCTGGCGCTCGGCGGCGGCACCGGTCTCGCGGGACAACCGGGCACTTTGCGCACGGGTAGCTTCGAGCTCCTCGATCAGGCCTGCCATCAGAATGCGTTGCCGAACGGTGTTGACGACCATGGTGCCGATGATGGGCCCGGCGACCAGCCCCAGCAGGGTCATCGCGATGCCGATCGGCAGGTGCGCCGAGTCCACGCCGGTGGTGGCGATGTCGAGGGTCAGCGGTACCAAGGTGATCAGCACGGCGGCGACCACCCCCGCCGACAACGGCAGCGTGGAGAACAGGACGGGGTAGAGCGCCGGTATCGCGATGAACGCCGCCGGTGAGAACCACATCGCAAGGATCCACAGCACGCCGGTCACGCAGATGTAAAGGACTGGGCGCCAGGATAACTCGCCGAGCCTTGGCACTGCGCGCCCGGCGGCGACCAACCAGGCAAGCATGAATCCCAGAATCACCGCCGCGACAACGGGCGAGCGTCCCGACACCAGTCCGTCCAGCAGAAAACAGGCGACCGCGGCCACGACGCAGACACCGGCGATGTAGACCGACCACATCCAGTGCCAGTCCCCACGTACACCATCGGCGCCGTCCATTGCTGGAGATGCTAGCCCGATCAGGCGACCCAATTGCCATGAAAACCGTGCGGCACCCGGACCGGCAGGTGCACCGACCCGACGGTCTGCAGCGTCTGCGCATCCAGCAGCACCAGATCGCTGCGATCGGTCGCACGGTCGTAGACGAATCCCATCGCCACGCCGTCGTCCTCTCCCGCCGTCGGTGAGGACGGGACGAAAACGAACTCACCCGGCTCGCGACCGGCACCGAATTCCACTCGGCGGGTGTGACCGTCGACCAGGTCGTGCCGCAGGATCGCCGAGGGCGCGGTGTTGCCGTCGGCGGCCGTGCTGGCGACGGCATAGCCGTAGCGGTGCCTGTGACTGACCACCCGCTCGTCGACCCGGGGAAACTCTTGGGGGGTGTCGTCGAGGCGTTGTTCGTACACCCGCCCGCCGTCCAGGTCGACAGTCCATCGATCCAGCGTCGTCGGCTCGAAGCCCTGGGTGCCGCCGGCGAACACGCTCGGGTGGCGCACCACGTCGAGCACAATGCGGTCCTGTTCGTCGTACGCATTGAGCGTGTGGAAGACGTAGCACTGCGGCACCTCGAACCAGCGGATGTCGCGCGCAATGCCCTCGCGCGGCAGCACCCCGATGCGGGCCGGCTTGTCCGGGTCCCAGCGATACGGCATCCCGAACGAGCCGCTAGTGTGCTCCGATGCGCGCATGATGGTGCGCAGCAGGAAATCCGGGGCGGCATGGGTGGCGGCGAATCTGGTGACCGCCCGAGCCACCGTCCGGGCCGGCGCGCTGGAGAACCGTGAGCTCAGATCGAGCACCACCGGCAGGTCGTAGATGACGACGTGGCGTTCGGTCAGCGACAAGTCATGCATCATCGTGTGGGCGGGCAGCGCGATGTCGACGGTGCGCCGGACCCGGCCGCCGACATCGGTCACGCTGTAGCGCACGATGTTTCCGCGGACCGGGTTGTAGGACACCGCATGTAGCTCGGCTGTGGCCGGATCGCGTTTGGGGTGGGCGCTGTAGCCACCGAACAGTGTTTCGCAGAAGTCCTCGCCGCCAAGGGTGTTCAGTTCGTCATCGAGGGCATAGGGCCGCACCCCCATCTCGTTGAGCACCAGGGTGCGACCGGCGTGGCCGATCACGTTGGTGTTGGCCGCGAAATCGAAGCCGCTGTCCCGGCGGCGGCCCGGAGGCCGCTCGCCCAGTGCCCGGGCGACGCCGGTCGAGCGCACCCACCGATTGCGGTACCAGTGGGCCCTGCCGTCACGCAGTCGCAGACCGTGCACCATGCCCTCACCGACGAACCAGTGATACTTCTCCGGGTCGGTAACGACCAACGGATTCGGGCCGGTGCGCAGATACCGGCCGTCCAGGTATTCCGGGACGACGCCGGTGACGTCGAGGTCGAAGCTCGTGTTCTCGTGCTGCACGGGCGCGTAATTGCCTGCGAGGAAAGGATTGACCGATGGCCTCAGCGCTGCTGCAGTGACGCTGTCGTGGCTCATGATCTGATCCTGCGTCGGTCAGGGTTCGGCCGGGACCGTCTCTCGGTCGAATCAGGGGTCAACCGAATGGTGGACGGTCGGCGCGCAGGCTCAGCGATAGCAGCAGCCGGAGATCGGGATCGCCCAGCGAGGTGCCCAGCACGGTTTCGATGCGCCGCACCCGGTAGCGCACGGTGTTGGCGTGCACGTGCAGCCACTGGGCGGCCGCACCGATATCGCCGAAACAATCCAGGTACGCGCGCAGCGTGTCGGCGAGAGCGGGGTCGGTCTCCCGCAGGTCCCGGACGCGCGGGTCGACCAGGCGGTCATCGGCGGCGATCATCGTCACGATCTCGTCGAGCAGCACCGTGGTTCGCGCCTCGGCGAGTGAGGTGACCGAGCCGAGTGCACCCGGGTGGCGTTCGGCGCTGTCGAGCACACGGTCCACCTCGGCGCGGGCTGCCGCCACGCCGTCGAGTCCCGTTGCGGGAGTCGCGATGACCGCCCGCAGTTCGAGCCCGACTTCCCTGCGCAGGGTGGCGATGGTGCCGCGGATCCACGACGTGACCGCCTTCCCGGTGTGCGGCAGCAACACATAAACCCGCGCACCGGCGGAGGTCACTTGAGCGTCGGTCCGAAAGGCGCTGGCGCTCAGTGCGAGTATGTCGACCAGCCGCGCCGGGACGGTGCCCGCGCCGAGGAAGCCGATGACCGCGACCCTGCCGTCGGTGGCGAGGCCGAGCTCCCGTGCGGTGGCGGGGATGTCGACGTCGGCGTCGCGCAGGCCGAGTAGTTCCTGCACCCGCACCGCGTGTGTCGACGGCGCCGCGGCGAGCCGGGCCAGGACCCGCGCCGCGAGCACAGATGCGCCGCGCAACACCTCATCGGCGTCCTCGGCGAGCGGCCGGGCGCCCTCCTGCACCCAGATGGTGCCCGCGAACGCGGGCCGGTTGTGCCCGCGCGCGGGCAGGTGGATGCCGACCGCGCGGCGTGGCTGCAGCTCCAGTTCGGGGCGGGCGTCGACACGCACCACCTCGGTGCTGGCGCGCAGGGCGTCGAAGATGCCCTCCCGGCCGATCCACGCCAGATGCTCGGGCGGGCCGGCACGGCCCAGGATCGACAGCCGTCGCAATTCGTCGGCCTCGTCATTGGAGGCAGAATAGGCGAGCACGTGCGACTGGACGTCCTCGATGCTGACCATGCCGTGGGTGCGTTCGGCGATCGACTGAGCGAGCCCGAACAGGTCGGTGCCGGAGTCCTGCAGCGGGTCGGCGCGGTCACCGTGATGTTCGAAGACATGGTCGATGAGGCGGTACAGCCGCTCCCAGCGTGCCCGTGGTTCGACGGCGACGACCGCGGTGCCCACAGCGATCGCCCGCGTGATCACCGCCGCGGAGGGCTCCTTGACAAAGATTGCGGCCGGCGTGCGCGGGGCCTGTTTCACTAGCCAGGACAGCACATCGTCGTCGCCGACTCCGAGCAGCAGGAACACGTCGGCGGACACCGCCGCGGCGGCCAGGCCCAGCCGGACATCGTCGGGATCGATCAGGGCGGCCGACGCCACCGGCAGGTCCAGCCCCCGGGGCGCCTCGACCAGAGTCACCATCGTGGCGTCCAGCGCGAGGACGAGCTGGCCCAGGCTCACCCCTGGTGTCGTCATATTGTCGGATTCTACTAATAGATGCGTAATCTTTGGCTGGTTCGCCAAGGGTTCAACGGGGTGCTCCGCGGGAATCTAATGACATGGACGCCATCACTGCGATCACCGACGTGCCGTTGCCACTAAATGAGCCCATCCACGACTACTCGCCTGGCAGCCCCGAGCGGGCCCGCCTCGCTACGGCGCTCAGAGAACTCTCCGGCGCACCGATCGACTTGCCGCACGTGATCGGCGGCAAGCACACCATGGGTCTGGGGGACCGCATCGACGTCGTCCAGCCGCACCGGCACCACTCGGTGCTCGGCACGCTGACCAACGCCGGGCACGACGAAGCCACCGCCGCCGTCGACGCCGCCACCGCCGCCAAAGACGCCTGGGCCGACACCCCGTTCGACGAGCGCGCCGCGGTGTTCCTGCGCGCCGCCGACCTGATGTCGGGTCCGTGGCGCGAGAAGATCGCCGCCGCCACCATGCTCGGCCAGTCCAAGACCGCCTACCAGGCCGAGATCGACTCGCCGTGCGAGCTCGTCGACTTCTGGCGCTTCAACGTGGGATTCGCCAGGCAGATCCTTGCGCAGCAGCCGATCAGCTCACGTGGCGTGTGGAATCGCACCGACTACCGCCCGCTCGAGGGGTTCGTCTACGCGATCACCCCGTTCAACTTCACCGCCATCGCGGGCAATCTGCCGACCGCACCCGCCCTCATGGGTAACACCGTCGTGTGGAAACCGTCCATCACACAGACGTTCTCGGCGTATCTGACCATGCAGCTGCTCGAAGCCGCCGGACTGCCGCCCGGTGTCATCAACCTGGTCGTAGGCGACGGCTACGCGGTGTCCGACGTGGTGCTGGCCGATCCGCGACTGGCCGGGATCCATTTCACCGGGTCGACGGCCACCTTTCAGCATCTGTGGCGCGAGGTCGGCACCAATATCGACCGCTATGACACCTACCCGCGGCTGGTGGGGGAGACCGGTGGCAAAGATTTCGTCGTCGCGCATCCGTCGGCGCGACCGGATGTGTTGCGCACCGCCCTTATTCGGGGTGCCTTCGACTACCAGGGGCAGAAATGCTCGGCGGCTTCCCGGGCGTACATCCCTCGGTCGGTGTGGTCACAGATGGGTGACGACTTCCTGGGCGCCACCGAGGCGCTGCGCTACGGGGATGTCAGCGACCTGTCCAACTTCGGTGGAGCGCTGATCGACGAGCGGGCGTTCACCAAGAACGTCGCGGCCATCGAAAGGGCGAAGGGGGCCGCCGGCGTCACGGTGGCGGCGGGCGGTGAATATGACGACAGTGCCGGGTATTTCGTGCGTCCCACGGTGCTGCTGTCCGACGATCCGACCGACGAGGCGTTCTCCACCGAATACTTCGGCCCGATCCTGGCGGTGCACGTGTTCCCCGACGATCAGTTCGACGACATCCTCGGCGTCGTCGACGCAGGAGCGAAATACGCGCTCACCGGTGCGGTGATCGCCGCCGATCGCGCCGCGGTGCTGACCGCGCAGCACCGGTTGCGCAATGCCGCAGGCAATTTCTACGTCAACGACAAACCGACCGGTGCCGTCGTCGGCCAGCAGCCGTTCGGCGGATCGCGCGCGTCGGGCACCAACGACAAGGCCGGCTCCCCGCTGAACCTGCTGCGCTGGACCTCGCCGCGCTCCATCAAGGAGACCTTCATTCCGCCGACCGATCACAACTACCCGCACATGGAGGCCTGAACGATGAGCGTGTTCCAGAAGGTGGCGCGGCCGGCGATCCTGGCCGCGGCGAAACGGGACGGTCTACGAAGCACGGCGGAACGCCTGCCCGTGACGCGGGAGGTGGTGCACCGTTTCGTGCCGGGCGAGAGCATCGCGGATGTGATGACTTCGGTTGTCCAGCTGCGTGACTCGCAACGTCTGGTGTCCATCGACTTCCTCGGTGAGGACGTCACCGATCAGGACGCCGCCGGTGCCACCGTCGAGGCCTACCTCGGGCTGCTGGACGCGCTCGCGCGGCGCGATGAGGTGGCAGGGGGACCGCGGCCGCTGGAGGTATCGCTCAAACTCTCCGCGCTCGGGCAGGCTTTGCCTCGCGACGGCGAGAAGATCGCGCTGGAGAACGCCCGGGCGATCTGCGAACGGGCCCAGCGTGCCGGGGCGTGGGTGACGGTCGACGCCGAGGACCACACCACCACCGACTCGACGCTGTCGATCGTCCGTGAACTGCGCGCCGACTTCCCTTGGCTGGGAACGGTATTGCAGGCCTACCTCAGGCGCACAGCCGGGGACTGCGCTGACCTCGCAGACATGCGGATCCGGTTGTGCAAGGGCGCATACGACGAGCCTGCCTCGGTGGCGTTCCGCGAGCGCGCCGAGGTGACCGACTCCTACCTGCGGTGCCTGCGCATCCTGATGGGTGGCAGTGGCTACCCGATGGTGGCGTCACACGACCCGGAGATCATCGACACAGTGCCCGGGCTGGTGTGCGAGTTCGGCCGCGACGTAGACCATTTCGAGTACCAGATGCTGTACGGCATCCGCGATGAGGAGCAACGCCGACTGGCCGACGCGGGTAACCACATGCGCGTGTACGTGCCGTTCGGCACGCAGTGGTACGGCTACTTCATGCGCCGGCTCGCCGAGCGTCCGGCGAACCTCGCATTGTTTCTGCGCGCACTGCTGGACTGACCGCAGCAGCCCGTAGGCGAAGGCGAAACTCATCGCTCAGCCGCCGCGCGTGGAGAACCTGCCCTCGGTGACCTCGTCCCACTTCCGGCAGATCGCGGCCACCTGCTCGTCACCCTGCTCGCGGATCCACGAACACGTCTCCCGATCCGTGGACGGGTTGGTGACGACGATGGTGCGCAGCTCGGGACGATCCTCTGCGAGCTGGCGCAACCGCTTTGAGGGGGTCGACGGATCGGCGGCCCGCAGCGCGTCCAGCGGATCGAGCAGCGCGCCGCGCGGCGCGTCGTGCGCAGACAGCTCACCTTCGTCGTGGTCGGCGCCATGGGTGTTCAGCAGCAGGTTCAGCAGGATCGCGGTGATGGCACCGGCCGAGATACCGGAGTGGAAGATTGTCTGGAACCAGTCGGGGAACTGGTGATACAGGTCCAGCGAGACGTTCACCGGTGTGTCTGCCAGCGTGCGGTCGGTGTAGTACAGCTTCGCCTCGGTCAGCATCGCCACACCGATCGAGATCGCCACCACCAGGATGTTGGTGTTGGTGAACTTCACCTTGGTCAGCGTCCGGACCCCGCTGGCAGCCACCATGCCGAACAGGGCGACACCCGCGCCGCCGAGCACGGGCAGCGGAATGCCCTCGACGACCGCGGCCATCTTGGGCAGCAGCCCGAGCAGCACCAGGATGATCCCGGCCACCGTCGCCACGTGCCTGGTCCGCACGCCGGTGATGGCGACCAGCCCGACGTTCTGCGCGAACGCGGTGTACGGGAAGGTGTTGAAGATGCCGCCGATGATGGTGCCGAGCCCGTCCGCGCGCAGCCCGTCGGCAAGCTTTTGTGGGGTGATCTTCTCGTCGACGATCTCACCGACCGCGACGATGTCGCCGGTGGTCTCGGTCATGATCACGATGCCGACGATGAGCAGTGCGATGATCGAACTGATCTCGAACGTCGGCACGCCGAACTGGAATGGCGTGACGAAGCCGATCCAGTTGTACTCGCCCATGTGCTCCCAGTTGGTCATGCCGAACGGGATCGCCACGATGGTGCCAATGAGCAGGCCGAGCAGGATCGACACCCGTCGCAGGGATCAGCTTCCCGAACACCGGAGCGAGCAGGATCATGAACAACCCGCAGGCTATCACCGAGCCGTAGACCGACGTATTACGGCCCTACGGGGCGGGGAACGCCGCGGCCGGCATCAGCACATTGCCACGGCAGGGGCCGCCGAGGATGTCGGTGTACCAACTGCCCTGCAGGGTGCCGTCGGCCTGGGGGGTGTAGGTCACCCAGGATTGGGCTGGGCTGAACACCCGGGGCACACCGTCACCGAGGAAGCATTCCCACTGCCAGCTGTAGGCGAAGGTCCACGTGCTGCCGTTCCAGGTGTAGCGCTGCGGCTGCGGGATGGTCGGGTTCGACGGGGCCGGGCCGTCCAGGACGGTGGCCACGCAGCTGCTGGTGCTGCACGTCGTCGAGAACGTGTACACCGCGCTCAGATCACCCTCGAGCTGGCGGGCAGCCACGCTGGTGCCGTTCTTCTGGGATGCGTACGTCACGACGTTGTAGCGGCCGTTCCACGGCTGGCCGACTGCCGCGGCCGAGGGCGCGAAAGTGAGGCCGGCCACCAAGACGGCTGCCAGCGCGGTGCCCAGTCGACGGACCAACATCCTTTTCCTGTTCAGTCACAAGATCAGCTACCCAAAGGTAGCCGGGCAATCTGGCAAAACAGCGGATCGTCATGGCAGCTGCGTCAATTAGAGACCACATTGTGACGGTGCACAGGTTAGCTGCGTTCGGCCAGCAACACCATCGCCCACGCGGCGATCGTCTGAGCATCGGTGATGGCGCCGTCGCGGATCATCTGCTCGATCTGGGCGCCGCTGAACCATGCGCTGTGCATGTCCTGCTCTTCTTGCTCGCGCTCGTGCTCGCCCTCGGTCAGGCCGGTCGCCAGGAATACCCACCCGCGTTGGCTGCTCATCCCTGGCGCGACGTCGAGCTGCCCGAGCCGGATCAGTGACTCCGCCCGCAGGCCCGTCTCTTCCCTGAGTTCGCGGGCCGCCAGCTCGAGGGGCTCCAGGTCGGCTCGGTCCGGAGCGGTGCCCTGCGGGAATTCCCAGCGCCGCAAGCCGATCGGGTACCGGTACTGCTCGACGAGTTGGAAGCGGTCGCCGTCGCGCGCGATCACCAGCGCGTAGGTGGGCTTGTCGATCACGCCGTAGATGCCGAGGCTTCCGTCGGGACGGCGGATCGCGTCCTCGCGCACCGTCATCCAGCTGTTGCGGTAGACCTCACGACTGGACATCCGCTCGATCGGGCGCATGCGCCAAGAGTAGCCTCGCATGAGTGTTGCTGACCTCGCTGGACCCGGCCGCCGTGTCCGCCGGGCACGATCTGGCCGACGCCGTGCGCATCGACGGAGTGTCGCTGAGCCGCAGTGATCTGGTGGGTGCGGGGACGTCGGTCGCCGAACGTGTATCGGTGGCCGGCCGGGTGGCCATCCTGGCCACGCCGACCGCGACGACGGTGCTGGCGGTCATCGGATGTCTGATCGCCGGGGTGCCGTTCGTACCGGTACCCGCCGACGTCGGTGACACCGAACGAACCCATCTGCTCAAGGATTCCGGTGCTCAGGCCTGGCTGGGTGAACTGCCTGCCGAAAGCCAAGGGCTGCATCATATTCCGGTGCGGATGCACGCCAGGTCCTGGCATCGTTACGCCGAGCCGCGGCCGGAATCCGCAGCGATGATCATGTACACCTCCGGGACCACCGGGCTACCCAAGGGCGTGACGATCAGTCGCCGCGCCATCGCCGCCGATATCGACGCGCTGGCGCAGGCATGGGAATGGACCGGGGCGGATACCCTGGTGCACGGCCTACCGCTTTTCCATGTGCACGGGCTGGTGCTGGGGTTGCTGGGTTCGCTGCGGATCGGAAACCGGTTCGTGCACACCGGGAAACCCACACCGCAGGCGTACGCCGAAGCCGGAGGCACGCTGTACTTCGGTGTGCCGACGGTGTGGTCGCGCATCGCCGCCGACCCGGATGCCGCGGCCGCCCTGTCCTCGGCGCGGCTGCTGGTGTCGGGAAGTGCGGCATTGCCGGTACCGGTGTTCGACGAACTGGTGAGGCTGACCGGGCATGCGCCCGTGGAGCGTTACGGTAGCACCGAGTCGCTGATCACCATCAGCACCCGGGTCGACGGAGAACGCCGGCCCGGTTGGGTCGGCCTGCCGATACCGGGTGTGCAGACCCGATTGGTCGCCGAGGACGGACAGCTGGTGCCCCATGACGGGGAAAGCATTGGGCAACTTCAGGTGAAGAGCCCGACGAACTTCAGCGGATACCTCAACCGGCCCGACGCCACGGCCGGGGCATTCGACGGGGACGGCTGGTACCGCACCGGCGATGTCGCGGTCATTGACGCCGACGGTATGCACCGCATCGTCGGCCGGGAGTCGGTCGATCTCATCAAATCGGGTGGCTACCGGATTGGTGCGGGCGAGATTGAAACCGTGTTGCTCGGGTACCCGGGTGTGGACGAGGTCGCCGTCCTCGGGGTGCCCGATAGCGATCTGGGGCAACGGATAGTCGCCTACGTGGTCGGTGATGCGGACCCTGATCAGCTGATCCGGTATGTCGCCGAACAGCTTTCGGCGCACAAGCGCCCCAGGGCGGTGCACATCGTGGACAGCCTGCCGCGCAATGCGATGGGCAAGGTGCTCAAGAAGGAGCTGGAGGCACTGGGAGACACGCCCTAGTCGCCGAGCGTCGACCTATGTGCTAAGAATCGCACTCTGAACGCACACAAGCCAACGCTGGGCGTGACGTCAGTTGGCGTGCAGCGCCTCGTTCAGCGTGATGCCGGTGCCGTCACGCTTGACGACCTCGACGGCACCGCTGAGCGAGTTGCGGCGGAACAGCAGGTTGCTCCCGCCGGAGAGTTCCTTGGCCTTGATGGTCTGCCCGTCAGTGGTGGTCACCTTCGTGCCGCCGGTCACGTACAGGCCGGCTTCGATGACGCTGTCATCGCCCAGCGAGATGCCCAACCCGGAGTTCGCGCCCAGCAGGCAGCGCTTGCCCACCGAGATGACCTCCTTGCCGCCGCCGGACAGGGTGCCCATGATCGAGGCGCCGCCGCCGACATCGGAGCCGTCATCGACCACGACACCGGAGGAGATGCGGCCCTCCACCATGGAGGTGCCCAGGGTGCCCGCGTTGAAGTTGACGAAGCCCTCGTGCATGACGGTGGTGCCGGAGGCCAGATGCGCACCGAGGCGGACACGGTCGGCATCGGCGATGCGCACTCCGCTGGGCAGCACATAGTCGACCATCCGCGGGAACTTGTCGACGCCGTACACGGTGACGGCGCCGCGGCGACGCAGTTTGGCGCGGACCAACTCGAAGCCCTCGACCGCGGCGGGACCGAAGTTCGTCCACACCACGTTGGTGAGCAGCCCGAAGATACCGTCCAGATTGGCCTCGTGCGGCTTGATCAGGCGATGCGAGAGCAGGTGCAGCCGCAGGTACGCGTCGTAGGTGTCGATGGGCTTGTCGTCCAGCGAGGCGATCGTGGTACGCACCGCGACGACCTCGACGTCACGGTCGGCGTCCAGGCCGGTCAGCTCGGCGAGATTGTCCGTCAGCTCGGCGACCGACAGTCTCGTGGTGCCGGTGCTGAGCCCCCGGTCGCTTCGCTCCTGCCCGCCCGAGACCCCGTCGCCGGTCAGCTCGGGAGCGGGGAACCAGGTGTCCAGGACGGTTCCGTCGGCAGCGATGGTGGCCAGGCCGAAGCCAGATGCAGCAGTCACGTTGGGCAAGGCTACTGCAACAAATCCCCCGGTCGCTTCGCTCCTGCCCGCCGGACACTACGGTTGATCGTCATGGGGCTGGACCTGCGGGCTGATCCGATCGCATTGACCGCCGCGCTGGTGGACATCCCCAGCGAGTCGCGCCACGAACAGCGCATCGCCGATGAGATCGAGGTCGCGCTCCGCGAGCAGGCACCGCAGTTCGAGGTGATCCGCTCTGGCGACGCGGTGCTGGCCCGCACCAATCTGGGCCGGGCATCGCGGGTGTTGCTGGCTGGGCACACCGATACCGTGCCGGCCGCCGACAACCTGCCCAGCCGGGTCGAAGGCGGCCGGATGTATGGTTGCGGCACCTCCGACATGAAGTCCGGTGCCGCGGTATTTCTGCACCTGGCCGCCACCATCGCCGAGCCCAGCCACGACATCACCCTGGTCATGTACGACTGTGAGGAGATCGAGTCCAGCGCCAACGGGCTGGGCCGCATCGAGCGCGAGCTACCCGATTGGCTGGCCGCCGATGTCGCCATCCTGGGAGAGCCCTCGGGCGGGTTCATCGAGGCCGGCTGTCAGGGCACCATCCGCGTCGTCGTGAGTGCCGCCGGCGCCCGGGCACACTCCGCGCGATCCTGGTTGGGCGACAACGCCATTCACAAGCTCGGTGCGGTGCTGGACCGGTTGTCGCGATATGAGGCGCGCAGTGTGGACATCGACGGCTGTGTGTATCGGGAAGGGCTGTCGGCGGTGCGGATCGAGGGCGGTGTCGCGGGCAACGTCATTCCCGATGCCGCGGCGTTGACGGTCAACTTCCGGTTCGCGCCCGATCGCAGCGTCGAGCAGGCCGTGGCGCATGTGGATGAAGTGCTCGACGGTCTCGACATCACGCTGGAGGTCACCGATGCCGCCGCCGGGGCGCTGCCCGGGTTGGTCAACCCCGCTGCCGCAGCGCTGGTTGCAGCGGCCGGGGGACAGGTGCGTGCCAAGTACGGCTGGACCGATGTGTCGCGGTTCTCGGCACTGGGCATCGCGGCGGTCAACTACGGGCCGGGCGACCCGAACCTGGCGCACAAGGTCGACGAGCATGTCGACCTCGCGGCGATCACCGCGACCACCGAGACATTGCGGTCCTATTTAACTGCTTGATCCGGTTAACTGCTTGATCCGGTCGGCCACGATTTGATCCGGTCAGCCATGATCAGAGCTTTCTGGCCAACATCGGCATTCAGCGGCGGCTGCTGTTGGCAGATGGGGCGCCCGTCGCGACCTAATCGACCTGCGGGCGGGTCGGCGCGGGACGGGCCGGCGGCGGTGCCTCGACGGGCGCGCGGCCCGACGGGGAGCCCGGGCCCGCCCGCGCTTCGTCGACCGGCGCCGGTTCGGCCCCCTCGCGCTGCTCGGCCTTGTCTTTGCGCTCGGGCTTACCCTCGGCCTTGTCGGCCGGGTCCTTCTCGCCCTCTTTGAGTTTGGCGGCTTGCGCGGCCAGGGATGCCTGTTGGCCGGCTTGCTGGACGCCCTGCGTGATCTGTTGGGGCACCTGCTGCAGACCTTGTGCGAGGCCTTGCAAGGGTGCGGTGATCATCTGCGCGAGTTGGCCGACCTGCTGCCCGACCTGACCCATGATCTGGCCCATCTGCCCCGTCATGTCGCCGCCGGGGGCACCGCTCGCTCCGCCGCCGCCCGCCGGCGTTCCGGGAGCCCCGCCACCGGCACCGCCGGGTGCGCTGTTGCCTTCCAGCGCGGCGGCCGCGGCCTTCAGTCGCGCGGCGCCTTCCTCGTCGCCGGCGGCGTAGGCCTGCGCGGCCTTCTGCAGCAGGTCTGCGATGGTCGATGCCGATGTCGAGGTGACGCCCAGCGTGCTGCCGCGTCCGCCGAGAACGTTGCCCAGTGCACCGCTCACCGCCGCGGCAATGGCGCCGTGGCTCTGTGTCACGCCGCTGCCTTCGGCGCCGGCCAGCCCGGATAAGCCGGAAGCCACTTCGGAGTGCAGCCGCGAGTAGTTCAGCACGCCGTCGGTCTGGACGAAGAGTGGATCGGTCATGTGTCAGCCCCCTGTCGTTCGCCGCTAATTCTATGGCCGATGGCGGGGGGTGGTTTGCGGGAGTTTGTGAGCACCACTCGCTGGTCGGTGTGTCGGGTTGGCGGGCCAGCCGGGAGTCGCGGCCAACACTGGCAAATCTGATCTCTCGCGCCTCCGCGCTGGGAAGAATCGGCCGGCCAGTCCGCCTCGTGACGCGCCCCGCGCCACTTCATGCCGCAGCGAAACCGGCGGTAGGTTTCAGCTGTGTCCGATGCGTCCGAAACCAGCCCCTGGGCCATCTGCGTGTACTGCGCGTCCGGTCCGACGCACCCTGAACTGCTCGAACTCGCCGCCCACGTCGGCCGTGCCATCGCCGATCGCGGCTGGACCCTGGTGTCCGGCGGCGGCAATGTCTCGGCGATGGGCGCGGTGGCCGACGGCGCCCGCCAGCGCAACGGCCGCACCATCGGTGTCATCCCCAAGGCCCTGGTGCACCGGGAACTCGCCGACGTCGAGGCCGACGAACTCGTGGTCACCGACACCATGCGGGAACGCAAACAGGTGATGGAGGACCGCGCCGATGCGTTCATCGCGCTGCCCGGTGGCATCGGCACGCTGGAGGAGTTCTTCGAAGCCTGGACGGCGGGCTATCTGGGCATGCACGACAAGCCGATCGTCATGCTGGACCCGTTCGGCCACTATGACGGTTTGCTGAGCTGGTTGCGGGCCCTGGTGGACACCGGCTACGTCGGCGAACGCGCGTTGGATCGGTTGGTGTTGGTCACCGACGTTGAGACTGCTCTCAGCGCCTGTAGCCCCGGGCACTAAGCTTGGTGCGCATGAGTGAAGACACAACCCGTACCAGCGTCGGCCTGCTCGATATCGCCACCAAGATTCCGGGTCTGCTGTATGATGCGCCGGCGATCGTGCGGGGTGTGGTCACCGGGATGGGCGCCCGCCCGACAGCCAAGACCTCGATAGGCGGCGTTTTCCAGGATCGCGCCGCGCAGTACGGCGACCGGGTGTTCCTGAAGTTCGAGGATCAGAAGATCACCTACCGGCAGGCCAACGAAACGGTCAACCGCTATGCCGCGGTCCTCGCCGCCAGGGGAGTGGGCCACGGTGACGTCGTGGGCATCATGCTGCGCAACTCCCCGGACTCGGTGTTGCTGATGCTGGCCACCGTCAAGTGCGGCGCCACGGCGGGCATGCTCAACTACCACCAACGTGGCAACGTACTGGCCCACAGCATCGGGCTGTTGAGCGCCAAGGCCATCATCGCCGAATCAGACCTGGTCGAACCGATCACCGAGAGCGGTGTAGATACCGCCGGTCTGGTCACGGTCGAAGAGTTGAAGCAGGCGGCCACCACCGCGCCCACCACCAATCCGGCCGCCACCGCGGCGGTGCTGGCCAAGGACAAGGCTTTCTACATCTTCACCTCGGGCACCACCGGTATGCCCAAGGCCAGCGTGATGACGCACTACCGCTGGCTGCGCGCACTGGCCGGATTCGGCGGGCTCGCCCTGCGACTGAACAGCAATGACACCCTGTACTGCTGCCTGCCGCTCTACCACAACAATGCGCTGACGGTGTCGCTCGCTTCTGCGTTGAACGCGGGAGCCTCGCTCGCACTGGGCAAGTCGTTCTCCGCGTCTCGGTTCTGGGACGAGGTGATCCGCCACGAAGCCACCGCGTTCGTCTACATCGGTGAGATCTGCGGGTACCTGCTCAACCAGCCGCCCAAGCCGACCGACCGCGCCCACAAGGTGCGGGTGATCGTCGGCAACGGGCTGCGCCCGGCCATCTGGGACGAGTTCACCAAGCGTTTCGGCATCCCGCGGGTCTGCGAGTTCTATGCCGCCAGTGAGGGCAACACCGCCTTCCTCAACGTGTTCAACGTGTCCAAGTCCACCGGGATCTGCCCCAGTCCGGTGGCGTTCGTCGAATATGACCTGGAGACAGGGGAACCCGCGCGTGCCGCCGACGGAAGGCTGCGCAAGGTCAAACGGGGGCAGCCGGGACTGCTGCTGTCCAAGGTCAGCAGCTTCCAGCCCTTCGACGGCTACACCGACAGGTCGGCCACGGAGAAGAAGCTGGTCCGCAATGCCTTCAAGGACGGCGATATCTGGTTCAACACCGGTGATCTGATGCGGTCCCAGGGCTTCGGGCACGCGGCGTTCGCCGACCGACTCGGCGACACTTTCCGGTGGAAGGGTGAGAACGTCGCCACCACCGAGGTGGAGGCCGCCATCTCTGCCGACAGCCATGTGGACGAGGCCACCGTGTTCGGTGTCGAGGTGCCCGGTGCCGGAGGTAAAGCCGGAATGGTTGCGCTGCAACTGAAGTCCGGCGCCGTATTCGACGGCGCGGCGCTCGCGAAGGCCGTGTATGCGGATCTGCCGGCCTATGCATTGCCGCTGTTCGTGCGGGTGGTCAAGGAGCTGGCATACACCTCGACCTTCAAGAGCCAGAAGGTAGAACTGCGCAAGCAGGGTTACGGCACGGACATCGAAGACCCGCTGTACGTATTGGCCGGTCGCGAGGAGGGCTACGTGCCCTTCTATCCGGAGTACGTCGACGAGGTCAAGGACGGTAAGCGCCCCAGGTCCTGAAATCGTAAGGGACCTAGTGGTCTGGCCAGGGAAAATGGCGTCCACGGCGAGCGAAGCGACGGGAGAATGACGTCGCAGGGCGAGCGAAGCGACGGAAAAACCTTCCTGGGACGCCCGGTGGCCGGCGATCGTGCGCTGATCATGGCGATCGTCAACCGCACGCCGGATTCCTTCTACGACCGCGGCGCCACCTTCACCGATGAGGCGGCCAAAGAGGCCGCCCACCGGGTGATCGCGGACGGAGCCGACATCGTCGACATCGGCGGGGTCAAAGCGGGACCGGGTAACACCGTCGACCCGGATGAGGAGATCGCCCGCGTGGTGCCGTTCATCGAATGGCTACGCGGTGCCTATCCCGATCAGCTGATCAGTGTGGACACCTGGCGCGCCACGGTCGCCAGACAGGCATGCGCGGCCGGAGCCGACCTCATCAACGACACCTGGGCCGGCGCCGATCGTGGCCTGCCCGGGGTTGCTGCGGAGTTCGGCGCGGGACTGGTCTGTTCACACACCGGCGGTGCCGTACCGCGGACCCGGCCTTTCCGGGTGAACTATGGCATCACCGAACGAGGGGTTGTCGACGCCGTGATCGCGGAGGTGACATCGGCGGCCGAGCAAGCGATGGCGGCAGGAGTTGCCAGGGACGCGATCGTGATCGATCCCACCCATGATTTCGGCAAGAACACTTACCACGGCCTTAGTTTATTGCGCCATGTAGAAGATCTTGTAAATACGGGATGGCCGGTCCTGATGGCCCTGAGCAACAAGGATTTCGTCGGGGAGACTCTGGGTGTGGGACTGACCGAACGCCTGGAAGGCACGCTGGCAGCAACGGCCTTGGCCGCCGCTGACGGAGCCGCCATGTTCCGCGTGCATGAGGTCGGACCCACTCGACGCGTACTGGAAATGGTCGCGTCGATCCACGGATCGCGTCCGCCGACGCGCACGGTGAGGGGACTGTCATGACGGTGATATCGGAGCTGACACCAGAACTGACCGACATCGACGAGACTGACGCGGTGGCAGGGCACCGCTGGATGACGGACCACAGTTTCGGACGCCCGTCCTGGACGGTGGAGGAACTGATCGCCGCGAAGGCGGGCCGCACCATCTCCGTGGTCCTACCGGCACTCAACGAAGAAGAGACCGTCGCCTCGGTGGTGGGAACCATCACCCCGCTGTTGGGCGGACTCGTCGACGAATTGATCGTGCTGGACTCCGGTTCCACCGATGACACCGAGATCCGCGCTGTCGCAGCGGGCGCCCGGGTGATCAGCCGCGAGGTCGCGCTGCCCGAACTGGCGCCCTTGCCGGGTAAGGGCGAGGTGCTGTGGCGCTCGCTGGCCGCCACCACCGGTGACCTGGTGGTGTTCGTCGACTCCGACCTGATCGACCCCGACCCGATGTTCGTGCCCAAGCTGCTCGGACCGCTGCTGACCACCGACGGTGTGCACCTGGTCAAGGGTTTCTACCGGCGCCCGCTCAAGGTCAGTGGCAGCGAGGATGCCAACGGGGGCGGCCGGGTCACCGAACTGGTCGCCCGTCCGCTGCTGGCCGCGCTGCGCCCCGAGCTGACCTGCCTGTTGCAGCCGCTGGGTGGCGAATACGCAGGCACCCGCGAATTGCTGAACTCCGTGCCGTTCGCGCCGGGCTACGGCGTTGAAATCGGCCTGCTGATCGACACCTACAACCGATACGGTCTCGACGGGATCGCACAGGTCAACCTGGGGGTTCGCATCCACCGCAACCGGCCGCTCACCGAATTGGCCACCATGAGCCGCCAGGTCATCGCCACGATGTTGTCGCGCTGCGGGATCGAGGACTCTGGCGTCGGACTGACCCAGTTCTTCGCCGACGGGCAGGACTACACCTCGCGCACGTCCCCGGTATCGCTTGTCGACCGGCCGCCGATGAACACTCTGCGCCCGCGTTAGCGATCTTCACCTGTCACACCGGTAGGGCAGTATCGAGATGTGACGCTGATACTGCTGTACCTGGTGGTGCTGGTCCTCGTCGGCACGGTGTTGTTTGCCCTGGGCAGTGTGCTGTTCGGTCGTGGCGAGCAATTACCGCCGCTGCCGAACGCCACGACGGCGACATTGCTGCCCGCCTCCGGAGTCACCGGGCTCGATGTCGATGACGTGAAGTTCACCCAGACGCTGCGTGGTTACAAGACCAGCGAGGTTGACTGGGTGCTGGACCGTCTCGGTGCCGAACTCGATTCGCTGCGTGGCGAGTTGGCGGCGCTGCGGGCCGCCCACGGACTGGCCGACGCCGATGACCGGCCTGCCGTGCATGAGCCTGCACACGCCCGGCCGGACGAACCGTGAGTGCGCAGGCCGCTGATGACGGGCAGGTCCGATGTGGCTGGGCGCCAATCGATTCGAGCCCGAATGCGGTGCTCTACCGGGACTACCACGACACCGAATGGGGTCAACGGCTGCGGGGCACCATGCCGTTGTTCGAGCGGGTCAGCCTGGAGGCCTTTCAGAGCGGCCTGTCCTGGTTGACCATTTTGCGCAAGCGTGACGGTTTTCGGCACGCGTTCAAGGGGTTCGACGTCGCCAAGGTGGCGCGGTTCACCGATCGCGACATTGCCCGTTTGATGGAGGACGCCGCGATCGTGCGCAACCGCGCGAAGATCGAGGCGACCATCAACAACGCCCGCGCGATCGCGGACCTCGATGTCGACCTCTCCGATTTGCTGTGGTCGTTCGCTCCGCCCGCCCGGCCGCGGCCGGCGGACCTGGCTCAGGTACCCGCGGTCACGCCCGAATCGACTGCCATGGCCAAGGAACTCAAACGTCGGGGCTTCCGGTTCGTGGGGCCGACGACGGCCTATGCGTTGATGCAGGCCACCGGAATGGTCGACGATCACCTCGTGTCCTGCTGGGTGCCTGCGGCGGTCTGAGCGCTATCCATCCGGTCACGGTCGGGGCTCATCGCCGGGTCTTTTCACACCACAGCGCCGCGATAGGGAACAATAGGATGAGTTAAGTAGCAATTCTGTGCCGGTATAGGCCGGCTTGATCGGGTCCGTCCACGCGGGCCGGCTCATGCGGAGGGAGCACGCAATGGCGGCGATGAAGCCCCGGACCGGTGACGGTCCATTGGAAGCGACCAAAGAGGGGCGCGGCATCGTCATGCGGGTACCACTGGAAGGTGGTGGGCGGCTCGTCGTGGAACTCACCCCGGATGAGGCCGCTGCACTCGGCGAGGAACTCAGAGCCGTCACCACCCCGGCCGGATAGTTCTGGCGGGGCGCAGCGCAGCGACCCCCGGGGTCTAGCTGGTGACCAGGTTGTAGATCCGTAGGGTCTCCTCGGCGATGTGCGCCCAGGAGAACTCCTCGATACACCGCTGCCGTCCCGCCGCTCCGTAGCTTTGCGCGCGCTGCGGGTCGGCGACCAAGGCGTTGACGGCTTCGGCCAATCGGGTCTCGAAGGACACGGCGTCAGTCGCGTCGTAATGGACCAATAACCCGGTCTCGTGATCGGCGACCACCTCGGGAATGCCGCCGACATCGGAGGCGACCACCGCAGTCGAACAAGCCATCGCCTCCAGATTCACGATACCCAGCGGTTCGTACACCGACGGGCACACGAAAACTGTTGATGCGGACAGAATTTCGCGAATTCTACCGGTGGGCAGCATCTCGCGCACCCAGAACACTCCGGACCGCGCCGCGGCCAGATCCTGAACCGCGGAGCCGATCTCCGCGGCGATCTCCGGGGTATCGGGAGCGCCGGCGCACAGCACCAGCTGGATCTCGGGGTCGAACCGGTGCGCCGCGGCGACCAGATGCGCGACGCCCTTCTGCCGGGTGATCCGGCCGACGAACGCCACGATCGGCCGGCTCGGGTCGACGCCGAGTTCGGCCAGCACCGAACCGTCGGGCTCCGGCGACGTCGGGTACCAGACCGCAGTGTCGATCCCGTTGCGCACCACATGCACCCGGGCGGGGTCCAGCGCCGGATAGGTGGCCAGTACGTCGTTGCGCATCCCTGAGCTGACGGAGATCACCGCGTCGGCCGCTTCGACGGCTGTGCGTTCCACCCAGGAGGACACCCGGTAACCGCCGCCGAGCTGCTCGGCCTTCCACGGCCGCATCGGCTCCAGTGAATGTGCGGTCAGCACGTGGGGAATGCCGTGCAGCAGCGAGGCCAGGTGGCCGGCCATCCCGGTGTACCAGGTGTGCGAATGCGCGACGGTCGCACCGGCGGCGGCGTCGGCCATCACCAGGTCGGCCGACAGCGTGGACAGCGCCGGGTTGGCCTTCTTGAGCGCCGGGTCGGGTGCGGCCACGATCGCGGTGTCCCGCGGTGCGCCCATGCAATGCACGTCGACCTCACACAGCCGTCGCAGCTGGGCGACGAGTTCCGTCACATGCACGCCGGCTCCACCGTAGACCTCCGGCGGATACTCCCGAGACATCATCGCCACCCGCATGGTGTGCACGGTAACGGCCGACCGTTCGCGGCGCACCTCCGATCCGCTCAGCGCGTCATGTCAGAGCCCAAAACTGTTCACGAGCACCCAAACACCCTGACACGCAGGACTTAGATCGGGCGATTGGCTAGCCGCACCGCTGTGCGACCGATAGGTTGGCAGCATGAGGGAAGCGCCACATGTGCTGGGCATCGTCCTGGCGGGCGGGGAGGGCAAGCGGCTTTACCCGCTGACGGCAGACCGGGCGAAGCCGGCCGTGCCGTTCGGCGGCGGCTACCGGCTCATCGACTTTGTCCTCTCCAATCTCGTGAACGCACGGTTCTTGCGGATCTGTGTTCTCACGCAATACAAATCGCATTCGCTCGACCGGCACATCTCGCAGAACTGGCGACTGTCGGGATTGGCGGGCGAATACATCACGCCGGTGCCGGCCCAGCAGCGACTCGGTCCGCGCTGGTACACCGGCTCCGCGGATGCGATCTATCAGTCGATGAACCTGATCTACGACGAAGATCCGGACTACATCGTGATCTTCGGCGCCGATCACGTGTATCGGATGGACCCCGAGCAGATGCTGCAGCACCACATCGAGAGTGGCGCCGGCGCGACAGTGGCCGGTATCCGGGTTCCTCGCGCGGAGGCCTCCGCCTTCGGCTGTATCGACGCCGACGAATCGGGCCGGATCCGCGGCTGGGTGGAGAAACCGGCCGATCCGCCGGGTACCCCCGACGATCCCGAGTCGACCTTCGCGTCGATGGGCAATTACATCTTCACCACCAAGGTGCTCGTCGACGCCATCAAGGCCGACGCCGACGAGGACCATTCCGACCACGACATGGGCGGGGACATCATTCCGCGGCTGGTGGCCGACGGAATGGCCTCGGTCTACGACTTCGAAGACAACGAGGTGCCCGGCGCGACCGAACGCGACCATGCCTACTGGCGCGATGTGGGCACGCTGGACGCGTTCTACGACGCGCACATGGATCTGGTTTCCGTGCACCCCGTGTTCAACCTCTACAACAAGCGCTGGCCGATCCGCGGTGGCTCGGAGAATCTGGCGCCCGCCAAGTTCGTCAACGGTGGCTCCGCGCAGGAGTCCGTGGTGGGCGCGGGCAGCATCATCTCAGCGGCATCCGTCCGCAATTCGGTGCTGTCATCCAACGTTGCGATCGACGACGGGGCGATCGTCGAGGGCAGCGTGCTGATGCCCGGCGTGCGCATCGGTCGCGGCGCGGTGGTGCGCAGGGCAATCCTGGACAAGAACGTCGTCGTCGGACCCGGTGAGATGGTCGGCGTCGACCTGGACAAGGATCGCGAACGCTTCTCCATCAGCTCCGGCGGCATCGTCGCCGTCGGCAAGGGTGTGTGGATCTAGGTTTGCGCCTCAGGGCGGCGTCGTCGGCGCCACCGCCACACCTGGAACACCGCGGCGGCGACCACGGCCAGCGCCACCAGCACCAGTAGTGGCAGCAGCAATGACACGAACACCAGTCCCACGCTGGTGATGTCTTCGGCGGTGCTCAACACCGGTGCCGCCATACCCGCGGAACCGATGTTGGCCACCGGGCGCACCGCGGATTTGGTCAGCGACACGATGAGCGCGGTCACGATGCCGATGACGACGCCGATCCACTGCCCCGAGGACGCGAAGGCGTCGGGGTCGGCAACGGCGGCGGT
>WOYS01000051.1 GCA_011620645.1 Mycobacterium sp.
ACCTCTCATCCTCGAAAGCGGCTGCGGCGGTGGACATACCCCAATCATTGCAGCCAGGTCCGACAAGTCTGGGCCGCCGAAATTCGGCGGTGCCTGTCAGGCGAAAAGCACTGCCGGGTTCAGGTATCCCGTCGGATCCAGCGCGGTCTTGACCGTGCGCATGGCGGCGATATCGGCGTCGGTGCGGGCCATCGACAGGTATTCGCGCTTGCGGGTACCGACCCCGTGCTCGGAACTGACGTTGCCGCCGTGCTCGGCGATCAACGCCATCATCGCCGAGTACAGCTCCCGTTCGTCATCGCCACCGAGGGTGCACCGCACCAGATTCAGGTGCAGGTTGCCCTCGCCGATATGACCGAACAGCACCGGGATGGCTTCCGGGGCGTGCGCGCAGACGAGGTCGACCGCGGCGGTGGTGAAGCCGGGGATCGACGCCAGCGGCAACGACACATCGAACTTCAGTGGCGGCCCGTAGGCGCCCAGCACCTCGCCGACCGATTCACGAACCTGCCACAACCGTTGTGAGGCAATGGTATCCATGCCGACGGCGGGTTCACCGCTGAGCTCGGCATCCTCCAGCGCCTCGGCGAGACTCTCGGTGTGGTCGGTGTCGCCGGCCAATTCGATCAACAGCATCCAGGCTCCCGCCACCGGAGCGGGTACGCCCAGATGCTCGGCGGTCAGCGCGGCGGCGCGCGCGTCGATGAGTTCCAGCGCGGCGATCCCATCGGCATCGCGGAATCTGCGCCCTACGGCGATCAACGCCTCCAGATCGTCGAACCCGGCGACCGCGGTGACCCGATGGGCCGGAACCGGATGCAGGCGCAGATCGAGACCGGTGATCACGCCGAGAGTGCCCTCGGCGCCGACGAACAACGCGGTCAGGTCATAACCGGTGTTGTCGCGGCGTACCTCGCTGTGCCGTCGAAGCACGGTCCCGTCGGGCAGTGCGACGTCCAGTCCGATGACCTGTTCGCCCATGTTGCCGTAGCGGACGGTGCGCAGCCCGCCGGCATTGGTCGAGGCCATACCGCCCACCGTCGCCGAGTCCCGCGCGGCGAGGTCGACCCCGAAGAGCAGACCGGCCTGACCGGCGGCGCGTTGCACCGCGGCCAGAGTGGCGCCGGCCCCCACCCGCACCCGGCGCTCCACGGTGTCCACGGTCTCGATGCTGGTGAGTCGCTCGGTCGACAGCAGCACATCATGACGTTCGGGCACGGTGCCGGCCACCAGCGAGGTGCGGCCACCCTGCACCGTCACGTACACGCCCGCGTCACGGCACAACCGCAGCACGGCGGCCACTTCGTCAGCAGACCCGGGCCGGACCAGGGCGCCGGCCCGGCCGCGGTAGCGACCGGTGTGGTCGACGGCGCGGCCCGACAGCACATCGGGATCGGTGCTCACCTGACGTGCGCCGACGATCGCGGCGAGCTGCTCGATCAGTGCGGCAGACAGCGGTTCGGTCACCCCGTGGGTGTACCACACGCGGTGAGGGCGAGGAATGCACCGAGGTCCATCAGCCCGTCCGGCTGGCCGGGCAGGTAGTCGGTCAGTCGCGCGGAGCGCACCATCACCGCCGCGTACTTGGCCCGGCTGATCGCCACGTTCAGGCGATTCCGGTTGAGCAGGAAGCCGATCCCGCGGGGGACGTCATCGATCGACGACGCCGTCATGGACACGAAGACCACCGGGGCCTGCCTGCCCTGGAACTTGTCGACCGTGCCGACCCGGATATCGGGCAGGCCCGCCGCGTCGAGGCGCCGGCGCAGCAGCACCACCTGCGCGTTGTAGGGCGTCACCACCAGAATGTGCTGCTGATCCAATACCACCGTGCCGTCCTCATCGGTCCACGGGGCGCCCAGCATCGCGCCGATCTCGGCGATGATCGCGTCGGCCTCCTCGGGGCTCTCGGTCGAGTTGCCGGTGTGCTCGATGGCCAGCACCCGCACCCCGGGCGCCACGCCGTCCAGGCGCCGCGCCGCACTGACCACGGCGTTGGACTGCAGCCGGCCATCATAGGACAGTCGGGACACCGGCCTGCACACATCGGGATGCATCCGGTAGGACACCTCCAGGAAGTAGCCGCGCTCCGGCGGCAGCGTGTGGTGTCCTTCCACCAGCCAACCCAGCGCCGACTCGTTGACCGGTTCGGGGTGGACGCCCTGGCTGACCTGGGGCAGCTGCTGCGGATCTCCGAGCAACAGCAGGTTGCGCGCCGCCGATGCCACCGCGATGGTGTTGGCCAGGTTGAACTGCCCGGCTTCCTCGACCACCAGCAGGTCGAGGCTCTGTCGGGGAACCCGTCCGTCGTTGGCGAAATCCCATGCGGTGCCGCCGATCACGCAACCACCGTCCTCGGCGATGAACGCCGGGTAATCCTTCTCCGCGATCTGCGACCAGGCGGCGCCCTCGCGGGCCTTCTTCTTGCCGACCCGCTCCGGATCGGCGCCTGCGGCGACCACACCGTCGAGCAGGTTCTCCACCACGGCATGCGATTGCGCGACGACGCCGACGCGCCAGTGGTATTCGCCGACCAGCCGGGCGATGACCTTGGCGGAGGTGAAGGTCTTGCCCGTGCCGGGCGGGCCGTGGACGGCGAGATACGAGGAGTCCAGATCGAGTAGCGCGGCGGTGATGGCCTCGGCGGTGTCGGTCTGCGATTGCGGGCGGGGCAGCGGCGCGCCACCGACGGTCCGCGGTGGTCGGCGCAGCAGCACATCGGTGACCGCGTCGGCGGGCAGGCCGGGCAGCCCCGAAGCCACGAAAGCCGCGGTGGCGTGGATGGATTCCTGCAGCGGCCGGGTATTGATCGGCGGGCCGGGCGCCAGCGCGAACGGCAACTCGCCGAAAACGTCACCATTCTTGGGTTGTCGCTCGCAGATGACCACCTCGGTGGGCACCTCGGGGTCATTGCACTCGAGCACCACCGCAGACCCGAATGCGCGGCGGTCCGGATCATCGGCCAGGCCGGCGGGCGCAGGCGGGTCGTAGAGCGCGTACATGTCATGTGCGAGTTCACCGTTGGCCAACTCGCCGGTCAGCCGGACGTGCCGCTGGGGCTTGCGTGCCTTCGGTGGCTGGTGCCAGTCGTTCACCAGTTCGGCGCGTTCGGCGATGAAAACACCGGAGTTGTCCGACCATTCGTCGACCGGATTGTTGACGCGGTCGAAATGCGACCACCAGAACGGCTTGTCCTCACGTTTGTGGAAGCCCCGGGCGGCCGCGAACATCGCGACGGCAGTCTGCTGGTCCGTGCGTTCCTCGACACCGTCGCCGGCGAACTTCATCAGCTTGCGGTCGAGATCGTCGGAAACCTCCACGACGCCGGCGGGATCCGTGACGCGCACCGGTAGCGGACCCCGCGGCGGTACCTCCGATTCGATGGCCCTGGCCACCAGCCAGTCCCGCAGCCGCCGGGTCGAACGGCAGTCATAACGGTTGTAATCCTCGATCTCCTTGAGCACCACCTCCGCGTCGGCGGTGTTCCCCTGCGCCTGCAGCGCGCTGTAGCGAGCGTACTGGGTGATGGAATCGGTGGCGGTGGTGACCTGGCCGCTCCGTAGCTCGTTGCCCATGTAGAGGGGTTCAAGGTATTTGATGCTGTAACTCTCGGTGCCGACACGAATGCTCTTGCGCACCAACGGATAAAGATCGACAAGGACCCCGTTGCGCAGCAGATCGTCAACGTCGTTCTCGCCGACGCCGTAGCGTCCGGCCAGTCGCAGTAGCGTGCTCTTCTCATATGCCGCGTAGTGGTAGATGTGCATTTTCGGGTAGCGCTTGCGCCGTTTGCGCACCATGTCCAGGAAATCGATGAGGGCTTGGCGCTCGCTGGCCCGGTCGTGCGCCCAGTACGGGGTGAACTCGTCGTCGACGGTCAGCACGCCCCACAGATACTCCAGGCCCCATTCACGGCCGTCGAGCGTCCACAGCGGGTCGCCTTCGAAGTCGAAGAACAGGTCGCCCCTGTCCGCGTCGGGCAGCACCATCAACGGCTGTGTGTCGACGACCTCGAAAGGGGGTTTCACGTTGCCGTTCTCGATGACTCTGTCCGCGACCTGCAGCCGGGCCTGTCCGGTCAGAGCGGCGACGGTGCGCTTGGACAGTTCGGGCACGGGCCCGTCATGGGCGGCCAGTTCGTGCACGGTGGTGATGCCGGCATCCAGCAGACGGGCGCGCTGGCTGGTCCGCATACCGGCGACCAGCAGCAGATCGTCGGTCTGTTTCACCTGGACGCTGCATTCCGGGCAGCGGAAGCAGGCCCGCACCCGCTCGTCGGCCCAGGACACCGGGTTGCCACCGGCGAGGTGCTCGTCGAGCAGTCGTTGCAGCGCCTCCCGCCGGGGCAGGTACACCGGCAGCAGTTCGTCGACCCGGTAGCTGGACACCGCACCGTTGCCAAGCAGCAGGTCGACCTCGTCGGCGACCGGGACGCCCGCGGTCTCCAGCGCGTCGGCGTAGGCGGCCAGTTGGAGCAGGGCCTCGACCTTCACCGACCGCGCCAGCTTGGTGTCGCGCAGTCGGTACCGCTGCCCCGCAGGGGAAGGTTCCAAGGTCAGAAAGTCGGCGAACCCGGCGAACCGCCCGTCGAACATGGCCGCTTGATAGATCGCGGGCTCGCGCCGGCGGACGGCATCCATCGTCTGCTCGGCGGCCGCACGCAAGCCGGCCACGGTGTAGGCCGGCCTGCCGATCACGGTGACATCGGTGTCGGCACGGATCTCGGCGAGGTGGCGCTGCTCGTGTTCGTGCCCCAGGTCAGCGGTCCGGGCCAGCAGGTCGTCATCGGAGGAGATTTTCGGCCCCCAGCCCAGCCGCGCATCGAACGAGCGCAGCAGGGCGTACTCGCACCGCGCAGCGGCCGCAAGGTCCGACGCGCTGTAGATCACCTGCCGGTCGGGCCCATCGGTCACGAACACCACCCCAGGCTAGGGGAGTGGGCCGACACCCCGTCACCGCTCAGCCGGTGTTGCCGATCAGCTCCACAGCGTTGCCGTTCCAGCGGAAGCGGACCACGCTGTCCAGGCCGGGCAGACCGCTGCTGGCCTTCAGTGCGATGGTGTCGCCGGTGCTGAGCGTCCGGTCGATGTCGTTGAAGCCGTACGTGTCGGGCACCCCCGTCGGGATGAACTTACCGAGATGGAACATCACCGCGCGGGTGTTGGGGTTCTCGGCGTTGGTGTTGGCCTTGATGATCACCACCGACAGCGGGGCGCATTCGTTGTAGTTGCCCGCCAACGGTTCCGGGTTCCACGGCTGGTTGCTGCGCGGGTCGTGGGGGAGGCTGGAAACCGCCCTGGAGATCTCGGGGGCGGCCAGGTTCACCGCGCACGGATCGGGTGCCGGGGTGACCGCGGTCGGGGTGGACGGGGCGGGCGCGGCGACTGTCGGACTGGCCGGTGGGGCCTCGGTGGTGCGGGCGTCCGGCGTCTTGGACACGGTCGAGTCACCGGACCCGCAGGCGGTCAGCAGCAGTGCCAGAATCGGGGCGGCTGCCAGGACTGGAGCCTTCAGAGCAACGCACCTCACAAGATCGAACCGTACCCGTGAGCGTCATCCGGCCGGGTATTGCGGCGCGCACCCTTTAGACTGCTCATGAAATGACGTTGCCTGATGAACCCGCCCCCGCTGCCGAGCTGACCTTCGCTGACCTGCAAATTCACCCTTCGGTGCTGCAGGCCGTCATTGACGTCGGCTACGAGTCGCCGTCGGCGATCCAGGCCGCCACCATCCCCGCCATGCTGGCCGGCTCCGATGTCGTCGGTCTGGCCCAAACCGGAACGGGGAAAACCGCGGCATTCGCGATCCCGATCCTGTCCAAGATCGACCCGTCCAGCAGGCACACCCAGGCGCTGGTGCTGGCGCCCACCCGGGAGCTGGCACTGCAGGTGGCCGAGGCATTCGGGCGCTACGGGCAGCACCTGCCCGGTATCAACGTGCTGCCGATCTACGGCGGTTCGTCCTATGGTCCGCAGCTGGCCGGACTCAAGCGCGGCGCGCAGGTGGTGGTCGGAACTCCGGGCCGCGTCATCGACCACCTGGAGAAGGGTCGTCTGGACCTTTCGCACCTGGATTATCTGGTGCTCGACGAGGCCGACGAGATGCTGCAGATGGGGTTCGCCGAGGATGTCGAGCGCATCCTGTCCGACACCCCCGAATACAAGCAGGTGGCGCTGTTCTCTGCCACCATGCCGCCGGCCATCCGCAAGATCACCGGCAAGTACCTGCAGGACGCCGTCGAGGTCGCGGTCAAGGCCAAAACGGCAACGGCGGAGAACATCACGCAGCGGTTCATCCAGGTCGACGGCCGCCGCAAGATGGACGCCCTGACCCGGGTTCTCGAGGTCGAGCAGTTCGACGCGATGATCATCTTCGTCCGCACCAAGCAGGCCACCGAGGAAGTCGCCGAGAAGCTGCGTGCCCGCGGGTTCTCCGCCGCAGCGATCAACGGCGATATCGCCCAGGCCCAGCGTGAGCGGACCATCGCCAACCTCAAAGCAGGCGGCGCCAAGGGAATCGACATCCTGGTGGCCACCGATGTCGCCGCACGTGGCCTGGACGTGGACCGCATCACCTATGTGCTCAACTACGACATCCCGCACGACCCCGAGTCCTACGTGCACCGCATCGGTCGCACCGGTCGGGCGGGCCGTTCGGGCACGGCTCTGCTGTTCGTCTCCCCGCGTGAGCGCCATCTGCTCAGGTCGATCGAACGGATCAGCAGGCAGAAGCTGATCGAGATCGAACTCCCCAGCGTCGATGACGTCAACGCCCAGCGGGTGGCGAAGTTCAACGACTCGATCACCGATGCGCTCAATGCGCCGGGTATCGAGTTGTTCCGCAGGCTCATCGAGGATTACGAGCGCGACCACGACGTGCCGATCGCCGATATCGCCGCCGCGTTGGCGCTGGAATCACGCGACGGCGAGGCCTTCCTGATGACCGAGGCGCCGCCGGAGAAGCGCCGCGAGCGCGAAGAGCGGGGACCGCGCGAGGACGGGCCAGGGCGTAAGAAGCACAGCACGCGTACCGATCTGGCCACCTACCGCATCGCGGTCGGCAAGCGCCACAAGGTGGCGCCCGGTGCGATCGTCGGCGCCATCGCCAATGAGGGTGGCCTGCACCGCAGCGATTTCGGCCATATCGCCATCCGGGTCGATCACTCGCTGGTGGAGCTGCCCGCCAAGCTGCCCGGCAAGGTCTACAAGGCCTTGGAGAACACCCGCATCCAGGGTGTGCTCATCAACCTGCAGCCGGAACGGAGCAGCAAGCCCGGCCGCAAGGACTCGTGACGCAGCAGAAACAACACGCCGTGGGTGGTCTGGAGTCCGTCTCCACCACCGACCGGGTGGCTGCGCTCACCGGCGTCCGCGCCGTCGCCGCGCTGCTGGTGGTGCTCACCCACGCCGCGTACACCACCGGCAGGTACCCGCAGGGTTACTACGGTCTGGCGCTGTCGCGTGCCGAGATCGGTGTGCCGATTTTCTTCGTGCTGTCCGGTTTCCTGCTGTTCCGGCCGTGGGTGAAGGCTGCCGCCTCAGGGTCGCCGTCGCCGTCGGTGCGCCGGTACGCCTGGCATCGGGTGCGGCGGATCATGCCCGCGTACGTGGTGACGGTGCTGGCGGCCTATGCGCTCTACCACTTTCGGGAGGCGGGCCCCAATCCCGGCCACACCTGGACGGGCCTGCTGCGCAATCTGTCGCTGACCCAGATCTACGCCGACAACTACGTCTATTCCTTTCTGCACCAAGGCCTCACCCAGATGTGGAGCCTGGCGGTCGAGGCGGCGTTCTATGTGGTGCTGCCCGGCCTGGCCTGGCTGCTGCTGGTTCTGCTGTGCCGGGGAAAGTGGCGACCGGCGCTGCTGTACATCGGATTGACCGGGTTGTTCGCGATCACCCCGGCGTGGCTGGTGCTGGTGCACAAGACCGATTTCCTGCCCGACGGCGCCCGGCTGTGGCTGCCTACGTATCTGGCCTGGTTCGTCGGTGGGATGCTGCTGGCGGTGCTGGAGACGACCGGGGCGCGGGCGTACGCGCTGGTGTGTGTTCCGTTGGCGGTGGTCAGTTATTTCATCGCGTCGACCCCGGTTGCGGGTGAGCCGACGACGTCGCCCGCGTTGTTGAGCGAGGCTCTGGTCAAGGCGGTGTTCTATGCGGCCATCGCGACACTGATCGTCGCGCCGCTGGCGCTGACCGGGCGGGTGGAGGACGTCCGGGGCGAGCGCAGCGACGGGAGAAGGAGCAGCTGGTACTCGCGGGTGCTGGGCAGTCGGCCGATGGTGTTCCTGGGCGAGATCTCCTACGAGATCTTCCTGATCCACCTGATCGTCATGGAATTGGTGACAGTCGAAATCCTGCGGACGCCGGTCTATACCGGTTCGATGATGGCGCTGTTCATCGGGACGCTGGTCGCGACTGTTCCGCCGGCCTGGCTACTGCACCGCTTCACGCGGGTGCGCGAATGATCGATCTCAAGCCGCAACGCGGCATCGAGGGTGTGCTGGTCAAGCTGTGGCGGTCCTACTGGGCTGCCTGAGCCCGGGTCACGAACTCCCGTCGCGGCAGAACCGCGTTGCCCGTCAGGACTAGGACGACCGCGTAGCCGTCATGGTCGCCGGTGGTCACGGTGTCGGTGTTGTAGGCGTTCTCCAGCGGGACCGTGCCGGCATACGTCGCCTGGCCGCTCGCGACAAGCTGGGATGCGAGCGCGTCGCGGGCATCGTCGGACGAGACGTAGACATGCCCGGGCGCCCCTCCCGAGAACGCGACTTCTTCGGTGCTGAACGCGCCGCTCCAGACGTAGCCCGTGGCGTTCTGCACCGGATCGGGCCCGAATATCCGGCCGTGATCGTTGCGGAACAGGAAGAAGTTGTTGGAATAGCCCAGCAGCACAGGCTGGGGCTTCTGTCCGTACGTGACGTCGTCGATGCTGCCGTTGAATCCGGAGGTGTGGAGGGGTCGAGCGGGAAACCCGGACAAGAACATCGCGCGGTTGAGCCGGCGGGCGGCCTGCGAGGCCGATGTCGACGTCGGGTCGACGATGATGACGTTAACCGGCTCCAGAAGCGTCTTACCGTCGTAGGGTCTCCCGCCCCAGTTCGCGATCTGGTTGTCGTCCTTCAGCATCCACTTGCCGATATCGCCGTAGGCGGTGGGCGTCTCGTCCTCCGGAGAAGGCTCGATGGCCGCGACCGACTTGTCCACGCCCGACCCGGGCACGTCGGCTTGGGCCGACTTGGTCACGACCGGCTCGGCCACGGCCCGTTTCGTCTCTACGCCGGCGCGGGCTGCCCGGAGCGGAGCATCGAGGAGGCGGGTGGCTTTGCGCGACTCGACCAGCCCGCGTGTCGCGGGCTTGCGGTCCCGGCCCGGGCTGGTCGAAAGAATCTCCGAGCGGCGCCCGGGCAATCCGGGCGCGGACTCAGGCGAATCGGCGACCGTTTTCCGGTCGGAGTGGGGCGCACCGGACAGCCTGGCCGGCATCTTTCCGGATGGCGAACCGTCCGAGGGTGCGTTCGCGCCGCGGTCTGCGGGACCTTCTGCGTGGGCAACCCCGCAGCCCACGGCGATGGCCGCCCCGATACCCAACGCGACCGCCAGCGACCCGGCGAACCCGAGGCGCTGAGCAGCGTTGCGTGAGGTGCTGCGGCGGCCTACGGTCATCCCATTCGTCTCCCTGCGGAAAGTTCTTCGCCTGTCCGGCGATCTGCGGTCCATGCAGCATATCGAGAGCCGAGGTGTCTCGGGCGCCGGCGCGTCGCCGGACGTGCCGCAACCGGCGTCATTCTCGCCGAATTCGTCCGCGAGCCGCGTTGATCGAGGAAGATTGTCACCATGCGCGAATACCTCCAGTTCTTCATCGACGGTAAATGGGTCGATCCGGTACAGCCCGCCACCCTCGACGTCGACAACCCGCGAACCGAGCAGGTGTCCGGCCGGATCTCCGTCGGCTCGGCCGCCGACGTGGACATCGCCGTGCAGGCCGCCCGCGCGGCGTTTCCGGGCTGGTCGGCAACCAGCAGGGAGGAGCGCCTCGCCGTGCTCGGCGCGATCCTCGCCGAGTATCAGAAGCGGATGGGTGATCTGGCCGAAGCGGTCGGCGAAGAGATGGGTGCCCCGCCCAGGCTGGCCGGCGGCCCACAGGTGAACCTGGGTCTCGGTCACCTCGCCGCGGCGATCGAGGCGCTCACCCATTTCGAGTTCGAGCAGGAACGTGGCTCCACCCGGGTGATTAAGGAGGCGATCGGTGTCTGCGGGCTGATCACTCCGTGGAACTGGCCGCTGAACCAGATCGCGGCCAAGGTCTACCCGGCGCTGGCCTCGGGCTGCACGATGGTGCTCAAGCCATCCGAAGTGGCCCCGTACTCCGCCCAGATCTTCTCCGAGATCATCGAAGCCGCAGGCGTTCCCGCTGGTGTATACAACATGATCTTCGGTGACGGCCCCGGCGTCGGTGCGGCGATCTCCCGCCATCCCGGCATCGACATGGTGTCGTTCACCGGCTCCACCCGCGCCGGTGTCGAGGTCGCCCGCAACGCCGCGCCCACCGTCAAACGGGTGAGCCAGGAACTCGGTGGCAAGAGCCCCAACATCGTGCTCGACGACGACGCCTTCGCCAAGGGTGTGGCGGCAGGTGTCTCGGCGATGATGCTCAACAGCGGTCAGAGCTGCAACGCCCCCTCGCGCATGCTGGTGCCCAATTCACGTATGGACGAGGCCATCTCGATCGCCAGGGAGGTCGGCGCTGCAGTGACGGTGGGTGACCTCGAGGACAAGACGGCCATCGGGCCGGTCGCATCGAAGGTGCAGTACGACAAGATCCAGCGGCTGATCCAGCAGGGTGTCGACGCGGGGGCCGACCTTGTCGTCGGTGGCACCGGCCGCCCCGACGGCCTGGACACCGGCTACTACGTCCGGCCGACCGTGTTCGCCAACGTCTCCAACGACATGGTGATCGCCCGCGAGGAGATCTTCGGTCCGGTGCTGTGCATCCTCGGCTACGACGATCTCGATGAAGCGGTCGAGATCGCCAATGACACGGAGTACGGTCTGGCCGGCTACGTCTGGGCCGGCGATATCGACAAGGCCCGCGCGGTCGCCCGCCGGATTCGCGCCGGATCGGTCGCGATCAACCACGCGTTCGATATCAACGCACCATTCGGCGGCTACAAGTCCAGCGGTAACGGACGGGAGTGGGGCGATTTCGGGTTCCACGAATACCTGGAGGTGAAGGCCGCCCTCGGGTACGCGCCGTAGGTCGCGCTGACCAACCTCGTCGCGCTGCCAAACCTCGTCGCGCTGCCAAACCTCTCAGTCGCGGGCGAACACCGTGTTCACCACGGCCTCGGGGTTCGGCGCCCCGGTCCCGGCGAAATCGATGACAACCTCGTCGAACGCGCCGCCGGTGAAGGGGAACGGTGAGGAATAGGTGGCCGAGACCGAGTGGGTGACGCTACGGCCTGCGGAGGTCCGTTGCATGATGTCCAGCCCGGTCATCCGGACCGTGTTTGCCGTACCCACCACCCGGTCGTCGACCGTCATCGTGACGTCGCCGATCATGTCGAGAGTGCCGTCGACCGCCCCGGTTCGGCGGAAGGCGACCTCAAACACGTGACTTCCCAAGGTGATCGGTTCGTCGGACACGACGGTCTGCTCAATGCCTCCGTTGCTGCACAC
>WOYS01000042.1:0-12386 GCA_011620645.1 Mycobacterium sp.
ACGCCGACATGCGATCAGGCCGCAACATCCGAGGGCTCATCCGCTTCTGATGCAGCAGTAAGCGGAACTCCGCTACGACGGTCGAGGTGCCGCAGTCGAGGGTCCTCTTCGCGATGACGCTTTGGTGCAGACCTAACGGTCGAACGGTGGGGT
Source organism: Mycobacterium sp. (assembly GCA_011620645.1). Taxonomy (GTDB): domain Bacteria; phylum Actinomycetota; class Actinomycetes; order Mycobacteriales; family Mycobacteriaceae; genus Mycobacterium. The sequence goes on from WOYS01000042.1 coordinate 154, forward strand.
ACACCACCGTTCGACCGTTGGTGTACCCCACCGCGGTAGGCGGTCAGGATGTTCGGCCGAAGATCGTCGTAGTAGAGCCTTTTGGTCGCGCCCGGCGGGATCGGCGCGTCCCGGCGTTCGGGGCCGGGCATCCGCTTGTGTCTCGGCGGACCGCGCCGTAACGGCGTCACAGTATTCGTCGGGCATCGTTCGTTGGGCGTCACGGTGTTCCCGCGTCTGCTGTGCCAGTTTCCACATCTACGATCCGCGTCGGCGAACCCGCGCGGTGAAACGGATTGTCCTACGAGGCTTAGCGGCTTCTGCCATTGGATACGCGAGGAGGCGGCGATGACGAGGATTCAGATTCCCTACCCGCATAGGAGGGGAGGGCATTGCGGTTCGGGCGCGCTTCGTGACCTTACTGAATGGGCCGGACTCGGTTGGGAGGCAGAAGAACCCAGTGAAGGATTGGTCTTCACTCTCGGTGGAGCCTTGGACTTCTCGTACGTCCGCTCTACGCAGTTGTTTCCCCAGGTATACCTGGTAGGACGAGGAAACGACCTGGAACAGGATTACCTCACCCGGGTTGGCGCAAAGTTCGTCGTGCAATCGACCGATGACCCAGATGCGGGATGGGCATTTGTGACCGACGAAATCGACAAGGGCCGACCGGTCATGGTGTGGGCCGACATCGGCGAACTTCCCTATCTGCGCGTTCGACTGCACATGAGTCGCCACGACATCGTCATCGTCGGATACGACGACGAGCAACGGGTGGCCTACGTGGTCGACAATGACCGCGACACCACCCAACTGGTCCCCTACGAGAATCTGCGACGAGCGCGGTCCTCAGTTGGGTTCCCTACGCCTACCCGGCACACCACTTTTCACGTCGACTGGCCGGACAGAGTGCCCGAACTTCGACCGATCGCGTGTGCCGCACTCGCTGCGAGCGCAGCGTTCATGCGCGGCGGCGCCGTGGGTGCGCCGCCACTGCCCGTCGAGGCGGCTGAGGTCGAATCTTCGGGCGTGAAGGGTGTGCAGTACTTCGCCGATGACTTGCGTCGTTGGCCAACGCTGTTCGATGACGATGCACTGACCGCGGCATTGTTCGGGCTCGGGGCGTTCATCGAGAAGGCCGGCACCGGGGGTGGGTTCTTTCGCACGTTGCAGGCACAGGGTTGCCAGGACATCGCCGACCTCCTCGATGACGCCGCCACCGCCGATGCGGCGGCGGCGGCCCGAGACGCTTCCACGGCGTGGTCTGCGCTTGCGACCGCAGCCACGAATGTCGACACCTCGCTGCGGAGCCGGAGCCTCGCTGCGGCCGATGTCGCCGCGACGATCCCCGAGGCCGAGATGCGTCTCGTCGAAGCCCTCGAAAAGGCCAGTCGATCGTTGGCACCGTCGATATCGACATCGAGTCCCCACTGAAAGGCATTCTGTGAGTGACACTTCGAACGAGCCGACCTTCTTGGAGACGACGGGTTTCCTGGATTGGCAGCACGACGATGTTCAGCGCTTCACCGAGAACGCGGTCGGCGACGTCCGTGATCCTGTGCAGAAGGCGAGGTTGATCTTCACCGCGGTGCGGGACAGGATTTGGTATGACCCGTACAGCGCCGACGACGACCCCGAGCATTATCGGGCGAGCTACGTGGCGACCTCGTCGAGGTCGTACTGCGTCCCGAAGGCGGTCCTGCTGACCGCGGCAGCTCGTGCGGCAGGCATTCCCGCCCGGCTCGGGTTCGCGGACGTACGCAATCACCTACAGACCGACACGTTGCGTGCCCGGATGGGAGGAAGCGACGTCTTCGTCTACCACGGATACAGCGAACTACGACTCAACGACCGCTGGGTGAAGGCCACGCCGGCGTTCAACGCCGAGCTCTGCGCCCGATTCGGTGTGCCGCCGATCGACTTCGACGGCCACAACGATGCCCTCCTTCATGCCCACGACGGTGAGGGGAGCCGGCACATGGAGTATCTCAACGACCGTGGTTGGTATCACGACCTTCCCCTCACCGACATCGTCACCGAGTTGCACGGCCGGTACGGCTCGCTCATCCTCGACCCGGCGGCCGAGCGCGACGCTTTCTCCCGGGAGATGTGAGCGACTACAGGCCGAGAGAGCGGTGCCGGTGCAATTGCGAGTCGCATGGTGAACACTGCGCTGTGCGTTGATTATATTGCGCTGTGCGTTGACTATTAGGAGGGTTTCGTCATCGACGAGCAAAAGGATGAAGATTCGGCCGCCGCGTGGTTGCACGCCATTCAGCATCGCGGTGTTGCCGATGATGGTGACGACCTGCAGGAGCACCACCCGTGGTGTCTTGGTTGCGGGGCAGACAATCCGCATGGTCATCGCCTGCGAGCCCGGCGGCGCGGCGACGGGGTGGTTGCCAGGCATGTCTTCGACAGCCGACATTGCGGCGCACCCGGGATCGCACATGGCGGCGCCGTCGTCACCGTTCTCGACGACATGGTGGGCATGCTGCTCTACGTCGTCGGCGATATGGCCGTCACCCGCAAGCTCGACACCGAGTTCTTCGCGCCGGTGTTGCTGGGGGCGCCCTATGAGGTCAGTGCGAACCTCGTGTCCCGGGCCGGCCGCAAACTCGAAGTCCGGACCGAAATGCGGGAGGAAACCACCGGGAAGCTCGTTGCGTCCGCGGATGGGTTGTTCGTCGTCGTCACGCTGGAACACTTCACCAATTCCGTGGGGAAGGGCCCGATGGCGCCCTAGCGCAGGAGCCCGCTGGCAGACCCGGTGTGGAGTTCCGCGCAAGAACGCCGCGCTAGCAGTGCCCGGGCCGGTTCACTCCGACACCGGTCCACGACTTGGGGGAGACCGTTTTTCCTGCCTTCGGCGACTGCCAACAGACCTCCCACATGGACAAGACCAGAACTGCACCGGCTGTCGGGGGGGCCTGGCTGCTGTACTTCAGCGTCGGCCCCTGGTCGCCCACCGTCTCGGTGAACAAATCTTGGGCGTCCTGCAAATTCATGCCCTTCAGCGACGGCATCTTCCATGTTTCGGCGGCCATCGCAGTCGGGGCGCCCGCCACCGCCATCAGAAGTGTCGCGGCACCGGCCACTACAAGCTTGTTGAACAAGGCGAACCCCCTGGTTTGTGTCGTGTGACGTTGGACGCCAATTTACATGGCGTGGTCTTACATGGCGTGGTCTTACATGGCGTGGTCTTACATGGCGTGGTCTTACATGGCGTGGATCGGCGAATGGCCCGACTATATCCACAAACCGCGAGCGGCGAACCTCAGATCATGTCGTTGCGGGTCAGCCAGCGCATCACCGGCCAGCCGACGAACACCGGCAACCAGCAGGTCAGCACCCGGTACAGCAGCACCGAGGGCACCGCGATCGCCGCGGGCACGCCGAACGCGGCAAGGCCACCGATCAGCGCCGCCTCGACCGCGCCGACGCCGCCCGGGGTGGGCGCGGCCGAGGCCAGGGTGCCGCCGATCATCGTCACCACCGTCACCGTCACGAACGAGGTTTCCCCGCCGAACGCCTCGATGCTGGCCCACAGTGCCAGTGCAGAGCCCAAAGTGGTTCCGGCAGAGCCCAATACGATCAGCCCGAGTCGCTTGGGTGCCCGGGACAGTTCCCACAGCTCGGTCGTGACCTCCTGCAGTCTGGGCCGCAGCGACGAGGCCAGCCAGCGTCGCAGCTGCGGCACCGCCAGGAACGCGCCCACCAATCCCAGTGCCACCCCGGCCACCAGATACAGCACGATGGCGCTGGGCACGAAGTGCTGCAGATTCGCCGAGGTGCCGGCGATGGTGGTGAACAGGATCAGCAGCACCACGTGCACCATCACCTGCACGCTCTGCTGCAGCGCGACGGCCGCGGTGGCGCGCGCGGTGCTCAGTCCGCCCTTCTGCAGCACCCGGGTGCTCAGCGCGAGACCGCCCACTCCGGCCGGCGTCGTCGTCGCGGCAAAGGTGTTGGCCAACTGCATGATTGCCAGGTGGCGGTAGCGCACCAGGCCGTCGGCGCAGGCCCACAGCGCGCCCGCCGTGCCCAGGTAGCGCAGTCCGCAGACCACCAGGCCCAGCAGGGCCCACCACCAGTTGGCATTGCTCAGTTCATCCAGGAACGCCGGCACCGTGCTGATGAACGGGTAGGCGACGTACACCAGCGCCACCCACAGCACCAGCTGCACGACCTGTAGCCGGGTGAACCGGGTGATCGTCTCGGCGCGGATCCTGTCGGCCCCGGTCTGCTGCTGCACCTGTTCGCGGGCCGCGGTGATGACGGCCTTGGCGTCGGTCACCGAGTCCCGGATGCGGGCGGGAACCGCGGTCTTGGTGAGCCGCCGCGACGCGATCAGCACCGTCTCGGTGCCGAACGTCTCGATCGCGGCCGCCACCGCCGAGGGCGGGTCGTACACCGCCGAGGTGGTCACCAGCAGCTGGGCGATATCGGATTGCAGCTGCGCGTCGGTGGCGCCGTATTCGGCGTTGTCAAAGCCGCCGAACTGCACGCGTCCGTCATGCACGGTGATCTCACCGCAGCACAGGTCGCCGTGCGAGATCTGGCTCTGATGCAGCACATGCAGTGCCTGCCATACCTGGGCCACCGGGGCCGACTCGGCGGTCAGCGGTGTCCCGCGGGCGGGCTTGCGCGCATACAGCGTCCAGCCGCGGTCCAGGGCGCTCACCGTCACCGACGAGATGTTGGACAGCTCGAGATCGTCGATGGCGATGGCCATCAGCGCGCGGTGCTCGACCATGCGGCGCATCGATGCGTGTAGGGGCGCGGTCTCGTCGGTACGCAACCGGACCTTGCGCCACAGCTGGCTCAGCGCGCCGCCGCTACGCTGGTTCGGCCCGAACAACTCGACGACGGCGGTGCTGCCCGGTCCGGTTGCGGCCAGCACCAGCGGACCCGGCCCGGGCGGGCGGATGACGGCCAGCGCCGAGACGTCGAAACCGCGCCGGGTCAGTGCCCGTACCGCCCCGTCCAGCGGGACCTCCAATGCGGGGGTGCCGACCACCCACACCACCAGGGCGCCGACGAACCAGCCGACGGCCAGCCCCAGCAGCGAGCGGGCCGGGACCACGGCGCTGACGAAAAGGTGGATCGGCACGAATGCCAGCAGCAGGGCCCACCAGTACCGGCGCAACCGTCGCGACAGCCAGGGACCCGAGACCGTCAGCACGGCGGCCAGCAGGGCGATCCAGCGCGGATCGTCGAGGAATTGGGACAGCTGGGTGTCCAGGCGATCACCGAGGTCGAAATGCCATTGCGGTGCGGCGATACCCCGGCCGCTGATGGAGAGCGCCAACACCGCCAGCACGCCGGCCGCGGCGTAGGCGGCCAGCAGTGTCCAATGCCTGCCGAGGATCAGGCTGACCAGGATGACGAACGGCAGCGCCAGGATGGCCACGCCATAGGCCAGGTAGACCAGATTGGACTGGGTCGGGGTCAGCACGCCGATGATCTCGGAGATCGAACGTTCGAGGCTCACCCAGTCGTTTCGGGTGATCAGCGAGCTGGTGATGATGACGCCGAGGAACGCCGCCGACAGCGCCACCCGCAGGATCTCGTTGGTGCGCCGGGTCAGCGGTTGCAACAAACTGCCGGTGACGCTGATGTCCCGACCGTCGACCCGCACGGGACCAAAGTAACCGGGTCGGCCCCTACGCGCGCGAAGCGCTCCGTTCGGGACTGTGAGAGAATTCGGGGCATTCGCAGCCGGCGTGAGGGACTCCGCGTGGCGCACTGCACAGACCCAGACACCTTGGAGCCTCAATGCGTGGCGATCGAATAGTTGAACTGCTGCTCGGAGCGGTGGCGGCGGTGATCTTCGCCCTGGCGTTGGCCGCCTCGACGACGTGGCCGACGGTGGCGGTGATCGTGGCCGGCCTGATCGGCGGGGTGTTGTTGGGGGCAGTCGGCCGGGCGATCGCGAACGGTTCTTCCGCATTCGCGGGCCGGATGGCCGTCGGGGTCGCTGTCGGGATGGTGCTGGGTGAGCTGGCGGCCGTGGTGGTGTTCAGCGGCGCGATCGACGCCGAACTGGCCGAGCAGGCCTCCCCGAGGACCGAGTTGGCCGCGTCCTCCCTGGCACAGGCCCGCGCGGCTCGTGCCGAACTGGATGAAGCGGTGGGCCGGGCCAACCAGCGCCGCGACGAAGCGCTCGTCGTCGCGCGCTGCGAGGTCAACCCGTCGGCGGACTGCCCGCAGATCCGCATCACCGGGGTGCCGGGCACCGGACCACAGGCCCGCACCGCCAACGATTTCCTGGGTGACGTCGACCGTGAACTGGAAACGGCCGTCGCCGACCGCGATAGCCGGGCCGCCGGCTTGGACGCCGAGGTGGCCGTGCGTGAGCGGGCGCTGGCGCAGGCCCGCGACGGGGCGCTGGCAGGGGGTTTGGGTGCCCGCTGGCAGGCAATGAACAGCTACACGCTGGACCACCCGGGCCCGCTGGTGCTGCGGGTGCTGTTATTTGGGTTCTTCGTGCTCCTGGCCGTGCTGCCGCTGCTGCTGAAGCGGTGGCAGGGCACGACGACGCAGGAGGCAGAGTCGGCGGCGGATACCGCGATCGCGGTGAAGCGGGCCGAGGTGCGGGCACAGGTCGATCAGCTGTGGGCCGAGCAGGAGCTCAACAGCGCCCGGATGGCCGTCGAAGCGCAGAACGCGATCGACGCCGAGCATCAGCGTCGCCGGGTCGCCGAGGCGCTGCGGAGTCCGGCCGCCGAGCAGACGCAGGCCGCCTTGCCCGCCGCTTCCGGGGAGCCCGCCGCCCTCGAGGTGTCGCCCTCGAAGGAACTGCAGAAGGAACTGGAGCCCCACCAGGGTGGAGGCGGCGGGTTGCCGATCTTCCCCGATGTCACCAAGGCCGCGGTGCGGTTCATCCGGCCGTTCGTGCCGCCGGTCGTCAGCGGAGCTATTGGCGGTGCCACCAGGATGGCCACCAAGCCGTTGCGGCAGGTGTTCGAGGAAACCGAGGAATTCCACTTCACGATGCGTCGTACGCACCGGGTCACGGTGGAAACCGAGGGTGGCGAGCAACCCCAGCAGTTGACGACGGAACGCGAATGGGTGGACATATCCAGCCCACGTCAGTTGCCGCCCGCGTAGGTGTCCTGTCAGGACATTTTTGCCACGTGGGACGTGACGTCGATCGACAGATCGGGGCCCGGGGCTCAGTCCGCCGTGCGTAATCGCACCAGTCGGGTCGTCGAGCTCTCGTCGAGCTCCACGATATCGGCGCGTGAGCGCAGGAAGTCACTGAATGACTTGAAACCCAGCGACTTTTCGCTGAACGACGGGTCCATCCGCTTCATCTGGGCCTTCAGGGCCGAGTTGTGCAGCCATTCGACATCGTCCTTCTCCAAACCGATCTGCAGACCACGGGTCAACAGGGCGGTCGCCGCGGCCTGCGGGTCGGGTTCCTCGGGCTCGGCTTTCTTGGGCCGCCCGGTCTTGGGCTCGGTGGCCGGCTCGGGCTCGAACACGGGGACACCGGGCAGCGAGTCGTAGATGACGAACTCGTCACAGGCGGCGGCCAGCGCGCGGCTGGACGAGCCGGCCACCCCGATGCCCACCACGTAGCGTCCGAGCCGTTTGCAGCGCTGCGCCAGCGCGATGTAGTCGGAGTCGCCGGCCACGATCACCACGTGAGTCAGGTCGGGCAGCCGGAACATGTCCTCGACGGCATCGACGGCCAGCCGGATATCGGCACCGTTTTTGCCGTAGGCGGCTGCGGGGAACAGTTGCACCAGGTCCACGGCCCGACCCACCAGCTGCTGGCGGTATCCGGCATTGACGTCGGCCGACCAGTCGGCATACGCCCGGGTGAGGACGAGCGTGCCGAAGGATGACGCGTAGTCCAGCACCGCGCCGACGTCGACGGTGGCGCGGGCCAGATCCTCGTCCTGCAGGCCTTTGGTCTTGTCGCGCTGAAACGAGTTACGGCCGTTGACCTGGTCGTATCTCGAGATGACGATGTTGTCGAAGTCGAGGTAGACCGCAACGCGGGTGGCGGCGGTTTCTGTCATGACTCCAGTCTTGCTTATCGGTGGGTGCGTCGTGGCGCGGATCGGCGCCGGGGCCTAGGCTGAGAGTGCATCACAGGTGGTCCGGGGCCTTCCCGCCGCATACAAACGGACCGGGAATTCAGGTGGCAATAAGCGATATCGCGGCTTACGCGAATTTGAGCAGTTCCGACGTCGAGGCAATCGGGGTCGGATTGGACCGCATCCGTAGCGATGTGGAGGAGTCGCTGGGCGCCAAGGATGCGGCTTATATCCGTCGGACCATCGTGTTCCAGCGGACTTTGGACGCCGCGGCCAGGCGGGTGATCGCGGGCACCCGATCGACGGTCGGCTGGCTGATCGGCGCCTCGGCGCAGTGGCGCTACTCGCACAACTACCGGCATCACGTGTTCAGCAACGTGCTCGGCGTGGACGACGATCTCGGATTCGGTGTGCTGCGGGTTACCCGTGACCAGCCCTGGAAGCGTGAACACCTGCTGCAGCCGCTGCGAAATATGTTGCTGGCGGTCATCTTCGAATGGGGCATCGCGCGGCACGGCTATCACTCGGATCGGGTGCTGCGCAACCTATGGACCTACGCGGTGACCTTCTGCGGCCACTTCCCCGACGGCGTGCAGCATTTCGAGCCGGAGGTGCTCCAGCGGGAGACCAAGGCCGAATGGTGCCTGCGCCAGATGCTGGGGGCCGCGAACTTCAAAGCCGGTCGGCTGCTTGCCTTTTCGAGCGGCAATCTGTGCTACCAGATCGAGCACCACCTGTTCCCCGACCTGCCGAGCAACCGCTATGCGCAGATCGGCGCACGGGTGCGGGAGCTGTGCGACAAGTACGACATCGCCTACATCACCGGCACCCTGCCGGTGCAGTATCTGCAGACCGTGCGCACCACATTTCGGCTGGCGCTGCCCGACCCGGCTCCTCGACGGTGACCGCGGAGGACGCCGATCTGCAGGCCGAGCTGAGCGGGCTTGCCGGACTGGCGGCCGACAGCCTCGGGTTGTCGCAGGTGCTCGCCGAGGTGGCCGCGTCGGCGGTGCGCGCCGTCCCCGGTGCCGACGGCGCCGGCGTGGCGTTGCTGGGAGGCGACGGCGCGGTCACGGCATCAGCGGCCAGCGCACCCTTTGTCGCCGAGATCGACGATATCCAGTATGTGCTGCTGCAGGAGGGGCCGGGCCGCACCGCCGCGGAGCTTCGGCGCACGGTGTCGTCGGGATCGCTGGGCGGTGACCGATCGTGGCCGAGGTTCGGTCCGCGGGCGGGCCGCCTGGGTGTGCACAGCACGATGGCGCTGCCGTTGACGGTCTCGGAGCGCGTGATCGGCGCGATCACCGTATACGGCTACGGCAAGGACATTTTCGATGAGCATGCCGCGCAGTTCGGCGAGCTGTTCGCCGCGCCTGCAGCGGTTGCCGTGCACAATGCGCGGCTGCTGGCCGATGCGCTGACACTGGTGGGGCAGCTGCAGGCGGCGCTGTCGACGCGTCCGGTGATCGATCAGGCGATCGGCATCATCCGGTCGCGCACCGGCCGCAGTGCCGGGGAGGCGTTCGCCCAATTACGGGCGATGAGTCAGGCGGAGCAACGCAAACTGGCCGAGGTGGCCGAAAGCATCGTCGATGAGGCGGTGCGTCGGGCCCGTGCCCGCCGAGGCTGACCGGTTCCGAACAGGCCATTTGGTGTAACGTGGAGGAAGTTGGGAACCCAGCCAGTCCGGGATGAGTCAGCTGTCCGCCGTTGATCTCGCTGAGCGATCGCTTGCGCCGGACACTTCGATGTCATCCTGTCGTGAGGATCACCTTGAGCACAGTTTCCAGTTTTCGCTATTCGAGCGCTCCGGTGCTGGAGCGCTCGCGTTCGGGTACCCCGAGCTTCGGCATTCTGAGCACTTACCCTCCTACGCAATGCGGCCTGGCGAATTTCAGTGCGGCACTGGCCGACGCATTGTCCGCCAACGGCGTCGACGTCAACGTGGTGCGGATCGCCGACGGGTCGCCGAGTACCAGCGGCCGGATCGTCGGGGAGCTGGTCAACGGCTCCGCCGCATCGGTCACCGCATGTGCGGACCTGCTCAACGGCAGTGATATCGCCGTCATCCAACATGATTTCGACATCTACGGCGGTGCCGACGGCGGTGAGGTGGTCGACATCCTCGGCGGTCTGACCGTTCCGTCGATCGTCGTACTGCACACCGTTCCCCGGGATCCGACCCCGCATCAGCGCTCGGTGCTCGGCTCGGTGATGGGGTTGGCCGATCACGTCGTGGTGATGTCCGCGGCGGCCGGTGAGCAGCTGCGCGTCGGGTTCGCAGTCGAAGGCCGAAAGCTGTCCACGATCCCGCACGGATCGACGGCCCCGACGGCGCTGGCCATCAAGCGCGCCGGCAGGCCGACGGTTCTGACCTGGGGCCTGCTCGGGCCGGGCAAGGGTGTGGAGCGGGTCATCGATTCGATGGGATATCTGCAGACACTGCGCGGCAACCCGCGGTACCTCATCGCGGGCCGTACCCATCCCAAGGTGCTGGCCACTGAGGGCGAGACGTACCGCGAGGCACGCGTCGCGCAGGTGCAGCGCCTCGGCGTGGCCGGTGCGGTGTCCTTCGACCCCATCTACCGCAGCGCGGTGTCACTGTCGGCACTGGCGCAGAGCGCGGCCGTGGTCGTGCTGCCGTACGACTCCACCGACCAGGTGACCTCCGGGGTGCTGGTGGATGCCATCGCCAGCGGCCGCCCGATTGTCGCCACCGCTTTCCCGCACGCGGTCGAACTGCTCGGCAGCGGTGCAGGCCTCGTCGTCGCACACGATGATCCCGAGGCGATGACCTCCGCGCTGCGGACCGTTCTGTCGGATCCGCGGCAGGCCGGTTCGATGGCAGCCGAGGCGCGACGGTTGGCGCCCTCGATGGCGTGGACCTCGGTTGCCAAGTCCTATCAGGCTGTGGCGCAGAAGATCATGGTGAAGCCGCGGGAACGAACATGGACGTTCTAGCGCCCACCTTCGACCATCTGCTGGCGTTGTCGGACCACCGCGGCACGTTCGAACAGGCCCGTGCCGCGCTACCGCTGCGCGAGCACGGCTATAGCACCGACGATATGGCGAGCGTGCTGGTCGTGACCACCCGCGAACCCGGCGCGGGTGCCGCCGTGTGTGGGCTGGCGAAGGTCGCGGTGCGGTTTCTCGATGGCGCGCAAGCATTTTCCGGCGGCTGCCGAAACCGCATGGACAGCAGCGGCCGGTGGACCGACGGGTTCGTGTTCGAAGACAGTTGGGGCAGATGCCTGTGGGGTCTGGGTTCTGCTGCTGCGCACAGCGACAACGGGTTGATCCGCAGGCTGGCGGTGGTCCAGTTCGAGCGTGCCGCCCACGGCCGTTCGAAACGGCCGCGCGCGATGGCCTTCGCGGCCGTTGGTGCCGCCGAGTTGCTCAGCGTCGAACCCGGTAATGCCGCCGCGCGCAAGCTGATCGGTGACTACGCCGCGGGTATCGCCGAATCGATCGAAGACAGCGCCTGGCCGTGGCCGGAGGAGCGTCTCGCCACTGCCGGCGCGGTGCTCGCCGAGGCCATGATCGCTGCCGGCGTAGCGCTCGAGGACGCGGCGTTGAGTCGGCGCGGGTTGGATCTGCTGGGCTTGCTGATCGAACGTGGGACGGCAGACGGTCACCTGTCGTCGACACAGCCGATCGAGGTGTCCATGCTGGCCGACGCGTGTGCTCGCGCCTCCACCGTGGATGCGGCCGCGATATGGCCGGAGACCGTGCGGGCGGCGGCGGCCTGGTTCCAGGGCGACAACGCTGCCGGGACGCTGATGTGGGACCCCGATACCGGCGGGGGATTCGACCGGTTGCACGCCGACGGGGTGAACGCCGACGGGGCGAACGCCGACGGGGTGAACGCCGACCAGGGCGCTGAATCGACTTTGGCCTTGCTGTCGACCTTTCAGCAGGCGCGGCGCTACGCAGTCGTGCCCGACTGACATCGGTTTCCGCTGTGTCGCCGACCAGCGGCTGACGGGCCGTTCGTCGCGGGCGGCCAGTTCGGGGACGAATGTCCCGCTTGCGGTGCTATGACGAACGTGTGGGATTTTTGCGCCAGAACTGCGAGTTGGCGGAGAAAGCCTGCACGTTCGCCCTAGCATGCAGCCAGTGTCAGTGTCAGTGCCAGTGCCAGTGCCAGTGCCAGTGCCAGTGCCAGAGCCAGAACCCACCGCCAGAGCCAGAGCCAGAGCCAGA
>WOYS01000042.1:12486-51924 GCA_011620645.1 Mycobacterium sp.
GCCAGTGCCAGTGCCAGAGCCAGAACCCACCGCCAGAGCCAGAGCCAGAGCCAGAGCCAGAGCCAGAACCCACCGCCAGAGGCCCCGACCCGAAGCCGTGCCTGGGGATAACGCGTGCTTGGGGATAACGTCTGTCCGCGTGCGGGAATTGTCGGTGAGCCCGCCGATGCTGGCGGCATGAACGAACGATTTCCGGGCGCGTTTCCCGGCCGGCACCCCAGCCCGTTCCTCGGTAGCGAGGCGGTACGGGCCGGCCTGCTCACCGCTCACGAACTCGAGACGAAGTATCGCGCCGTGTACCGGAATGTGTACCTGGCCAGGGACGTCGCCCTGACACCGCTGTTGCGGGCACGCGCGGCATGGCTGTTCGCAGGTCCCGATGCGGTGCTGAGCGGGATATCGGCCGCAGCGGTCTACGGCACCAAATGGCTGGACGTCAACGCGCCTGCCGAAGTGGTGCGGGCCAATCGCCACGCACCGCCCGGGTTGCGAGTGCACTCGTATGCCCTTGCGCCAGAACATATTCACGAGTATGACCGGATGCGGCTCACGACCGTGGCGCGGACGGCGTTCGACCTTGGCCGATTGTTGCCGCGCGCCGCAGCAGTGCCGATCCTGGATGCGTTGATGAACAGGACCGAACTCGACCCGGAGGCGGTGTGGTCATTGGTCGAGGCGAATCCGGGGATTCGCGGTGTGGCCTGCCTGCGGATAGCGCTGGCAGAGGCCGATGGCGGCGCCGAATCGCCGTTCGAGACGCAAACTCGACTCGTGCTGCGCAGCACGGGCGTACCAGGATTGGAAACTCAGATCCCGTTCTATGACGAGTGGGGTTTGGTGTGCACCCGAGTGCCGATGGGCTGGCGTCGTTGGCAGGTGGCCGTCGAATGCGACGAGGAGCGGGATTCGCCGGATTATCGAACGTGGGTGCACTCGCACACGGCCGAACTCGAAGCGCGCGGCTGGGTAGTGGTGTGGGTGACCCAATCGATGCTGTCCACTCCGAACTACGTACTGGGGTGGGTGCGGCAGAAGGTGCGGGCCGCTCAACGCAGGCACGGAAGCGACCCATTCCAGCAGTCGCAACTTATTAACGCTACTCACTAAGCCAGGTCGATGCCGGTGCCGTGCCGAGCTAACAAAATTTCGGGTCGATGAACCTATAAAATCGGCTGTGCGCTGCGCAAACGCGCGTAAACACTGTGATACAACCGACGCCCATTAGTGTGTGATAGACCACATGAGATGCGCTATATTGTGATGGTAATCATATGAAAGGGCTCGAAATGAGCGGCATACTTTTAGGCGTTCTGCTGGTGTTGCTCGGGGCCGGTTCGATCGCCGCCGTCGTGGCTGCAGCGATCCTCGGCTACGGCACGATCGCCTTGGCGATCGGCATCATCTCCAGCGCGGCCTTCGCCGCGAGGACGGTCTGACCGGCCGGTCTCCAGGGCTGGCGGCCTAGCTTTTCAGGCGGCGCCCCAGCCCTGTTGCGCGCACGGCCTGTCGGTCGATCGCCGCGTGCACTTGGGCCTCCAAGCCCACCACTCGGACGCGGCTCTTCGCGCGCGTGACCGCAGTGTAGAACAGCTCCCGCGTCAGCAACCGGGAATCCTCCGGCGGTAACAGCACGGTCACCTCGGCGGCCTGACTGCCCTGCGATTTGTGGATCGTCATCGCGTGCACCGTCTCCACCTCGGCCAGTCGGCCCGGCGTGAACGACAAACCCCCGACCGCCACCCGCAACCCGTCCGGTGAGTTCACCGTCACCCCGGTGTCGCCGTTGTACAGCTTGAGCCCATAGTCGTTGGCGGTCACCAGGATCGGCCGTCCGGCATACCACGTCGACCACAGTGGCTCGCCGGTCGCCTCGGTCAGCCACCGCTCCACCTGACGGTTCCAGTGCGCCACCCCGAAGGGTCCCCGCCGATGCGCACACAGCAGCCGGTGCTCCTCCAACGTCCGCAACGCCGTTGCCGCGTCGCCGAGCACACACGCCTCACGCAGCCGAAGTGCGTGCGGCAGCAGCACATCCCGCAGCGACTGCGCCGAAGGCAGCCACTCGATGTGCTCCCCGCCTGCCCGCAGCACCTCCAGCGCGGCATCGGCATCACCGGCGCGCACCGCGGCCGCCAACTCGCCGATCGCCGGACCGAACCGGTGCGATGTCGTCAGTGACGCCACCCTGGCCGCGCCCAGTCCCTCGACCAGATCGGCGAGCACCGCGCCGGCCTCCACCGACGCCAGCTGATCGGGGTCGCCGACCAGCAGCAGCCGGGTCTCCGGGCGCACAGCCTCCAGTAGCCGGGCCATCATGGTCAGCGACACCATCGATGTCTCGTCGACGACGATGACATCGTGGGGCAGCCGGTTACCGCGATGGTGCCGGAACCGCGAAGACGTGTCGGGACGCGACCCGAGCAGCCGGTGCAGCGTGGTGGCCTGCAGCCCGGTCAGCCGCGAGCGGTCCTGCGGCCCCAGCTGGTCGACCTGCAGTTGTACCGCCTCCTGCAGCCGTGCCGCGGCCTTGCCGGTCGGCGCGGCCAGCGCGATCCGCGGCGGGGGACTACCCGTCAGTGCCGCCTGCTCGGCCAGCAGGGCCAGCAACCGCGCGACCGTCGTCGTCTTACCGGTACCGGGACCGCCGGTCAGTACGGTGAGCCCCTGCGACAGCGCCACATGGGCCGCCGCGCGCTGTTCGGCGTAGTCATCGCCGAACAGCCGCAACACATCCGGCGCCTGTCCGGGCGGCCGCGTCCCGACCAGTGCCAGCACATCGGCGCACACCTGCTGTTCCTCCAGCCAGTACCGGTCCAGATACAGCAGATCGCCGAACAGTCGAAGCACCGGAGGCGTCGCGGCCAGTGGACTCGCCGCCACCGCGGCCAGCCACTCGTCGGCCACCAGGTCCACCGACGGCGCCACCGCCCGCAGGTCCACGCACACCGACCCGCCGCGCAGCGCCCGCACCACCAGGCGCACGGCGAGGGTGACGTCCTCGCAGGTCTCCCCGGCCAGGGCCGTCAAGCGTTGTGCCACCTGGATATCGGCGGGTTCGAAGTCGAGGTCAAGCATCGAGTAGCCCTGACACGGCGATCACCAGTGCCGCCGGTGGCTCCCAGCTGAACACCCCGGCCGGGTGTCCGTCCTGCACCGGGGTGAGGGCCCCGCACATCCCGCGCACGAACAGATACATCACGCCGCCGAGATGGCGTGCCGGGTCATAGGCGGGCAGCCGCCACGACAGATAGCGGTGCAGCACCACGCTGTACAGCAGCGCCTGCAGGGGATAGTCCGAGTGCAGCATCGCCTCGACCATGCGTTCGCGGCCGTAATCGGCGGCGGTCAGCGGGGCATCGGCGACACCGAGCCAGTTGGTCTTGTAGTCCGCGATGACAAATCGTTCGCCGATGCGCAGCACCACATCCACCGACCCGGACAGATAGCCGCGCAGCGGTTGACGTCCCAACGCTCCGGCCGAAAGCCGATGCGCGTAGGACGCCATCGGATCGTCGGCGCTCAGATGCTCGGCCAGCAGCGCACCGACATCGGACAGCCGGGCGAACGCGCCGGCCGAGGTGTCACCGCCGGCCAGCGGGAACTCGAAGTCCAGCTCCCGCAACCGGTCCGGCAACCCGATCCGCCGCAACGTGACACCGGGCGCCAACGGTCCCAGATCGGTGTCGTGCATCGGGACCAACGCCGCCGCCAACTCGTCGGCGCCCACCGTGACCGGCCAGCGCGCCGCATGCCTCCGCACGTGTTCGGCCAACTCGGCGGCCAGGTCGTCGGCGAACGGGTCAGCGGTCTCCAGCACCGCGTGCACCAGCGACCCGAATGTCGCGCCGGTCGGCAGGTCGGCCATCGGTGAGGGCACGGTATCCCCGGAAGCCGGTGCCACCAGCGGGATATCGGGCACCTCGTCGTCGAGTTCGGCCACCTCCGGTTCGCTGGACACCGGTGTTTCCTCGGCGGCCCGCAACAGCCCGGAGTACGACGTGCGCCGCCAGGAGGTGTCGATCCCGCGGTGGAAGTGGCGTACGGCCAACTGGGTGGGCGCCGCGTCGGCCGCGGGTGGGATCAGCGGCTCGATCAGCGATTCCTCCAGCACCGGCCCGCCGGCCTCCTCCCATGCCCGCAGTCGCGTCAGTGCATCGATGTCGGAGACCTTGCCGGGGACGCACACCGCGGGCACCTGCGCCTCGCCGGGGGCGCGGCCCCGCATCAGCCGCGACAGCCCGCCGTTGGGTTCGTCCCAGGAGGGCGCCCACCACGCCACCACTTGGGAGCAGGCCCGCGTCATCGCCACATAGGTCAACCGGCTGTCATTGGCGGCGGCTTCGGCCTTACCGGTCCGCAGCACCTCCGGATCGGGTTCGCCCACCTGCAGGCAACGCGCCCCGCCGTCGTGATAGAGCACCGGGTTCGGGTCGGGCGAATAGCGGTTGAAGGCGAACGGCAGATAGACGATCGGGTACTGCAGGCCCTTGGACACCCACACCGTCATGATCTGCACCGCCGCGGCGTCACTGTCCAGGCGGCGGTTGCGCTCGGCGGACCCGGCGTCCTCGGTTGCCTGGGTGCGCAGCCAGTCGCGCAGTGCGGGCAGGCCGAAACCCTCACGGTGCGCGGCGTCCTGCAGTAGCTGCGTGACATGCGCCAGGTCGGTCATCAACCGTTCCCCGCCCTGCCAGGACAGCACCTGCTTACCCATCCCGGCCAGGTGCGCGGCCTCCAGCACCGCCGCGACTCCGCGTTCCCTGGCGTGCCCGGCCCAGCTGCGCAGATCCTCGGCCACCCGGTCGGTCAGCGAGTCACCGCCGGCGGCAAGGGTTTCCGCGGTCTCCCGGAAGAACACGGTCGACGCCGCCGCCCGTACCAGGCCGGGGCGGTGCGGCTGCTCGAAGGCCTCCAGCAGGCACAGCCAGTCCTGCGCGGCGGTGGAGGCGAACACATTCGAATCCCCGGTGTACACCGCGGGGATGCCGGCCTCGGCCAGCGCGCTGTCGCAGGCCCGGGCATCCTTGTGGGTCTCGACGATGACGGCGATGTGGCGGGCCTCCAACGGCCGGCCGTCGAACGTGGCGCCACTGGCCAGCAGGGCACCGATATCGGCGGCCAGGTCGGCGCCGATGTGCCCGCGCAGCTTGTCGATGCCGATGGTGCGGGTGCCCTTGCCGCCGCGGGTCACCACCCGCAGCCGGAACGGATCGTTGTGCGGGGCGCCGGCTAACCGGTGCCCCTGGTGGTGCGCGGTCACCTCGTGCACGACGATGCCGGGTCCGCCGAGTTGGGCGCCACCGAGCACCACCTGCAGCCGGTCCACCAGCGCGGCATCGCTGCGCCAGTTGATGCCGAGGGTCTGCTTGTCCCCGGCGGTCTGCGCCGCTCGCAGGTAGGTGTCGATATCGCCGCCGCGGAACGCGTAGATCGCCTGCTTGGGGTCGCCGATCAGGATCAGCGTGGACCGACCGACGAAGGCCCGCTCGATCACCTGCCACTGCACCGGGTCGGTGTCCTGGAATTCGTCGACCATCACCACCGGCCAGCGTTGCGGCATCCGCACCCGCGCCGCCGAATCGGGATCGTGCAGGGCGTCGGCCAGCCGGGTCAGCAGATCGTCATAGCCCAGGATGCCGCGACGGCGCTTGCGAATCTCCAACTCGGCCAGCACATCCCGGGCAAAGCTCAGGCATGCCGCGGTGTAGGTGCCCGGATCTGCCTCCAGCGGGCGCAGCTCGGTCGCCGGGTTGCGTACCACCTGGGCTGCCAGCTTCTGGGCGTCCCGGTAGGTCAGCGGGGGCGCGCCGCCGTCATTGCCGAAACGTGCGAGGTACAGGTCGTCGACGATCTCGGATACCAGTTCGTCGAGGCTCTCCACCAGGGTGACGCCGCTGTCGCTGTCACCGGCCACGCCAAGGGATTGCAGCACGATATGGCAGAACTGGTGCGTGGTCGCGATGGTGGCGGCATCGAAGCCGGCCAACGCGTCGCGCAGCCGCTGGTGTCTGATCTCGCGGTCGGCGGCGATCAGGTGTCGCAGCAGATCGGTGTCCGCCGTCGAGGGGTCTGCGAACGCGGCCAGCGCGCCGACGATCTGACCGCGGACCCGTTCCCGCAGTTCCTGACTGGCCGCCCGGCCGAAGGTGATGAGCAGCATCTCGTCGAGCGTGGCTCTGCCCTCGGCGACCATTCGCGTCACCAGGCCGGCGAGCGCGAACGTCTTGCCGGTGCCGGCGCTGGCCTCCAGCACGGTGGTCGAATTCGGCGCGGGCAGCGGTCCGGTCAGGTCGAAGGTGCGCACGTCCTCACTCATGGTGGGCCCCCTCGGCGTGCAGCAGCGGCAGCCACAGTCGTCGCGCGTAGTCGTCCAGGCCGATCAGCGCACCCAGGTCGGGATCGCGACCCCAGACCCGTGCGATGGCCGGGTCATCGCGCTCGTTGCGCCAGCGGTAGGACGCCGCCTGCGCCGGGTCGTCGCCGGCGAGCCGCGCGCTGGCCCAGGCGTAGGAGGTCTTGATCGGCAGCGGTAGTGGGTGGCGTCTGCCGTCGTCGTACATCGTCACCAGGTCGCGCAGCAGGGCGGCGGCATCGTCGGGGCCGTCGAGCCCCTGCACCCGGGGCGTCGTGCCGCGCGGTGGCCGGCCGATGCACACCGCCGACCACCGCTGACCGCGTTGGGCGGTCAACGCCAGCAACGGAATCCACGATGTCAGCAGGTGCTGACCGCCGAGCTTCGAGTAGGTGACCGTGACCAGGCGGTCGGCGAAAACCGAGTTGACCGTCCCGGTCAGCCGGCGTCCCGCACCGAGGTCGATGTCCACGTCGAACGCCTGGCCGTCGGATCGGCGGTAGGCCAGCGCCGCGGCGGCCAGCAGCGCGGCCTGATCGCGCAGCTGCGCGCAGCGCCGCCAGCCGAGCTTGCCCGGCGGGAGGGTGCCGCGGCGCCACTCGGCCTGCTGGGCGGCCTGCGGGGTCATCCCGCGCATGATGTCGCCGAGCATCCGGTCGCCGACGGTCCATTCCTGCAGGGCATCGACCTCCACGGGCATCACATCGGACACCCCGTCGACATCCCAGGGCAGGGTGTAGTCCAGTGCCCGGAAGAAGCCCTTCACCGGGTTCTTGAAGAAGGCGATCAGGTCGGCCAAGGAGACGTCGCCGGCCGGTGGGTGGGGCAGCGGCCCGGAGATGAACGACGGCCGCGGGGCGCGTCGGCCGGCCATGGCCTTGGCCGTGTCGAGCACGGTGGGGTCGAAGGTGAACGGCGAGTTCGGGATGAGCTTGCCCGGCCGGACGTTCTGAATGTCGAAGGGCTGCAAGGGGTGCCGGGTGACGATGTTGCCGACCGGCCCGCCGGCGGTGGCGCGCAGGGTGTCGAGCAGTTCGGCGATCGGAACCGCCGGGGGCCGCGGTTGGCCGGTGTATTCGTTGGCGCCGGTGTAGGTGATCACCAGCGTCTGGGTGGCCGAACCGATGGCGTCGAGCAGCAACTGGCGGTCCTCGGAACGGATATCGCGTTCGCCGGTCATCGGGTCGCGGGCCAGCACATCGTCGCCGTCGGCCGCGCCGATCCGGGGGAACACCCCGTCGTCGAGACCGACCAGGCAGACCGCCCGGTGCGGCACGGATCGCATGGGCACCATCGTGCACACCGTCAGCGTGCCGGTTCGGAAGTTGGCGCGGGTGGGGCGTCCGGCCAGGTGACGGTCGAGTAGGGCGCGAATATCGCTCAGCCGCAACAATGTATCGCCGTCGGCCGTGGCGAGGATATCGGCGAACTCGCGCTGCACCTGGGCGGCGGGCCAGTCCTCGTCGTCGAACGCCAATCCCTCGATACCGTCGGCCAGCGCCCGCAGCCAGTCGGCCAGGGTTCGGGTGCCGCTCAATGCGCGGACGGTGTCGGTCAGCTTCTGCACGAAGTCGGCGAACCGCCCGGCCAGTTCGACTCGGTTGCTGCTGACGTCATCCAGCGGCAGCGTGGTCCCGAGCCAGGCGCGTGAATCATCGGACATGGCGACCCCGGCCAGCACGCGGTCGATGCCGAATCGCCAGGTGTTGTGCAGGAATTCGACACCGTAGGGCGCGCGGTGCGGTTGGTCGAATCCCCAGCGGATGTTCGCCTCGCGCACCCACCCGGTGACCGCATCGAGGTCGTCATCGGTGAAGGAGAAGCGGGCCCGCACCGGTGCGGCCGACGCCATGTTGAGCACCTCGCTCGCACCGGCCCGTCCGCCGGCAAGTGCCAGCAGTTGGGCGGCCACCGACAGCAGCGGATTCGTCTGCACCAGAGCACGATCGGCCAGCCGCACCCGCAGCCGGTGCGCGGGATGGGCGTTGCGCACCACCTCACCGAGCCCGAACCCGGCGGTGATCAGAGGTGCGTAGGTTTCGATGTCGGGGCACATCACCAGGATGTCGCGTGGTTCCAGGGTGGGGTCATCGGCGAGCAACCCCAGCAGGACTTCGCGCAGCACGTCGATCTGGCGGGCCGGTCCGTGGCAGGCGTGTACCTGGACCGAGCGGTCCGTCCGGCGGTAGGTGCGCCCTTCGGGCCGCACGGTGTCGGCGGCGATATCGGATTGCAGCCAGCCCAGCAGGGTGTCGGGATAGCTTGCGGTGCAGAGATATTCGTCGGTGTCGGGTGGGGGCAGTGCGCGCTGCAGGTCGCGCAGGTCGCGGCCGAGGGTGCCCAGCAGTGGGTGCCCGACATCCCGGTGGCCGGTGTCGGCACGGCGGGGTATGGCGCCGTGCCGGCCGGCCAGCGCGCGCCACAGCGCGTCACTGGGATGCGGCAGCCACACATGCACGTCGTGGTGGGTGGCCAGGGCGCCCAGCAGTTCGATCTCGGTGGAGGGTAGTCGGGTGTGGCCGAACAGTGAGATCCGCTCGGGCAGGTCACTGGGGGAGTCGCGGAGCCGGGCGAGGGTGTCGGCGTGCCGGACGTGCGGGGGAGGAGCGTCGATGCGCTGGATCAGCTTGTCCCACAACGGGCGTTGCCAGGCGAGGTCGGCGGGCAGGCCGTCCCAGTCGGTGAGCAGCCGCGGTCGTTGCCGCGCATAGGAGGCGAACAGACCGGCCAGCCGGCGGGCAACGGCGTAGCGGCGGCCCTGGCGGAGTTCGCGTTCCTCGCCCGCGGTGAAGTGCCCGAGGTGGGTGGCCAGCGTCGTGCACCACGGCTCGTCGAGGCTTTCGTCGATGACCGCCAGCAGTGGCCAGACCATGGCATCGGCCGCCCACGGATCGGTGGTCGTAGTGTCGGTCAGTTCGGCGATCAACGAGCGCGGGTTGCGGAACTGCACGCCCGCACAGACGCCCAATTGGTTGGACAATCGCTGACTGAGCCAGCGTTCCACGCCTTTGGCGGGCACCAGCACCAGTTCGGTGGCGAACGGGTCGGCCAGCGGCTGGGCCAACAGTGCGCCGATACCGGCGGCGAGCTGATCCGTCCGCTCCGCGCGGTGCAGGTGCAGGGCCATCGTGGCCAGCGTAGTGCGCGGGTAGGGCCGTGGACCGCTGCGCGCGGTTCAGCCGGTGACTATCGGTTCAGCCGGTGACTATGAGGCGGCGGCGAGTGCTCGCGGCGGCAGCGGGGGAACCGGCGTGGTCGTCATCAACCGTTCGCCACGGTCCAGCCAATCCTGATCCGCCCACTCGACCTGGGCGGGCAACCGGCGCCAATAGCGCGGATGTGTCCGCACATGCATCTGGACGCTGGCATGCACGACGGCATCGCCGGGCACCCGGCGCAGCCCCAGATTCAGCGCCAACCTCTCCGGCTCCACCTGCGCGGACGGTGTCCTGTCCACCCGCAGCCCGGCCTGCTCGGCGCCGTCGAGCATCCAGTCCAGCGTCAGCGGGCCGCCGACGATATCGCGGTGCGACCCGCGGAACCAGACCTCGTCCACGCCCTCGACGCGCTGCAGATTCGGGGCACCGCCGATGGCCACCGCATGCCGACCCGCGACGACGTCGACCGGCCCGGCGGTGCCGCGGATACGGGTGGAATCCCACAGCCCCAGAAACCGCACCCGCAGGGCGATGTCGTCGTGCTCGGCCAGATCAGCGGCCACCTCGGTGACATGCCGCCACTCCTGCGCGGTGCGCGCGGTACGCGGCAGCGCGTAGGTGGCCAGCATGTAGCTGCGCAGCTCACCGTCGAGCACCCCGATGGTGCCGAGCAGCCGGGTCAGCGCCTGCGCGCAGGCCGCACCGCTACCGGCACCGAACACGTAGACATCGTCGCCGGGCTGCCAGCTGTCGACCAGATGCATATAGGCCGAGGCGACGGACGTGCGGGCGTCCTCGGGGCGGTTGTTGGTGTACCGACGCCAACCGATCTGATCGGGCTGGTCTACAAGCCGAAAGAGGGCCGTGGCATTGCTTTCACCAGAGTGGTCGAAACACAGCACGATGTTTGTCACGGCCACCCCCGGTGATGCACTTCAATCAAGATCTAGCGACTAAGTTTGCCAACATGGCCTGGTGCTATCAAGGCCCAATCCCGCTGATACCGCATCGGAATTCAACGAAATTTATCGTCAGAAGGCTATCTCGCCACGGAATCGGCTGTCTGTCCGCCAAGTGACGTACACGTCAAGTGTGTGCAGGCAACGTCAGCTCAGGCGAGCTCGATGATCGCGCCCGCGCTGCCCAGATCCCCGTGCACCTGCAGGGACTCGGGCGCGGTCCCCGGTGGCACGTCGTAGGCGAACGCCACCGTCACCGGCTGGCCCGGGTACAGCACCGCCGAGATGCCGCCGAGATAGAACGTGCTCTCGGTCTCGGCGCTGTAGGTCTGCCCACCGGCGGTGAGTACCTGCTGGTCGGCAAGGAACGTTGCGGGCAGTTCACCGTTGTTGAGCAGGGTCAGTCGCACCACGACGAATTGGCCGGAGGCCGACGTGGTCAGCAGGTCGTTGTCGGCGGCCGACACCGTCGGGGTGATCTCGACGCCGTTGCTCGTGATCGTGACGTCGCCGTCGAGGGCCTGCACGCCGGCGCCGGTCGTCCCGCCGCCGGTGCTCTCGGGCGGGTCGGCGGAATCCGTTGTCGGGCCCGTCCCAGCAGTCTCAGCGGTCCCAGCGGTCTCGCCGGCCCCGGTGGCCTCAGTCGTGCCGGTGCCTGGGTCGGCGAAGGCGAACGCCCACACCAACACGCCGACCAGGACGACCAGCAGAGCCGCCGCGCCGGCGAGATACCACTTGAGCGGGCGCGCGGGAGTGTCGGGCGTCGTGGGCGCAGCGGCCGACGCGACAGCGACGGGCTCGGGCGGTGCCGCGAGCATCGGGATGACGAGGGTGGGCTGCTCGGGCACCGGGATGACGACGGCCGGCTGGTCGGAGGGCTCCGGGTCCTCGACGGCGGTCTCCTCGACGGCAGACCCCTCGGCCACGGGCTCCTCGATCAAGGTCTCCTCAACGGGGATTACCGGCTCGGCCTTCCCGGCGTCGTCCCAGGAGGGCATTTTCATGTCCTCGGGCCACGGCGGCAGCTCCACGGGCCAGGCCGCGGTCTCCTCGGCGCCCGTGGCAGCGTCGCCGGTGTCGGTGCGCTCGGTGGTCCACGCCGCACCATCCCAATGGCGTTGACCACCGGATCCGTCGGGATCCGGGTACCAGCCGGCCGTGGTCGGCGGTGTCGTCATGCGGGGTTTCCTCCCTAGCGCGCGCCACCGGGGCGCTGTGACCTCGCAGAATAGTCCAGGCGGAGGTTTGCCGCGAGAGTATTGCCGACCCAGTGGGGCTGTCAGCCGCCCATCAGCATCCGCCACTGATCCAGATTGCTGGCGCGGTAGACGTAATTGGAACGCTTCACATCCGAGAGCGGGGCACTCGGTTCCGTCGAGTACCAGTGGCCTGGGAACACCGTCGGATCGCCCGGCAATGTGGACAGCGCCTGCAGGCTGCGGAACATGTCGTCGGCGTTGCCACCCGGGAAATCGGTGCGCCCGCAGCCCTCCAGGAACAGCGTGTCCCCGGCGACCAGGCGACCGTCGAGCAGGAAGCACTGACTGCCCGGCGTATGCCCGGGCGTGTGCAGCAGTTCGATGTCGATATCGCCGACACTGACCGTGTCGCCGTGCTGATGCGCGGTCAGATCACTCATCGCGATCCCGGTGACCTGCGAAACCCATTGAGCTTCAAGGGCATTGACGTGTACCGGCACGCTGACGCGCTCCAGCAGCTCGGCCACCCCGGCCAGGGTGAACCCCATCATGGTGCCGCCGACGTGGTCGGGGTGGTGGTGGCTGACCAGTACGCCGGACAGCCGCATGCCATCGGCTTCCAGGGCGTCGACCAGCTCGCCGGCCGCGTACGCCGGATCGACCATCACCGCGTCGCCGGTTTCCCGGTCGCCGATCAGATAGGCGAAGTTGCGCATTTGCTGGGCGATCATGTCGTCGGCCGCGAAATCGCGACCCGCGAGCAGCTGGCGGAAGTACAGGCGGTTGTCATCGCGAGACATGGCGACACTCTATGGGTACGCGTCGTACCGGCCATAACCGCAGGTCTAAAAACCGCATGTCATCGCGTGTTCAAGGGCACACGGGCTAAATCTGGTATTTCTGATGCAGGATTACTAGCGTCGCGGGCATGCAACTCGCCCGGTTCACCGATCTGGGGCTGCGCACCATGATGCTGCTGGCCGCAGGCGACGCGGCCGATCGTCGCATCACCACCCGGACCATCGCCGTCGGCGCCGAAGCCTCCGAGCATCACATCGCCAAGGCCGTCGCGCGCCTGGTGGAGCTCGGCATGGTGAACGCCCGCCGCGGAAGGGTGGGCGGGTTGTCGCTCACCGAGGCCGGCCGCACGGTGTCGGTGGGCTGGCTGGTCCGGCGTCTGGAAGGCGACGCCGAGGTCATCGACTGCGCCGGTGGCGCCAGCCCGTGCCCGCTGATCGCCGGCTGCCGATTGCGCCGCGTGCTCGCCGACGCCAAAGAGGCGTTCTATCGCGAGCTCGACAACCACACCCTCGAAGACTTGACCGGTGGCGGCGTGCTGCCGGTCGTGACACTCCCAGTGAAAAGACCAGAAAGGGTCACGTCATGACACCCATCGCCCCCGCACAGCACCTCGAGCCCGCGCACGCCGACATGATCACGGCCACGCTGCCATTGGTCGGGGCCAATATCGATGTGATCGCCCGGACCTTCTATCGGCGACTCTTCGACGCGCACCCGTCGCTGCTGCGCAACCTGTTCAACCGGGGCAATCAGGCCCAGGGCGCCCAGCAGCGCGCACTGGCCGCGTCCATCGCGACCTTCGCGACCCACCTGGTGAATCCCGACCTGCCGCACCCGGCCGAGCTGCTGTCGCGGATCGGGCACAAGCACGCGTCGCTGGGCGTCACCGCCGATCAGTACCCGATCGTGCACGAGCATCTGTTCGCCGCGATCGTCGAGGTGCTGGGCGCCGATACCGTGACTGCCGAGGTCGCCGAGGCCTGGGACCGCGTCTACTGGATCATGGCCCAGACGCTGATCGACATGGAGCGTGCGCTCTACGCCGAGGCCGGGGTCGCCGACGGTGACGTCTACCGGCGCGCGCAGGTGATCTCCCGGGTGGATGACCCGTCCGGGGCCATCCTGGTGACCGTCGGCGGGTTGGGCAGCGAATCCGCACCCGGACAGTATGTTTCGGTCGGCGTGACGCTGCCCGACGGCGCCCGCCAGCTGCGTCAGTACAGCCTGGTCAATGCGTCCGGCAGTGGTGAGCTGACATTCGCGGTGAAGCCGGCCGGTGAGGTGTCGGACTGGATCCGGGACAACCTGCGGGTCGGCGATCTGCTCGATGTCACGCTCCCGTTCGGCGATCTGCCCGCCCCGCAGCCGGGTGCCCCGCTGGTGCTCATCTCGGCGGGCATCGGCATCACCCCGATGATCGGGATTCTGGAGTCGCTGTCGGCCGATGCACAGGTGCAGGTGCTGCACGCCGATCGCAGCGAGCAGGCCCACCCGCTTCGGGAACGTCAGCGCGAACTCGTCGAGAAGCTGCCGAACGCGTCGCTGCAGGTCTGGTACGAGGACCCGTTGTCACTCGACGATGTGGCCCTGCCCGCCGACGCCGAGGTCTATCTGTGCGGCAATGACGGCTTTGTGCGCGCGGTGCGCGAGCAGTTGGTCAGCCGCGGCGTGACCCGCGTGCACTGCGAGCTGTTCAGCCCGAACGACTGGCTGCTGTCCTGAGGTGCGTGGCTGCTGTCCTGAGGTGCGTGGCTCAGTCCTGAGGTGCGTGGCTCAGTCCTGAGGTGCGTGGCTTCAGTTTCGCGGCGGAGTCTGTTCGGAAACTGAAGCCAGGTACGTCGCAAGCGCGGATTCCGTCCCAGGTTTCAGTGTCCAAGCGAGTAGGCCGGCGAGACTGAAGCCTGGGATGCCCGGAATCCGGCAGCTTGTCGGTGGGCGCTGCCACCATCTCGCCATGGGGGTCGTGATCGGCAGTGAGGCGTTGGCGGCGGGCAAGGTGACGCGCCATGAGCTACGGACTCGCTATCGACGGATGTTCCCTGACGTTTACGGGCCGTTCGATCCCACAATTCGCGACCGTGCCCGGGGCGCGTGGCTGTGGTCGGGCCGCCGGGGGGTCATCACCGGGGTCGCGGCGTCGGCACTGCACTGGGCGAAATGGGTCGACGACGATGTGCCGATCGAGATGCTGTGGCGAAACACGCATCCTCCGGCGGGGATCGTCGCCCGTAATGAGAGGTTCGCCGCCGACGAGGTCATGACGATCTCGGGTGTGCCGGTGGCCACCCACGTCCGCACCATCTTCGATCTGGGGCGACACCTGGAGGACGACCAGGCGGTCGCACGGATCGACGCGCTGCTCTGGCGCGGGCAGGTGTCGGTCGAGGACGTCGGCCCCCTCGTACTGCGGTATCCGGCGGCCCCGGGTATCCGTAAGTTGAAAGCCGCGCTGACACGCGCCGACGGCGGGGCGGAGTCGCCGCGGGAGACCCGGCTTCGCTTGGCGTTGAGGGAGGCGGGTCTGGCGCCGACGGGGACCCAGATCCCGGTGTACGACGCCCAAGGACGCATGGTCGCGAAGGTCGACATGGGTTGGGAAGACCTCAAGATCGCCGTGCAATACGACGGGCGTCACCACCAGACCGATCGGATGACGTACGTCCGCGACCAGAAGGTCAATCGGGCGCTCGCCGCACTGGGCTGGATCGTCATCCGGGCGATCACCGAGGATTCCGACGCGGACGTCATCGGTCGCGTCGCAGCCGCTTTATTCAGTCGCGGTTGGCGGGTGGCGTGAGCGGCGAGGTGTACGTGACCTCAGTCTGGCGGGCCCCTCGGCCGCGAAACTGAAGCCAGGTACGCCCCGACCGTGGGAACCGTCCATCGTTTCAATATCGGGCCTAGAGCGCTCGCGAAGCTGAAGCCAGGGACGTCCGGGCTGGGGGAGAAGGGTCGACCCTCCAAAAGGCCACAAAGACCAGCCGTTTTGGTAGCAGGAACAGCGAGAATGTACCCTCTTTAAGGCCCTGCGACCGCAAGCAGTGCAGTGCCCCCTTAGCTCAGTCGGTAGAGCGTTTCCATGGTAAGGAAAAGGTCAACGGTTCGATTCCGTTAGGGGGCTCGGTAGACGCCCGGCACTTGCGCGCGCGTCGATCGGGGCGGTGTAGCTCAGCTGGTTAGAGCGCACGACTCATAATCGTGAGGTCGGGGGATCGAGTCCCCCCACCGCTACAGGCAGAACAACGAGAGGCAAGAGACGTGGCGTCGAGTACCGACGTACGGCCGAAGATCACTTTGGCGTGCGAGGTGTGCAAGCACCGTAACTACATCACCAAGAAGAACCGGCGGAACGATCCCGATCGTCTGGAGATCAAGAAGTTCTGCCCGAACTGCGGCACGCACCAGCCCCACAAAGAGTCGCGTTAACTCTTAGTCGTGGCTGTGTCGGAGAACATCGTCGGGATGCATTACCGCTTTCCCGACGCCTACGAAGTCGGCCGCGAGAAGATTCGCGAGCACGCTGTCGCCGTCAAGAACGATGATGCCTTCTTTTTCGATGAGGCTGTCGCCGCCGAGCTCGGGCATGACTCGCTGCCGGCGCCGCTGACATTCATCTCGATTTTCGGCTATCGGGCGCAGACGGCGTTCTTCGCCGAGGCTAACATCGGACTCCACGACGCCCAGATCGTCCAGGTGGACCAGGAGCTGAAGTTCGCCCAGCCGATCTTGGCGGGCGACACGCTGTATTGCGACGTGTACGTGCAGTCGCTGAGGCAGGCGCACGGCACCGACATCATCGTCACCAAAAACGTCATCACGAACGCCAGCGGTGACGTCGTTCAGGAGGCCTACACGACCCTCGCCGGGCGTGCAGGTGACGGAGAAGAGGGATTTACTGATGGCTCTGCGTGATTTCAGCTCGGTCAGTGTCGGAGACACCCTTCCCGAGAAGGTGATCCCGCTGACGCGCCAGGATCTGGTCAACTACGCCGGCGTTTCCGGCGACCTGAACCCGATCCACTGGGACGACGAGATCGCCAAGCAGGTCGGCCTCGACACCGCCATCGCGCACGGCATGCTGACCATGGGCCTCGGTGGCGGCTACGTCACCTCCTGGGTCGGCGACCCGGCCGCGGTCACCGAGTACAACGTCCGCTTCACCGCCGTGGTGCCCGTTCCCAATGACGGTGTCGGAGCCGAGATCGTGTTCAATGGCCGCGTGAAATCCATTGAGGCCGAGACCAAGTCGGTGACCATCGCGATCTCGGCGACCACCGGTGGGAAGAAGATCTTCGGCCGCGCCATCGCGACCGCGAAGCTGGCCTGAGATGGCGTTGAAGGCAGACATCCTCGGGCTGGTCTACAAATACCCCGAGGTGTTCGTGGTCGGCCGCGAGCAGGTCAAGCAGTTCGCGCTCGCGGTCAAGTCACCCGATCCGGCTTCGCTGCACGAGGAGGCTGCCGCCGAGCTGGGCCACGACACGCTGGTCGCCGGCCCGACGTTCCCTTCGATCCTCGCGCTGCTGGTGCAGCAGGACTTCTTCCGCAATGTCGATCTCGGCATGGAGACCATGCAGATCATCCAGGTCGACCAGCGGTTCGTGTACCACCGGCCGATCAAGGTGGGCGACCGGCTGCACGCCGAACTCGAGGTCAAGTCCGTCGAGAACCGCTTCAACGCCGACATCGTGGTGACCCGCAATGTTCTCTACGACGATGACGGCCGGATCATCATGGAGGCGTTCACCACGCTGATGGGCCACGAGGGCGACAACTCGGTGTCGGTGCGCTACGACCGGGAGACCGGACAGGTGCTGCGGGCGGCATCAGGGGATTAGTAACTCGGATGTGGGCCGATGTACACTCGGTCCTCGGGGTTTTCCCACTACAGCGCGCTGTCCGTCGGTTCGGAAATCGGCCGATCGGAGAGCGCGCAGTTATGTGAAGCCTCGCACGAAGGGGCGTAGCTCAACTGGCAGAGCAGCGGTCTCCAAAACCGCAGGTTGCAGGTTCAAGTCCTGTCGCCCCTGCTCAACTGAATACTCGACAGGTGTGGACACTGGAAGGTGACCACACGTAACCAGACGAAAGGCATGCGGTGAGCGACGATAAGCCGGCGCTGGGGCCTTCGACGGGCGAGGGGCCACAGGACGGCGAGATAAGCGGCCCCCCGGCTGCCGTCGCCACCCGACCCATGCGCCCCACCGGGAAGCGGTCGCGACGTGCGAGCGCTGGGCCGGCCGACGACGTGCTCGGCGCGTCCGACGTCGACGACTCGGACGCCGCCGGGTCCGAGGGCAGGCCGGCCAAGCGCACGAAGAAGGCCAAGGCCGCGAAATCGGGCGACGGGTCGCGGGTCAATCCGTTCCTGTTCGTCTGGAATTACCTCAAGCAGGTCGTCGGCGAAATGCGCAAGGTCATCTGGCCGAACCGCAAGCAGATGGTCAGTTACACCACCGTGGTCCTGGTGTTTCTGGCCTTCATGGTGACGCTGATCGGGCTGACCGACCTCGGGCTGGCCAAGCTCGTGGCGATCATCTTCGGCTGACCCGGAAGTATGAGAAAGGACTGACAACCGTGACTAGCTTCGACGGCGTTACTGGTTCAGAAGACCAGCTCGACGCCGAAACGCCTTCGGGTGACACCGTCGACGTGATCGACGAGACCCCCGGCGCCCCCGAAGCCGATGAGGCCCCGGTCGACGACGCCGAGGCTCCGGCTGAGGCTGTGGAAGCCCCGGCCGTGGAAGCCGAGGCGGAGGACGAAGATCCGGCGACCGCGCTGAAGAAGGACCTGCGCGCCCGGCCGGGCAACTGGTACGTCATCCACTCCTACGCCGGTTACGAGAACAAGGTGAAGGCCAACCTCGAGACCCGCGTGCAGAACCTGGACGTCGGTGACTACATCTTCCAGGTCGAGGTGCCCACCGAAGAGGTCACCGAGATCAAGAACGGCCAGCGCAAGCAGGTCAACCGGAAGGTGCTGCCCGGCTACATCCTGGTGCGCATGGACCTCAACGACGAGTCGTGGGGCGCGGTGCGTAACACCCCGGGTGTCACCGGTTTCGTCGGCGCGACCTCCAAGCCGTCCCCGCTGTCGCTGGACGACGTGGTGAAGTTCCTGCTGCCGCCCGCGGCGGCCAAGAAGCCCGCCAAGGGTACGGCCGGTGCTGCGTCGTCGGAGGCGACGCTGGAACGTCCGCAGATCCTGGTCGACTTCGAGGTCGGCGAGTCGGTCACCGTCATGGACGGCCCGTTCGCGACGCTGCCGGCCTCGATCAGCGAGGTCAACGCCGAGCAGCAGAAGCTCAAGGTGCTGGTGTCGATCTTCGGTCGTGAGACACCGGTTGAACTGACCTTCACCCAGGTCGCCAAGATTTAGTTTTCGGGCCCGGATATCGGCTGGGCCCATCGAGAGAAGGAACACCACACGCATGGCCCCGAAGAAGAAGGTCACCGGGCTGATCAAGCTCCAGATCCAGGCCGGGCAGGCCAACCCTGCCCCGCCCGTGGGTCCGGCGCTCGGCCAGCACGGCGTCAACATCATGGAATTCTGCAAGACGTACAACGCGGCGACGGAGTCGCAGCGCGGCAACGTCATCCCCGTGGAGATCACCGTCTACGAGGATCGCAGCTTCACATTCGCGCTGAAGACCCCGCCCGCCGCCAAGCTGCTGCTCAAGGCCGCAGGCGTGGCCAAGGGTTCGGGCACCCCGCACACCACCAAGGTCGCCACGGTGACCTGGGATCAGGTGCGCGAGATCGCCGAGACCAAGAAGGAAGACCTCAACGCCAACGACATCGACGCTGCCGCCAAGATCATCGCCGGCACCGCCCGGTCGATGGGCATCACGGTCAAATAGTTCGTCCAAAGCAGTAGTTCGTCCAAGCAATCTGTGGGAGAGCCCGCTTCGGCTCGCCAACCACATCCTCTGAACTGGAGATTTCAATGAGCAAGAACAGCAAGGCATACCGCGAAGCCGCCGAGAAGGTGGACCGCGACAATCTGTACACCCCTCTTGAGGCCGCGCGGCTGGCCAAGGAGACCTCGTCGAAGAAGCAGGACGCGACCGTCGAGGTGGCGATCCGGTTGGGTGTCGACCCCCGCAAGGCGGACCAGATGGTGCGTGGCACCGTCAACCTGCCGCACGGCACCGGTAAGACCGCCCGTGTCGCGGTGTTCGCCGTGGGTGAGAAGGCCGAGCAGGCTGTCGCAGCCGGCGCCGATATCGTCGGCAGCGATGACCTGATCGAGAAGATCCAGGGCGGTTTCCTGGACTTCGACGCCGCGATCGCCACACCCGATCAGATGGCCAAGGTCGGCCGCATCGCCCGTGTGCTCGGCCCGCGTGGCCTGATGCCGAACCCGAAGACCGGCACCGTGACCGCTGATGTCGCCAAGGCCGTCAACGAGATCAAGGGCGGCAAGATCAACTTCCGCGTCGACAAGCAGTCCAACCTGCACTTCGTGATCGGCAAGGCGTCCTTCGACGTGAAGGCGCTGACCGAGAACTACGGTGCCGCGCTCGACGAGGTGCTGCGCGCCAAGCCGTCGTCCTCGAAGGGCCGCTACCTGAAGAAGGTCACCGTCTCCACGACGACGGGCCCCGGTATCCCGGTGGATCCGGCGATCACCCGGAATTTCACGGAGGAGGCCCAGGCCTGACGGCCTGATCCACCTGAGCAACGGTTCACCCGGTCGCCGACCTCTCTAATCGAGAGGTCGGCGACCGTGTCGTTTGTGCAGGACCGTACTTCAGGATCGTGACGGTTTGAAACCCGTCCGAGTGGTTCGCTCTGTGGATCAACGAGCGAGTCAGGCGTGGGCATGCTGCTGAGCGTGCGAAGCCGCGGCATTGGTGCGAAGATGTGTTGCAGATTCAAATACATGTGCTGCGACGGATTGGTAACCGTTCTGCTGGCCGAGTGCGCCTTGGAGGAGTTTACCATGAGGGTGAGGCGCTACAGCCAAGTTTTGTTTCAGCTAGTGCCGTAGCAAACAGGCGCTATCGACCATATCGAATAATTTTTGCCCATTTGGCCGGACATCGATAGATTGGACCCCGAACGTCAATTGCTGGATATCCACCGTTCACAAGCTGTTCTGAATCGTGAGTAGATTGACAAAAGGTCACTTCGATGAGTGCCTGCAATCCGAACAGACAACAATGGTGGGCGTCAGACTGGCAAATGTCGATAAATGGCATTCCCGAGTTGCAGAAGTACGATGCAGCTGTTAACTGTGCCTGGGGCGCAAACGTGAAGGCTATAGGCTAAAAAGGGAGCGCATCCGTGGCCAAGCTTGTGGGTATCTGGGACGGTGTACCGCACGACCTCGACCGGCCGAAGGTGTCCGTGGTCATCCCGGCGATGAACGAAGAGAAGAACCTGCCCCACGTGGCGGTGCGGATGCCGACCGACATCGACGAGATCGTCTTCGTTGACGGCAATTCGGTCGACAACACGGTGGCGGTCGCGCGACAGCTGTGGCCGGAAGCCAAGTTGATCACCCAGACCCGCAAGGGCAAGGGCAATGCACTGGCGTGTGGCTTCGAAGCCGCCACCGGAGACATCATCGTGATGATCGACGCCGACGGCAGCACGGATCCGTTGGAGATTCCGCAGTTCGTCACCGCACTGACCGCTGGTGCGGATTTCGCGAAGGGTTCGCGATTTATCCAAGGCGGCGGAAGTGCCGACATCACCAAGTTTCGCAGGCTCGGCAACCGGGGCCTGAATGCGATCGTCAACGTGCTCTTCGCGACTCGCTACACGGATCTGTGCTATGGCTACAACGCCTTCTCACGGAAGTGCTTGGCCGCCATGCGGCTACCCGACACCGCCCACACGGAGCCTCAGTGGGGCGACGGGTTCGAGATCGAGACCCTGATCAACGTGCGGGTGGCCGCAAGCGATCTCAGGATCGCCGAAGTATGCAGCTACGAGGCGAGTCGGATACACGGCGAGAGCAATCTGAACGCGGTGCGTGACGGCATCCGGGTGCTCCGCACGATTCGCCGAGAGTTCATGTTCGCACGACGGGCCAAGGTGCGTAATGGTGCGCGGACGGGTCGGCGTCTCGCCTTCGTGAAGTCGGGAGCGTTGGATCTGGGCGCCGAGCAAGCGTCGTAGGGCAACGTGTCGGCGGTCAGTCAACCGGAGCCGTTAACACGTTTCGGCGCAACGAGATTGAATCGTGACGCCGTCTTCATGGGTGTGTCTGCGATCGGAAACGCCATCCTCGGCATCGCCTTCTGGGCGGTGGCGGCAAAGGCTTTCTCGCCACATGATCTTGGTGTGATGACGGCGGTCCTGGCCGTCATCATGTCAACGGGTGTGGTGGCGGCTACGGGTATCGGTGATTCCTACACAGCCTTGCTGCCGGCAGTGGGTGACCATCGACCGCAGTTCTACCGTCGTGGGCAGCGCTTGTTTCTGGTGCTTGCCGCAATAGGAGCCACAGCAGCCGGCCTCGGTACGGTCACATTGCTCAGCGAGGTCTACGGATCGATAGCCGTCGGAGCGCTCGTGGCCATCGGCACGATTGTCTGGGCGGCAACGACACTACAGAACTCGACGTTGGTCGCGCTCGGCCGCGCAAGTTGGCTGCCCGCAGCGAATCTTGCCTTGAGTGCAGGCAAACTGGCATTGTTGCCGCTGCTGGCAGTGATGATCTCCTGGCATCCTCTGGAGTTGTCGGTTGTGGCAACGGCTGTCGTCGTGGTCGCTGTGCTCGGCTCGCGGATTACCCGGATTGTCGATTCAGGAGAACAGCTGCCCGCGTCGACAATCCCGGGTGGACTGTCGGTGCGGCGGTTCTACAGCTTTGTCGGGCAGACGACATTGTCATCGGCATTGACGATGGGCCTTTTCCTCGTTTCGCCGTTCCTGGTGACTGTGTGGTCGACACCGAGCGAGGGTGCGCTGTTCGCGCTGTCGTTGTCGGTGGTGCAGGCCCTCGATCTGCTCGGGGCCGCGCTGAGCACTTCCCTTGTCGTGCACGCGTCCAGCCATCCCGATCAGGCCGCGGCCATGGCACGCTCGGTCCTGATCAAGGCGGTGCTGCTCTCAGTTGTCGGGGCGGCCTTGCTGATTGCCGTTGCCCCCGTTGCGTTGCGGCTGCTGAACCCACTGTACGGCGAGATGGGAGCCGCCTCGGTGATAGCTACGCTGGCCGTCGGAACCATCTGCCGGCTGGTCTACCAGGTGTGGTCCGCTCTGCAGCGGGCACGTCGAAAGATGGTGGCACCATTGGCGCTGACGGTAGTTTCGGCAGCGGTGCTGCTGTTGTCGATGCCGACGTTGTGTGCCGCACACGGCGCCGTGGGAGGCGCGCAGGCGTTGTTGCTGGCACAATTGGCGATGATCGTGGGGATCGGCATCCATTTCTTGGCCAGTCGGAATCGAATCGGCGCCGTAGGCGCTGGGTGAATGGCAGGAGTAGCCGGATGGTGAGTGTGCTCTATCCCATCACGAGGGTGGGGGACGATGCCGTCGAATGGTCGGATGCCACCTGGATCGGTGCGGCGTCACAGGAGGATCTGACCGAACGGATCGTGCTGGACGAGGCTGAAAAGTACGCCAATGCGCGCATTCTGGTGTGGTCCGGTGATCAACCGCGCGGGTTCGTGCAGGTCCCGGTTCGCGAGGGCGTTGTCGATCACATCGCGCTTGCCGACAAGGTGGCGGCGCTACCCGATGTGACTGCACGGCCGTCGGTGGTCAATCTGCCACCGGTCACCGTGGTGGTCTGCACACGGGACCGTCCCGACCAGCTAAGGGACATGATGAACAGCCTTGCCCAACTTGACTATCCGAACTTCGAGCTGCTTGTTGTCGACAACAATCCGGCCAGCGGCCTCACCGCGCCGGTGGTCGAGGAGTTCGACGCGGTGCCGGCCAGGCTGGCGACCGCAGTCGGCAAGGGTTTGTCGATTGCACGAAATGTCGCGCTACGTGCGGCCCAACATGACATCGTCGCGTTCACCGATGACGATGTGATCGTCGAGAAGTCCTGGCTGAAGAATCTGGTCTACGGGTTCGCCCGCGACGCCGGCGTCGTCTGTGTATGTGGGATGGTGCCCAGCGCCGAGGTCCGCACGCCGGCCCAGTCCTATTTCGATCGGAGGGTGGACTGGGCCCAGACCTGCGAGCCGGCTCTCTTCGATCTGGCCAACCCGCCAGAGGGGGAACCCCTCTTCCCATTCCGGGTCGCCTTCTACGGAACCGGCGCCAACTTCGCAATCCGTCGTGATGTCGCCATCGCGCTCGGCGGGTTCGACGAGGGCATGGGTGCCGGGTCGCCGACCGCCGGCGGCGAGGACATTGACATGTTCTCCCGGGTGCTGCTGGCCGGGCACGTGCTGGCACGCGAACCCTCGGCAGTGGTGTGGCATTGCCACCGGCGGACCACCGAAGACCTTGAACACCAGATCTATACCTATGGCCTGGGGTTGGGCGCGTGGTTCACGAAGCTCGCGCTCCAGCCGCGCACCGCGATCATGGCCGCGCGGCGGGTGGGTCCCGGGCTGCGGCACCTGCGGTCGGTGACGGTGGTGGAACCGGATCACACGGCGGCCCCGGAACCCGCGCTGGACGGTCTGCATCGCACGGAGCTCAGGGGTGTGCTCACCGGGCCGTGGGCGCTGGTCAAGGCCCGGTTCAGCGGGCGCTCTGCGGCGCCGCTGAAACTGGCGTCCAACTCCCTGACCCGGGCGTTCGCCTTCCGCAGTGGTCAGAACTGGGGAGACCCGGGCAACAGCATTGCTTCCGGACGTCTTGCTGCCGCGGGTGGAGTCCTAGCCCTGTGCGGGCTTCTCGGCTCCATCGGTGTGCTGCCCAGTGTGCTGCGTGCCCTGCTGGTGGGCGCGCTGGTGTTGGCGGCACCCGGCTGCCTGATCCTGTCCTGGTATGTCGACCGGATACCGCCGGCAGCCACCACATCGCTGGTTCCGGCGCTGAGCCTCGCGATCACCATGTTGACCATCACCATTCCGCTGATGGCGGGATTCTACGAACCGCGGGTCTTCTTGTTGGTGCTGGCGACGGCATGCGTGGTCGGATCCCTTTTGCGCTGCGGTGGCCTGGCCCGCCGGGCGGAGGCACCGTCATGACGCTGGCCCTGGACCGTTCCCCGGCCGCCGAGTCCGATCAGAGCACGACGATGCCGGCCCCTACCCGCCGGACCTGGTTGCCGTGGGCGATCATGGCCCTGACACTGGTGTTGTTCATCTCCAGTGTCGGATCCATCAGGGGTGCGGCCTCGGTGAAATCACAGTGGGGCCTGATCGGAACTGCGTCACCGCTCTGGATTCTGTCCTTCCTCTGTGCGGCACTGGCATTCGCGGTATCAGTGCGGCACGGCAACGTCAAGGCGGTCTGGGCGGCGACCGTGGTCATCGGCATCACCAACCACCTGCCCCGCGCCATCGCCAACGACGTCCCGATGTATGCCTGGACGTACAAGCATGTCGGCCTGGCCGACTACATCCACCAGACGCACAGCCTGGCCCGCGGTGTCGATATCTATCAGGGCTGGCCGTCGTCGTTTGCGCTGTCAGCCTGGTTCTCGGAGCTGACCGGCGTGCCCGTCATGGACTACGCGGCGTGGTTCATCCCCGGGTTCCACATCCTGTTCGGGTTCATGGTGTACGGCGCCGCCCGGGTATGGGATCTGTCGAGCCTGGTCGCTGCCGCAGCGACTTTCATGGCCGTCAGCCTCAACTGGGTTCAGCAGGACTACTTCTCGCCGCAGGCCACCGTGATGCTGATGCTGCCGGGCATCTTCATCGTCCTGGGGCTATCCCGTAATCGTCCGATGGGCTCCATGCTGTTGGTGATACTTTTTGCCACCGCAGCGATCACCCATCAGCTGACCCCGTTCTGGTTGTTCGGTGCCATCGGCCTGCTGACCATCACCCGCAAGTTCCATCCGTGGTGGTTGGTCATCCCGCTGGGAGCCATCCTGGTCTGCCAGTTGATCTACAACTGGGATGAGGTCAGCCGCTATCAGTTGTTCTCCAGCGACATCCTGGACAACGCCAAGAGCAACATCACCCGCTACGGCGTCGAACCGGTGCTGGGTCAGCGGATCGTCAGCTACGGCAACAAGGCGCTGGCCGGCGGACTCTGGCTGTCAACGGGTCTGGTGATCCTGTACCGCATGTGGAAGCGCCAGCCGTTCTGGGCGGCGGCTGTGCTCGCGTTGTCGCCGATGCTGCTGCTCGGCGGCCAGAGCTACGGCGGCGAGGCGATTTTCCGGGTCTACCTTTACAGCGTGGTCGGGTGCTGCTTCGTGCTGGCGCCGGTGGTGGTGGCACTGCTGCAGGCCGGCGTGCGCACCTACATCGCGAGCACCGGTGTGATCCTGTTCGGGGTCACCGCCGCACTCAACAGCGAGACCGCGGCCTGGTACGCATACATCATGCCGAAGGCTCAGGTCGAGGAGTCGATGCAGGTAATGAGGCAGGCGGAGCTGCCGGCCTATCTGACGTCGGCGGCCCCCACCTGGCCGGAGCGAACATCTTGGCGCTACGTCGATTACGCGACGTTCAGCCCGGACTATGACGTGCCCATGGTCACCGTTCCCAACCTGGCCCGGCGCACCTTCGACAACGACGAGGACTACCGGGTGTTCCTGGAGGCATTGAGCACCCGAACCGACGCCTCGACCTATCTGATCATCACCGATCAAACCCAGTTCTACACCTGGTATTTCGGCATCCTGCCGTGGGAGGCACTGCCCAACCTGAAGCAGTACCTGCGCCGCGACACCGAACGCTGGGAACCCTTCTACGAGGGGGAGGGCGTCAGCGTGTTCGTGCACAGGGTCCGTCCGGCACCGATGCCGATGGACCCACCGGGCTGATCTCGTCAGGAAGCAATACAGGGTCAGACGCAATACAGGGTCAGGACGCAATACAGGGTCAGACGCATACAGGTAAGGAGGGGCACCGCAATGGCAGAAGTCATGCGGCGCAGAGTGCACCGGCGTGACCGTGACTGGGCCCATGTCAGCGTCGAACTGATCTTCGGCCCGCTGGACATGCCGTCGACGGACGCCTTGCGCCAGGCCGTCACCATGCTGACCGACAAGCATCCGCATTGCCGGCTCGCCTGGCGGATGGATGCCGATCGGCGCTGTTGGCGCAATGACCGGTCCTCGGAATCGATCGTGGTGGAGCGGGAGTGGCCGCAGGGGCAGGACGTCAGCGCACAGCTGAGGGTCATCGCCGATGATCCGGATCTCGAAGCCCCACTGACCCTCATCCGCTACCCGAACCATGTCGGGCTCAAGATCTCGCACGGCCTCGGTGACGCGAATATCTTCCTTGCGGCGTTCTGCGGGCCGATCTGCTCGGCGATGCTGGGCACGGCGCTGGACTGGCCCATCGAACCCGCGCCGCGGCTGCCCTTGCTGCGGGCCGTCCTGGGCACGTTCGGCGCAAAGCCTGCGGCGCTGAAAGCCGCGTTCGCCGACAGGCCCACTCCCACAGCCGATGTGGATACCGGCGCGCTACGCCCCTGGCAGCCTTCGCAGTGCACAACGGGTCGGCACCTCAGCCCCGAAGAGATCGCACAGATCTACCGGTGGCGTGACCAATTCGCCCCGGGAACAAGCACATACGCACTACAGATCGCCCTGGTGTTGCGCGGGTTACGTGGGGTCGGGCTCGAGGTGTGCAGCGAGGTGCGGATGGTGTCGGACCTGCGCCGCTACCTGGGTTGGCATCCGATTGACGGCAACTTCACCGCCGGGGTGCCGATGCGTATCGAGGCCGGGATGGAGGCGGCGGAGATCTCGGCGCGCATCCGAGCCACCAACGCCTCGGGCCGGCCGCTGGCCGGATACACCCTGGGCGCCCTGAACCGGTCACGTAGCGTGCAGACGGCGACCTCGGCTCGTGACGGAGCCCTGCCGCGAATAGCGTTTTCCAGTCTGGGGATGCTCCCGATCGTCGAGGGGCTGCCGATCCTGCCCGGGCAG
Organism: Mycobacterium sp.; assembly: GCA_011620645.1. Classification (GTDB taxonomy): domain Bacteria; phylum Actinomycetota; class Actinomycetes; order Mycobacteriales; family Mycobacteriaceae; genus Mycobacterium. Next base: position 39,941 of record WOYS01000042.1, read on the forward strand.
CAGCGCGAGTTCACCGGCAGTGTGAGCCTGGATGGTCCGCAAGGCATCAGCGTCCTGACAGCCCAGACGTCGCAGTCCATGCACATCACCGCGACCTTCCACGACAACGTGATCGACCCAGCGTTAATGGACGCCGCGCTGGACATCATCGCGTCCGACCCAGTGGGGCTGCTGTCGGGGGCTGCATGCGAAGTCTGAGAAGGCGCTACCGGGCGGTCTGGGGGTCCTTGAATCTCTGTCGGTGCGAATGGGTCTGGATGACGAGTGAACCAGCGCTGTCACGTCTGCGCCCACCGACATGCTGACCGCGTCGGTGGTGATCCCGGCATTTACGTTCGACCGCTGGGACAACATCGTCTGGGCGGTCGATGCCGTGCAGGGCCAGACCAGACCGCCGGTGGAGTTGATCCTGTCCATCGACCGCAACCCCGATCTGTTCGCTGCCTGCAACCGCCGCTGGGGTGCCGAGGATCTCCGGGTTCCGGTGCGTGTCATCGAGAATCAAAGCTCCTGGGTACCCACCGTCGAGACGGAGGCCAACTCCGACGGGGTGGCACGTGGTTACGGCGGAGGCAGCGCCCGCAATGAGGGTGCCGCGCTGGCGCAGGGCGACGTCATCGTCACCTTCGATGACGATGCCTGGCCCGAGCCGGACTGCCTGGAGCACCTGCTTGCGCCCTATGACGATCCCGATGTCGTCGCGGTCGGCGGTCGGCCGGTACCGCAGTACCAGACCGGGCGTCCACGGTGGTTTCCCGACACGTTCGATTGGATCTTCGGCTGCGCCTATCACGGCCTGCCCGTCGAGTTGGCGCCCACGCCACGGCTGATCGGCGCCAACATGTCGGTCCGGGCCACTGCTTTTCGTGAGCTCGGCGGTTTCCGGGCCGTCGATTTCGACGATCTGGACATCTGCACGCGGCTGGCCCACGAGTTCCCGGACGCTGCGCTCATGTATGAGCCCAGGGCGGTTGCGCATCATTACGTGCCGGCCAAACGTGTTGGCTGGCGCTACTTCTGGACCCGCAGTTTTCTGGTCAACCGGGACAAGGTGGCGGCCTTCGCATCGATGGGGGATGCGGCCAGTCTCTCGCCCGAGTTCCGGTTCGTGCTGCGTTCGGTGTTGCATCACCTCAAGGCGGCGGGTCGCGGCCTGGCAGCCGGTCGCATCGATGAGTCGCTGCAATTGGGTGCCGCGCTGATCGGTATCGCCCTGGCGGGTCTGGGCAATCTGGTCGGGCAGGTGCGCTACCGGCCGCTCCCGCAGAATGCCCGTCCCCGCATCCATGTCAGACGGCCAGCGCGTCGAATTCGCGGAAGGTGATGTGATGGGTGTTCAACGCCTCCTGACCGGGCAGTGTCGACGCGCCCTCGACCAGGCCGAGCAGTGAATCGGACCGGAACGGCAAGGGGACGTTGGCGCTTTCGGCCAGCTTGAGCGGCGCGATCACCGCGCCGGCGGGCACGTAGACGGTGCGCCGCGATGTCCGGCGCGGTGAGAGCCCGGTGAGGATGTCGATCAGGCTGTGCCGCGCAGGGTGGGCGAAGCCGAGTACCTGCCCGCGCAGGTCGCCGTATCCGTCGAGCACCCGGCCGATACCCGGTGCGATGTCGTCCTCGTGGACCAGAAACAGGTTGGCGTTGCGGAATCGCGGCCACAGCGGAAGGGCGGCAACCTTTTTCAGGGTTCCCGCCATGCCGCCGGGTGAATCGCCGTAGACCAGACCGGGTCGCACGACCACACCGCCGGCGTCGAGAACGGTGCGTTCGGCGGCCAGCTTCATCAGTCCGTACGCTTGCCGGGTGCCGAAAAACGCCGACATCGAGGACACGAACACAATTCGGGAAACACCGGCCGCGGAGGCCGATTCGAGCAGCATCCGGGTTCCGGCGACGTTCTGTCGCCACAGGTCGTCGGTGTCCTTGCCGGCGAGCACCCAGGCGGCGTGGATCAGGGCTTCGATACCGTCGAAGGCCGACGGGTCGAGGGGTTGGCCGAGTTCGAACTTCTGCCAGCCCAGGTGATTGCCCTCGGGCGCTCGCCGGGTCAGGGCGGTGAGTGTGTCGCCGCGTGCGGTGAGGTGCTCGGCGATCAGGCGACCCAGGTAGCCGGTGGCACCGGTGACGGCGATCGAGGTCATGCGGTTCCCTCGCAGGCTCGGATTCCGCAAGCGTCGCTCACGCGGTTCCCTCGCAGGCTCGGATTCCGCAAGCGTCGCTCACGCCGCATCCCGCATGGCCGCGGTGGCGATGCGGTGGGCGTTCGCCATGATCGTCAGGGTGAAGGTGGTGGCCGGGACCGTCGGGAAGATCGAGGCGTCGACCAGGTGCACATTGCGCATCGACCCGATGCGGCCGTCGAGGTCGCTGCTGAATGCTCCGGTGGGGTTGGCCGCCATCGGGAATGACCCGCCGAAGTGGTAGCTCTTGGCGGCGGCGGATAGTTTGGTCTGGCCGGGGACGGGGTGCAGGTCCAGCACCCGGCCGACCTGGCGCAGCTTGCGGATGACCTGTTTGAGCATGCCCGGCGTCCGCGGATTGTCCTGCGTGGTGACGCGGATGCTCGGCAGGCTATGGGCATCCTCGGCCGCGCCGATGTGCAGCTCGGGTGACGGTGACGCCCAGGACGGCAGGTATCCCAGTCCGACGGTCAGACGACGCAGCCCGGCGTCGGTGATTCGTTTCTGCACACCGCGGGACAGGATCTGCGGCAGCGAGGCCCGCATGATGTCGTTGTACGGGTAGCAGTGCACCAATGCTGCATCCATACCGTCGTGGTCGAACGTGACGAACAGGTTGAACTGGTTGAGGGTGAACTCGCCGTCCTGAGACAGCTCCGGGGTCGGGAACGCCGACAGGAAGGGCATCATGAACTGCACGGACTCGGCGAGCAGGATCCGTTTGCCGGTCAGTCCGAGCGAGTTCGCCGCGATCCGGGTGGTGCCGATCGCCCCGGCGGCGAGAAACACCTTGTCGGCTTCAGCGGTGTACGCCTCACCGGTGTCGGCGGCCGTCGCATGCACCCTCGTCCGGCCCAACGACGTCTCCTCGACCCGATGGACGCGCATTCCGGGCCGGTAGTCGATACGACCGGCGCGTTGCAGCTGGTCGAATGTCTGGGACGCCGAGTAGACGTACTCGTAGGGGCAACCTGTCATGCACAGTCCGCAGCGCATGCAGTTGGACCCCTGCAGCGCCAGCCGCGCGTGCCCAACTGTGACACCGTACTTGCGGGCCGCCAGGCGGTGCTTCTCGTAGCGGCTCAGTACGGTGGCCGTGCGATCGGACACCTTCGGCAGGTGGTCCGGGGTGCCCATCAACGGGAAAATCTCTTCGAGATCATCGGATTCACCCGAGTACGGCACCTGACGCAGGATGGACCGGTAGTGCGGCTCCAGGTCGTCGCGGGATATCGGCCAGGTCCGGAAGGTCCCGGTCGAGTAGGGCATCATCTGCGCGCCCCAGGTGTTGGAGAAGCCGCCGTAAGCACCGGACACCACGAGGCTGTTGGCGTCACCGTCGGCGTCGATTCCGTCGAGCTGCCCGAAGTTCTGGAACGGGAAGTTGGACCCGTAGATCTGCTTGGTGGGGATCTGCCCGGCCTTGCTCGGCGCGGGCAGCGCCGACACGAGTTGCAGGTCCCGGCGCTGCCATTGGTCGGGGGTAGCGGTAGCCAGCGCCGACCGCGCGGCCACCCGCTCGGGCTCAAGTGCGCCACCGAGGTCCAGCACGGTGATCTTCGCTTCGCGAACATCTTTGTAAGCCAATGCAACTGCGGCGGCCGAAGGTCCGGAGCCCACGATGATGATTTCCACAGAGCTCCCGCTGACGTCGATCAGTAAGCGACGAGCCTCACTGTATCGCCGTCGAGGGCAAGGCGCAGGGCAGGTGGTGTCGGCTCCACCCGGAAAGACCGGACATTGCACGCCATTCACTTCCGAATGTGCACATCAACCACCAGCCCACGGTGATCGGAACCCGGCAGGGTGATCACCTCCAAGGAGGTGGCCGTGCAGCCATGTGTGAGCACGTGGTCGATGGCGACCAGCGGCGGAACATGCTCGATATTGCCCGGATAGGTGTTGACGATGCCCGTGCCGGTCTGCTCGGCGGCATCCCGGTAGCCGCCCGTGAGCAGTCGCCGAAACGGGACCATATCGGTAGTGCTGTTGAAGTCGCCGGCCACCACGACACAGCGCGATCCCGGTACGGCCGCGGTCTCTTGGAGAATTGCGGGCAAGTCGGCCAACGCGCGGCGCCACGGGTCCAGCGGGTCCGGATATGGGCCGGGCGGGTGCACGGAGAACACTGTCTGATCTCCCTCGGCACCGGGCACCCGGATACGCGCCACCGTGGTCGAATTCAGTTGCCCGGGTATCGATCTTGACTCTGTGATGGGGAATCTGCTCCACACGCCGGTGCCCGAAGCGCCGGGCCGAGGATCGATGATCCGGTACGGAAACGCCTCATCGAGTCCGGCGGCACCGAACAGTCGCACCGCATCCGGGGTCAATTCCTGGACAGAGAGCACATCGGCCCGCGCGATCGCCAGCTCGACGAACGGCTGCGGGTCAACCAGCCCCAGAAAGATGTTGGCGGACATGACGCGGAAGCCGACACCGTCACCCTCAGGCTCACGATCAGCGACGAACAGCGGTGCCTGGGTCAGTGCCAGCGCACCGGTGAGTGTCAGCGCAACGGCGGCCGGAATCCATCGTCGCGCGACCAGAAAGATCAGCACCGCCGCCGGTGCCCCGAGCATCAAGTAGGGGGCCAGCGCGGCAAGCACCAAGGCGGGGTGATTGCCGATGGGGAGGTAGCGCGCTACCAGACCGACGCCGGCTGCCACCGCGGCCAGTAAGCCAAGCGACGTTGCCGGCAATCGGAACATGGCCCATCCGTCATCGTGGGGTACCTGAACTCCAACGAGTCAACGACGGCGACTCTATCGGGTGGTGATTTCTGCTGTCTCGGCGAGAAACATCGACCGAATGTGCATAGCGTAGTGCCGTGGCGTTGAAGGTACTGGTGGTCGACCAGGCGCGCGGGGTGTGGGGTGCCCAGCGTTACTTGTTGCGCCTGGCACCGTTGCTACGCAAACAAGATATCGAGCTCACCCTTGCCTGCCCGGCTGAACTGGGCCTGTACGACGCCTGGGGTGCCACCGGGCTGACGGCCCATGACGTCAGTTTGCCCATCCTGCGCAGCATCCGGAACGACGGACAGCCACAGTTGGGCGACATTGCCCGCGAGTCGTACAAGGGAGTGCGCGCGGCAGGTCAGATCGCCAAGCTGGCGCTCAAGATCCGGGCCGACGCCATCTGGGCCAACGCGCACTGGATGCACGTCGAATCCGTCCTGGCCGGACGGCTGACGCACAAGCCGGTGGCCATCCATCTGCATGAGGAGGCGGTGCCGGGCCTGGGGCAGCGGATCCGGACCACGGCGGTTCGGTTGGCGAACCGAACGGTGTCGGTGAGCGAGGCGGTCGCGGACGGTGTTCCTGGCAATGTACGGGACCGCATCGAGGTCATCGTCAACGGCGTGGACACCGAGGAGATGTCTCCGGCGTCCCCAGACTCCACCGCTGCGCTGCGCGCCGAGCTGGGCGTCACCGCGGATGACGTCATGGTGTTGGCCGCCACCCGGCTCGATCCGTCCAAACGCATCGAGGACCTGATCGAGACGTTACGCATCGCATCGGAGCCCCGGATCCATCTCGTCATCGCGGGGGAGACCAGTGGCTTCCCGGAGTACGCCCACGCCGTACAGGAGTGCGCGCGGTCAACCAGTGTAGGGCGCATCACGTTCTGCGGGTTGCGGGCTGACATGCCACAGCTGTTCCGGGCCGCCGATATCGTGCTGCACGCCAGCATCGTCGAAGGTATGCCGCTGGGCCTGATCGAGGCGCAGTCCTGCGGAACACCGGTCGTCGCCTACCGGGTTGCGGGTGTCCCCGAGGCAGTTGTGGACGGGGTCACCGGCATGTTGGTCGCCCCGCAGGACACGGCCGCTCTGGCCGCGGCGTTGACCACACTGACCGCCGACCCGGCGCTGCGGGCGCGCATGGGATCAGCCGGCCGGGAACATGTGCTGGCACATCATCGGATCGAGGACCAGGCCCGTCGCAACGGCGCCCTACTCTATGACATGTGTCGTGTCCCAAAGAGATCGAGTGGATGACTTTTCGTTTTCGCGTGGGCGTGGCGCTGCTGTGTGCGGCGCTGCTGGTGGCAGGCTGCGGCTCCCACTTGAAGGTCGCGGCCACCGAACTGGGCGGCCCGGGTACCTTGGGATTGTCCGCCGAGGGCGAGCAGGTAAAAGGTGTGGTGGTCTACTTCCACGGCGCAGACCAGAGCGCCCACGTGCTCCAGGACTCCGAAAAGCACGCCGAATTCTTCGATTCCATGCTGCGCGCGGGCTATGCCGTGGTGGCCGCCGATGCCGGCGGGAACGCCTACGGGAACCCGCAGTCACGCGATGACTATCGTCGGTTGATCAGTGCCGCCACGCAGCATTACGGCACCACCGACCTCTTCTATGTCAGCGAATCTATGGGCACGCTAGCGGCGTTGGCCTTGCTCTCTGAGGACACCCAGCATCAGGTCAAGGGCTTCGTCGGCATCACACCGCTGATGGCGCTGCCGCCGGAAGCACGTGCAGTGACCTTCATCCAGGGTCCCTGGGCCGGCGCCGTGCCGGACGCCGCGGACCCGGTGACGTGGCCGCCGGAAGCGTTCGCGGGACGCGATTTTCGGCTCTACCGCGCACAGGAAGACAACACCATCCCGGACAACGCCGGTGCCCGCGCGTTCGCCGATCAGTTCGGTGAGGTGGCCCAGATCGAGGTGATCGACTGCCCGGGCGGGCATGTGGCGCCGGAGTGCTACCGCGGCGACGAGGTCGCCAACTGGATGGCCGAACGCAACTGAAGGCTGAGATTGCGCACAGTAGTGCTGAGATTGAGTGCTGAGATTGCGCACAGTATTGCCCTGATGGCCGGCGGTATAGTCGACCTACCGACGGCAGGGAGGGGGCAGTGTGACACGGCTCGCTCGGAGCGGTCGGTTGCGGGCCGGTGCCGCTGTGGTCGCGGTCATGGCGGTGGTGGCGGCGGGCACGACGTCGATGATCGAAAATGCCGGTAGTTCAGCCGCTTTTGCGCACACGCCCGAGGTTTTCGCACCCAGCCCGCAGGGTAGGTTGCCGTTCCCGCAAGCCCCGGGCAACGGTGTGTGCCCCCGCACCGCGGCCGATGTGCACGGCTGGGGTGCCCCGTCGCGGGAGTGGGGTTTCGATTCGCCCGCCGAGTTGGACCGTTGGTGGCTCTACGACGGGACCGGTCATGCCGGTAACGGCGTCCGCACCCCGAAGGCAATTTCGGTGGCCGACGGCACGGTCGCCATTGCCGGCGACGACTGGGGTAACACCGGCGGCATGGCTCCGAAGGGCCCCGGCCAGGTGCACGGCCGGTGGGAAGTCTGCGCTCGATCGTCTCCGGTGACCGACACCTACCATGCGGTGCTTCTGCTCTGGCCGGACGCCGAAAACTGGCCCGTCGGTGGCGAAATCGACTTCATGGAGATCATCGACCCGGCACGCAACTGCGTCGAGGTCAACTTTCACTACGGTCCCGACGACACGTTCCAGACCGGCGTCGTCGGTATCGACGCCACCCGCTGGCACGCCTGGGCGGTCGAATGGACTCCGGACCGCATCGCGGTGTTCGTCGATGGCAACCAGTGGTGGGAGACTCGCGATACAGCGCACTTCCCGCCCGGGCCGATGCATCTGGCCATGCAGCTCGACGACTTCGGTGGGGACACCACCGGCGGCGGTCAGCTGGTGGTCGGCTGGGCGCGCGAGTACCGTTTCAACGGTTGATCGGCCCCGTGAATGCGGCCCTTCGGCCGTCGATCTCGGTGGGCGCATCGGCTGCACCGGGGCTAGGATCGGCGGTGAACAGGCTCACGTTGGGGGTGTGATGAGCAGTACCGCGCTGCATGCGCCTGAGATCAAACTGCCGCCGGGGTCCCGGCTGCCGCGGGCACTGCAGATGGCCGCCTACCTGACGATGGCCCGGCCCCTGATGCAGCGATACTCCGATCGGTTCGGCACCGTCTTCTCCATGCACATCCCGGGTTTCGGTCCTGCTGTCGTCATCAGCGATCCCGGCCTGGCGAAACAGTTCTTCCAGTACCCGGCCGACGCGGTCCACGCGGTCGAGCCGAATCTCAGTGCCGTCATCGGACCCGGGTCGACTTTTGGTCTGCAGGAAGACGAGCATAAGCGCCGTCGCAAGCTGCTGGTGCCACCGTTTCGCGGGCATCGGATGCGGGTGTACGACAGCCTGCTGGAGGAGGAAACGCTGGCCGCGACCGCGAATTGGGTGGACGGCGAAGAGTTTCCGGTTATGCCGACGATGATGACGATCGGTCTGAATACCATCCTGCGGGCGGTGTTCGGTGCCCGCGGCGATGAGTTGGACGCGCTGCGGCCGCTGGTACCCCACACTGTCGATGCGGCATCCCGGCTGGCGATGGTGCCCTGGCTGCACCGTGATTTCGGCCGGTTCAGCCCGTGGCGGCGTTACCTGGCCAAACGCGAAGCGATGTACGCGGTGCTCGATCAGGTGATTCAGCGCGCACTGGACGATCCCGAGCTACCCGAACGCCAGGACGTGTTGGCCCTGCTGTTGCAGACGGTCGACGAGGACGGTGTCGCGATGGATCGTCGCGTCATCGCCGAGGAACTGCTGACCCTGGTGGGCGCCGGGCATGAGACGACGGCGACCACCGTCTCATGGGCGATCGAACGACTTCGCCGCCATCCCGAGGTGCTGGCCCGACTGGTCGCCGAGGTCGATGCAGGGCAGACGGCCTATCTGGACGCCACCGTTCAGGAGGTACTGCGAGTACGCCCGCCCATCGACGCCGTGGCGCGGCGGGTGGTGGCGCCGTCGATCACATTGGGACCGTGGGTGATTCCGCGGGACTACACCGTCGTGGTCGGGATCGGCCTGAGCCACCTCAACGATGCCTCCTTCGAGGACGCCGCCACGTTCGATCCGGGTCGATTCCTGGCCAATGCCCCCAACCCCTACGCGTGGGTTCCGTTCGGTGGCGGGGTCCGCCGGTGCCCGGGCGCGGCGTTTGCTCACATGGAAGTCGGTGTCATCCTCCGTACGTTGCTGCGCGAATTCGAGTTGGTGCCCACCGGTGCGCCTGCCGAGCGCTGGAAGAGCCGCGGTGTCGCCTTCGCGCCGGCCGGTGGCGGGCTGGTCAGCGTGCGACGGCGGCCCGGCCTGCAATCCCGCGAAGCGGGGGTTTCAGCCGCGGCGCGATCCGATCCAGAACTGCCGAGAGAACTCTGAGCGCGCCTCAGTGGTGGCTGCTGGCAGTTGTGCTCGTGGGGACACTGACCGCGTGCGCGCCAGAAGCACACCCGGCGCCGCTGCCGGCCACCCCGCCGATGGGATGGAGCAGCTGGAACAAATTCGGTTGTGCCATAGATGAATTGACGGTCCGCGAGAACGCCGATGCGCTGGTCGCCACGGGCATGGCCCGAGCCGGATACGAGTATGTCAATGTCGATGACTGCTGGATGGCTCCCGATCGGGACGCGGCGGGACGCCTGCAGGCCGATCCGTCCCGGTTCCCCAGCGGCATCGAGGCCCTTGCTGACTATGTGCATGCCCGAGGCCTGAAGTTCGGGTTGTACCAGTCGGCGGGCAGGCTTACCTGCCAGAAACTGCCCGGCAGCCTCGACCACGAGGTGAGCGATGCGCAGACGTTCGCCGACTGGGGTGTGGACCTGCTCAAGTACGACAACTGCAGCAATGAGGACCGGCCCGCGCAGGAACGCTACGGCGCGATGGCGCAGGCGTTGGCCGGCACCGGGCGGCAGATCGCGCTCGTCATCTGCGATTGGGGTGACAGCCGGCCCTGGACGTGGGCCAGGGGTGTGGGCGCGGCGGCGTGGCGTACCTACGGCGATATCGCCGACACCTGGGACAGCATGCTGGCCATCATCGACCATCAGGTCGGGTTGGAGTCGTTCTCCGGTCCGGGCGGGTGGAATGACCCCGATTCTCTGCAGGTGGGCAATGGCGGCATGACCGACGAGCAGTACCGCGCGCAGCTGAGCATGTGGGCGGTGCTCAATGCGCCGCTGATCGCCGGGAACGATCTGCGCGCCATGGACACCGCCACCCGGGACCTGCTGACCAATCCCGCGGTGCTGGAGGTGAACCAGGACTGGGGCGGGCAGCAAGGCCGGCGCGTGTTGTCCGACGGCCCGCGGGAGGTGTGGGTCAAACCGATGTCGACCGGCGACGCCGCGGTGGTGCTGCTCAACCGTGGCGAAGCGGCACAGGAAATATCGATCACGCCAACGGAGTTGGGCCTTCCCGACGCCACGATCTACGCCATGCGGGACCTGTGGACCGGCAGCCTTGAGTTCGGGACGACGGTGACGGCGCAGGTTCCCGGCCGGGCCGCGGCGCTAGTGCTGGTTGCCCCGCCGGGTACCTGATCCGATTGCGCCCGATGCCCGACGGGCAGCTGCGTGGCATTCCCGAGTGGCCCGCTGAGCGACGTAACCCTACAATCACATTGCGAAAGGCCTCCGGTGCGAGTTTTGCCGACGTGGGGATGCGTATGAGTAACCAGTCCGATCGGTGGATCGCTACCGCGCGTCTACTGCGCTGCACCGGATTCGGAACAACCGGCCGCGCGGTTGACGCGCTGGTCGACCAGGATTTGTCGGCATATCTCGATCGCGTGTTGAGTACCGATCCCGATGCGGATCCCGGTGCGATGGCGACGCCGATGCCGCCGTTGGTCAGCGTGCCTGCCTATCCCGGAGCCGGCGCACCGCGGGCAGCGCAGGACGCCTGGAATAAGTTGGTCGACGATCAGATGCTGGAGCTGAGCAGGTGGTGGCTTCATCGCATGGTCGCGGTACACGAACCGATCCACGAAAAACTCACGCTGGTGTGGCACAACCATTTTGCCACCTCCGCAACGAAGGTACGGTACGCGAACTATATCAGGACTCCAGACATAGCGACGGAATAGTTGCAGGGTCATCGGTGGGATTTGATGCTGTAGCGCAGGGTCAGGTCGGTGCCGGGGTAGACGGTGTGGGTGTCGTTGAGGGCTTGGCAGAGTTCGTCGATGGCGGCGGTGTGCCGTGGTGCGGGCAGCGGGTCGAGGCGGATGTGCAGGGTGTTGGTGGCGTGGTTGGGGATGATGTCGCCGGATCCGGCCAGGGCGGTGCGGATCAGGGTGTGGGCTTCGTCGTCGGCGCGGGTGTAGCCGGTGGCGGTGAGGATCGCACGGGCAAGGTACTGCGCGGTGTTGAACGCGGCGATGCGGATGGCGTGGTGGATCAGTTTGGTTTCGGTGTCCAGCACCTGCTGGCCGGGGTGGACCTGCGCGAGCGGCAGCCGGGCAGGGAGCTCCTGGTGCGCGGTCAGTGCTGCGTCGAGTTCGGTGTCGGCGGTGTGCACGCCGGTGTTGATGGTGTTGATCATGGTGTTGGTGACCATGATGGTGTGCCCAGGCGGTGGTAGCGATACCCGCAACAGTTCACGGTCGCGGGTGTTTTCGGCGGAATACAGTGCCCGGCGGGCCTTTTCGACCCGGGCGTAGGCGAGCTTCTTGGCCGGGTTGGGCACCATCCGGTCCGGGTCGTCCTGGTCGGTGCGGTAGCTGTCATGGGAGTCGAGATCGAAATGCATGCGGGCGTAGCGGTAGTGGTTCTCTTGGCGCCAGCGTGACCCCATCCGGTAGCGGATCTCGGCAGGTGGCAGATCACGGCGGGTGGTCAGGATGTGCATCTGGCGGGTTGCGGCGGTGTCGTGCAGGCTGACCTGCCGCATCGCAAACACCTCGCCCTTGCGGGGCCCGTCGGCGATGTCGAGGGTGACCTCGGTGTCGGCCAGTGCCCAGGTGTGGGTGCGGCCGCGCTCGTCGGTGTGG
>WOYS01000029.1 GCA_011620645.1 Mycobacterium sp.
CGGCCAGCCCCGTCGCGGCCAGCGCGGGCAACCCCAGCAGCAGCCCGGCCAGCGGGGCCCGCCCGCACGGCGTGAACACCGGCGGGGCATACGGGATCAACCCGAACCGCGCCAACGCGCGCTCGCCGGAGCGGTCGACCGGATCGGCCAACACCGGCACATGCGCGGGCAAGAACTCGGCCGGATCATCGGAAACCGCTGCGGGACAATCCCTCCCCGCATCCACCTCATGCCCGGCCACCGCCTCGGATTCGGGCTCGGGCTCGGGCTCGGGTGACGTATCAGTAGGCGTTGCGGGGCACGTTTCCCCGGTGTGGGTGCCGTCATCGGCGAGCACGATCGCGTTACGGACACTGCCCTCCGACACACCGGTTTCGGCGGCGATCCCACGGTAGGACGCGCCCCCGTCGCGCAGCCGGCGGATGACAGCGACGGTGTCGGCAGTGAGTTTCGACTTACGTTTGGGCCCTTTACGTTCCCCGAGCAGCCCGACCAGACCTCCGTCGGTGAGCCGGGCCTCCCAGCGCCGCACCGTCGCCGCCTTCACCGCAAACGACTCGGCGACCTCAAGCTGAGTGGCCGCCTTGATCCTCACCAGCGACACCGCCGCGAACCGACGCGCCGCGGCGTCGCCCCAATCCCAGGCGTAGACCAGATTGCCGTGCACGAACACCCGCCCGCCGTCGTCGTCCTCGACAATCGCCGCGGCGGTACCGATCGGGCGGGCATCCTCCGGAGCCAACGGCAGGGGCGGCTGCATGGTCATCACGGCCATCATCCACCACCCTAGAATCGCAGCAATTAAGTCTATTTATTATTGCGCATCAAGGCCCGGGTCGCACCACGACACACCGGGAAATCCGCAGATCACAGCACAGAACTACCGACCGCGCACAGGCTCCATGTTAGGAGTCCTGGGCACACGACCATCGTGGCCGCGCTTATCACGTTCTGAAACTGGGTTTGGAGCGCTTGAGGATTGCGCGCAAGCGTGTACGTCGCGGTTGCGGGCCCACCTGGATCGAGGTTGGGCCCGCACGTGAGGGCCGCCGCGGCAGCCGGGGGTGGGTCGGTCGGCGGTGTGCAGCTGCCGGTCGGGTAGCCGGGCGGGAGAAGAGCTCGAAGGTCTGCGAGGCGGCCGTTGGGTACTGCACTGGTGCTGGCGGGAGCGTCGGCGGCTGGAGCGTGCGCCGGCGTGGGCCGGGCAAGCCAGGCGACGAGGGCGATGAGCCCGGCGGCGGGGGCGATGCCGGCGGCGACCATCATCACACGCCGAGTCGAGGTGGGGGTTCGTGGCCGAGGTCGAATCTGTGCCGCCATCGGCGACAGACGGACGTCTCCCGAGTCGATGTGTTGCCGCGCAACCGTATTCGTGGCCTGCATCGCCGCGGCGGCGGCGTCGGCGAGCGCGCGGGCCGTCGGGTAGCGCCGAGCCGGGTCTTTGGCCAGCGCGGTGCGATGACGTTGTCGAGTTCAGGTCCCGCCCACGGCAGGAAGTCCGAGGGGGCTGGCGGTGGGTGTTCGAAGTGTGCGGTGATGGTCGCGGCGATGCCGCCGTCGCCGGGAAAGGGGTAATGGTTGGTGAGGAGTCGAAACAGGGTGCAGCCCAGCGAGTAGACGTCGGCGCGGCTGTCGACCCCTTGGCCGGTAATGACCTCTGGAGCGGCGTACGCCACGCTGGCCATCATGGCACCGTCGGCCGGGAGGCTGCTGTGGGTGGTGTGGGCAGCGCCGAAGTCGCTGAGCACGACGCGTTCCTGTTCGCCTGGCCGTTCGCCGAGCAGGATGTTCGACGGTTTGACGTCCTGGTGAACCACCCCGCAGGTGTGGGCGTAGTCCAACACCGCGGCCACCTCGCCGACGATGCGCAGTGCCCGCGCGGGCGTCATGGTGCCGTCCTGTAGGGCGGCCTCGGCATCAGTGCCCTGGACGTACTGCATCGCGATCCACAACTGGCCGTCCGCGGTCTCGCCGCGGCCATAGATGGGCACCACGTTGCGATGCCCAAGACCGGCGGTGGTGTTGCCTTCCTGCACGAATCGAGCACGGACCGCGGGGTCGCGGGACGCCTCGGCCGCGAGCACCTTCAGTGCCGCCCACTGCGGCACGGTGGGGTGGCGGGCCAGGTACACCGTGCTCCGGGCACCCCCACCGAGTACCCGCTCAATGCGGTAGCCGGCAATCGAGGACGGCAGGGACGAGGAGGAGTCCGGCGCGGTCACACCCGCAACCTCTCTACGGGCTGATCGGTGATCTGGGCGATGAGCTCGAAGTCCTTGTCCAGCGCCAGCACGGTCAAGCCCGCGAGTTCGGCGGTGGCGGCGACCAGGAGATCGGGGATCGCGGGGGCGCGGTGCTGGCCGCGATCGGCCAGGAGCATTTGCACCGCCACGGCGCGGTCCTCCGCGGCCGGGGTCAAGTATTCAACCGGCATCAAAACCAAGGGTGGCGAGGTGGTTTCGTCGCGGGCCTGTTGGCCGGTACGAAACGAGTAGCCGATCTCCAGCCGGGTCACTGTGCTGATCCGCACCAGGCCTCGCTCGATGCGGTCGATCCAGGTGGTGGCATCAGGCGAGGTCGACAAGCGCGTGTAGGCGGACTTGTCGATGATCCAATTGGTCACCGCCACGCGGAGTCCATCACGCTGGGATCGTCGAGGTCGGCAGCAGCGGCCTCAGCGCGGCGCAGATCCTCCAGCGTCAGCGAACGTCGGGGCGGGCTCACCGAACCCTCGCGTTCGAATCGCTGACGCAGGTAGGCCTCGCGGGACAACCCGCGTGCGGCCGCGTCGGCGTCGATACGGGCCACCGCGTCTGCGGACAGTCCCCGAATTAGCACGTCACCCACTTGCCCCACCTCCTGATATCATTGTTATCAGTGTAGCGGACTGGACCGACGTGAGGCCACGAACGGATCTGGCTGCGCGGGCGTCTAGGTGTGATGTGCCCCGCCGATGGGGGGAGTTCGGCGGGGCACATCCATCGCCCTGGGAAGGGCTCTTTCACGCTAACAGCAGAGCGGCCTCGGCCCTCCACAGATCATGGGTTCAGTGGCCCCAACGGTGTTTGGAAGACGATGTGAATCTTGCCGTCGGCGCCGGTCTCCTCGGTGATGAGAAAGCCGTCATTCGGGTACATCCAGCTTGATGCGGCCGGCCCGCACATGGATCGATCGGCGCCGGCGTGGGGCAGCCAACACACGGTGGGGTCGCCCTCAACGGGGCCTGGACGGTGAATGATGGTGACCTCGCCGCCGGGCAACGTCTTGGCGACGTAATTTCCATCATCGTCGACGTAGGTGACGGTATCGGTGTCACTGGGACACAGCGTGTGGACGTCGCCGTCCTTGGTACCGATCCAGCAGAGGCTGCCGCCGGGAATGGTTGGAGGTGGCTTCGGGGGGACGTACGCCGTTTCCAAGGCGCGGTAGCGATCCGCCAGGCCGTGGAGCCGAGCTGCCTGAGAGTCGTTCTGCGCCTTGGCGGTGTCGATGTGGCGTTGCATGTCGGCCAACCGGTCGTCCATCGTCGAGACCAGCACCTTCATCCCGGCTGGGCTGCCGGTGGCCGGCGCGATCGCCGCGGCCGCCGACTGCGCGGTGTGTCGCACCGCCGCGGCGTCGGCCCGACCATTCTGGCCGGTGGCTTTGGCGGCGCGCGTTGTGGCGGTGACGTCGCCGTCGAGGCCGGCGGCCTCGGAAGCGGTGCCCCGATAGTCCTGCGCGGCACCCCCGGCCCCCAACGACAGCCCGGAGACACCCGGCGGTGCGGCAGGAACCCGGTCACCACCCGTGCTCACCGCTCCCACCGCAGGCCCACCCTGCGGAAACAACCCCTGTCCAGCACCCAGCAACCGGTCCACCTGCGCGATATACGCACCCACACCCGGACTGCTCATTGGGATAGCGTAAATTGCGGTGAGCAGGTACAACCATGTCCAAAGTGGCGAAATCAAGGGTCGGTAGCCTCAACGGCGTGCGCGAACGAGGACGGTCGACGGCCCGACGGGAGACTCCGATTAGCCTGAGTGCGGAGTGCCTCGGATGGGCTCGGACTGCGCACTACGTGGGTACGGCTGCCGACGACGGTGACGTTCAGCTGCGCTCGGAATTAGGCGGACCCAGCAGGTATTTCATTCGTCGCCGGGGTCCTCAGCGCCTAGAACTGACACAGGCTGTCGATGGCGAGGATGAGCAGCCAGTGCTGTTCGTCGCGGCGGTCGAGGTCCTGGAGCGCTATCTCGTCGGCCTATTTGCCGATGACATCCGCGAGGACATCGATCTTGAGTTTCTCCAATTGCGTTGTGCCAGAGATGATCTAGCAGAGGGTTTTATCTTGACCGACATGGTGCGCGGTTACCGCACCCTCAAGCGGACTGACGGTAGCCCGGTCGCGGCGGCCCCCGACCCGACCCTGAGCCTCCTCGCCTTGGTGCCGCTGTCGCACTATTTGGGGTGGACGATTCTGGACCTCAAGCGCTCATTTCTTAGTCCGACTGGCATCCCTCTGTTGCGCGGCGGCCGCTACGCAGCAGCCTAGCCGGCCACACTCGGCGGCATACCAATGGTGCCGGATCCGCTGCTGCGCAGGCCTTTCCACGATGCGTGTCTGAGACCACGGCCGGGAACGTACTCACGGAAGGCCACCTCACCAACATGTAGCGCTTGCACCCACTGCACGCCCTTAAGGGCCGGTTCGGGTTCGACGGGCGGCTGCGCACTGGGAATCTTGGCGAGCATCGCATGCAGTCGGCGACGCTCGGCGACGCCGAACCCCGTGCCTACCTGGCCCGCCAGAACCAGTTGTCCCTCGGAGCCGCGGCCGGCCAGCAGAAGTGAACCGATCTCGTTTCGCCGTGCCGGGCCGCCCGGAGGCAACCAGCCCACGATGACGAGCTCGCACGTGTTCCTGACGGGCGACTTGATCCAGGCGCGCGATCGTCCCGAGACATACTGCGAATCAACGCGTTTCGAAACAATTCCCTCGACGGACTGCTCTGCGGCTACCTGCATCATGTGCCACGGATCGATGTCCCGCCATGACGGCGGGATAGCCAACACCTCGGAGGTCGACGCGGCCGCGAGGTCCTCGAGGACCTGGCGGCGTTCGAGATAGGGCCTCGTCGTGAGGTCTACGTCTCCGATTGCCAGCAAATCGAAGGCTAGGTAGCGCACGGGAACTTCACGCAGCAGAGACGACGATGGCCGCCTCCGCATGGGCCACCGCTGCTGGAGGCGAGTGAACGATGGTCGGCCGGAGCGGTCCATCGCGACAATCTCGCCGTCCAGCAGGAGATCTCGACCGATCCCTGCCGTCACCTCGCCGAGTTCGGGGAAGGTCGACAGTGCCTCTGCACCGTTGCGCGTGTAGACAGAGACCCTGTTGCCGTGGGCCCGGATACGGCCACGGAAGCCGTCCCACTTGAACTCGATGGCAAAGCCCGGACCTCCCGGTGGCTCACCTAAAGTGGCCAGCATCGGGCCTGGAACCTGGAACGCGGGGGCGTCGTCAGTCATCGATGGTGCGCGCCGGCCGCGGTGGGCCGCCAGTCGGAGGTAGGCATCTACTCATCGGCGCGACCACCAGCGCGCATGGTGCGGGCGATCTGCACCGCTGTTTCGAGCTGGCTGAGTGTGTACATCCAGCCCTGGTCGGTTCACGTCCGGGGTACAAGCTGAGCGATGACGGGCTGGGCGAGTCCGCAGGCCGCAGCTACATCGGCAATGGTGAGGTCGGCTTCATTTGATCTCTCAACAGAGGGCTGGTGGCCCGGTACTAAGCGAAGAGCGGGGCGGTCCTCGTTGGGCATGCATCCACGGTACGGTCACCACGCACCGGAGGGCGTCACGAATTGCGCAGCGTCTGAGCGCGCGGATCGCGTAGCCACCCGGTTGGCCTCCGCGGCGTGGCCTCACCGCCCGGCGGTGCAGCGCACCGCACAGAATGGCGTTAAAGTGTCGACCTAGCGCAAATCGAACATATGATCGAGTAGGTGGACGGTGATGGGCTCCGTAGGACATCTCGGGGATGGGTGGAACCTGAACCGCCGCCAGCGTGCGGCAACGGCCATCCGTGGGGTCCCTACCGCGTGCTGGTTGGCAGCCAGACCTGCGGCTGCGGGACCATCCACCGCACGTTTCACTGTCGTCGTTGTGAGTTCACGTTCTACCGTCCAGCGCTACAGCCGGGGTGTTCTCTGATCAACCTCGATGGTCGACCTGCTGCCACCCCGGCCGCCACCGCCAAGACGGTTCGCAACACCTCGCTGGGCGGCTCATGACGTACAGCCACGTGGTGCGCGCTCTTGGGTCGCTTCCTTGGCCAACGTCCATCGGCAAGGACCTGGAGTACCCCGGTCTGCGGGGCGTGGTCCTGGACTATATGAATCCACCGAGCGGCGGATCTCGGTCGTTCGAAGCGGCGTTCGGCGCGGAAGCGGGCCTGCGCGCCGCCATCAACGAGGCGTTGAGCAGCGCAGTCTGGGCAGCCAGCCTGGAACGAATCGACGAGGCTCTCACGATCGGGAGGACATCACCGCTCCTCGGCAGGGTGTTGACCGATGTCGACCCGTGGCGGCAGTGGGCCAGGCCCTTGGTCGAGGCGCACGGCCCCCTTGTGCGACACTGGGTCTATTACCCAATATTGTTGGCGGGCAGTGGAATCGGCGACGGCCGGCACCGCTTGACCTATCTGCGGCTGCATCACGATCCGTCGTACCCGGTGCTCGTTCGCGTCAACCACGCGCGCTAAGACCTCAGCCTCGTTGGTGCCTGACGAGGACGGGGAAGGACGGGGCGCACATAAATCTCAAGTAGGTGATGCGGTGCCGGGCGTCGAGGTATCCGCCGGTGATGTCGGGAGGTGAGATGAGCCACGACCGCACGAATGGGTTGGTGGTTGGCTGCTCGCGCGCCCAGGTCCACCAGTGCTCATCATTGGTGAGATTGACCCCAAGCAGAGGCGCCGCTGCCGCCAGCGTGGCGGCTGGCCGCCGCCACGTCGACGACGTCATGACTCCAGCCCCGCGCTCCCAACTCTTCGAGCACCACGGTTCGGTACTCGCTGTTCGTTTCAAAGGCTCGTTGGTGAACGGCAGGTTTGAGATATCCGGTGCCTAACAGCCCTATCAAGCGGCGCTCCAGGCGCCGATACTCGGCCTTACCTAGCCCGTGGGGCCATGGCAGCGAGTTCAGAGTGCGTAGCTCGTACCGGGTGATCAAGGTCATCGGTGAACGGTGAACACCTCGTCGGCGACGTCACGCAGAGCGGTGTGCGCATCGTCGAGATAGGTGAACAGGGTCGCCCGGCCGAGCAGACCCGGGTGGCCGGGAATGCCGGTCAAACCGACGTCCAGCAGGTCGGGATCGAGCCGACGCGTCGACACCAGTCGGCGGGCCGGTTCGGTGCCGCCGAGCGCTGAGGCCGCCACCATGCCCGAGTGGGTGGGCAGCATGGTCTGGATGACCTCGGCCACCGACCACGGTCGCAGCCGGGAGCGTGGCATGAGGTCATCGACGATGGCCTCGACCACCAGCAGCACGGTGAACATGGGCATGCTGTCGCAGAACTCGTCGTGCTCGTCGAGGTCGGGCTCGATCTGGCCGCCCTCGAACAGTTCTCCGAAACGGGCCTCGCGAACGCCGAGCATCGCCAGGTGCTCGGCGACGGGCCGGTAACCCTCGCTCAGCTGCACCAGCACGAAGTCCACCGCCCCCACCGTCACCGGGGCCGCCGCGGCGCCGGCCGCGAGATCGGTCATCCGGATCTCGGCGCGCCAGTCGCGACACCAGCTGACCGTGGCGGCGTCCAGGCTCTCGATGTGCACGACCGGGAGGCTGAGTTCGGCGGCTCCCCGGCGCTGCACCGCGGGCGTGCGCAAGTAGTCCGCGAGGTCCATGGCGTCTCGACCCTGTGCCCTTCCGCGTCGTTTTGTCACAGTGATGAATTGTCGTCGTGGAGAAAGTCGTTGAGCCACTGCCGGATTGACGCCAGGCAGTCGTTGTCGACGGTCCCGGCGACGCTGGCGATCCGCTGCCGGCTGATGGTGCGGGGTTGTTCGGTCATGGCGTAGGTGGGGCGGGGCAGGGCCAGGGCGGGTCCAGTGAGTTGGACGTACTGCGGCCATCCGCGGTTGGTCGTCGTGGCGGGAACGACGATGGCCAACTCAGTGACGGCGTCCAGATACCCAGACGATGCGACGACGACGGCTGGTCGGCGCCCGGCTTGTTCCCGGCCGACTGTGGGGTTCAAGTCGACCCACACCACCGAGCCGGGCAGGACGGGAACTGTCACTGGTGCGCCTCGGAGTCGAGGTCGTCGACCGCCGACCATTCGGCGGTCTCCGAGCGCCAGGTGGACAAGGTGGGTGCGCTGGTGCCACGAATGGCCGTGGCCACCGCGGCGAGGCGCTTGTGTCGTTCATGCTCGTCCATGACCTGCTCGAGAAACTTCTGTACCGTCGCGTCTTCCTGCGCCGCGGCGGCACTGATGCGCTCACGTAAGGGCTTGGACACCTTGATGGTCGTCAGATCCGCCATCGCTCGATCATATCACAAGTATCCCGCAATGGGATACCAAAAGTATGCCGATAACATCGGTTATGACATTTCAGACCTAATTCGCCTGCAGCCCAGCATAAATCGCGCACTGATAATTTGTTGTTGTGTGTCCGGTCTTGTCGCATCTGGCCGTTTTCGCAGTAAAGCTGGCGGTCGTCGGTGATGCGGCTTTGTCTCAATCGACCTGCTTCTAGCAGGCTGGCGTAACGGGCACACTTGTGGGATGCAACCAGGAAGTGCTAATCCGCTGGAAGGAACGTTCTGGCAAATCGACACGCCCGAGCGCCAAGTTCGGGGTGAGTTGACGATCGCGCCGTGGGCTCGATCATTTATGGATGCAAGGGGCTGGAAAGCGGCGCGTTAATGCACCGCTACAAACAGCCGCACGCGACCCAAGCGGACCTGCGTCTGGTGGGGGCGGTGACAGCCGTCGGCCTTGGGCATCGTGGGTGCGCCGACGCGCTCGTGGGCATCCCCTGTCGGAACTGGGCGACGGTGCCGTCACTGAAGAACGTTGGTGCAGAGCATCCGTTTCATCGGATTCTGGTTGCCCTGCTTGGTGACGACAGCGAGGTCACGGTGACCTCAAACGGCTCGTCCCGGCGCGCTACCGACGCGCAGCGACGCGAACTGCAACCTGGCTTCTACGACGTGCTGACACCTGTCCCTGAGGGAAGTCACGTCATGGTGATCGACGACACCTGGACGACGGGTGGACATGCGCTGTCGGTTGCCAAGGCGCTCAAGCGGGCTGGGGCGGGCAAGGTATCGATTCTGGCGGTTGCCCGATGGCTGGATCCCGGCGGCGGCTATCCAAAGTGGACCTACACGAATCGCATTCGCGACCGGGGCTACGACCCGCTTGTCTGCCCGTGGACCGCAGCAACCTGTCCACCTCCGCTGCCCGCACCGTCCGAAGCCCCTCTGTTGACGAACCCCACACCGATCCCGTGGCCGGGCTTCTCCTGGGATGCACCTGGCCGGATTGCGCCGGCGTGCCGGATGATCGTCGACATCCTCCGAGACGGCGGCTGGCACCGGTGTTCCGACATCACAGAGCGTGTGGCCCGGGCGTTCGAGTTGAAACCAGAGACGGTGTCGAAACTGTTGCAGGGCATGGTGAACGAGGGTGGCATCGCTCGGCGCGGCCCGAGCGGTCGGCGGCTGCGTGTCGGGGCGGACACCCGCGAAGTGAGGCTGCGCTAGCTCCGCCGCCGCAGGACGGAGAACCCTGAACGCGATTAGCCCGCGGTGGAGCGTCGAGACACGCGAAACTCGTCATGGATATCTGCTTGTTATCCAAGAGCGATCTTGCTGGCTGCGGAGGTCTGTCAGCGTGTCCGGAACTCTCAGGCTTTCCCGGATGTTGACGGGCGTTCAGGGTGACCACGTGGGGGTGGGGTTCCGTCGTTGAGGGCGAGGACGTTTCGGCGGGATCTGGGCGGCGGCGTGGTGACGATGCCCGGTGTTCCCGGCGGTCACGGTGATCCGGGTTCGTTTCGGCGATGACCACGGTGCCGGAGAGCGGGGCAATCGTCTGGGGCAGTTGCGGTTCCGTGCCCCGCCGGCCAACACGAGATGACCCCTTCCACATCCAGAGCGTGGTAGACCACCCTGATGCCTCATGCCCACCCAAGCACCCGATGATCGTCGTTCGCACCCACGAGTGGGCCGAGCAGGCCCTGACCACGGCCACCTGCGGGCACCGCGGCCGCAAAACCGACCCGCTCTATGCGTGCCGGCGGACCCTGCAGACTGGGGCCGATCTGCTCACCGACAAGCAACGGGCCAGGCTGGCAGCCATGCTCGCCGTCGACGCCCACGCCGAGGTGGAAGCCACCTCGACGATGTATCAGCGCACCGTGGCCGCTTACCGAGAGCCCGACCGCAAGAAGGGGCGCGCCATGATGGCGGCGCTGATCAGCACGCTGAGCATCGGCGTCCCCCAAGCCCTGCAGGAAGTGATCACCCTCGGACGCACACTCACCAAGCGGGCCGCCGACGTCCTGGCCTACTTCGACCGGCCCGGCACCTCCAACGGGCCGGCCGAAGCCATCAACGGCCGCCTCGAGCACCTGCGCGGATCCGCCCTCGGATTCCGTAACCTCACCAACTACATCGCCAGATCACTGCTGGAAACCGGCGGATTCAAACCCCAACTATACCGTCAATTATGAAGAGCCCGATTGTCCTGATTCGGCGGTCAAGAATTGCAACCGAAACGCTCAATAATATGCCCCGGTCGGGTTCGTCGCCCAGCGGAGTGGGAACACCACCCACTTCGCGGTTGGCAGGGGTCCAGGTCGAGGACCTTCAACGGGGGCCTACGCCTTCTTGGTTGGGATGTTGAGGAAGGGTGCGATCAGGTCAATCGGTAGAGGGAACACGATCGTGGATTTCTCGCCGCCCAGTTCGACGAGGGTCTGCTGGTAGCGCAGCTGCATCGCTGCTGGGTTGCGGCTGAGGACCTCCGACGCCTCGAAAAGTTTTTGCGATGCCTGAAATTCTCCCTCGGCAGAGATGATCTTGGCTCGTCGTTCGCGCTCCGCCTCGGCTGCCCGCGCCATCGCCCGCTGCATGGCCTCCGGAATCTCAACATCCTTGATCTCTGTGGTTCCCCCGAAATCGTGGAGGGTTTCCTATGCCGCTTCCGGCTTGGTCTTG
>WOYS01000110.1:0-10142 GCA_011620645.1 Mycobacterium sp.
GGAGCGCGGGATGACCGGCCGAGGCGAATTGGGTGTATCGACCGACGGTGAACGCAATCGTCGATCCATAGCCACCGTCGAGGCTGAGAGCATCGCCACCGACAGCAGGGCGATGAACTGCACACCCGCCGAATGGCCGATGTAACCGTCCACTGAGCGCCACGGATCGCGTGAGAGCACCGCACCCGCCGTGATCAGGCCACCGGCGACGGTACCCACCGTGACGGACTCCGCGTACCGGGGCCACGTGGACAGCAAGTACCTGACGCCGATCGCCGCCGCCGCCACCGCCAGGCCGGTGACCCCGCTGATCACCGCACCGGCGGTCAGGGCCGCCGCCGCGGTCAGCAGCGGCGCGGGCGTCCACGGCGCTACCGGCTCGCCGATGGCCCTGCGCCGGTTCGGCAGCAGCGCAAGCAGAGCCAGCAGAGGCAGCAGCGCGAGGCCACCGAACAACCCGATCCGGTACGTGAGATTCGACGGGAAACTCAGGGTGAGCGTGCCGCTGGTGCCCGCGGGCACCACCCAGCCCTGCTGCCAACCGTTCACCGTGATCACCTGTAGTGCCGTGCCGTCTTCGGTGTGGGCGAACCACCCGGGATTCACGCTCTCCGGCACCACCACGATCCGGTCGTGGTCCACCGCGTCCACCTCGATCTCGCGATGATCCGATGTCCATCGGCCCGTCTGTGCGGGAACGACCGGTGCCGTGCGCAGCTCGTCCGCGCGCGAGGTGGCCAGCTGGACCCCGTCCACCACGAAGGCCTCGCCAGGGCTGACCAGCAACTCCTGCTGTCCCTCCGGCAAGGCGATCGGTTCGGCCCGGCAGGGTTTCGCGGTGATGGGTTCGTTGTCCAGCAGCGCGCCGACAGTGGTGGCGACCGACGTCTGGATGAACTGCCCGGCCACACCGATGATGGGCCCCCGGCCGCACGGCAACGTGATCGCACGGTTCCGATGGCCTGGGTCCGCGGCTGCGATCAGGTTACCCGCGCCGTCGAGGACGATCACCTCCGCCAGTCCGGCGGGCTTGAGCTGATCGAAACCCAGTGCGGTGCGGTCGATCACATCGGTCCAGTCCAGGATCGACAGCCGGACCGTGTCGGTCACCGTGGGCAGCAGGTCGATGGTCTGCGGGCCGTTGCCGTCCATTCGCCGCACCTGCGGTCCGGCGCCAAGATCGATCGCGACCATCGTCGGATGTGCGGGCAGCACCGAGGAACTCGGTGTTAGCGTCAGCGCGGCCACCTCGGTGGCCTTGGGCAGCCGCACTGTGAGAGTCGGTGGCTTCTTGAACTGGACGTTGCTCTGCGGTGCGGTCCAAGCGGTGCGGGTATCACCGTCGGTAGCCGCATAGGCCGAACCGAGCACGTCGATCAGATCGGAATCGCCGACGGCGCGGGTGGTTCCGGGCATTCTGATCAGATCGGCCAGCCGCGGCCCCTGCCGTGCCCGTACCCATACCGTCGGTGTGACCGTGGTCGTCGTCGGTACCGTGAGGGTGCGGCTCATGTTCACCGCTTCCTCGGGCGCCAGCGCCATGGTGGCCGCGCACCGGTAGCCGTCGGGGGCTTCGGCGCACCCTGGCCTGCCCAGCAGTTCGGAGCCCAGATCCCATTGTGCCACCACAGATCCCGACGGTGGCCCGGGTACGTCCACGGTGCGCCGTAGTGTCACCGGGTGAGCGAAGCCCGAGGCGTCGTACTGGGTCACCGATAGATCGGTGATGCCGAACTGGACCCCCGGCGAGCCGTCGTCGGTCCCGACCGCGGTGATACGCATCCACGGCGTCTCACCGAACGGCAGTGCCGCGGACAGTGGTTTACCGGGCTCGTCGAAACGCATTGTGGTGGTGCCATTCACCGTCGACACCTCGATGCGGCGCACCTGCGCCCCGACGGTGGTGGCGCTCGGGATGATGGTGACCGCGGCGTTGGTCACCGGATGGTCGAAGTCGACCTGCATCCACTGGCCGGTCGCGGTCTGCAGCGAGTTGGACACCCAACTGGTCGAGGAGTCGGCGTCGATCGCCGCGGCCGGGCCCGAGGACGGTGAAACATTGGGTAGTGCAGTCGAATCCGCCGCCGAGCTGGACACACTGATACGTCCGCCGGTCCACCGCGCGTACAGCGGGTCGGTGCCGGCCGGATAGTCCATCACCGGGTTGAAGGTCTGCCGCACCTCGTCGGGGGTCCGCACCGCCGACGAATGGTTGTCGACGCGCCCGTAGTCGGTTTCGCGCGCCAGTGGTGTGTCGGTGACCGTCACCAGGGGCGCCGCGACCCCGGCGCGCTGGGCATCGGCGGTCAGAAGCATCGGTCCGAGCGGTTCACGGCCTGCCAGGCGGCGGCGTTCATTCAGTCGCAGTAGGGCTTCCGGGGCACCATCGACCCGGGCCATCGCGTCGATATCGGCGAGGAACGGTCCGGGCCGGGCGCCCTCGACCCGGAAAATCTCCACGGCGGGGTAGCGGGGGCGCAGGCCGCTGTCGGTCACGAATCCCTCCAGCGTGCCCGGTCCGACGGGTTCGCCGAACTCCGCGACCTTTGTGAGTCCGGGGGATCCTTCAATGGCGCGGTGCACCAGGATCGGGCGTGCTGAGCGCGAGGTCTCCGGATCGAGGTCATTGCGGACTACCACAAACGAAACACCCTGCTGGGCAAGCGTATCCGCCAGACCGGCGGACGGCTGCCCGGCGGCGAACAGCCATTGCACAGAGTCGAGCGCGCGGATGGTCTCCGGCGGGGTCAGCGGTATCGAGTCGCGGACACCCCACGGGCTGCTGCCCAGCACCTGAAGGGGCTCGTCATGGCTGTTGCCCCATACCTGTGTCGCGAACGGCGCCCCCGGCGCGATGAGCACGCGACCGCGGTCGCTGTTGTGCTCATCGAGCCAGGCAGCGGTGTCGTGCCAGTAACCAGGTATCGCCGCGAAGCTGCCCGGCGGTGTCAACCGGCCCGTCCACGCCAGCGATGTTCCCGCGGCCAGTGCCGTCAGCACGATGACGGCGACGGCAACTCGCTTATCGCGTTCGGGATGGGCGAAGGAAAGCACCCAGTCGCGCCGGGACACCTTGCCCGGCAGCGGTATCCGTCCCAGCAGGTGGGCCAGGCCGAGTGCCAGGGGCAGCCGGATCAGCGGTTCCAGCTTGTGCACATTGCGCAGCGGGGTGCCGTCGGCATCGAGGAAGAGCTGAATCTGCGCCGCGATCGGCGAACCGAGCCCGCCGGAATACCCGGCGGCCAGTGCGGTGATTCCGGCGAACAGGATGAGGATGAGCCGGCCGCGGGCGGGCATGGTCCCCATGGCCAGGCCCGCCAGACCGGCCGCCGCGACCAGGGTGGTGGCCAGCACCGCGACCGAGCTGGTGACCAGCGTCGATCCCGCGGTGGCGGTCGGTGCGACATACGGTGTCCAGCTGCCGGTGCCGCGCAGCACCTCGGTCAGCGACAGCCAGCGGGTGGTGACACCGGAGGATTCGATGAAGTCCAGGAACGGCGGGCTGATCCGGCCCAGCATGACCAGTGCGATCGACCACCAGGTGACGGCCAGCGCGGTGCACAGCGCCCACCACGCGGTGAAACGCCACCATTGCCGGTTCGGGCGGTGCGCTGCCCACCAAATGATCGCGGCCAGGCACCCAGTCAGGGTGGCGACGGCATTGACCGCCCCCATCAGCGCCACCGCGAGCGCCGAGCGGGCGGCCAGCAGGCGGATCCGGTCGTCCCCGCGCATCGCGTGGATGACCGGCAGCAACACCCACGGCGCCAGCATCATCGGCAGGGTTTCCGAGGAGATGGCTCCCAGGGTGGTCAGCACCCGCGGGGACAGCGCGAACGCCGTGGCGGCGATGACCCGGGAACCGGTGCTCCCGATGCCAAGAGCTTCCGCCACGCGGAGCAGTCCCCAGAACCCCACGGTGAGCAGCAGTGCCCACCACAGTCGCTGGGTGACCCAGCCGGGCAGACCGAGCACATCTCCGGCAAGGAAGAACGCACCGTGCGGGAACAGATAGCCGTAGGCCTGGTTCTGCGCCTGCCCGAAGGGCAGGTCGCTGTTCCACAGGTCAGCGGCGCGCGCCAGGAAGCGCAGGGGGTTGGCGGTGAGGTCGAGTTTGGTGTCGGGAGAGATCAGGCCGGGTGACTGGCTGAAGGTCAGGATCAGCGAGGCGGTACCGACCAGCCACAGCCAACGCCGTGACAACCTGTCGGGAACCTGCGATCCTGCGGCTGCGGGCGCGCCTGGGTCAGGCCCGGTCGCCGTACTCAACGCGATTGAGGACCGACGACGCCGGGTCTCCCGATTGCACCGGCGGCTTGGTGTCCTGCTGGACCATCAGCGTCACGCCGAAGATCGCCGCCGCACCCAACAGCAGGCCGACCACGATGCTGGCCGCAGCGGGCACGACGAACCGTTCCATGCCCGCCAACCTAGCACGTCAGAATGTTGCCACGACGGCAGCGGAGCGGGAGTTCTGGCGCCCGGCGACCGGCGCGGTGTGGGCGGCAGCTGAGTGGATCATGGCGGTCGGTGAGCGCAGCTGGCTGCAATCGGCTGGCATTCCATGTGAACTGCACCTCTGGTAGCCGCTAGTGTCGGGACCCATGTCGATGCCACGCACACTCTGCGCCGTCACCGCGCTGGCCGGGCTGCTGCTGGCCTGCTCGCCCGCCCAATCGACTGACGCGGCGGCCCCACCGGCGGCGACGAGCAGCAATGCCTTCGCCCCGAATTTCGCTTCCCTGGACAACCCGTTGCCTGCCGCGCCCGCCCCTGCGGTGTGCGGTGACATCGCGTCGCTGTCGACGCGGGACAAGCTCGCCCAGCTGCTGATGGTCGGCGTGACCGGAGCGGCCGACGCGCAAGCCGCGGTGGCGGATCACAAGGTCGGCGGCATCATGATCGGCAGCTGGACGGATCTGTCGATGCTGGGAGCGCCACTGGCCGGTATCGCCGGGTCGGCGACCGCGCTGCCGCTGGGCGTCAGCGTCGACGAGGAGGGCGGCCGGGTGTCCCGGCTGGCGTCGATCATCGGCAGCCAGCCCTCGGCCCGCGTGCTCGCCGAGACCAAGTCGGCCGACGAGGTGTACGGGATCGCGCTGGAGCGTGGTCGGGCGATGCGCGGGCTGGGCATCACCATCGATTTCGCCCCGGTCCTCGATGTCACCGCTGACAGCGCGGCGATCGGTGATCGGTCCTTCGGCGACGATCCCGCCGTTGTCACCGAGTACGCCGGTGCCTACGCCCGCGGTCTGCGTGATGCCGGGGTGCTGCCGGTGCTCAAGCACTTCCCCGGGCATGGGCGCGCCGCCGGCGATTCCCATACGGGTTCGGTGTCCACCCCGCCGCTGGCCGAACTCAAGGACAACGACCTGGTGCCCTACCGGACTCTGACGGCCGCCGCGCCGGTCGCCGTGATGGTCGGCCACATGCAGGTTCCCGGACTGACCGGTTCGGACCCGGCGAGCCTCAGCCCCGCCGCGTACGGACTGCTGCGTTCCGGCGGTTACGGCGGACCGGGGTTCGGTGGCGTGGTCTTCACCGACGATCTGTCCAGCATGGCGGCGATCAATGCCCGTTATGGCGTCGCCGAAGCGGTGCTGCGGTCGCTGCAGGCGGGTGCCGATGTCGCCCTGTGGATCACCACCACCGAGGTTCCCGCGGTGCTCGACCGGCTGGAGCAGGCGGTCGCGGCGGGTGAGCTGTCCCAGGGTGCGGTGGATGCGTCACTGCAGCGGCTGGCCGCCTCCAAGGGGCCTAACCCCAACTGCGGTGGCTGAGCCACCCGTAATCTGATCCGATGGCCGGTGGAACCAAGCGGCTGCCGCGTGCGGTGCGCGAGCAGCAGATGCTCGACGCCGCCGTGCAGATGTTCTCCATCAACGGCTATCACGAGACGTCGATGGACGCGATCGCCGCCGAGGCGCAGATCTCCAAGCCGATGCTCTATCTCTATTACGGCTCCAAGGAGGAGTTGTTCGGAGCCTGCCTGGACCGTGAACTGAACCGGTTCGTCGATGAGGTGCGGAGCAGGATCGACTTCACCCAGAGCCCGAAAGACATGCTGAACAACGCTGTCGGGGCGTTCCTCGGCTACATCGACTCACACCGCGCGTCCTGGATCGTGCTGTACAGCCAGGCCACCAGCTCGCAGGCGTTTGCGCACACGGTGCGCGAGGGCCGTGAGCGGATCATCGATCTGGTCGGCAGGCTGCTGCAGTCCGGCACCCGAAACCCGGAGCCGGACGCCGACTTCAACATGATGGCCGTCGCGCTGGTGGGGGCCGGTGAGGCCATCGCAGACCGGGTGAGCACCGGTGACGCCGGCGTGCAAGATGCCACCGAGCTGATGATCAACCTGTTCTGGCGCGGCCTGAAAGGCAAGCCGACCGCACCTTGACGCCGAATCTGAAGTTGATCGCGAGTTCTGGCTGATTTCTCGACATCGTGTTCAGGTTGGGCGTTAGGTGGCGGTCACCGATGCCGTCAGATGCGGATAACCCTTCGACAGGTGCCGAAGCGCCAGTTCCCAACCGTTGTCTTTCGCCTCCACGTAAAGCCCGGCGCGCGCCGGCAGCAGCACCGGCTTACCGAAGCGCACCGAATACTGCACGGCATCGGGCAGCTGGCCTTCGATATTGCCGAGAACGGCTGCCGCGCTGAACATTCCGTGTGCGATGACGGTGGGGAAGCCGAACAGCTTGGCGCCGAGGGAGTTGGTGTGGATCGGGTTGTGGTCACCGCCGATCGAGGCGTATGAGCGGATCTGACCCGCCGAGATGCTCAGCACCGCATTGGGCGGCGGCAGCTTCTTCTGCTTGGGTGGCTCGGGCTTCGGTTCGTCGGAGAGGCTGGTCCGCTGCTGATGCAGGAACGTCGTGACCTGTCCCCAGGCCAGGTCGTAACCGATCTTGATGCTGGTGACCAGGTCCACCAGCAGTCCCTTGCGGTGCTCGCGCAGGTTCTCCGCATGCACCGACACATCCAGCACGTCGCTGACGGTGATCGGCCGGTACTGGGTGATGTGGTTCTCGGTGTGCACCGAACCCATTGCCGCGAAAGGGAAATCGAATGACGTGGCCAGCGACATCATGGTCGGGAACGTCAGCGCGAACGGGTACGTCAACGGCACGGTGTCGTCGAACCGCAGACCGGTCACGCCCGCGTACGCTGCAACATTGGCCGGGTCGATCCGCAGTTCGGGCACGTGCACCGTGCGGTCGGGCAGACCGCCGGACCGCGGGACGAACGGCAGCGCGCCCGCGACCGCCCGCGCCATATTCAGCAGGCCGTTGGGCTGTGACACCGTCACGCCCCCAGCAGTGCTTGGCCGCAGACCCGGATCGTGTTGCCCGTGACGGCATTGGAGGCCGGGCTGGCGAAGTAGGCGATGGTCTCGGCGACATCCACCGGCTGGCCGCCCTGGAACAGGGAGTTGAGCCGGCGGCCCACCTCGCGGGTGGCCAGCGGAATGGCCTCGGTCATCTTGGTCTCGATGAAACCCGGCGCGACGGCGTTGATGGTGACGCCGTTGGCGGCCAGGCTCGGCTCCAACGCCTCGACGATGCCGATCATGCCGGCCTTGGTCGTCGCATAGTTGGTCTGCCCGCGGTTACCCGCGATACCGGCCATCGATGACAGGCCGATCACCCGCCCACCCTCGCCCAGCGCGCCGGCGGCCACCAGGCCCTCGGTAAGGGTCAGTGGTGCAACCAGATTCACGGCGATCACCGAATCCCAGCGGGACTCGTCCATATTGGCGAGCAGCTTGTCGCGGGTGATGCCGGCGTTGTTGACCAGGACGTCGACCTTGCCGCCATGATGTTCGCGGAGATGCGCGAGGATCTGGTCCACCGCGTCGGGCACGGTGACGTCCAGCGCCAGCGCCGTGCCCCCCACCTTGTCGGCGGTCTCCTTCAGCGCCTCTTCGGCCGCAGGCACGTCGACGGCCACCACCGCCGCGCCGTCGCGGGCGAAGACCTCGGCGATCGTCGCCCCGATACCACGCGCCGCGCCGGTCACCACGGCGACCTCGCCGGCCAGCGGTTTGTCCCAGTCTGCGGGGGCCGTCGAATCGGCGGCGCCGACCCGGAACACCTGCCCGTCCACGAACGCCGACTTACCGGACAGGATGAACCGCAACGTCGATTCCAGGCCGGACGCCCCGGCCCCGGCGTCAGCGGCCAGGTACACCAGCGACACCGTCGCTCCGCGCCGGACCTCCTTGCCCAGCGAGCGGGTGAACCCTTCCAGCGCGCGTTGCACGATGTGCTCGTGCGCGGTCGCCGTGCCCGTCGGGGCGGTGCCGATGACCACCACCCGGCCGGAGGCGCCGAGGTTTCGCAGGACCGGGGTGAAGAACTTGTAGAGCGCCTTCAGCCCGGCCGGCTCGGTGATACCGGTGGCGTCGAACACCAGCCCGCCGAACGAGTCGGCCCACCGCCCACCGATGTTGTTGGCGACGACGTCGTAGTCGTCGGCCAGAGCGGCGCGCAGTGGTTCGACCACTCGGCCTTCCCCGCCGATGAGCAGCGATCCGCTCAGCGGCGGCTGGCCGGCGCGGTAGCGGCGCAGCTCTTCGGGCTGCGGTACGCCGAGTTGTTTGGCCAGGAAAGATCCGGGCCCGGAATTGACCACTTGGGAGAACAGGTCGGAAGCCATGGATACTAACTTACTCCAGAGTAAGGACGGCGGGTAATGTTGGATTATGGCTAACACGAATTCTCGCCGCGTCGCGGTGCTCGGCGGAAACCGGATTCCCTTCGTCCGCTCCGACGGCGCCTACGCGAACGCCTCCAACCAGAACATGTTCACCGCCGTCCTCGACGGGCTGGCGGATCGTTTCGGTCTCAAGGGAGAGAAGCTCGACGCCGTCATCGGTGGCGCGGTGCTCAAGCACAGCCGCGACTTCAACCTCATGCGCGAGAGCGTGTTGGGCAGCTCGCTGTCGCCCTACACCCCGGCGTTCGACTTGCAGCAGGCTTGCGGCACCGGCCTGCAGTCGGCGATCGCCGCGGCCGACGGTATCGCCCGCGGCCGCTATCAGGTGGCCGCCGCCGGTGGTGTGGACACTACCTCCGATGCGCCCATCGCGTTCGGCGATGATCTGCGCGGTGTGCTGCTGAGCCTGCGCCGGTCCAAGTCCAACCTCGACCGCCTCAAGCTGGTCGGCAAGCTGCCCGCCGCCATCGGAGTCGAGATCCCCACCAATGGTGAACCCCGCACCGGGCTGTCGATGGGCGAGCACGCCGCCATCACCGCCAAGGAGATGGGCGTCAAGCGCGTCGATCAGGACGAGCTGGCCGCAGCCAGCCACCGCAACATGGCCGCCGCCTATGACCGCGGCTTCTTCGACGACCTGGTGACCCCGTTCCTGGGCGTCTACCGCGACAACAATCTGCGCGCCGACTCGTCGGCTGAGAAGCTGGCGCAGCTCAAGCCCGTCTTCGGTGTCCGCAACGGCGACGCGACGATGACCGCGGGCAATTCCACGCCACTGACCGATGGCGCGTCGGTGGCGCTGCTGTCCACCGAGGAGTGGGCGGCCGCGCGCGATCTGCCGGTGCTGGCCTACTTCGTCGACGGTGAGACG
Source organism: Mycobacterium sp. (assembly GCA_011620645.1). Lineage (GTDB taxonomy): Bacteria > Actinomycetota > Actinomycetes > Mycobacteriales > Mycobacteriaceae > Mycobacterium. The sequence continues at coordinate 9,593 of WOYS01000110.1, forward strand.
GCTGCGGTCGACTACGTCAACGGCCCCGACGGACTGCTGATGGCTCCGACCTATGCCGTGCCGCGGCTGCTCGCCCGCAATGGCCTGACCCTGCAGGACTTCGATTTCTACGAGATCCACGAGGCCTTCGCCTCGGTGGTGCTGGCCACCCTGGCGGCCTGGGAATCGCCGGACTACTGCAAGGGCCGCCTCGGGCTGGATGCGCCGTTGGGTGCCATCGATCGCAGCAAGCTCAACGTCAACGGCTCATCGCTGGCGGCCGGCCACCCGTTCGCCGCGACGGGTGGGCGCATCGTCGCACAGCTGGCCAAGCAACTCGCGGAGAAGAAGAAGCAGACCGGTCAGCCGGTCCGCGGCCTGATCTCGGTCTGCGCAGCCGGTGGGCAGGGTGTGACGGCCATCCTGGAGGCCTGAGTGCCTGCCGGCGAAAAGTTGGGAGAAAACTTTTCTCGGGACCTGTAACGCTTGCCGGGGCAGTGTCGATACATGGGATAGCTCCGTGTTGCCGTCTGACCCCCCGACCCGACGGCAACACGGGGCTCTATTCTTC
>WOYS01000110.1:10242-93773 GCA_011620645.1 Mycobacterium sp.
TTCCCCCGTCGCTGCGCTCGCCCGAGTTCTTCCCCCGTCGCTGCGCTCGCCCGAGTTCTTCCCCCGTCGCTGCGCTCGCCCGAGCTAATTTCCCGGGTCCTTGGACGCCGTGATCGGTGCCGACGCCGGCGGCGCGAACAGACTGCCGGCCAGGCTGCCGCGCGCGGTGCGCACGGCGACCAGCGCCCACGTGCACAGCAGACCCGTGTAGGCCGCGGCCGCGGCGACCTCGAAGGCCGGCAGCGCCGTGTGCACAGCCAACTGAGTGGTGCCGGTGACGAAGGTGCCTACCGGGAACGTCAGGCTCCACCACGTCAGGGCGAACGGCATCCCGCGCCGCAGCGTGCGGACCGTGAGCGCGGTGGCCAGACCGATCCACAGCACGCAGAAACCCCACACCGGCACCCCGAACAGGATCGCGAAGATCCCGACCCCGGCCGCGAGGTCCGGCGGGACGGCCAGGTGGGCCTCGGTCGCAAGGAGTCCGGCCACCGTCACCGACTGGCCCAGCGGTCCCAGCACGATCCACAGCGTCGGCACCCGCGCGGTCCCGGAGGTGCCGTAGAGCGCCAGCCGGCTCCAGATCATCGTGATGATGATCAGCGCCGCGATCAGCGACAGCCCGAACATCGCCAGGCAGCCGTAGAACATGGTGGTCCGGCCGGTGCCCGGCGCCATGTGCGGGATCAGCATCGCGCCGGCCGCGGCCGAGACCATTGGCGGGACGACGGGCATCAACCAGCCGCCGAATGCGGCGTCCGGGCCGACGTTGTGTTGGGTGAACATCAGATACGGGATCGACATCGCGGTGAACAGTCCGCCGATCGTGCCCGCCGACCACAGCACCCAGTTGACATCGACGGCCAGGCTTTCGCCGATCAGGTCCTTGCCGACGAGCATGGTGCCGGATCCGACCGTCATCAGCGCCATCGGTGCGGCGCCGTAGAAGTGCGCCATCTGCGGGTTGCGGGCGTGACCGCGTGCCACGGTGGGATGGCGGAACCACTGCAGACTCACCGCGACGATGAGCGCCACCAGCAGGGCTGCGGCGAACACCCAGACGACCTCAGTGAACACCCGCAGGCCGGGCGGGCGCAGCGGGAGGGTGGCACCGGCGACGACGAGAATCCCGGTGCCCATCACCGAGGAGAACCAATTCGGCCCGAAATTTCCCAGCCGGGTCTCGGTTTCGGTCACTTCGCTGCGGGCGTCATGTGTGGCATGCAGATCAGCATCCTAGGAAGTCTGGCCGGATCTGCTGACAGTACTGGCGGTGGCCATGCGAGAGGTCGACGCCGTCGAAAAACCTCTGGTGTGATCACCATCACAGGCGTACAGTCGACCGCACGACGGGTTCGGGAGTGACAGATCCAAAGAGCCGGAACGAGGTGGAATCCGGCCGCGCGAGATACCGACAGGTATATGAGGACGCCCTCGAGGTTGGAAAACCGCCAGTCCTCCCGAACCCGCCCATACTTTTGGCCACTGGCGAACATTCTGCTGTGACGCGGCGTCCATGGCGTGCCCACTCACACTTCTTCGCCCTTCTTCGCCGCGTGCGCAGAGTCAACGCCCGAGAATGCAAGGACCCCCGGGATCGCCGGGGGTCCTTGGTCTTTGGGGGACTATGCGCCTCAGAAAACGGCCTCAGAAAACTCAGAAGGCCGCTTCGTCCAGTTCCATCACCGCGTTGTCGATGGCGTCGAGCACCGTGCGGGTGCTGGTGAGCAGCGGCAGGAAGTTCTTCGCGAAGAACGACGCGGCGCCGATCTTGCCCTCATAGAACGCCTTGTCCGCGCCGGTGGCGCCGGCGTCGAGCTTCTCGATCGCCACTGCGGCCTCGCGCTGCAGCAGCCAGCCGATGACCAGGTCGCCCACGCTCATCAGGAAGCGCACCGAACCCAGGCCGACCTTGTAGATGTCGGCCGGTTCCTCCTGCGACGCCATCAGGTAGCCGGTCAGGGTAGCGGCCATGCCCTGCACGTCCTCAAGGGCGGTCGCCAGCAGTGCGCGCTCGGCCTTCAGTCGGCCGTTGCCGGTCTCGTTCTTCACGAACGTGTCGATCTGACCGGAGACGTAGGACAGTGCCTGACCCTTGTCGCGGATGATCTTGCGGAAGAAGAAGTCCTGCGCCTGGATGGCGGTGGTGCCTTCGTAGAGCGAGTCGATCTTGGCGTCGCGGATGTACTGCTCGATCGGGTAGTCCTGCAGGAAGCCCGATCCGCCGAAGGTCTGCAGGCTCTCGGTGAGCTTCTCGTAGGCGGTCTCCGAGCCGAAGCCCTTGACCACCGGCAGCAGCAGGTCGTTGACCCGGACGGCCAGATCGGCGTCAACGTCGTGCAGCGCCTTGGCGACCTCGGCGTCCTGGAAGGTGGCGGTGTACATGTACAGCGCGCGCATGCCCTCGGCGTAGGACTTCTGGGTCATCAGCGAGCGGCGGACGTCGGGGTGATGCGTGATGGTCACCCGCGGCGCGGCCTTGTCGGTGAGCTGGGTCAGGTCGGCACCCTGCACACGGTCCTTGGCGTAGGCCAGGGCGTTGAGGTAGCCGGTGGACAGGGTGGCGATTGCCTTGGTGCCCACCGTCATCCGAGCCTGCTCGATGACGTCGAACATCTGCGCGATGCCATCGTGCACCTCGCCGACGAGCCAGCCGACGGCGGGCTTGTCGTGCTGGCCGAAGGTCAGCTCACAGGTGGCCGAAACCTTCAGGCCCATCTTGTGCTCGACGTTGGTGACGTAGACGCCGTTGCGCTCGCCGAGCTCACCGGTCTCGAAGTCGAAGAGGAACTTCGGCACGAAGAACAGCGACAGGCCCTTGGTGCCGGGGCCTGCGCCCTCGGGGCGGGCCAGCACCAAGTGCACGATGTTCGGGAACAGATCGTCGGCGTCGGCGGAAGTGATGAATCGCTTCACACCGTCGATGTGCCAGGAGCCGTCCTCCTGCTTGACCGCCTTCGTACGGCCGGCGCCGACATCCGAACCCGCGTCGGGCTCGGTGAGCACCATGGTGGCGCCCCAGTTGTTCTCGGCGGCGATGACCGCCCACTTCTTCTGCTCCTCGGTGCCGTTGTGTGCGAAGATCTGCGCGAAACCGGCACCGCCGCTGTACATCCAGACTGCGGGGTTGGCGCCGAGGATGTGCTCGTTGAGCGCCCACATCAGCGCCTTGGGGGCGGGCATGCCGCCGAGAGCCTCGTCGAGCCCGACCTTGTTCCAGCCGCCGTCGATGGCCGCGTTGACCGACTTCTTGAACGACTCGGGCAGCGTGATGGTGTGCGTCGCCGGGTCGAAGACCGGCGGGTTGCGGTCGCCGTCGGCGAACGATTCGGCGATCGGGCCCTCGGCCAGACGCGCGATCTCGTTGATCATCTCGCGGGCGGTGTCGGCATCCAGGTCGGCGAACGAACCGACGCCGAGGACCTTGTCGAGACCGAGCACATCGAACAAGGCAAATACCTGGTCACGAACGTTGCTCTTGTAGTGACTCACAGTGTCTCCTCAATGAAATTGGGTCTGCGCGGTTGGGTACCTGCGACTGGACTGCGCTAAGTTACCCACCAGTAACAGCATTGAACTATACCGTCGAGTAACCCCAGCGTAAAGCTGGCGGAAGCAAATTCGCGGCAGCCGCCCAACCCGGTGGTTGATCGGGCGTTGCGCCAGCCCGATAAAGGGGCGCTGAACTGCTGATTCGCCGTAGATGTGATGCTAGCCACGATCACGTTTGCACGCCGCGTCCTTTGCCGGTCTGGACGCCGATACCGGCGTGTGGGCTCGGGTCGATCCCGATTTGTACCGCAGATAGGCGATATCGGGACCGCCGGGGACATCGGTGTCGATCGTCGGTTCGCCATCGAGATCGAGTGTCCACCGCGATCACCGCCGTCATTGGGTACCTATTGCGTTCACGGTGAGCGGGACCATGGTTGCCCGCGGACCGAACGAGGAGGATGGACGAGTGGTTTCTGTGCAGACGGCGCTGCCGTCGTCGATCTCCGCGATGAGCCCCAGGTACTACGGCACCGGCTCGGGCAGGTGGTGGCGCACGGGCGCTACTGCTGCGCGCACCGTGTACATGTGAAGATGGGAGTGTTATGAGCGACACAGAACTGAGCCCGGCTTCGCTGCGCGAGGCGTTCGGTCATTTCCCGACCGGAGTCGTCGCCATCGCAGCAGAAGTGGACGGCGTCCGAGTGGGTCTGGCGGCCAGCACCTTCGTGCCGGTGTCGCTGGACCCGCCGCTGGTGTCATTCTGCGTGCAGAATTCCTCGGAGACCTGGCCCAAGCTCAAGGACGTGCCCGCGCTGGGCATCAGCGTGCTGGGCGAGTCACATGACACCGCAGCCCGCACTCTGGCGGCCAAGGCCGGCGATCGCTTCGCGGGGCTGGAGACCCAGTCCCGCGACAGCGGTGCGGTGTTCGTCCACGGCACCAGCGTGTGGCTGGAGAGCACGATCACCCAGGAAGTTCCGGCCGGCGATCACACCATCGTGGTGCTGCGGGTCAGCGAGATCGTCGTACATGACGTGCCGCCGATCGTGTTCCACCGCAGCACGTTCCGCAAGCTCGGAAGCTAGGGCTTACTTCCCAGCTGGTCGCGGTACCCGGCGATCCGCTGCTGGAGTTCGGCCGCATCCTCACGCCTGCCCTCCTTGAGGGCCAGTTCCGCGCGGGCTGTGAGCTCGCGGATCGCGGTGCGAATATCGTTGATGCTGACGGTTTCTCGTTGCGACATGACTATGCCTCTCCGACGGTTGATTGGCCGTTGACACCACCGTACGCTCGATATCGGACATTGCCACCCATCGACGTCAACGGCGGAACAATTTGTTGCCCAGCCAGACAATCGGGTCGTACTTGCGGTCGGCGACGCGTTCCTTCATCGGGATCAGCGCATTGTCGGTGATCTTGATGTGTTCCGGGCACACCTCGGTGCAGCACTTGGTGATGTTGCAGAGACCGAGGCCGAACTCGTCCTGAGCCATCTCCTGACGGTCCACGGTGTCCAGCGGATGCATGTCGAGCTCGGCGATCCGCATGTGGAAACGCGGACCCGCGAAGTTCTCCTTGTTCTCCTCGTGATCGCGCACCACGTGGCAGACGTTCTGGCACAGGAAGCATTCGATGCACTTGCGGAACTCCTGGCTGCGGTTCACGTCCTCCTGGTGCATGCGGTACTCGCCCGGCTGCAGATCCTTGGGTGGGGTGAACGACGGGATCTGGCGCGCCTTCTCATAGTTGAACGACACATCGGTTACCAGATCGCGCATCACCGGGAACGTCCGCAGCGGTGTGATGGTGACGGTCTCATTCTCGTCGAACGTCGACATGCGCGTCATGCACAGCAGCCGTGGCCGGCCGTTGATCTCCGCCGAACAGGACCCGCACTTGCCGGCCTTGCAGTTCCAGCGCACCGCGAGATCACCCGCCTGGGTGGCCTGCAGGCGGTGCACGATGTCGAGCACCACCTCGCCTTCGTTGACCTGGACCGTGTAGTCCTGCAGTTCGCCGCCGGCGGGGTCGCCGCGCCATACCCGCAGTTTCGCGTCGTAAGGAGCCATGGTCAGCCCTTCCGCTCGGGGTGCTCGGCCAATTGATCTTCGGTGTAGTACTTCTGGAGCTCGGACAACTCGAAGGTGCCCAGCAGATCCGGCCGCATCACCGGCTGCTGTTCGACCTCGACGGTGATATCGGGAACCACCTGGTGATCACCCGGAACAGCCCGGCACACCAGCAGCTTGTTGCGCCAGCTCGAATCCATCTGTGGGAAGTCGTCGCGGGTGTGCCCGCCGCGGCTCTCGGTGCGCTGCAGGGCGGCCTTGGCCACGCACTCGCTGACCAGCAGCATGTTGCGCATGTCGATGGCCAGGTGCCAGCCGGGGTTGAACATGCGGCCGCCCTCGACGACCACGTTGGCGTAGCGCGCCTTGAGCTCGTCGATCTTGGCCAGGGCCTCTTCGAGTTCACCCTCCTTGCGGATGATGCCCGCCAGGTCGTTCATCGACTGCTGCAGTTCGGCGTGCAACGTATAGGGGTTCTCGGCGGCGGCTTTCGGCGTGAACGGGTCCAGCGCCAGCTGGGTCGCCGCAGCCAGGGCGTCCTCGGAGGCCGCGGGCCGGTCGGCCAGTGCCTGGACGTAGTCGGACGCTCCGAGCCCGGCCCGGCGGCCGAACACCAGTAGGTCGGAAAGGGAGTTGCCGCCCAGCCGGTTCGAACCGTGCATGCCACCGGAGCACTCGCCGGCCGCGAACAGCCCCGGGGTGGCCGCGCCGCCGCTATCCGGATCGACCTCGATACCGCCCATCACGTAGTGACAGGTCGGCCCGACCTCCATCGCGTCCTTGGTGATGTCGACCTCTGCCAGCTCGATGAACTGGTGATACATCGAGGGCAGCCGGCGCTTGATCTCCTCGGCGGGCATCCGCGAGGCGATGTCGAGGTAGACGCCGCCGTGTGGGGTGCCGCGGCCGGCCTTCACTTCTTCGTTGATGGCGCGGGCCACCTCGTCGCGGGGCAGCAGGTCAGGGGTGCGGCGGGCGGAGTCGTTGTCCTTGAGCCACTGGTCGGCTTCTTCCTCGGTCTCGGCGTACTGGCCCTTGAAGACATCGGGGATGTAGTCGAACATGAAGCGCTTGCCCTCGGAGTTCTTGAGCACTCCGCCGTCACCGCGGACACCCTCGGTGACGAGGATGCCCTTGACCGAGAGCGGCCAGACCATGCCGGTCGGGTGGAACTGGATGAACTCCATGTTGATCAGCCCCGAACCGGCGCGCAGCGCCAGGGCGTGCCCGTCGCCGGTGTACTCCCAGGAGTTCGACGACACCTTGAAGGACTTGCCGATTCCGCCGGTCGCCAGCACCACGGCCGGCGCCTCGAACAGGATGAACTGCCCGGTCTCGCGCCAGTAGCCGAAGGCTCCCGCGACGGCACCGTTGTCCAGGATCAGTTCGGTGATGCTGCATTCGTGAAAGACCCTGATGCGGGCCTCGTAATCGCCGAGCTCGCGCTTGTCCTCCTGTTGCAGGGACACGATCTTCTGCTGCAGGGTGCGGATGATCTCCAAGCCGGTGCGGTCACCGACGTGGGCCAGCCGCGGATAGGTGTGCCCGCCGAAGTTGCGTTGGCTGATCCGGCCGTCCTTGGTGCGATCGAACAGCGCCCCATAGGTTTCCAGCTCCCACACCCGGTCCGGGGCCTCCTGGGCGTGCAGCTCTGCCATCCTCCAGTTGTTCAGGAACTTGCCGCCGCGCATGGTGTCACCGAAGTGCACCTGCCAGGAGTCCTTGGTGTTGACATTGCGCATCGCAGCCGCGCAGCCACCCTCGGCCATCACCGTATGCGCCTTGCCGAACAACGACTTGGTCACCACCGCCACCCGCAGGCCGCGCTCGCGTGCCTCGATCACGGCGCGCAGCCCCGCCCCGCCGGCGCCGATCACGACGACGTCGTAGGTGTGCCGATCCAGGTCACCCATTCGGAATCCTCACTAGTGTCGTATGAGCCGGAATTAATTTGTTAGCCAATGAATCTCAGGTCGCTGATGGTTCCGCTGGCGACCAGCACGATGTAGAAGTCGGTGAACATCAGGGTGCCGAGGGTGACCCACGCGTACAGCTTGTGCCGGGTGTTCAGCTTGCTGATCTGTCCCCACATCCAGTACCGCACCGGGTGCTTGGAGAAGTGCTTGAGGCGTCCACCGACGACGTGGCGGCAGGAGTGGCAGGACAGTGTGTAGACCCACAGCAGCACGACGTTCGCGACCAGCACGATGTTGCCCAGCCCGAACCCGAATCCGGTCGGCGAGCGGAACGCCAGGATGGCGTCGTAGGTGTTGATCACCGAGATGATCGCCGCGATGTAGAAGAAGTACCGGTGGGTGTTCTGAATGATCAGCGGCAGGCGGGTTTCGCCGGTGTACTTGGCGTGCGGCTCGGCGACCGCGCAGGCCGTCGGCGCCTGCCAGACGGACCGGTAGTAGGCGCCGCGGTAGTAGTAGCAGGTCAGCCGGAACAGCAGCAGGAACGGCAGTGAGAACGCCGCATAGGGCAGCCACCATACGTCGGGCAGGATCTGACCGAAGTGGCTGGCCTCCGGGACACAACCTGACTGGGTCGCCTCGTTCCACTTCACGATGCACGGTGAGTAAAACGGTGTCAGATAGTGGTAGTCGGCGACCCAGTAGTTGTTCTGCAGGAACGCCCGCACCGTCGCGTAGATGACGAACGCGGCAAAGCCGAGGTCCGTGATCAGGGGCGACTTCCACCAGGCATCGGTGCGCAGGGTGCGCTGCTTGATCTGCGCTCTGGTGGGTGAGAAGACGCCGTTACCTTGAGGATTCGAGGTCGGTGCGCTCACTGAGTTCCCTCTTCTTCTGTTGTCTAGGGGCCATTGGTGGCCCCTGGGCTTACCGGCTGCCGCCGAGACCCTCGTCATCGACGCCACGCCAGAAGTCACTGGCGTAGTCGGTGTCGGGGATGCCGACCTTCTCGGCAGCGCCGGCATGCGTGGGTGTTCCGCGCACCTCCAGTTCCGCGGCGTCGATGTCCAGCCGGTCGATATCGTTGAGCATACGTTCGGCATCGTTGACGATGCGGCGCATCGCAGGAGCGTCGCCGTAGCGGGCTCGCAGCGATGTGACGCAACGGCGAAGGTTGCCGATCAGTTCGTGAAGTTCGGCAAGCTCGGTCGTGGTGGACAAGGGTGACCTCCTTGGGCTGAAGGGTGCCAGCGATCACATTACGCACTCGATGTTAGGCACAACATCGACTTCAGAGTGAGACAGATCACGTCGGGTTGCGGCGCGTCGGGAAACGGATCTTCGAGCTGAAGCCCTGGACGCAGTTCCCCGCCGGTTCCGAAGCACTCACATCGGCCCTCCGGCGAATGTGAGAACACCGTGACGGCCGATTCACACGCGGCGACATTGCGGCAATATCGACTCCCTACCGTCACGGTATGCAATCAGCCAAGCATGTGGTCGTGGTCGGACACGGCATGGTCGGACACCGCTTCGTGGAAGCCCTGCGCGCGCGGGATACCGAGGGTTCCTGGCGGGTGACGGTGCTCTCGGAGGAGTCCGACGCCGCCTACGACCGCGTCGGGCTGACCGGTTACACCGAGCACTGGGACCGCGCCCGGCTGGCGCTGCCCGGCAATGACTATGCAGGCGACAACGGTGTCGTTCTGCATCTGGGCCTGGCGGCCCGGGAGATCGACCGGGCCACCAAGACCGTCACGCTGGCCGACGGTCGCCTCCTGGAGTACGACGCACTCGTGCTGGCCACCGGCTCGTACGCCTTCGTGCCGCCGATCCCGGGACACGAGCTGCCGCACTGCCACGTCTACCGCACCCTCGATGATCTCGACGACATCCGGGCCGGCGCACTGGCCGCAGCTAGAACGAAAACGCCAGTGGGCGTGGTGATCGGCGGCGGTCTGCTCGGTCTGGAAGCCGCGAACGCATTGCGCGCCTTCGGGTTGTCTACCCAGGTGGTGGAGATGTCGCCGCATCTGATGGCCGCTCAGCTCGATGGGGCCGGCGGTGCACTGCTGAACCGGATGATCCGGGGGCTCGGCATAGGGGTGCACACCGGTGTCGGCATCGAGAGCATCCAGCCGATCCAGAAGAACAAGCCCCTGCGCAAGTCCGAGGACGACGATTCCGTGCGGGTGACGCTCAATGACGGAAGCAGCATCGATGCCGGCCTGGTCGTCTTCGCCGCCGGCGTGCGTCCACGCGACGAGCTGGCCCGCCAGGCCGGCCTCGACATCGCCCAGCGCGGCGGTATCTTGACCGATCTGTCTTGTGTCACCAGCGATCCCGGCATCTACGCGGTCGGCGAGGTGGCCGCCATCGACGGTCGCTGCTACGGCCTGGTCGGACCCGGTTACACCAGCGCCGAGGTGGTCGCCGACAGGCTGCTCGGCGGCGGGGCCGAGTTCCCCGAGGCCGATATGTCCACCAAGCTCAAGTTGCTCGGCGTCGACGTCGCGAGCTTCGGTGACGCACAGGGACGCACGCCCAACTGCCTCGACGTCGTCGTCAACGATCCGGTCAAGCAGACCTACGCCAAACTGGTGCTCTCCGACGATGCCAAGACGCTGCTCGGAGGCATCCTGGTCGGCGATGCCTCGGCCTACGGTGTGCTGCGCCCGATGGTCGCCAGCGAGCTCCCCGACGACCCGCTGTCGTTGATCGCGCCTGCCTCCGACGGGAATTCGCCCGGACTGGGTGTCGGTGCGCTGCCGGATATCGCGCAGATCTGTTCGTGCAACAACGTCACCAAGGGTGATCTTAAGGAAGCCATCTGCGGTGGCTGCACCGATGTGGCCGACCTGAAGAAGTGCACACTGGCCGGCACTTCGTGCGGGTCCTGCGTCCCGCTGCTCAAGCAGCTGCTGGAAGCCGAGGGTGTCGAGCAGTCCAAGTCGCTGTGTGAACACTTCTCCCAGTCGCGCGCCGAGATGTTCGAGATCATCAGCGCCACCGAGATCCGCACCTTCTCCGGTCTGATCGAGAAGTTCGGCACCGGAAAGGGTTGCGATATCTGCAAACCCACCGTCGCCTCGATCCTGGCCTCTACCGGCTCGGACCACGTTCTGGAGGGTGAGCAGGCCTCGCTGCAGGATTCCAACGACCACTTCCTGGCCAACATCCAGAAGAATGGCAGCTACTCCGTGGTGCCCCGGGTGCCCGGCGGTGACATCACCCCGGCGCAGCTGATTCTGATCGGGGAGATCGCACGGGATTTCGATCTGTACACCAAGATCACCGGCGGCCAGCGCATCGACATGTTCGGCGCGCGGGTCGACCAGCTGCCCGAGATCTGGCGGCGTCTGGTGGAAGGCGGCATGGAATCCGGCCAGGCATACGGAAAGTCGCTACGCACCGTGAAGAGTTGCGTGGGCAGCGACTGGTGCCGCTACGGGCAACAGGATTCGGTGCAGATGGCGATCGATCTCGAGCTGCGTTACCGCGGCCTGCGTTCACCGCACAAACTCAAGATGGGCGTATCGGGGTGCGCGCGCGAATGTGCCGAGGCCCGCGGAAAGGACGTCGGGGTGATCGCCACCGAAACCGGCTGGAATCTCTACGTGTGCGGTAACGGCGGCATGACCCCCAAGCACGCGCAACTGCTGGCCGGCGGCCTCGACGACGAGACCCTGGTCCGCTACATCGACCGATTCCTGATGTTCTACATCCGCACCGCGGACCGGTTGCAGCGCACGGCGCCGTGGCTGGACGCCCTCGACGGGGGGATGGGCCATCTGCGTGAGGTCGTCTGCGATGACTCACTCGGTCTGGCGGTCGAATTCGAGGCGGCCGTCGAGCGGCATGTCGGTGGATACGCCTGCGAATGGAAGGGTGTGCTGGACGATCCGGAGAAGCTCTCGCGTTTCGTCTCGTTCGTCAACGCCCCCGACGTCGCGGATCCCACCATCGAGTTCACCGAATCTTTCGGCCGCAAGGTGCCCATCGGAATGCCGAAGATGCGACCGGTACAGGAGACCTCATGACCCTGATTCACGATCGCAAACAGGCGGCGGCCCAAGGCAATTCGGAATGGACCTCGGCCTGCCAGTACGACCGGTTGTTGCCGTGCCGCGGTGTTGCGGTGCTGCTGCCCGACGGCAACCAGGTTGCGCTGTTCCGCCTCGACCACGGTGCGCTGCACGCAGTCGGCAATATCGACCCGTTCTCCGGTGCCGCGGTGATGTCGCGGGGCATCGTCGGCGACCGGGCCGGTCGCGCCTGCGTTCAATCGCCGATCAAGAAGCAGGCATTCGCGCTCGACGACGGTGGCTGCCTGGACGACCCGGCCATCTCGCTTCCGGTGTACCGGACCCGCGTCACGCCGGACGGCTGCGTGCAGATCGCGGCGTAGCGTCGGCCGCACCCCCCGAATCGCCAGCTCAGGTCATGCGGCGACGGGCCAGGACACGGCGGGTGCCCGCCGGAACCGGCTCGCGATCAGCCGGACCATGCCGGGGTGGATGCCCAGGGGCTCGCTGACGATATCGGCGCCCGACGCTCGCAACCGGTCCTGGAACAGGCCGTCGGCAAGTAGGTAGGATGCGACGGCGACCCTTCTCCCGTCGCTGCGCGCCCGCGCGGCCTCGACCGCGGCCGCGACGGTCGGCGCGCCGGTGGCGGCGTAGCCGAGTTCGACGCGGTCCCCGATGACTGCGGACAGCATTGCCGCGGTCTGTCGCAGGTCGGACTGCGCGCTGCGATCCGATGTTCCCGCGGCCGCGAGGATGACGGAATCACCTGGCCGCCAGCCCGCTTCGAACATCCGGTCGGCGAGGACCCGCACCGTGCCCGCACCCGGGCCCAGTGGGCGGGTCACCGTGACGGCCGGGTGGGTGCTGGCCTCGACATGGGCGGGAACGTCGACGCGGACGTGGTAGCCGCCGGCCAGGAAGGCCGGCACCAGGACCGCGGGCCGGTACCGGGGAAGACCCTTGAGCACCTCGGTCGGTGTCGGACCGAGTACGTCGACGAACGCGACGTGAACTTGCCGGTCGAGTACCTCACCGACGCGGCGCGCCAGGTCTCTCACCATGGCGACTCCACCCGGCTTGCGGGTGCCGTGTGCCACCAGGACGGCGGTTGCACCTCGGTTCATAGCGCACCTGCCGGGAACTCGTCGATGGCCAACCGGTATCCGCGTTTGACCACGGTGGAGACGATGTTCCTGTCACCCAACGCCGCTCGGAGTCGCAGGACCGCCGTTTCCACCGCGTGGGTGTCGGTTCCGCTACCCGGCAGCGCGTTGAGCAGATCGGTCCGGGACACCACTGCGCCCGGACGGTGGGCCAATGCGCGAATGGTCGCCATCCCGGCCGGCGGCAGTTCCTTGACCGCGTCGTCTACCAGCACACAGGTGCCGCGGATCTCCAGCAGGTGTCCGGCCACCCGCATCCGGCGGGACTGCAGCAGCGGCAACTCGTCGGTGATGTGGCGTGCCAGCGCGCCGAGGCGCATCCGCTCCGGGGCCGACGTCGGCACCCCGAGACGCACCAGCGGGCGAGCGGTGATCGGTCCGACGCACATGGCGTGCACATTGGTGCGCAAGGCGTCGAGCGCGGCGGCTTCGACACTGAGGTCGGCGGCGCGCAGCAGCAGAGCCGCGACGGCGGGCGCGGAGGTGAAGCTGACGGCGTCGAAACGCTGCTCGGCGATACCGAGGACCAGTTGATCGAACGGGCCGTTGCGGGGCGCCGGATTCCATCGGTACACCCGGATCGGCACGACATCCGCGCCTGCCATGCGCAGTTCGTCCAGGAACTCCGGGAACGGGTCCCAGTCGTCGTTGGTGCCGTGCAGCTGGACGGCGACCCGCCTCCCGACGATGCCGCCCTCCAGCAGGTAGTGCAGCAACTCGCGGGATGACTCGGACTCCGGCGACCATTCCTCGGGGAGTCCGGCGGCGCGCAGCGCTCCGGTGGCCTTCGGTCCGCGGGACACGATGCGCGCGTTGCCCAGCGCCACGGTCAGTTCATGGGCCAGTCCCCACCCGTCGGCGGCGGCGATCCAGCCCCGCAGACCGATGCCGGTGGTGGCGATCACGATGTCGGGCGGCGCGGCGATCAGGGCGACGGTGTTGACCCGCAGTTCCTCATCGTCGGGCAGCGGCACCATGGCGATGGCGGCCGCGCTGGTCACGTCGGCGCCGCGACGGGTGAGCAGGGCGCTCAGCTCCTCCGACCGCCGGGCCGAGGTCACGGCGACCCGGAACCCGGTGAGCGGTGCCCAGTCAGGTGCGGTCATGTGCCCTGTGTATTCAGAGGATGTTTCCCGGGTGTTACTTTGCGATTGCGGAGTGGTGTCGCACTAGGCTTTTGTGTCGTGGGCTGGAGCGCGGAGGGCATGTCAGGGAACGCTAGAAGGGCTATGTTGCACAATCGCTGCTCGCGATAACCCGGCAGTGAACATCCGCTCACCGCCGAGGGCGCCGGGCTGTGAGGTATCGGCGACCTACCAGACGTCACCGTCGCGCCAGTCGCAGGCCAGATCGGCGGACGTGTCCACATCGACGTTGACCGGCAACACGTAGACGCTGCCGTCATCGTCGGCGGTCCGGATGCTGCCCGAGGGCGCGAGCACCGACGTAGGTCCGGTCCACAGCTGCCAGCCTCGCGGCAGGTACAGAGCCGGGCCGGCCTCCGATGCACTGAGGGCTCCCAGCTGGTACGCGCCGCGCAGCACCTGCTCCAGGGCATCCATGACCGCGGTGGCCAGACCCTGACCGCGCCAGTCCTCCCGCACCGCGACGGCTTCGAGGTAGCCACAGCGCAGTGCGGTCCCGCGGTAGAACAACCGGCGCTGCACCACAGCGCCGTGCGCGATGATCGCACCCCGGTGACCGATCAGCGCGTGCATGCCACCCAGCGCGTGTTCCCAGTCCGACTCGGCGAACGCTTCGTCCCCGTCTGCTAGGAAGGCGTCGAACACCATCCGGCGCGCATCGGCGCGCGTTTCGGCGTCCAGATCGGAGGTGTGGATCAGGCGAGCGGTGTGGACGTCCCGAACCGCGCCGTGGCCTTGGCTGTGACCGTGCACACCGCCGTTTCTACCATCAATCAGCGCGGTCGGCGGGGCCGCGACCAGTGCAGCCGGACCGTCTGCCCGGGCCTGGTCTGACCCAGTTTGTCGCTGTCCTCATCGGCAATCACGCCGATCACCGGGTAACCGCCGGTCACCGGGTGATCCGGCCCCAGAATCACCGGAAAACCGTTGGGCGGGATCTGTATCGCACCGCGGGTGGCGCCCTCGCTGGGCAGCTGCCTATCGGGCCGGCGGTACTCCAGCGGCATGCCGACCAGTCGCATCCCGACCCGGTCGCTGCGGTTGGTCACCTGCCAGTTGGTGCGGACCAGGATGCCGGGGTCGACGAACCAGTCGTCCCGTGGGCCGGGCACCACCTGCAATTCGAGGATCTCGGGTTCGATGGTGCCCACCGGTGCCTGGTCCAGTTCGGGGAAGTCGGTGGTGTATTCGCCGACCGGCAGCACGTCGCCCACCCGCAGCGGTGCAGGCCCGATGCTGGACATCACGTCATAGCTGCGCGACCCGAGCACCGGTTCCACGTCGATGCCGCCGCGTACCGCCAGGTAGCTGCGCAGCCCGGAGTGCGGCGCGCCCAGCGAGATCACTTCGCCGTCGTGAGCGTAGTGAATGCTGTTGGTGCCGAACGGAACTCCGTTGACGGCGGGGTCGGTGTCGGCGCCTGTCACCGCGATGGTGACATCCCCGCCGCGGACCCTGGCGGAGAACCCGCCGAAGGTGACCTCGACGGTGGCCCGCTCGCCGGGGTTGGCGACCAGCCGGTTGGCCAGGGTGTGCGCGCGGCGATCGGCCGCGCCGGATCGGGTCACCCCCAAATGGGCCAGCCCTGGCCGGCCCAGATCCTCGACGAGGGCCAGCGGCCCGGTGCGCAGGACTTCCAGTGTGATGCTCATCGGACCTCCCGGAACGCGACGGTCATGCCCGGTGTCAACAGGGCGGGTTGTTCACGCGTGACGTCGAACGGCACGGCCTGGGTGCGGCCGATCAGTTGCCAGCCGCCCGGGGATTCGCGCGGGTAGACGCCGCTGAACTCGTCGGCCAACCCGACCGACCCGGCAGGCACCCGGGTGCGGGGTTCGTCGCGTCGCGCCACCTGCAGGCGGGGGTCACCACCGACCAGATACGCGAAACCCGGTGCGAAACCGCCGAATCCGACGCGCCACAGCCGGCCGGTATGTGCGGCGACGACCTCGGCGGTGTTCAGGCCGGTGAGCTCGGCCACGGCTTCCAGATCGGCGCCGTCGTACGTCACCTCGATCACCGCGTCGGGCTCATCGGCCGTTTCGCTCTCGGCGATGGACTGCTCCGGGCGCAGTTTCCCGAGCCGTTGCCGGGTCGGCGCGAGATAACGCGGCCCGTCGAGCTTCATCAGCACGGTGCGCGACGCCGGCACGATATCGAGGACGCCGGGTAGTCCGGCCCGTTGCAGGGTGCCGGTCCAGGCCAATACGTCCGTGGTGCTGTCGAACTCGAGCAGCAGCGCCTGATCGCCATAATCACGAACGGTGCCCAGTGCGCCGGGCGTCGTGATTTCCGTTGTAACGCTCATCTACCGAAGCTACCGCCGAGTAAGTCGATTCTCGAGGGGTCTGTGAGCTTTGCCAGAGGAGCCTTAGATGCCACTGCGGCCAGGAGCTCAAACCACGGCCTGGTACGTCGGCTCACGCCGCTTGATCACCGCGATCACCCGGTAGGTCACCGGCAGCATGATCACCTCGACCAGAGTTTTGTAGAACCAGCCCAGCGCGGTGTAGACGACGAAGTCACCGAAGCTGGTGATGCCTATGGCGTTGGCGGCGATGGCGCAGAACACCAGCGTGTCACCGAGCTGACCGCCGAAGGTCGAGCCGATCAACCGGGCCCACAGGTGCTTCTCCTTGGTGCGTTCCTTGATCTTCACCACCAGCCAGGCGTTGATGGTCTGGCCGACCACGAATCCGGCCAGCCCGGCCACGATCAGCTGGGTGTAGGCGTGCACGACGTTCTCGAAGTGCGGCTGGTTGACGTAGAAGTCTGCGGCGGGCAGATAGATGGTCACCCAGAAGGCCAGCGCGGCCAGGGCGTTCATCCCGAAACCGAGCAGGATCGCCTTGCGCGCGGCCTTGAAGCCGTACACCTCGGAGAGCACGTCGCCGATCACGTAGGTCAGCGGAAAGACGATGAATCCACCGTCGGTGATGATCGGGCCGAATGCCACACCCTTGGTGGCGGTCACGTTGGAGATGATCACCAGGGCAGTGAAGACCGCGACGAAGACCGGATAGTAGGCCGAACCGACTTGCGCGAACGAAGGTCGCTGGTTTGGGGTGTCGGTCAGGCTGCTCACCGGGACATCCTCTCAGGCGAGCGCGGTGGTCAACATCGGTGGCAGCTGGTCGGCCACCGCAGGCAGGGACAGTGGTGAGGAGAATGCGATCGCGGCCGCCAGGTCTCGCCCGGTGAACACATTGCGCGGGCCCTGCTCGGCGACGATCGGGTCGACCGTCAGCACCGCGATCTCCGCGTCGTCGGCGGCCCAGATCAGCACATCGGCGCCACGGAGCACATCGGCCATCTGGTCACGCGGCACCCGCTGGTCGACCTCGGGTACCTCGAAACCCATCTGGGTGAGGAACTCGGTCCGCCACCCCGGCGGCGTCGTCACCAGATCCCCGCCGTCCAGGCTGCCCTGCAGCAGCAGCGCACGCTTGCCCTTGAACCCTGGATTCGCGGTGCCCAACGCAGTGAAGCGGTCGTCGACACCGGTGATCAGGCGCTGCATCTCGTCATGCTTGAACACCGCCTGACCGATCGCCGACGCCTGCTCCTTCCACGGCTCGAAGAACGCCTCCTGTCCGGCCTGGGCGATGGTGGGGGCGACGTTGGCGAGCCGGGTATAGGTGTCCTGGTCCAGGCCGGCGTTGGTGGCGATGATCAGATCCGGGTTGAGCGCGGTGATCGCCTCGAAGTTGATGCCGCCGTCGAGATTGAGCACCGCCGGTTGCGCCGCGCCGAGGGCCGCGACTCCCCACGGCCACACCGCGAACGGTTGCCCACCGAACCATTCGGTCACCCCGATCGGGATGACGCCCACCGCCAGCAGGCAGTCCTGGCCCGTCAGCCCGGCGCTGACCACCCGGGCGGGTGGTGCAGCAACCTTGGTCTCCCCGAAGGCGTGGGCGACGGTGACGGAGCCGTCGTCGGCGATGGTGCCGGGCGGATCCGAACGGCAGGCCGTTGCGGCCAGCGCCGCACCGGCGGCCGCCGCTGCCAGGAATGCACGCCGTGACCAGGTTGTCGGCACGTCGTGAGCCTAACCGCTAACCGTCACGACATTGACGTTGTTCCTGGTCATCGCGCCCATGCTGTGCAGCATAGGATCGGCGCCGGTACCGGTTCCCGCTGGCTACCGCGCCTGTTGCAGAACCGTCACCGATCGCGCGGCGGTCTTTCGCGATGCACCCGCGGCGATGGGATCGTCGCTGGTGAGGGCCTGTGCCGCGGTATCGATGACGGGCAGCCATGCCATCCCGAACTCTTCGGGCGGCAGCGTGAACTCGATGGGTTCGTGGTGGGCGTTGAAGCACACCACGAACGAGTCGTCGGTGACCCGCTGCCCGCGTGGATTCAGATCGGGGATGCCGTTGCCGTTGAGGTAGACGGCGACCGATTTGCCGAGTCCGGTGTCCCAGTCCTCGTCGCTCATCTCCGAACCGTCGGGCCGGAACCAGGAGATGTCCGGTACACCCGCGGATCCGCGCTGGCGTACCGGCCGGCCGTTGAAGAACCGGCGCCTGCGGAACACCGGATGCTCGGCGCGCAGCGCCGACACCCGCGACGCGAAGTCCAACAGGTCCTGGTCGGCGTTCTCCCAGTCGACCCAGGTGATCTCGTTGTCCTGGCAGTAGCCGTTGTTGTTACCGCCCTGGGTGCGCCCGAGTTCGTCGCCGTGACAGATCATCGGAACGCCTTGGGACAACAGCAAAGTGGCCAGGAAGTTGCGCTCCAGCTGTTCGCGCAGGGCGTTGATGTCCGGGTCGTCGGTCGGGCCTTCGACCCCGCAGTTCCACGACCGGTTGTGGCTCTCGCCGTCGGTGTTGTCCTCGCCGTTGGCATCGTTGTGTTTCTCGTTGTAGGACACCAGGTCCCGCAGGGTGAAGCCGTCATGGGCGATGACGAAGTTGATGGATGCCACTGGGCGGCGGGCGCTCTGCTCGTAGAGGTCGGCCGAACCGGTGAGCCGAGAGGCGAATTCGCCGAGGCTGGCGGCTTCACCGCGCCAGAAATCGCGCACCGTGTCGCGGTATTTGCCGTTCCACTCGGTCCATTGCGGCGGGAAGTTGCCCACCTGGTAGCCACCCGGGCCGATGTCCCACGGCTCGGCGATCAGCTTGACCTGGCTGACCGTCGGATCCTGTTGCACCAGTTCGAAGAATGTCGAAAGCTTGTCCACGTCGTAGAACTCGCGCGCCAGCGTGGATGCCAGGTCGAAGCGGAAACCGTCGACGTGCATCTCGGTCACCCAGTACCGCAACGAATCCATGATCAGCTGCAGCGAATGCGGGTGCCCGACGTTGAGGCTGTTGCCGGTTCCGGTGTAGTCCATGTAGTAGCGCTTGTCGTCGTCGACGAGGCGGTAGTAGGCGGCATTGTCGATACCGCGCATCGAGACCGTCGGGCCCAGGTGGTTGCCCTCGGCGGTGTGGTTGTACACCACATCCAGGATCACCTCGATGCCGGCTTCGTGCAGGGTGCGCACCATCGCCTTGAACTCCTGCACCTGCCCGCCGGGGGTGCCACTGCTGGAGTATTTCGAGTCGGGGGCGAAGTAGCCGATGGTGTTGTAACCCCAGTAGTTGGACAGGCCCTTGTCGATGAGGGTCGAGTCGTTGGCGAAATGGTGCACCGGCATCAGTTCGATGGCGGTGATGCCGAGTGCCTTGAGGTGGCCGATGATCGCCGGGTGCCCGATCGCGGCGTAGGTGCCCCGCACCGCATCGGGGATGTCCGGATGGGTTTCGGTCAGGCCCTTGACGTGGGCCTCGTAGATGAAGCTGTCGGCGTACTCGTGCCGCGGCGGCCGGTCGATGCCCCAATCGAAGAACGGGTTGATCACCACCGACTTCGGCATGCTCGCCGCAGAGTCGTCATCGTTGCGGCTGTCGGGTTCGCCGAAGTTGTAGCCGAACAGCGACTGGTCCCATTGAAAAATGCCAACGATGGCCTTGGCGTAGGGGTCCAGCAGCAGCTTGTTGGGATTGCATCGGTCGCCGGCGTCGGGTTCATACGGTCCGTGTACCCGGTATCCGTACCGCTGGCCCGGTTCGATGCCGGGCAGGAATCCGTGCCAGACGAATGCATCCACCTCGGGCAGGGCGAATCGCGTCTCGGTGCCGTCCTCTTCGAAGAGGCACAGCTCGACCTGCTTGGCGACCTCACTGAAGAGCGCAAAGTTGGTCCCGGAACCGTCGTAGGTCGCGCCGAGGGGATAGGCCTTACCGGGCCACACTTCCTGATCGGGAATGGCGGTTACCCGGCTGGTCAACGGTTTGGGGGATACCCGCATGGATGTCCTCACTTGCTCAACGGCGTGTGCAAACTGATCGCGCAGCTCATCATCGAGCAGCGGGTGTACGGAGTACCCCGCCGGGACAGATCGTATTCTGCGAGTTCGGTCACGTCCCCCCGAAGGTGGCGGCGCGCAGGTCAGTGCGTTTCGGGCAGCACTGCGCTTGTCGTGTGCGTCGGAGAGGCAGCGACTGCCTCCAACCGGACCGCCACCGCGTTGAGCACCGACATACCGGCGAGCACCTCAAGATCCTCGGGCCGGTTGGAGGTCAGCTCGTTGACGTTCACGCCGGTGCCAGGCACACCTTTCCGTCCCGGAGGGCCACCACATCGCGCAGCCCGCCGTGCGGTGCGTGCTCGGTCCAGCACGGATACCGTGCGGATTGTCCTTCAGCAGTTGGGGATTCAGCCCGCTGCGGCGAAAACCGAACTCGGCCACCATAGGGCCCGATGGCCAGCAGGGACGCGTTCATGCGGGCGGCCAACTCCTCGAACACCCCCCATTCGGGCCGGGCCTGCCCGTAGGGTTCCAGCACCGGTTCTGCGGCCTGCAGGAACACCGTCGGGCAGTAGGCCGCATAGGCCATCGGCATATCGTCGCGTTCCTGGAAGGTGGTGCCCGCCAGGATGTAGTCGGCGTGCCGGTTGGTCTCGTTGGCGTAGAGGTCCAGCGACACCATCAGATCCAGCTTCTGCGGCGCGGAATCCAGTTCGGCGATGTCGGGAACCGACAGCACCGGGTTCCCGACGACCGCGTGAACTCGCCCCCTTCGCCGGCGGCGGTGATCACGTCGGCGATCAACGCTGCTGGGAAGGAGCCGAAAACATCTGGGAAATCACCGATCCGGGATCGCTTGCTGTTGTAGCCGAAAGCACCCGCTCGTTCGCCGAACTCCTGATGTGACACCGAGGCCCCGCCGGGACGATCCAGATTGCCGGTCACCATGTTGAGCCCGTCGATCAGGAAGCTACTTGCAGCTTCCTTTTCCGACTGAAGTGGTCTTGGTCCCGTAGGGGCCGAGCTTCACCGAAATGCCTGGAGCGCAGACCTTGAAGTCTAGGTTCGCCGTGAACCACATGTAACGCTCGCGGGCACCCGGGGGAACCAAGATGAGCGGGCTGAATTTCACGATAGGAATACCGAGAGGGAACGTGGGACTCGGGCGAGGCTCCACCGACCCATTGAGATACCAGTTATCCGGAAAGAACGTGAAGAGGGGACCCGGGTCGTCCGGTGTGGGGTTTGTGGGGCTGCGACCGAAGATGCGATCGAAGCTAAGTGTGCCCGCGCGCGAGCCCAAGTTGGTCGACAGCTCGGGCGCCGCCTGCGCAACGGGGATAGGGGTGAGCGTTGCTGCGGCTGCCATGGCGCATGTCACGACACCGATGCTCAACTTCTGAGTGATTACTGACATGTGTCCCCCTCGAATGGGCCTCAAGTTGGGGAAAGCATCGCAGACTGTGTGGAGCCTGTCAAAAGATCTTCCCAGCTAGTGCCGCATGTCGCCCATATTTCGCGTTACCCCCTTCGTATTACCCCTCCGCGTTCATGTGGTCGTAACCGATTACCGACGTTGCTCACCGCAGTGTCTCCCAGAAGCGTGTCTCCCAGAAGCATGTGAGTGCAGCCGATGGCCGGCATCGACGGACACGAGCCCCGAGCATATCCGAGAGCCGAGGCTATTCTGCTGGCGTGCCTGATGACCTCTGGACGGCTGCGACCCGCCACCCGTTCCTGGATGCGGTGCGTGACGGCACCGTCACCAATGTTGCTTTCGACCGGTGGCTGCGCCAGGACGCGCTGTTCGTCGCCGACCTGCTGATCTTCCAGTCCCGGCTGCTGGGCCGCGCTCCGCGCGCAGCGCAAGGCGTGCTCGTCGGTGGGTGCGTCGCACTGGTGGCCGAGCTGGACTGGTTCTCCGAGCAGGCGGCCCTGCGCGGCATCGACCTAGACGTACCGCCGCTGCCCACCACGGTGGCCTACCGCGACCTGCTGCGGCGTCTCGATGATGAGCCCTACCCGGCGGCCGTCACCGCCCTGTGGGTCCTCGAGCGGGTGTATCTGCTCGGCTGGACCTCGGCCGCTCCCGCGGCGGCACCGCTGGACCAGTTCGTCGAGCACTGGACCACCCCGGACTTCGCCTCCTATGTCGAGGGGCTGGGTCGACTCGCCAGGGCGGACGAGCACCAGAGCCTGATCGATGAGGTGCTCCGGCTCGAGGTGGAGTTCTGGAACATGGCCTGGGAGAACGCCGCATGAGCCTGTCATCTGAACTGTGGTCGGAGAACGCCGATATCGCAGCCGAGGTGCTGGCCAACCCCTTCGTCCGCGGTATCGGGGACGGCTCGCTGGAGCGCGATCTGTTTGCCGGCTACATCGCCCAGGATGCCTTCTTCCTCGAATCCTTCGCGCGGGCATACGCTTTGGCGCTTGCCCGCAGCACCGACACCGAGACGCTACTGAGCTTCGCCGATCTGCTGGCCGGCGTGCGCGACGAACTGGGGTTGCATTCGGCGTATGCCGCTGAGTGGGGTATCGATATGTCCGGGGTGAAACCTACCGCCGCGACACTGGCCTACACCGAGTTCCTGCTCGCCACGGCAGCCATCGGCGGCCTGGGCGTGGTGTGTGCGGCGATGACGCCGTGCATGCGCCTCTACGCCCACATCGGGTCCACGTTGGACGCGGGCACAGCGGGTCCGTACGCGCAGTGGGTGCAGACCTACGCCGACCCCGGTTTCGATGAGATCGCCGCACTACTGGAGCGTCTGCTCGACCAGCACGGTGAGGGCACGCCGACAATTCGGCACGCATACCGGCGGGCCATGCGCCTGGAACTGGCGTTCTTCGATGCGGCACTGAGACCGGTCGGCTGATCTATCTCGGCGCCCGCAGTTACTCCAGCACGAAGACCGGGATCAGCCGGTCGGTCTTGGTTTGGTAATCCGCGTACGGCGGGTAGGCCGCCACGGCCAGCTCCCACCAATGCTGACGCTCGGCGCCCTCGATCTCGCGAGCGGTCAGCTCGACAACCTTGTCGCCGTCCTGGGCGGTGATCTGCGGATGCGCCTTGACGTTGTGATACCACGACGGGTGCTTCGGGGCGCCGCCCTTGGAGGCGACCATGGCGTATTTGCCGTTCTCCTCGACGCGCATCAGCGGGACGTAACGCTTCTTGCCGGACTTGGCGCCGGTGGTGGTGAACAGCACGATCGGCCGGTCCAGGACCTCGACCCCGTCGGTGGTGCCCTGCTCGATGATGCGTTCGGTCTGCTCGCGAACCCAGTCGGTGGGGCTCAGCTCGGCGTTGTCAGTCATAGGGCCAATAACAGTACGGCGCGTGCCCGCTATTCCGCATCTTCGCCGGATCTGAGACCCTCGCCGGGTGACTGCACGCGGCGATGTCTTCGTATCCGTGGCCGAACTCTCCCAGCGCCTCGAGGCCGGCGACCCGACGACCATCCTCGATATCCGCTGGCAACTCGGCGCCCCGGACGGACGTGACGACCACGCCGCGAGGCATCTGCCCGGCGCGGTGTACGTCTCGCTGGAGGACGAGCTCAGCGATCACGGCGTGACGGGTCGGGGCAGGCATCCGCTTCCGTCGGGCCACAGCCTGGAAATGGCGGCACGGCGGTGGGGTGTGCGCGCCGGAGTGCCGGTCGTGGTCTATGACGACTGGAACCGCGCCGGGTCGGCCCGCGCCTGGTGGGTGCTACGGGCGGCGGGCATCGCCGACGTGCACATCCTCGACGGCGGACTGGCCGCGTGGCGGGCCGTCGGCGGGGCACTGGAGACCGGGGGTGTGACGCCCCCACCGGGTGACGTCATCGTCGACCATGATGACCTCTATGCAGGGGCGATGCCCACCCTGACCGCCGATGAGGCCGCCGAGCATGCGAATCTGCTCGACGCGCGGGCGCCGGAGCGGTTCCGTGGCGACGTCGAGCCCGTCGACCCGGTCGCCGGCCACATTCCTGGAGCGAAGAATCTGCCCAGTACCGCGGTGTTGGCCGCCGACGGCACACTGCTGTCCGAGGACGCGCTGGCCGCGCTGGCCTGGTCGTTCGGCGGAACGGAGCAGGTCGGGGTGTACTGCGGCTCGGGTGTCACCGCCGCTGTGGCGGTCGCGGCCCTGGCGGCTGCGGGCGTCGACGCGGCGCTGTTCCCGGGGTCGTGGTCGCAGTGGGTATCTGAGTCAGGCAGGCCCGTCGCTAGTGGTGAGCATTCATCTTGACCGCCGCCGCCTTCTCCTCGTAGAAACGGGCTTGTCGGTCGACGGCGCCGAGGAAGTGGGCCAGTTCCGTGCGGGCCTGCTCGCCGTCGGGGCCGAAGTCGTCGCGATCGAAGATCCGCCAGAATCGCAGCACCGGTTGCAGCACCTCGTCGTGGTGGATGCGCAGATCGTAGATGCCGGCCTTCGCGATGAGGATGGAGTTCTCGCGGAAGTCCGTCATGCCGGCGCCGGGCATCGCGAACCCGATCACCTCGTCGCGGATGGCCGCGATGGCGGCGTCGGGGGCGAGATCGAGCGCGGCGGCCATCAGGTTGCGGTAGAAGACCATGTGCAGGTTCTCGTCGGTGGCGATCCGTGCGAGCAACTGATCGGCGATGGCGCATCCCGAGGCGCGTCCGGTATTGCGATGTGAGACGCGGGTGGCCAGTTCCTGAAATGACACGTAGGCCAGCACCGCGAGTGGCGTCTTGTCCCCGGTGTCGTAGCCGGCGATGGTGTGCTCCATGCGGAGCGCCTCGAGCTTCGACGGGTCGACGCCGCGGGTCACCACCAGATAGTCGCGCAAGGCGATGCTGTGGCGTCCTTCCTCGGCGGTCCACTGACCGACCCAGGTGCCCCATGCGCCGTCACGGCCGAACCGGGTGGCGATCTCACGGTGATAGGACGGCAGGTTGTCCTCGGTCAGCAGGTTGACGGTGAGTGCCGCCTTGGCGACGGGATCGAGCGGGGAGTCCTCGGGCGTCCAGTCCTCGCCGCCGAGGAAGGCGAAATCGCGACCACGGCTCCAGGGGACGTAATCGTGCGGATCCCACGGCTTTGCCATACCGAGGTGACGCTCGAGATTCTGCTCGACAACCGGTTCGAGTTCGTGCAGAAGTCCGGCTTGGGTGTTCATCACCATGCGACTCCGTTCCAGTGGGGAGTGACCTACGGTTCCGTAAGTTACGGTACCGTAGACCACTCGGTGGAGTCGAGAGTGGCTTGTTCAGACCCTGGCCCGCAACACGTCCGAGAGCGGACGACGCGGAGTGGGCGGTGGCACCTCGTCCAGCTCCGGGATGACTCCGAGGCGTACCACCACCTGCGGGAACGGCCGGTCGACCAGCGCGCTGACGATATCTCGGCTGGCGGGCACCTCGGTCAGATGGCTCAGGGTGCACGACGCGAGTCCGGCCACGGTGGCATCCAGGAGCAGGGCGGACAGCGCCTCACCACAGCGCAGCACATCGGCGCGGGTGTCGTCGAGCGCCGAGATCACCACCAATTGCGCAGTGTCCTCAACGACGTTCTGGCGGCGCTCCCGGTTGCGGGTGACGGGGAATGTCCGTCCCACGTCGACGCGGTCGGCTTCGGCGGCCGAGACCAGCGAGCTGTGCGGAATGCCATCGGTCACCTCGAATGGTGATGTCCACCAGGCAATTTCGTGGTGGTATGCCGAATCGTACAGCCGCAACGCGTCGGTGAGCTGGGAGGCTTCCGCGACGGTGGGTCGGTCGGCTGCGTCGATGACGTTTATCGCGGCGAGCTCGGGATCGGCGGATTCGCGCAACAGCAGTGCAAACGACTCCCAATCGGCCGGTGCCGTCATAGGCAGCCGGTCGGTGCGCCGCCGCAGGATCGCATCGGCGCGGGCGCGGTGCCCGGCGGTGACCGCCGGCATCTCACTGAAGGTGATGGTGGCCAGGTGGTGGTGATCGTTCGGATCGGGGTAGCGGTCCACCTGGGTGTTCAGCCCCGCCGCCGCCGCGGCCACCCGGAAGTGGTCCAACGCAGCGCCACAGCTGAGCACGGCCTGCCGGCCGCTGGTATCGGTGGCCACCAACCGGTCGGTGTCGACGAACAGCTGCACGCCCTCGGCGGAGATGACCCATCGCCACGGCTGGCTGTTGTGATACGACGGGGCGCGGCACGCGAGGCGGACGGCATCCTCGATGATCTTCACAGGGCCAAGGGTCTGCGATGTTGGTGCCATGAACGAAGTCTGCGGCGGCATCATGACCCACGGTAGGGCCGGAAGTCCTTAACCCTTCAGGTACGCGCCGATCGCATTGGACCGGCCGCGTCGGGCTCCCCCCGAAGGGTAACTTCACGCACGTTTATTTACGTGTGTAAATTACCCGGGGTGGCCACTGAGCTCCGCAAGCGCAACGCCAGAGGCTCTGGCGCCCTGCTGCGCGACGAGATTCTGGCCGCGGCGGCCGGGCTACTGGACTCCGCCGAGCGCGAAGCCGATCTGACCCTGCGTGGAATAGCCTCTGCCGCAGGTATTTCCGCCCCGGCGATCTACGCCCATTTCGAACATCGGGATGCCATCCTGGCGGCCATCGTCGACCAGAGCTGGCAGCAGGTGGTCGGCGATATCAGGGCCGCGGTGGACCCACTGGCACCGCCCCGCGACCGGCTGCTGCGCGGGTGCCAGGTCTATCTGGCCTACGCGCAGCGATACCCGATGCGCTACACCTTGATGGCTCAGGCCGCGGGCCCGTCGCCGGCGGCCACGGAGGCGCTCGGCGTGCTGACCCAGGCACTCGCCCACTGCCAACAGCGGCCGGGACGGCACCCCGACGCGATACGCATCGCCGCCGCACTGTTCACCGCCCTGCACGGGGTGGCGATGCTCAACCGCACCGACGTCCCCTCCATGTGGCTCAGCGACGTCAGCCCCGATGAGGTGCTTCGCACCCTCGTCGACGGTGCCATCGACCAACAGAACCGATCGACTGTGAAGGAAAACCAATAACCGTGTTCGACAAGGGAATAGCCCTCGAACCTGCCGGCGACGGACAGCTGCGTGGTCGTACGGTGCCCGAGTGGGCCAACATGGTAGGTCCCTTCGGGGGCATCACCGCGGCAACACTGTTACGGGCCGTCGAACTGCAGCCCGATGTGCACGGCCAGCCGGTGGCGCTGACGGTGAACTATCTCGCCCCGATTGTCGACGGCGACTACGAGATCCGGGCGCGGGCGGTGCGGACGAACCGGTCCAACCAGCACTGGATTGTCGAACTCAGCCAGGACGGCGATCCGAAGACCACTGCCACCGCGGTCTTCGGAATCCGCCGGGACACCTGGGGGGACACCGAGCTCACACGGCCGGCGGTACCGGCAGCCGCGCAGGTGCCCGCCGGGCCGGACAACGGGCCGACCTGGATGCGCAACTACGAGATGCGTTACGTCGCTGGTGGCATTCCCTGCCCCGAAGACGGGGAATCCGACTCCTCGGAGACCAGCGTGTGGGTACGGGATACCCCTGCTCGGCCCTTGGATTTCGCCGCCTTGACGGCCGTCTGCGACATCTTCTATCCCCGGGTGTTTCTGCGGCTCGGCCGTCTGATGCCGGCGGGTACCGTATCGATCACCGTCTATTTCCACGCCGACAGCGAGAGCCTGGCCGCGCAGGGCGATGACTTCGTGCTGGCAACTGCCCGGGCACAACGGTATTCGTCCGGCCACTTCGACCACTCCGCCCAGATCTGGGGGACCGGTGGCGCGCTGCTGGCCACCAGTCACCAGATCGTCTACTTCAAGGGATGAGCACTCGGTGCAAGTAGTTGGGCCTTATCGGGCAGGCTTGCGGTGACGGCCCATCAGAGCGGTCAGCCAGCGAACGTCGATCAACATATGGGTTCTGCCTTTCGTGGTTATGCGGTCTTGTGCAGGAGTGGGAGCAACCGGCGCCGGGCAAGGGTGCCTTCGGCGAAGTGGTGCAGCGCCTCTGGGACGGAGACCGTGATGGGGAATGCGTCGTCGAGCATCCGCAGGACATCGAGCACGTCGGGGCCAGCGACGACGGCCCACTCGACTCCAGCGATATCGCACTCATCATCGAGGGCGTAGAGAAGCGACACACCGCGCGCGGATAGGAACGTCACGTCACTCAGATCGAGTGCGAACGGCTTCTCCGCGAGAACCAGTTGACGGACCTTGCGGGTGAGGTGATCGAAGTTGTCGTCGTCGATGGCACCGGAGATGGTCACCACCATGGCGAGGTGACGGCACTGTGCTCGAAGCTCGGCGCCGTCGCACTTGACCGCTGGGTTGCCGTAGCGGAATGCGATCGTCATGTTCTGGCCCCCTTCTCGTACTGACGTGTCGTGTCGTACTGACGTGTCGTGCTCACTGCCACTGAAGTTATCCGCGGAACTTAAGGTACTTGGGAGTAGCGATTGAGACTTTGCTAAGAAGATAACCTGAGAGCCAGGTAAGGGTTCGCTGATCGAATTGAAAGTCGTTGTCCCGCAATGATTGTGACGTACAGGTTTGATTGACCGAAATATCGGGTATACCCGGCGTCCGAGTAGCCCAAATTCCGGACTCAGTGCTTGAACTGATTGCCTGAGTATCTGTCCCACGGCGAATAGTCCGCGATCAACGCCTCCCGGGAAGGGCGGATCTCCTCGGGCACGTGGTGCAGATTGATCCGGACGCGTTACCAGATCAAGCTCGGCCCGCGCATCCCGTCGATGGGTACGTCGACCGGCTCCAGCCGTTCGCATGCCTCAGGATGGAGACCACGCCACTCATCCAGCGCGGCCATCGCCTCATCGTCCTGCGACTGCCGGCTGAAGGGCCCATCCGGCCATCGCAGTTATCTGCCGCGACTCGACACGCATCACATATTGTTGCGTTCATGCCCAGTCTCACAGACCTGCCCGGTCAGGCAGCGGCCAAAGCCCAGCAATATCTCGGCCGCGGCGCCGCGGAACTGCATTACGCGCGCAAGATGTTCGAGGCCGGAGCGCTTCCGCTCGAGTCGCCGAAGGCGATGGCCGCCATGCTCGCCGACATCTGGCGCTGGGGTGAGTTCGGAATGATCCCGGCACTCAACGGCCGCCGCCATCCGGACCGCGTCGCCATCATCGATGACGACGGCGAGATGACGTTCGGGGAACTGGACCGCGCCGCGCACGCGGTGGCCAACGGGCTGCGCGCCAAGGGCGTCCAGGGTGGCGACGGTGTCGCGCTGCTGATCCGCAACCACCGCTGGTTCCTGGTCGGTGTGTACGGCGCCGCCCGGGTGGGCGCCCGCATCATCCTGCTCAACAGCGAGTTCTCCGGACCGCAGATCAAAGAGGTCTCCGAGCGCGAGGGGGCTCAGGTCATCATCTACGACGACGAATACACTGCCGCGGTGTCGCAGGCCGAGCCGGCGCTGGGCAAGTTCCGGGCGCTGGCCACCAACCCCGACTCCGAAGCGCCGTCGGGATCCACCGATGACACGCTGGCTGACCTGATCGCGCGCAGCAGCACGCAACCCGCCCCGAAGGTGACCAAGCATTCGTCGGTCATCATCCTGACCAGCGGCACCACCGGCACCCCCAAGGGCGCCAATCGCAGCACGCCGCTGTCGCTTGCGCCCATCGGCGGAGTGGTGTCACACGTCCCGTTCAAGTCCGGTGAGATCACCTCACTGCCCGCGCCGATGTTCCACGCACTTGGGTTTCTGTACGCCACCATCGCGGTGATACTGGGGACCACCCTGGTCCTGCGACGCCGGTTCAAACCGGCCACCGTGCTCTCCGATATCGAAAAGCACAAGGTGACCGCCATCGTGGTGGTCCCGGTGATGTTGTCGCGCATGCTCGACGAGCTGGACAAGATGCAGCCCAAGCCGAACTTGTCGAGCCTGCGGATCGTCTTCGTCTCCGGTTCGCAGCTCGGTGCCGAACTCGCCGGCCGGGCGCTGCGTGAGCTGGGGCCGATCATCTACAACATGTACGGCTCCACCGAGATTGCGGTCGCGACGATCGCCCGGCCCAAGGACCTGTCCATCAACCCGGCGACCGTCGGCCCTCCGGTCAAGGGCGTCACGGTGAAGATCCTCGATGACAACGGCGGCGAACTCCCGCAGGGTGACGTCGGGCGCATCTTCGTGCGCAACACCTTTCCCTTCCAGGGCTACACCGGGGGCGGCGGTAAGCAGATCATCGACGGGATGCTGTCCTCCGGCGACGTGGGCTACTTCGACGAGCACGGGCTGCTCTACGTCTCCGGCCGCGATGACGAAATGATCGTGTGCGGCGGCGAGAACGTCTTCCCCGCCGAGGTCGAGGACCTCATCTGTGGGCATCCCGAGGTCATCGAGGCGACCGCGCTCGGCGTCGAGGACAAGGAGTGGGGCCACCGGCTGCGGGCCTTCGTCGTCAAGGCGGATGGCGCCAGCGTCGACGAGGACGTCATCAAGGCCTATGTGAAGGACAACCTGGCCCGCTACAAGGTGCCGCGCGAGGTCATCTTCCTCGATGAGCTGCCGCGCAATCCGACGGGCAAGATCCTCAAGCGCGAGCTGCGTGAGATCCAACTCGATTAGATCGGCTTCCGGAATGTCGCCAATATGATGACCTATCCGCCGAAAAGACGTGAATGGCCGCCAAATCACGTAATTTGGCGGCCACTCACGTTCCCCGGCTCACGCGGGGGGGCAGGGTTACGGGTCGCGAGGCAGACCCAGCAGCCGCTCGGCGATGATGTTGAGCTGCACCTCGGTGGTGCCACCGTAGATGGTGGTGGCGCGGCTGAACAGCAGTCGCGCCGCCCACTTGCCCGGTTCTTGTTCCTTGTCGCCGATGGCGGCGTCGGTGCCGAATGAGGACACCCCGAACTCGGCGTAGCCTTGCCCGGTCTTCATCGACAGCAACTTCGAGATCGCCGCCGCGGGCATCGGATCGCCGCCGGCCAGGGTGAGCAGCGTCGAGCGCAGGTTGAGCACCTTGGCGGCGTAACCCTCGGCGATCAGCTTGCCGGCGTGGTTCTGCTCGATCTGGTCGAACTGGCCGTCGCGCACGAACTCCACGAACTGCTCGAGGCTGGCCAGGAACGGCGGCTCGGAGCTGCCGATCGACACCCGCTCGTTGGTCAGGGTGTTGCGGCTGACCTCCCAGCCGCGGTCCACCTCGCCGAGGACCATCGAATCCGGCACGAAGACGTCGTCGATGAACACCGTGTTGAACATGGCGTCACCGGTGAGCTCGCGTAGCGGCTTGACCTCTACGCCCGGTGACTTCATGTCGATCAGGAAATAGGTGATGCCGTTATGCTTCGGGGCGGTCGGGTTCGTGCGGGCCAGCAGTGCGCCCCATTGGGAGAACTGCGCGCCGGTGGTCCAGATCTTCTGGCCGGTGATCCGCCAGCCGCCGTCGACCTTGGTGGCCTTGGTGGTCAGGCCGGCCAGGTCGGATCCGGCTCCGGGCTCGGAAAACAGCTGGCACCAGATCATTTCGCCGCGGAACGTCGGCGGCAGGAACTGCTGCTTCTGCTCGTCGGTGCCGTAGGCGACGATGGACGGGATGATCCAGGCGGCGATGCCCATCTGCGGCCGCGCCACCCGGCCGGTGGAGAATTCCTGGGAGATGATGATCTGCTCGATCGGGGCGGCGTTGCGGCCCCATGGCTTTGGCAGGTGTGGCTGAACCCAGCCGCCTTCGGCGATGGCGGCGTTACGCTCTTCGCGCGCAATGGATTTCAGGCCGGTAACCTCGGCGCGGATCTCCTCACGTAGCTTCTCGGTGTCGGGGTCCAGATCGATGTCCAGCTTGCGCAGGCCGCTGCCGGTGGCGGTGTCGACGACCTGCTGCGGATAGTCGGCAGCGCGGCCGAAGCCGGCCGCCAATGCTAGTGCGCGACGGTAATAGATGTTGGTGTCGTGCTCCCAGGTGAAGCCGATACCGCCGTGCACCTGGATGCACTCCTGGGCGGTGTGCTGGGCTGCGACGGGGGCCAGCGTGCCGGCGACGGCAGCGGCGAACTCGTACTTGGACTCCTCATTCCCGCCATGGAATTCGTCGATGGCGCGTGCGGCGTCCCACACCGCGGCGGTGGCCCGCTCGGTCTCGGCGATCATCCCGGAGCACTTGTGCTTGATGGCCTGGAACTGGCCGATCGGACGGCCGAACTGCTCGCGGATCTTGGCGTACTCGGTGGCGGTGTCGGTGGCCCAGCGGGCCACGCCGACGGACTCGGCCGACAGTAACGTCGAAATGAGTGCGCGGGCGTGCGCGCGGGTGAGGTTCGACAACACCCGGACCCCGTCGTCAATGACAATCTCGACACCGTTGGCGCGCACGTGCGCCAGTGGACGCAGCGGGTCGATGCTCTTGACCGGCTCGAGTCCGAGGGAGTCGGTGTCCAGCACCACCCACGCCTCGCCGCTGTCGATGGACACCGGTAATACCAGCAGCGAGGCCTGCGCGGCGGCCGGCACGGCGCGAACCTCGCCACGGATGACCAGCTTGTCGCCCTGGCGGGTGCCGGTCAGACCGGAATCGATGGCGTACGCGGCGATGGTGTCACCGCCGGCCAACCCGGCCAGCAGTGGCGACTCGGCGTCGTGGGCGGCGATCAGTGCGCTGGCGATGGCCGAGGGGACGAAGGGTCCCGGCATCGCGCCGTAGCCGAACTCGGCCAGCGTGATGGCCAGTTCCAGGATGCCGAAGCCCTGTCCGTCAACGGATTCGGACAGGTGAACACCCTGCAGCCCCTGCTCCGCGGCGGCCTTCCAGTAGGGCGGCGGATTGGAGATCGGAGTCTCCAGCGCCTCGTGCAGGACGTCGGCGGGGGCCACTTTGGCCACCAGTGACCGGACCGAATCGGCCAGGTCGATGTGTTCAGAGTTGATCGCGATGGGCACGTCTAACCTCCATTGGGCAGCTTCCCTATTAACCGGTCGGTTGGGTTCCGAGGGTACCTTGCGGTGAATGGGGACACACCAGTGGCCTAGCTGACTTGGTTCACCACGTTGGCGAGCTCCTGCCCGTCGCAGCCGCCGGCCAGTGCGGTCTCGTCGACGATCGGTAATTCGCGGAGCACGGTGACGTCGTCATCCTCGGCGCACCACCGGATATCCAGCCAATCTAATTCCGGTGCAACGAAATCGAGTAACTTTCGACCCGGCGTGGCCATCGGATACCGACACCGATGTCGACCAGTGCGTGGTCGAGCAGGAAGGTGCTCTCGAAACCACGGAACCGGGTGTTCCAGCCCAGGAATCCGATACCGCGGGCGGCCAGGTAGTCGGCGAGATAGTGCTCTGAGAAATCGATCTGATAGTGCGTGGCGATCACTGCGACGTTGGGCTTGCGGCCGACCCCGCGGTGGTACAGCCCTTGGCACCATCACGGTGCCCAAGACGGCGGCAGACCGCCGGCTCCGCGCGGCGGTCTAGGGCCGACGCGGATCGGGGAAGCTGTCCAACATCGTCGTCAGCAGGTCGATCAATTCGTCGGCCGTGAGCGCGATGGCACCGCTCAGCCAGCCGTTGATGGTCTGACTGACCCCGCCGACGACGAAGTGCGCGATGGCCTTGACCTGATCGGCTCCGGCCCGTGGCAGCACATCCTGGGCGTGCTCGGCGGCCAGTACCGCGAAGAAACCACCGAGTTCGGCGCGCTTGCGTACCAACACGGTATTGGACTGCTTGTCGTCGAAGAGCAGGCGGCCGACGCGGGCGTCCTCGCCGATGGTGCGCACCAGGTTGGTGATACCGGCTCTGTTCTGCGCGGCCGGCAGCACGGCGGCGACAGCGGCCTGCGTGGTAACGGCGATGGCGCCGACCACCGAGTCGAACACCGCCTCGACGAACTCGTCCTTATCGGTGAACGCCTCGTAGAAATGCCGGGTGGCCACACCCGCGGACCGGCAAATGGCACGGACCGTCAGATCGTCGTATTCACTGCTCAGCAGGTCGAGGCCGGCATCGAGAAATCGGCGCCGGCGGTCGGCCAGACGCTGTGGTGCCGCCACGCCGCGGTAGGGCCGAACTTGCGTCACGGCGTCAATATTGACACCTGTCGAGTGAGAGGGCAACATTAGGAAACCTTCGTTCTCACTTTTTGTTCAAGGGGTAGCTCCATGGGTATCGTCGAACGTGCTGTCCACGACACGACCTGCAAACCCGTGCCGCTACGGCAGCGGCAGCCGCGGTGGGGTGCCTCCACGGCCGACGGACTGATGGGTGTGGCGCTGCTCGCAGGCCCGGCGAATGTGGTCATGCAGCTCGGCCGGCCGGGCGTGGCATACGGGGTGATCGAGAGCCGGGTCGAAAGCGGGCGCATCGATCGCCATCCGGTCAAGCGGGCCCGGACCACATTCACCTACCTGGCCGTGGCGGGCCGCGGCAGCGACGAGCAGAAGGCCGCGTTCCGCCGGGCCGTCAACAAGGCCCACGCGCAGGTGCACTCGACCGAGGAAAGCCCGGTCAAATACAACGCGTTCGACAAGGATCTTCAGCTTTGGGTGGCGGCGTGCCTGTACAAGGGATCGGTCGATGTGCGGCGGATCTTCGTGGGGGAGATCGACGACGAGACCGCTGACGAGCACTACCGGAACGGCATTGCGCTCGCGACCACGCTGCAGGTCACTCCGGATATGTGGCCTGCCGACCGCGCGGCCTTCGACAAGTACTGGGAAGAGCAGCTCGAGCACATTCACATCGATGACACCGCGCGCGAGTTCCTGTACCCCATCGCGGTGGGGCGACTGCGCGGTGTCAGGTTGGGCCCGCTGCAGAGTGTCGCCGAGAACTGGGCAGGACTGATCACCACCGGTTTCCTGCCGCAGCGATTCCGCGACGAGATGCGGCTGCCGTGGGATCCGCAGCGTCAGCGCCGCTTCGACCGGCTGATGGGCGCGCTGCGGGTGGTCAACAACGTGATGCCTCCCCCGCTGCGACAGTTCCCGTTCAACGTGTTGCTCAAGGACCTGGACTGGCGCATCCGCACCGGTCTTCCCCTCGTGTAAGACATAAACAGAACGCATACTTGCCGGACCTTCGCCTCTACGTCCTGCTGAACCAGCTACGAGATGCCCGTCGCTCTGGCCGAATCAGATCCTCGACAAATCCCATTCTTCCACCACAACAAGGCATTTCGCCCTTACTGGCCACCCAAGACCCCCACCGCATCGGTGGATTCGGAAGTCGTGGGCGGGTGGAATGTCATCACTTAGGCAGCTGTCATGGAACGTCTCGACAGGACATTAGGGCGATGCTACGTTGCCCCAAGTTAGCCCGGCCATACTTAAGGAGACGGCAGGGGGGCGTCGCGCTTCTCTGCGAATGACATATGGATACGGTCAGTGACACGCTCACATCGAGCGTTGGGGGAACACGCGTCGATCGCGACGTGGTGAACAGGTTCGCGACCTGTTGTCGATCGCTGGGCTTATCGGTCAACGACCGGCAGCGTCCGGCGGACCTGGCCGCGGCGCGGTCGGGGTTCACCGAGCTGACCCGCATCGCCCGTGAACAGTGCGACGCCTGGATCGGCCTGGCCGCCGCCGGGGCGGGCACCGCGGACAACTCAGGCCGTGTCATCGCCACCATCTGGCGCACCAAGGCCACCTTCGGGATGCTGACCCGCGAGATCGACCTGGGCACAGACGATCTCGGATTCACCTATGACACCGGTCTGTACCTGCAGTTCCGGGCGACCGACCGCGACGATATCGCGCTGGCCTATGCCGCTATGCTCGCCGAGGCCGGCGAGTTCGCCGACGCTGATCAGCTCCTTGAGGAACTGATCTCGCGCCGGCCGACGTGGCTGCAGGCCCGCTGGGTGCGGGTCGCCACCTACCACCGCAGCCGGCGCTGGTCCGACGTGGTGCGCACGCTCACCCCGGTGGTCAATGACCCCAAACTCGACGGGCATTACGCGCATGCGGCCCGGGTCACCCTGGCCATCGCGCTGGCAAGCCTGGGCATGTTCGCTCCCGCGCTGTCGCACCTGGAGAACCCGGAGGGTCCCGTCGCGGTGGCCGCCGTCGATGGCGGACTGGTGAAGGGCCTGTGCCTGCGCGCGCAGGGCGAGGACGACGAGGCCGCCGACGTGCTGGCCGAGCTCTACGCCGCGAATCCCGAGTATCTCGGGGTGGAAGAGGCGCTGTCCGACAGGTCATTCGGGCTCGACACCACCACTGCCGCGCGGATCGAAGCACGCAGCAACCCATGGGACCCCGCGACAGAGCCGGGGGAGTCGGACTTCGTCGATCCCGGTGCCAAGGAGCGCAAGGCCTACCTGCTCATCGAGGCCGAAGCCGAACTCGCCGAGTTCATCGGCCTGGAAGAGGTGAAGTACCAGGTCGCTCGCCTGAAAAGCTCGGTGGCGATGTCGATCCGGCGCCAAGAGCGCGGGCTGACCGTCGCTCAGCGCGCCAACCACCTCGTCTTCGCGGGCCCGCCCGGAACCGGCAAGACCACGATCGCCCGTGTTGTCGCCAAGATATATTGCGGACTCGGCCTTTTGAAGAAGGAAACGGTGCGCGAGGTGCACCGTGCCGACCTGATCGGCCAGCACATCGGCGAGACCGAGGCCAAGACCAACGCCATCATCGACAGCGCACTCGACGGCGTGCTGTTCCTCGACGAGGCGTATGCCCTGGTGTCCACCGGCGCCAAGAACGATTTCGGGCTGGTCGCCATCGACACACTGCTGGCGCGCATGGAGAACGACCGTGACCGGCTGGTCGTGATCGTCGCCGGGTACCGGGCCGATCTCGACCGCTTCCTCGACACCAACGAGGGTCTGCGGTCCCGCTTCACCCGCAGCATCGACTTTCCCTCCTACAGCGCACCGGAACTCGTCGAGATGGCGACCCGGATGGCAGAGAAGCGCGACAGCGTCTTCGAACAGGTCGCCCATGGCGAGATGGAAGCGCTGTTCGCCCATCTGGCGGCCAGCACCACGCCGGATGCCACCGGCACCGCCCGGCGCAGTCTCGATATCGCCGGTAACGGTCGATTCGTGCGAAACCTTGTCGAGCGTTCCGAAGAGGAACGCGAATACCGATTGGACCACTCCGATTCCGACGACTTCACCGACGAAGAATTGATGGCCATCACCGCCGATGACGTGAACCGCTCGGCGGCCCCACTGCTGCGCGGGCTGGGATTGTCGGTGCCCGGCGATGGCTGACCAGAACGCCGAGGACCGCCGCGAGTTCACCTCGCGCACACCGGTCAATGAGAACCCCGAGCGCGTCGTCTACCGACGCGGCTTCGTCACCCGCCATCAGGTGTCGGGCTGGCGATTCATGATGCGGCGCATTGCATCTGGTGTCGCTCTGCATGACACCCGGATGCTTGTCGACCCGCTGCGCACCCAGAATCGCGCGGTGCTCGTCGGTGCCCTCGTGTCGGTGACCGTCGTCGCGGGCTGCTTCGTGTTCTCACTCATCCGGCCAGGCGGTGATGCCGGCAGTTCGACCATCCTGGCCGACCGCGACACCTCCGCGCTGTACGTGCGAATCGGCGACGTGGTGCATCCGGCGCTCAACCTCACTTCGGCCCGGCTGATCGCCGACGCGGCCGATAACCCGACCACGGTCAAGAGCAGCGAGATCGACAAGTTCTCCCGCGGCAACCTGATCGGCATCCCCGGCGCTCCGGAACGCATGGTGCAGAACACATCCCGAGATGCCAACTGGACGGTGTGCGATGCGGTGTCCGGCAACGCCGTCGGGGTCACCCTGATCGCAGGTACCCCGGACGAGCAGGGTGAGCGGGCGGCCACCTTGCCGTCGGACCGAGCCGTACTGGTGCAGAACGTCGGCGGCGTGCACTCCGGCACCTGGCTATTGTGGAATGGCAAGCGCAGCCCCATCGATCTGGGCAACCGGCCTGTCACCGACGCCCTCGGCCTGGATACCGACATCCCAGCGCCGCGGATCATCGCGCCCGGGCTGTTCAACGCCATCCCGGAATCCGCGCCCCTGGTCGCCCCGGCCCTGCCCGGCGCCGGTGAACCGCCGCGCTTCGAGTTGCCGGTGCCCGCTCCGGTCGGAGCCGTGGTAGCCGCCTACGAAGCCGACAACACCATCCGCTATTTCGTGGTGCACGCCGACGGTCTGCAGCAGGTGTCACCGGTGCTGGCCTCGATCCTGCGCAACTCCAATTCCTATGGGCTGCAGCAGCCGCCGCGACTCGGTGCCGATCAGGTGGCGAAGCTTCCGTTGGTCGGTGGCATCGACACCGGTGCCTACCCGACGGATGAGGTCAGCCTGGTCGAAACCGGCCCGGCGCCGATCACCTGCGCCTACTGGTCCAAGCCCGCTGATGCGACCGAGAGCAGGCTGAGCCTGCTGATCGGTGCGGCGCTGCCGCTGCCCGAGGGACTGCAGACCGTGAGCCTGGTGGGCGGCGGTGCCGGGTCCACCGCCGATCGTGTTGCGCTGACGCCCGGCAGCGGATACTTCGTCCAGTCGGTCGGGTCCGACGCCGGTGCACCGCCGACCGGGTCGGCCTTCTGGGTCAGCGACACCGGTGTGCGCTACGGCGTCGATACCTCCGGTGATGGCAAATCCGTTGCTGCACTGGGTCTGACACCGCCGCCGCTGGCAGTGCCGTGGTCGATGCTCACCCAGTTCGCAGCCGGTCCCACTCTTTCCAGGGTCGATGCGCTCGTAGCGCATGACGCCGTGGCGTCCGCGGTCGCGTCCGGCCGTGAGGGAGAAAACTGATGAGTCGCTTGATCTTCGAGGCTCGCCGCCGGCTGCCGGCACCGGAGGCGCGCAAGGGCACCATCACCATCGAGGCGCCGCCGTCGCTGCCCCGGTTGGTGCCGCCGTCATTGCTGCGCCGTGTGCTGCCCTACCTGATCGTCATCCTGATCGTCGGCATGATCGTCGCGCTCTTCGCGACCGGTATGCGGATGGTCTCCCCGACGATGCTGTTCTTCCCGTTCGTGCTGTTGCTCGCGGCAACGGCGCTCTACCGCGGTTCCGACAACAAGCTGCGCACTGAGGAAGTCGACGCCGAACGGGCCGACTACCTTCGCTATCTCTCGGTGGTCAGGGACAACGTTCGGGCACAGGCCGCCGATCAGCGTGCGGCACTTGAGTGGTCGCATCCGGAACCGGATCTGCTCGCCGCCGTGCCCGGCACCCGCCGGCAGTGGGAACGCGATCCGCGCGACAGTGACTTCCTGGTGGTGCGGACAGGTCTGACCGATGTGCCGCTGAACACCGCGCTGCGTGTGAAGGACGCCGCCGACGAGATAGACCTGGAACCGGTGGCACACACCACCCTTCGCGGCCTGCTGGACGTGCATCGCACCGTGCGTGATGCGCCGACCGGAATCGACCTGGGCAAGGTCTCGCGCATCACCGTGCTCGGTGAAGCCGACGAGGTTCGGGATGCGCTGCGTGCCTGGGTAGCCCAGGCCGTCACCTGGCATGACCCCGCGGTGCTGGGCGTGGCCCTGGCCACCCCTGATCTGGAGTCGCCGGACTGGGCATGGCTGAAG
The DNA here is from genome assembly GCA_011620645.1 of Mycobacterium sp. Classification (GTDB taxonomy): domain Bacteria; phylum Actinomycetota; class Actinomycetes; order Mycobacteriales; family Mycobacteriaceae; genus Mycobacterium. Next base: position 49,836 of record WOYS01000110.1, read on the forward strand.
TGGCTGCCGCACACCGATGTACCCGGTAGATCCGACGGTGTCGGCCCGGCCCGCTACCTGGCGACGACCGCCGACGGGTTGCACGGTCTGCTGGCACCGGCGCTCGATGAGCGCGATGCCTTCAGCGGTAGCGCGCTGGCATCGGGCAAGCACCTGCTGGTGCTGCTGGACGACCCGGATGCAGACCCCGACGCCGTCGTCGGCCGGACCGGCGCAGCAGGTGTCACCCTGATCTGCCGTTGCACCAAAGAACCCCACCGTGAACAGTATTCGGATCCCGAGCGGCCCATCCTCAAGGTGGCGGACGGCAGGATCGAGCGCTGGCAGAGCGGCGGGTGGCAGCCCTTTGTAAACACCGCGGATGCGTTCTCCGCCGCACAATCCTCACATCTGGCGCGCCGGTTGGCCCGCTGGGACACCAACCCGGAGCAGGCGCGCATGGCCGCCACCGGTGCAACGACGTTCACCACGCTGTTCGGTATCCCGGATGCCTCGGCACTCGACGTGGCCAGCTTGTGGGCGCCGCGCAGCCGCGATGAGGAACTACGGGTGCCCATCGGCGTCACCGCGACCGGTGAACCACTGATGTTCGACCTCAAGGATGAGGCCGAAGGCGGTATGGGCCCGCACGGCCTGATGATCGGTATGACGGGATCGGGCAAATCCCAGACCCTGATGTCGATCCTGCTGTCGCTGCTCACCACGCATTCGGCAGAGCGACTGATCGTGATCTACGCCGACTTCAAGGGTGAGGCCGGCGCGGACATATTCCGGCATTTCCCGCAGGTCGTCGCCGTCATCTCGAACATGGCCGAGAAGCGTTCGCTGGCAGATCGTTTCGCGGACACCCTGCGCGGCGAAGTCGCCCGCCGCGAGCTGCTGCTCAAGGAGGCGGGCCGACGCGTTCAGAACAGCGCCTTCAACTCGGTGACCGAGTATGAGGGCGCGATCGCGGCGGGACACGACCTGCCGCCGATACCGACACTGTTCGTGGTCGCCGACGAGTTCACGCTGATGCTCGCCGAGCACCCCGAGTACGCCGAGCTGTTCGACTACGTCGCCCGAAAGGGACGCTCGTTCCGGATCCACATCCTGTTCGCGTCCCAGACGCTGGATATTGGCCGCATCAAGGACATCGACAAGAACACCTCGTACCGGATTGGCCTGAAGGTGGCCAGCCCGTCCATCAGCCGTCAGATCATCGGCACCGAGGACGCCTTCCAGATCGAATCCGGCCGCGAGCACAAGGGCGAGGGCTTCCTGGTCCCCGCACCCGGCGCGAACCCGATCAAGTTCCGCAGCACCTATGTCGACGGCATCTACGACCCGCCGCGCGCCAGTCACTCCGTGGTGGTGCATTCGTTGCCCGAGCCGCAGCTGTTCACCGCCGGTTGGGTCGAACCGGCACCGGACACCGTGCTGGTCACCGGTGAGTTCGAGGAGGTCCCGCCGCCGCGCAAGCTGGTCTCGACCATCGGCGACCAACTCGCCAACTACGGTCCACGGGCACCCCAGCTGTGGCTGCCTCCGCTCGAGGAGGCCATTCCGCTCATCGACCTGCTGGCGCGCGCCGAGATCGGCGAACGCACATGGCGCTGGCCGCTCGGTGAGATCGACAAGCCCTTCGAGATGCGACGCGATGCACTGGTGTTCGACGCCGGTACCGCCGCCGGCAACCTGCTGATCCACGGCGGTCCCAAATCCGGAAAGTCCACCGCCCTGCAGACATTCATGCTGTCGGCCGCTGCGCTACACGCCCCGGGCGATGTCAGCTTCTACTGTCTGGACTACGGCGGTGGGCAGCTGCGGGCCCTCGCGGATCTGGCACATGTCGGCTCGGTCGCGACACCGCTGGAGCCCGAACTCATCCGGCGCACCTTCGCCGAGCTCGAACAGCTGCTGCGGGCACGCCAGGAGAGCGGGGCACGATCAGGTTCGGGCGGCTACCAGGACGGCTACGGCGAAGTCTTCCTGCTGATCGACAACCTGTACGCGTTCAGCCGCGACAACGTCGACACCTTCAACACCCGCAACCCGCTGCTGGCCCGGGTCACCGAGCTGGTCAACGCCGGTCTGTCCTACGGCATCCACGTCGTGATCACCACCCCGAACTGGCTCGAGGTACCGCTGGCCATGCGCGACGGCCTCGGACTGCGCCTGGAGCTCAAGCTCAACGACTCCCACGACAGCAATGTCCGGGTCGTCGGCGCGCTGACCCGGCCGGCCGACAGCGTGCCCGCAGACCAGCCGGGACGCGGCCTGACCATGGCCGCCGAACACTTCCTGTTCGCCGCAACGGATCTGCGCGATATCGCCGTCATCAACTCGCGTCACCCCGGCGAGCACGCCCCGGCGATTCGCCTGCTGCCGACTCAGCTCTCGCCGGAAACTGTCGGCCGGATCTATGTCGGGCCCGAACAGGTCGTCATCGGGCAACGCGAGGAAGACCTGCGGCCGGTGGCCATCGACTTCGCGCGCAACCCGCTCATGATGGTTTTCGGTGACAGCAGGTCAGGCAAGACCACCCTGCTGCGGCACGTGATCCGCTCGATCCGGGACAACTCCACCGCCGAGCAGGTCGCGTTCACCGTCATCGACCGGCGCCTGCACCTGGTCGAGGAGCCGTTGTTCCCCGACAACGAGTACACCCCGAACATCGACCGGATCACCCCGGCGATGCTGGGCCTGTCCGCCCTCATCGAGAAACGTCGACCGCCCGCGGGATTGTCGTCGGAGGATCTGCGCCGCTGGAGCTTTGAGGGTCAGACGCACTACCTGATCATCGACGACGTCGACCAGATCCCGGACGGTCCCGCGGTCAGCGGGCCCTACGCCGGTCAGCGGCCGTGGAGTCCGCTGCTCGGTCTGCTGGCCGAGGCCGGTGACCTGGGTCTGCGGGTCATCGTCACCGCCAGGGCCAGTGGATCGGCCCACGCGGTGATGACCGCGCCGCTGTTGCGCCGACTCAATGATCTGCAAGCGACTGTCGTGATGCTGTCGGGTAGTCCGGCCGACGGTGGCAAACTCCGCGGCCACCGCTTCAGCAGGCTGCCCGCGGGCCGGGCGATGCTGCTCGGTGACAGCGAAGAGGCAACCTACGTCCAACTGGTGAATCCGCTCGTCCCCGAAGGCGTTTCACCTGCAAGTTCCAACGGAAAGGAATACAGCTGATGACTCTAAGGGTGGTCCCTGAGGGACTGGCGGCTGCCGGCTCGGCAGTCGAGGCCCTGATCGCGCGGCTTGCCGCCGCCCATGCTGCTGCGGCACCGCTGGTGAACGTCGTGGTACCACCGGCCGCCGATCCGGTGTCGCTGCAGACGGCAGCCGGCTTCAGCGCCGCCGGCAACGAGCACAGCGCCGTGGCCGCACTGGCCGTGGAGGAACTGGGCCGTGCCGGTGTGGGTGTCGCCCAGTCCGGTACCAGCTACGCCACCGGCGACGCGCTGGCCGCATCGACCTACCTGATGGCGCGCGGCGGCTGACATGACCGGTCCCGTCTGGATGGCACTGCCACCCAACCACGCCTTGCACGGCGCATCGGCCGCTGGCGAGCATCGCGCCGGCAGGCACGCCGACCGCCGCTCCCTCAGGCGCACCTGCTTCGGCAACGGACCGACCAACCCCATGCTGCCGGGCTCCTGGAGCCCCGACGATCCGTCGGCGCCGGAGGGGGGGAAGGCACGACTGAACGCTCCCTGCAAAACCCAGATCGCTTCGACTGACCACAGATCCAACCGAAAGGAAATTCCATGAGCATGCTTGACGCGCACATCCCCCAGCTGGTCGCCTCGGAATCGGCGTTCGGCGCCAAGGCTGCCCTGATGCGCAGCACCATCGCCCAGGCCGAGCAGGCCGCCACGGCTTCGCAGGCATTCCACATGGGCGAGTCCTCGGCCGCGTTCCAGGCCGCACATGCCCGGTTCATCGAGGTTTCGGCCCGGGTCAATGGCCTGCTCGACATCGCCCAGGTCAACCTGGCCGACGCCGCAGGCACCTACGTCGCGCAGGACGCGGCGGCCGCCAGCACCTACACCTCCATCTAATCAACCACCTCCATCTAATCAACCCACTCGACGAGGAGAACTCACATGTCTCAGATCATGTACAACTACCCGGCCATGCTGGGCCTGTCGGCCGAGATGAATGGTTTCGCAGGTGCTTTGAGCGCAGTCGGCGCTGACATCGCCGCCGAGCAGGCCGCGCTGTCCGGAGCATGGCAGGGCGATACCGGTATGACCTACCAGGCCTGGCAGGCACAGTGGAACGCCAGCATGACCGAACTGGTACGTGCGTACCAGGCGATGGCGAGCACCCATGAGACCAACACCATGTCGATGAACGCCCGCGACGCGGCCGAAGGCGCCAAATGGGGATAGATGGCTGCTAATGCGGTCGAGCTGACCGTCGAGCAGGCCTGGTTCATCGCAGAAGAGGGTGGCTGCGGCTCGTTTCCATGGGTGCTGGCGATCACGCCGCCCTACAACGAGCAGGCGGCCACCGGTCGGTTCGCGGCCGATCGTGTCGCCGAGCTGACCGAGCTGGGGGTGATGTCCGATAGTAAGGTCATCAATCCCGCAGTCGCCCAGTGGATTCAGCAGACCTGCCGAGCTCGGACGTGGCTCGAATTACGAATTGTTGGCGTGTGCGGCGACATGCTGCGCGGCTTCGTCGCCCGCCATGACGACGTGTCGGTGGTCGCGCTGCGCAGTGGCGGCCTGGTGACGTTCACCGCCATGGAGCTCGTGGCACCGCATGACCTGGTGTCGGTACTGGTCGCCGGGCTGGCCGGGCGCCACGTGGCAACCTTCGACGATTTCACCGTACCCGTCCGAGCCGGGGCCCGCGCCGACGAGAAGCTACGAAACGGAGCTGAGTTGGCCGAAGTCCTTGAATACCTGTGTATTCCGGCCTCCGCGCGACCTGTCGTCGAGGCTCTGTTCACCGGCAGGCGCAGCTATGTCGAGATCGTGGCCGGCGAGCACCGGGACGGCCACCGGGTCAGTACCGAGGTCGGCGTCAGCATCGTCGACTCCGAGGCGGGCCGCATTTTGGTGAGCCCCTCGAAAGCCTTCGACGGTGAATGGGTGTCCACGTTCACCCCAGGGTCCGCGGCCGTCATCGCCGACGCGGTCGACAGACTCATCGCAACACTGCCGCACGGATCGTGGTTTCCCGGCGCGCACCAGAACCTAGATTTCGACCAGAGAACGGAAGACCGATGCCCGACAACACTGTGATGCCGATCGTGCGGGTGGCCGTGCTGGCCGCCGGGGAGGGGCCCGCCGGTAGCGGCGGTGGACGGCTCACCGAGATGGCGCTGCCTGCCGAACTGCCGCTGCGCGAGATCATCCCGGCCGTACAGCGCACCGTGCTGCCCACCGGCGACACTCCCGCCCGGCTCAGCCTTGCGCCGATTGGCGGTGCGCCGTTCAGCCTGGATGCAACCCTGGACACCGTCGGTGTCGTCGACGGTGACCTGCTTGCGCTGCAAGCGATCCCGACCGGCCCGTCCGCCCCGCGCATCATCGAGGACATCGCCGACGCCGCGGCCATCTTCTCCGCTGCCCGTGAGCGTCCCTGGGGGCCTGCGCAGATCCAGCGTGCCGCGGCCGCCGCCGTCATCGCGCTGATCCTGCTCGGCACCGCCCTCGCGACTGCCGTCCGGTTCGCCACAGGACATTCGGCGGCACTGTTCACCGTCGCCGGCATCGCCGCGGTCACCGTGGTTGCATCGTTCGCCACCCGGGCCCGTTTCCCGGGACTGGGCACCGCTCTGGCGGTCACCGCACTGGCCCCCGTCGCCGCGGCCTTCGCCGTCGCCGTACCCGGTGACTTCGGTGCCGCACAGGTACTACTGGCCGCAGCGGGTGTGGTGGCCTGGTCGGTGATCGGCATCGTCGTCTTCGAACGGGTCATCGCCACCTTCACGGCCGCGACTGTGCTCGGCCTCGGCGTGCTGCTGTCCGCCCTTCTCGCCACCATCTGGGACATGACCGATGTCCGCACCGGATCGGGTCTCATAGTGTTCGCACTGGTGGTGACCGTGCAGGCCGCCCGATTGTCCGCGCTGTGGGCACGACTGCCCGTCCCGACCATACCCGCTCCCGGTGACCCCACACCGTCGGCCCCGCCGCTGCGCGTGCTGGAGGATCTGCCGCGGCGGATCAGGGTCACCGATGCGCACCAGACCGGCTTCCTGGCCGCCGGTGTGCTGCTTTCGGTGACGGGTTCGCTGATCCTGGTCGGCTCGACCGGGACCTCGCCATGGACCTGGGTACTCGTGGTGGCCGCGGCGCTGGGTGCCACTCTGCGTGCGCGCGTGTGGGATTCGACCCCATGCAAGGCATGGCTGCTGAGCCAGTCGTTCCTGCTGCCCGCCGCGCTGCTGGTTGTCTTCGCGCTCACCGACCGGTACGCAGCGGCCTGGTGGGCACTGGGCGCACTGGTGGCGGTCGTCGCCCTGTGGATCGTGGTCGCGCTCAGCCCGCGCATCGCATCGCCAGACACTTATTCGTTGCCCGCGCGTCGTCTGTTCGGATTCGCGAGCTCCGCGGTCGACGCCTCGGTCATCCCGGCAGCCGCCTATCTGGTCGGCCTCTTCGAGTGGGTTCTCAACCGATGAGACGCCGAAATCGCAGAAGCGCCGCCGCACTGGCGGCGGTTCTGGCGGTGGTAACCGTCGGCTGCCCGGCCGCCGGCGCGATCACCCCGCCCGAGGTGGACAGCGCCGCAACGCCCCCGCCGGGTACGGCGGGGGCGTTGCAGACTATGGCACAACGTGGGGCATGCACGGTGACCGGAGTGATTCCGGGTACCGATCCCGCTACGACCAGCCCGAACCAGCAGGGGCTCGATCTGACCGAGGCCTGGCGCTACAGCCGCGGTGACGGACAGATCGTCGCGGTGATCGATACGGGCGTGCAACCGGGTCCGAGATTGCCCAACGTCGAAGCCGGCGGCGACTTCGTCGCCAGCACAGACGGCCTGACCGACTGCGACGGGCAGGGAACCATGGTGGCCGGACTCATCGCCGGTCAGCCTGGGGCGGAAGGCTTCTCCGGTGTCGCACCGGGAGCTCAGCTGTTGTCGATCCGGCAGACGTCGGCGAAGTTCTCGCCCAATCAGCCCGGTCAGGATCCGGTGATCGTGGAAGCCAACAATGATATCGCCACGCTGGCGCGCGCCGTGGTGCGCGCCGTCGACCTCGGCGCCACGATCATCAACATCTCGTCGGTGGCCTGCGTCCCGGCGAACACCGCGATCGACCAGTCCGCGCTCGGTGCGGCGTTGCGATACGCGGCGGTGGAGAACGACGTGGTGATCGTGGCCGCGGCAGGTAACACCGGCGGCGGCATCGCCGGCGGAACTGGTTGTGCGGCAAACCCGCTGACCGATCCGGCGCGGCCCGAGGACCCACGGAACTGGGCCGGCGTCACCTCGGTGTCGACACCATCCTGGTGGCAGCCCTACGTGCTGTCGGTCGGGGCGCTCAACCCGCTCGGACAGCCCGCGCCGTTCAGCATGTCCGGGCCCTGGCTCGGCCTGGCGGCACCCGGGGAAAACATCACCTCACTGAGCAACAGGCCCGACGGTGGACTGGCCAACGGACAACCCAACGACAAGGGCGAGTTGGCACCGGTCAGTGGCACCAGCTATGCGGCAGCGTATGTCTCCGGAGTTGCGGCGCTGGTACGCAGCCGCTTTCCGGAGCTGAGCGCGGAGCAGGTGGTGCGCAGGCTCACCATCACCGCACGCGGTGCGGATCGATCTCCGTCTTCACTGGTGGGCGCCGGAACCGTCGACCCAGTCGCCGCGCTGACCTGGGATGTGCCCGGTCCGGGCAGTCCCGCCGAGACCACCAAACCCGTTGCGGCTCCGCTGGAACCGGTGCAAGACGATCACACCGGGCGCAACGTCGCCTACATCGGTACCGGCGTGCTCGCATTGGCTGCCGCGTTGACCGCCGCGTTCGCCGCACACCGACGGAAGGACAAAGCCGCATGACTGCCCGACTCGCCCTGGCCCTGCTGTTCATCGTGCCCGCGGCACTGGCATACCCGTACGAAACGCTGACCCAGCGCTGGGTTCTCGGCGTCGCGGTAGCCGTTGTGATCCTGCTATTCGCTTGGTGGCGTGGCGATTTCGCCACCACGAAGCTGGCTCGGCAATGGTCCATCTGGCGTGGCAATCACGCCACGGTAGGCTCCACCAAGGTGAGCTCCACCGAGGCAGGCGACACCGCAACGGTGGTGTTGCGGCTCGACGACTCGGCATCCGTTGAGTTGCCGGTCGCCCTGATCGCAGGCTACGCGGACCGATACGGGCTGCGGTTGGATAAGGTGCGTATCACCAGTCGCGACCGGGCAGCGGAGCGTCGAAGCTGGATCACCCTGACCCTGGATGCAGCGCAGAATCTGCCCGCGCTGCAATCCCGTTCGGAGCGGATCCCGTTGCACGACACCGCCGATGTCACCGGCCGTCGGCTGGCCGACCACCTGCGCGAGAGCGGGTGGACGGTGTCGGTGCGCGAGGTTGTTCCGCGTCCGGTCTCGAGCGAGGCCAGGGAGACCTGGCGTGCGCTCACCGACGAGGCGGGATTCCTGACCGCATACCGCATTCCTGCCGCATCCCTGCCGTGGGTGCTGGACGCGTTGTGGTCGAACCCGACTGCCGAGCTTTGGACTGCGGTCGAATTCGGTCCCGATACGGTTACCGGGGCGGTCGCGGTGCGCTCGGCCGAGCTGCCCGCCGCCGACGCGCCCATTCCCGGGCTGGCCACGCTCGGTGGCCGTCAGCGCAGGGTGCTCGATGCACTGAATCCGGCATCTTCGCAACGTCTTCCAGGCCATCAGCCCGCCGACCCGGCGCTGGCCGGGAAGCTTCGCTGGCCGACAGGCACTGCCGTCAGAACATGAACGGCCGCAACTGATCGTGCAATCACGTGGTCTCCAGCAGTGCGATGCGCCGTTCGCCTATGCTCGGCCGCAGTCAGTGCTCGAGAGGCTGACATGAGATCCGAACGGGAATGGGAGAGCCCTTGCAGTACCAGATTTCCCCGCGTCACCCGGTCCTCGCGGCCGGTGCGGTATTGGCGGGCGTGGTGTTCCTGCTCGCGCTGGCCGGCGTGCTCGCGCGGTGGGAGTGGATGGAGAAGGCCGACTGGGCGGTACTGGATCCGCTGTACCGGTACGGCGTCGCGCATCCCGGCTGGGTGCACGGGTGGGATGTGCTGTGCACCGTCTTCCACCCTGTGACGTTCCGGCTGATCGCCTTGATCTGGATCGTGTACCTCCTGATGGGCCGCGCGGTGAACAGATACCGGGTGGCGCTGTTCCTGGCGCTGACTGTGGAGTTCTCCGCGCTGATCGTGGTGTTCACGAAAGCGGTTGTTGCACTCCCACGTCCGCCCACCGCGCTGGTCCCCGAGCTGTCTTCGTCGTTTCCGTCCGGGCATGCATTGGGGACAGCGGTGGCCGTGTTGGCGATGTTCTTCGCCTCATCACCGCAGCTGCGACAGCGGTGGCGTATTGCATGCGCCGTCATCGGCGTGCTGATCGTCGCCGCGGTCGGTATCGGGCGGGTGGTCCTTAACGTGCACTACCCCTCCGATGTGCTGGCCGGTTGGGCGCTCGGCTACCTGTGGGTGCTGGCGTGCCTGCCGGTGCTCACCGGCAGGCGGGTCAGGGCAGTGGACGAAACACCGGCAGCGACCGATACCGGTTCTTGAAAGTCGCTTCCTGGCAGACGATTTCCACCTCACCGTCGTGCGCGATCCGGGTGGGGCCGTCCAGCGCGGTGAAGCTGAACTCGGGCACCCGAAGCTCGTGATAGAGCGGGCTGTGCACCAGACGGCCCGCCGCCAGGGCGCCGAGGATCCGGATCGTGGCGAATTTGCGGCCTGTCTCCAGGATTCGTACGTCGATCAGTCCGTCATCCATTCGGACCCGGCGTGACGGGGCGAAACCCGAGGGCGAGTACAGCGAGTTGCCGAGGAAGAACAGCGATGTCTGCACCGTCCTGTTGTCGTATTCGATGCGCACGGCAGCGTCGCTGCGCAGGGTGCGGTGCAACGCGTACGCGCCGGCCAGTGGCTTGCCCATCCGGTGCTCGAGTTTCTCCCGGATCCGCACGAACCTCGGGTAGGCGCCGATGCTGGCGGTGTTGACGACGGTGTCGGTGTCGTTGAACCCGATGGTGTCGACGTAGGCGGCCGATCCGCTGCGCAGCGCCCCGACCGTGGCGGCGACGGTGTCGCAGCCGATGTCCTTGGCGAAGTGGTTGAAGGTCCCGCCGGGGAACACCGCGAGTGGAACATCGGCCTCCAGTGCGATTCCGCCCGCGCACGACACGGTGCCGTCACCGCCCCCGACGGCCAGCACCTCGGCCCGACCGGCCGCCGCACGCAACTGCTCCTCGATGTCCTCGTCATCGCCGACCTCGACGATCTCGGCTTTGGGCAGTGCCTTGCGGACCTCGTCGAGGATGCGTGCCCCGGTGCCGCTGCCCGAATTCGGGTTGACGACGAGGATCACGCCTTCGCCCTCGGGCCGGGGTGAGGTCTCGTATCTGCGGGGTTCACCGGCGGTGACCAGGGGCTCGGGGATCGGCTTGACGATGGTCGCGCCGGCCAGGGCAATCGCGGTGCCGATTCCGAAGCCGGCCAGCACATCCCCGGGGTAGTGCGCCCCGGTGGCGACCCGGGACAGTCCCACCAGGCCGGCGAGCACCCCGAGGCCGATGCCCAGCGAGCGGTTCTCCAGGCCGACACCGACGGCGAACGCGGCCGCGCTCGCGGAGTGCCCGGACGGCAGCGAGTTCGACGTCGGCATCCGCCGCGACCGGCGCACGAACGGCACCGGTGTCGAGTCGGGCCTGGGCCGTTTCCAGATGCGCTTTGCCCCCTGGTCGGTGACCAGGCTGGTCACGGCCAGTGTCAGGAGGCCTCTGGCTGCGCCACGGCGCATGGCCGGAGTGCCGACACCGGCGAGCCCGGCCGCGATCGCCATCCACAATTTCGAATGGTCGGCCGCCGAGGTGAGCCGGGGCATCACGGTGTCGAGCACCTTGCTCTCGGATTCTGCAACGGCTACGAAGATGCGGCGGTCAACCGTTCCGAGTCCCATGGATTCCAAAGTAGGCAGAAAGCACCGTGTCCAAACCTTGACTTGACCTGGGTCACTTCCGGTGCGAACGATGGGGGGATGCGCCGACTGCTCATGGTATTGAGCGTGCTCTGGCTGACTCTCGCGTTGGCACCTGGCGCCGACGCCGCCGAGACACCGTGGTTCGTGAACTCCGTCGGCAACGCCACGCAGGTGATTTCCGTTGTCGGCGTGGGGCCTTCGACAGCTAAAATCGACGTCTGGGAGCGCACCGCGGCAGGCTGGAATCCGATCGAGGTGGGCATACCAGCACATATCGGCGCCAACGGCATGGCCCCGGAGACTCATGACGGTGAGATGAAAACCCCGATGGGCGTTTTCACGCTGGACTTCGGGTTCGGCACCGAGCCCAACCCTGGCGGTGGGTTGCCCTATGTCGAGGTCGGCCCGGACCACTGGTGGGACGGCGATATGCAGAGCCCCACCTACAACACCATGCAGGTGTGCAAGAAGGCGCAGTGCCCGTTCGACACCGATCCGAGCAGCGGCACCGAGAATCTGCAGATACCGCAGTACGCGCACGCCGTGGTGATGGGGGTCAACAAGGCGCGCATCCCCGGCAACGGTGGAGCCTTCTTCCTGCACACCACCGATGGCGGCTCGACCGCCGGATGCGTCGCCATCGACGACGCAACCCTGGTGAAGATCATGCGGTGGCTGCGCCCCGGCGCCCTGATCGCGGTCTCGAAGTAGCTCAGATATTAACTGCCCGACGAGCTTCACCTTGAACCCGGGATTCTCGGTGGACAGCGAGGCATCGCGGCGCGCATGAGCTCTACTTGACCTGCTTGATTTCGGCGATCCCACCGAGGTTGTCAGCCATGCCCGACATCACAGCACAGCGTGTCGCCACGTTGCGTTCGTTCGCCCGATCCGAGGCGTGGCGGTTAAGGTGGGCTCAATATGACCGACCCGTTGGGGTTGTCCATCGGGACGACCAACCTGGTCGCGGCACGTGTCGGCGACCGTCCTGTAACCCGGCGCGCTGTCCTGACACTTCCTGTCCAGGGTGCGCCGGAAGTCGGCGTGCCATCTGGGCGGCCGGGCAAGGTGTTGTCCGGATTCGTTGACCGCGTGGGTGATCCGGTGCCCCTGGTGGCCTCCGACGGGTCCTCCTATCTTGCCGATGACCTGTTGGTCGAGGCGCTGGAAGCGATGATCGTAGTCGCGGGCGGCACCCCGACTACGCAGACGGCAGTCGCGGTTCCCGCGCACTGGAACGCGGCGACGCTGCGGGCGTTGCGGGCGACCATGCGATCGAATCCGGTGCTGTCTCCGAATGGGACGCCGCCGCGGCTGGTTTCCGATGCCGTTGCCGCGTTGACCTCCCTGCGCGCCAATCCGGGCCTGAGTCCAGGTGGGCCGCTGGTACTCGTGGATCTCGGTGGCGGCGGCACGAGCATCACGCTCGCCGATTCCGGAGCGGCCATCGAACCTCTCGACGAAACCACCCGGGTGGCCGAATTCTCCGGTGACCTGATCGATCACGCGCTGCTCACCCATGTGCTGGCAGGTATAGAGGATACCGACCCCGGCGCCACCGCCGCGGTCGGAGTGCTCGGCAACCTGCGTGAGGAATGCCGCCAGGCCAAGGAACGACTGTCCGCGGCGACCGCCACCGAGATCCCGGTTGAGCTCCCCGGATACAGGTCGGTGGTGCGGGTCACCCGGGCCGAGTTGGACGCGTTGCTGGCCGAGCCGCTGCAGCAGGTGCTGACCGAACTGGACAACCTGTTGCAGCGCAACAGGATCAATTGGGCCGACGTATCCGTCATCGCCGCCGCGGGTGGCGGAGCCAGCATTCCGCTGGTCACCCAGCAGCTCTCCGCGCACACCCAGATCCCGGTGGTGAGCACCCCGCAGCCCGCACTGGACGCCGCCGTCGGCGCCGCAGTGTTCGCGGCCTATGCGGCCCAGGCCGGGGCCCAGACCGGGATGGCGCCGGCCATCGGTGCGGACGCCCCGACCAGCATGGCGCCGGCTCCCAAGGTGATCCCGGATCCATCCGGTTCCTCGACGTTCCGGGCACTGGCGTGGTCGCAGGACGACGCGGGCGCCGAACCGGTGCCCTATACGGGCCCGAACGACTATGTCAGCCCGACTCAGTACGAATCCAATCCCTACACCGGGGCCAACCCGTATATCGGCGACGAGTCCACCCGGATTGTCTCCCAACATGTTCCGGACCGGTACGACGAGCCTCGCGGCATGCCGCGACTGCCGATGGCGGTGTTCGCCGCGGCGGGGGTTCTGGCTGTCGTGGCTCTCGGCGGGGTGGCGATCGCGCTGACAAGCGTCTCGGAGACCGAAGCCCCGACGCCGTCGACCGCGCCGGTCTCCAGGGTGTACGCCCCGCCGCCCGCGCCGGCCCCGCCGACCGAACCGCCGTCCGGCATCCTCACCGTGACGGAGGCGCCGCCCGCGCCGCCTCCGCCGCCGGAACCCGTCGCACCGCAGCCGGTGGTGCCGACGTACACGACCACCACTACGCAGCCCACCACTACGCAGCCCACCACGACGACGCCGTCCACGACCACCACGACGACGATGACCACCACCACCACGACGACCACCACCACGACGCCGTCCACCACCACCACCACGGCGCCGTCCACCACCACGACCACGACGGCGCCGAGCACAGTGACCACGAAGCCTGAGACCTCGGTCACCAAGCCGAGCACAGTGACCACGAAGCCTGAGACCTCGGTCACCAAACAGCCGGCCATGACGACGACGCACATCAACGTGCCTTTGCTGCCGCCGATACCGATTCTTGTGCCCAATCGGGGTGCTCCGGCCGCTCCGTAGCCACCGCATCGCGCCGTCACCTGCGCATACCAATCTCGCAAAGAGTTGAGCCGCCGCGACACGCCGGGTTATAGTCACCCGGGTTTGAGTCACGGATATGTAACGACAAGCAAACGGCCTGGTTTCGGTGGTTGCTGAAAGCGAACTTGGCTAGCTCGAAGGTGTGGTCAATGCAGGGACAAAGAATGGCCAACGGCTGGCTCCGGTCGTCTGCCGCCCTTGCCGCGATCGTTGCCCCGGCCGCCGTGCTCTTCTCTGTCGGTGGCGATATCCAGCCCGCCGACACCCTCACTGAACAGGTGGTGGAGGTCGCTTCCACCACCATCCTCCCCGCCGCAGCGCCCGCACCGCTGGGCGTCGAGGTCATCGCCGTGCCTGCCGCCTTCGGCTGGAGCCCGATGGTGGCGGCAGCGCCCGCACCGGCGGTCGCTTCCGCTCAGCTCGTCTCCGCATCGAGGTGGCGCGCCGACACCCGCTCGCTGCTGTTGCCCAAGGGTGTCGCTCCCGAACACGGCCTGCAGATCAGGACCATCCTGACCGCCCGCGCCATCAGCGCGGTTTTCCCGGAGATCCGCAGTATCGGCGGCGTTCGCCCCGATGCACTGCGCTGGCATCCCAACGGTCTGGCCCTGGACGTCATGATCCCCAACCCCGGCAGCGCGCAGGGTGCCGCGCTGGGGAACCAGATCGTCGCCTACGTGATGAAGAACGCCGGCCGGTTCGGCATGCAGGACGTCATCTGGCGCGGCACCTATTACACGCCGAGCGGTGCGCAGGGGTCCGGCGGTTACGGCCACTATGACCACGTGCACGTCACCACCAACGGTGGCGGCTACCCGAGCGGCGGCGAGCAGTACTTCCGCTGATCGATCAGTCTTTGCGGCGTAGCCGCTGGGGGGTGACGGTCACCGGAGTCGGCGCGATGGCGCCGGCACGGGCAAGGACGACGCCAGCGGTGAGGGCACCTTGTTGGCTGTGCCTTTAATGACTCCTGCGTCGCATCCGATAGTTTGCCGACGCAAACGCTAGCTGAGCTTTCGGTGAAAGTGGCCGCTCCCTGTTTGTCGTCCGGGCGGTTCGCTCTTCGCGTGGTTGCGCGCGAAACCCGCCCCTCCTCGTTTATGGTTCGCCTGTGCCTGATTTTGATCGACGCAGTGCCTTGTTGATGCTGGGACTGGGTGCGGCGGCTGCCGCACTGCCCACCCCGTCGGCCCATGCCGAGCCGGTCCCCGGTGATCTGCCGCCCGGGCCAATACCCGGTCCACGGGCTCCGGTGCCCGAGGTTGCGGCGCCGACGATGCTGTTCCAAGACGAGTTCAATGGACCGGCAGGCTCACCGCCTGACCCGGCGGCGTGGTTCATTGTGCCCGTCCGCGAGACGATCAGGAATCCCGCCGAATGGGACAAGCCCTACAATATGGGCCGTTACGTCACCGACCAGGAGCATGTCTTCCAGGACGGCAACGGCAACCTCGTCATCCGTGCCACCCGCGGTGAGGGGGCGAATATCCAGGAGAAGTACGCCGGCGCGAAGATCATCGGGAACTGGCGCGGCGGCGTCGGCACCACCTGGGAAGCGCGCATCAAGCTCAACTGCCTGACCGATGGTGCGTGGCCGGCCTTCTGGCTGCTCAACGACGATCCGGTCCGCGGTGGTGAGATCGACCTGGTGGAGTGGTACGGCAACCGCGACTGGCCGTCGGGCTCCACCGTGCACGCGAGGCTGGACGGCACCGCGATGGCCACCGACAAGCACCCGGTCGACGGCAACTGGCATTCCTGGCGCATGACATGGCAGCCGACCGGTCTGTACTTTTGGAAGGACTACCAGCCGGGCATGGAGCCCTACTTCACGGTGCCGGCGAACTCGCTGGATCCGTGGCCCTTCAACGATCCCGGTTACACGATGGCGCCGATCTTCAACATCGCCGTCGGTGGATCCGGCGGCCGTGAGCCAGCCGCCGGCAACTATCCGGCCGAGATGCTCGTCGACTGGATTCGGGTGTTCTGACCCGGGACACTCGGTAGTGGCGCCAGAGGTCCGCGTAGCGCGTCACTCGCGGGTGTTGATCACCTGCTGAGCGACCTCCACCAACTTGGTGTTGCTCTCCTGCGATATCTGGCGCAGCATTTCGAATGCCTGCACGTCGTTGACCTTGTAGCGCTCCATGATGATGCCCTTGGCCTGGCCGATACGGTCCCTGGTGGACAGCGCCGCCTCCAGTTGCTGCCCCTCCTGGCTGGCCAGAATCGCGGCTGCGGCATGCGCGGCCAGCACGACGCCGATGGTCTCGGCCTCCCCACGCCAGATGTTCGGCTGAAAACCGAAGAGATTCAGGGCACCTGCGGTCCGGTCGGATGTGTACAGCTTGAACGACAGCCCGCTGAGAACGCCGATCTCGACACACGCCGGCGCATAACGCGGCCAGCGCTCCTCCTCGCGGAAGTCGTCGGTGCGCACGATCAGGTCATCGAGGGCTGCCTGCACGCAGGGCCCCTCGTCGAACTGCATCTGCAGTCGGTGTAGTTCGGTGGTGAGCCGAGCCTCTTTGGGCATCGTCTCGAAGGTGCGTTGCTTGCCGATGAGCAGGACCCCTGCGGTATCGACGCCGGGAATCAGCTCCAGTGCCGCGGCGGCGACCCCGGACAGCACCTCATCGAGGCTGCGCGGGCCCGCAAGAGAGCGAGCCAACTCGGCCATGCGCGCGGCCAAGTCCTGCTTCTCCAAGAACGTCATGATTGAAGTCTCCCCTCAAGAACGCGCGAGCCGGTGTTTGCCTGGAGATGGGACCTCCGCAGGCGTATTGCAGGAATGTTTCCTGCCTGTTGCCGAAAAGACAACATAATTTACGTCCCTCGAAATGCATTCTCATAGATTTCCGTCCAAGATGGCTACCCGGATCGCCTTTTATGAAGCGTGAACGTGGACGGGACTCGCCCGAGCCGCGAAGCTAGGGAGCCAGATGAGCAAGCTGCGCACCGCCCTGCGCAAGACAACCGTCCTGTCCTGCATCTCCGCTGTCGCCGTCTTCGGTGTCGCCGCCTGCGGCGACGAGGGCTCCGACGCATCAGGCGGCGGGGGTGACATCAACATCTCGATGACGTCGTTCCCGGATTACGTCGACCCGCAGTTGTCGTACACCCTCGAAGGGTGGGAGGTGCTGTACAACACCTACACTCCGCTGCTGACCTACAAACACGCGAAAGGCGCGGAGGGCACCTCGGTGGTGCCGGGCCTGGCAGAGGACATGCCCGAGATCTCGCCCGATGGGAAAATCTACACGCTGAAGCTGCGGCCGGACATGAAGTACTCCGACGGCACACCCATCAAGGCGTCGGATTTCACCTATGCCATCCAGCGGCTGTTCAAGGCCGACTCCGGCGGATCGGTGTTCTACAGCGGGATCGTCGGAGCGCCCGAGTACGCGGAGGGGACGGCGGACAGCATCGCCGGCATCGTCACCGACGACGCCACCGGCGATATCACCATCACGCTGGACGGCCCGAACGGCACCTTCGAGAACGTGCTGGGACTGCCGTTCGCGGCGCCTGTTCCGCCGAGTACCCCGTTGTCCGATGACGCGACGAACAATCCGCCGCCGTCCAGCGGCCCATTCATGATCACGAGTGTCGAAGCGCCGCAGACCCTGACGATGGAGCGCAACCCGAACTTCCAAAGCGTCCTCGATGCCGGCGCCACCGAGGTCGCCGATGCCGAAGTCGACAAGATCATCGTCACGCAGAACAAGAGCAACACCGCCCAGGTGACGGGCGTGCAACAGAACACCATCGACTTCATGGTCGACCCGCCGGACGCGGACCGTCTGCAGGAAGTGAAAACCCGTTTCGCCGAGCGGTTCCGGATGGAAGAGTCGATCAACACCTACTACTTCTGGATGAACAACCAGACCGCACCGTTCAACGATGTGCGGATACGTCAAGCAGTCAACTACGCCATCGACCCGGAGGCGCTCAACCGGGTGTTCGGCGGGCGCATGCACCCGACGCAGCAGATCCTGCCGCCCGGAATGCCCGGCTACCAGGAATACAAGCTCTACCCCGGACCCGATATGAACAAGGCCAAAGCGCTTCTTGCCGAGGCCAATCCGACCGACCGTGACATCACGGTGTGGACCAACGACGAGCCCGACCGCAAACGGATCGGTGAGTACTACCACGACGTGCTCAACCAGTTGGGCTTCAACGCGACGTTGAAGGTGATCGCCGGCGACGTCTACTTCACTACGATCGGCAACCAGTCCACTCCGGACCTGGACACCGGTTTCGGCAACTGGTTCCAGGACTTCCCGCACCCGGACGATTTCTTCCGGCCGCTGCTCAACAGTGATGCCATCCTGCCCACCAACGGCAACAACTTCTCCAGGGCGTCCTACCCGGAGTTGGACGCGAAGATGGACGAGCTGCTGACCAAGCAGCTCACTGACGGTGACACCGAGGCGCAGTACACGGCACTGGACAAGGCCTACATGGAGCAGGCGGCGTGGGCGCCGTACGGCAACGAGCAATTCACCACGTTCGTCTCCGACCGGATCGACTTCGACAAGGCCTACCACCACCTCCTGTTCAATCAGGACTGGTCGGCGCTGGCCCTGAAGTAAGTATGGCCACCCCGATCGACGCGGTCGAAGGGCCGGGGGACCCCCCGCTCCCCGTGAGGGTCCCCGCGGCGCAGATCCGAGGCCGAAGCCCGTGGTTTCTGGCGTGGCTTCGGCTGCGGCGCAACATAGTCAGCCTCGCCTTCGGTGTGCTATTCATCCTGATCGTGCTGTTCTGCCTGGCGGCGCCGCTGTGGGCCGACCACGTGGCGCACACCGGGCCCAACGAGAACCACATCACCGACGTGGTGATGATCGACGGGCAGGAGACCGATGTCGTCTCACCTGATGGGACCCCGATCGGGCCGGGCTTGCACGGCCGGTACCTGCTGGGCGCGGATCAGAACGGACGAGATGTGATGGTGCGCCTGATGTACGGCGGCCGGACGTCCATCTACATCGGCATTCTGGCCGCGGCCATCACCACGGTGCTCGCCGTCCTGGTCGGGCTGCTGTGCGGCTTCTACCGCGGATGGGTCGACGCCATCCTGTCCAGGGTGATGGACGTGGTGTGGGCGTTTCCGGTGCTGCTGCTCGGCATCGCATTGGGTACCGCACTTGCCGTGGGCGGGTTGACGATCGGCGCGCTGCAGGTGGCCGGTGACTCGCTGTGGATCCCGATCCTGATCATCGCGCTGGTCTACGTACCGTATATGGCCCGTCCCATCCGCGGTGAGATCCTGGCGCTGCGGGAGAAGGAGTTCGTGGAGGCGGCGGTGGCGCAGGGCAAGGGCCCGGTGCGGATCATGGTCAGTGAGTTGTTGCCCAACGTGGTGTCGACCATCATCGTGTTCTTCACCCTCAATATTGCCAACAACATGCTCCTGGAATCCGCGCTGTCGTTCCTGGGCGCGGGCGTGCGGGCGCCGAACGCCTCCTGGGGAACCATGATCGCCGACGGCTACCAGACCATCTACACCGCGCCGCACCTGACGATCGTGCCCGGAGTGATGATCGTGCTGACCGTGTTGTCGCTCAACGTGTTCGGCGATGGTCTGCGAGACGCGCTGGATCCGCGCGCCAAGATCCGGTTGGAGCACTGACATGCTGCGTTTCGTGGTCCGGCGGCTGATCGGCATGGTCGGTGTGCTGTTCGCGATCTCGGTATTGGTGTTCTTGATCTTCAATGTGATTCCCAACTCCGACCCGGCGGCCCGCATCGCGGGCAAGAACGCCGACCCGGAACTGATCGCCAGGGTCAGCGCCGATCTGGGTCTCGACCAGCCGCTGTATGTGCAGTACCTGACGATGATGAAGCAGATCTTCACCGGTCAGCTGACCTCCTATGCCAGCTCGCAGAACGTCGTCGAACAGATCTGGAAGGGCCTGCCCGCAACGTTTTCGCTCTGCATCGGCGCCGCCGTGCTGTGGATGACGCTGGCGATCTGCTTCGGCTATTTCAGCGCGGTGCATGCCGGCAAGTTCACCGACCGTGCCTTGACCATCGTGTCGTTGGTGGGTATCTCGATGCCGGTGTTCTGGTTGGCGGCAATTCTGTTGTACTACTTGAGCTTCAAAGCAGAGCTCTTCCCCACCAGTAGTTACGTGCCGCTCACAAAAGATCCGCTGGACTGGGCGTATCACCTGATCCTGCCGTGGCTCACGTTGGCGGTGCTCTACGTCGGCTTCTACAGCCGGGTGCTGCGGTCCAACATGCTGGACGTGATGAACGATGATCACGTCCGGACCGCACGGGCCAAGGGCATCAGCGAACGGCAGGTGCGCATCAAACATGTGCTGCGCAATTCGATGATCCCGATCGTCACGTTGTTCGGACTCGACTTCGGTGCCGTCGTCGGGGGCGGCGCGATCCTCACCGAGACGGTGTTCAACCTCAACGGCGTCGGCCTCTATGCGGGGCAGGCGATCGGATCGCTGGACCTGCCGCCGCTGATCGGGGTGACGATGTTCGGCGCGTTCTTCATCGTGCTGTTCAACACCTTGGTCGACGTGACGTACGCATTCCTGGATCCCCGGATCCGACTCGGAGAGGCAGCGCCGGTATGAGTCCGTTACTCGAAGTCGACAATCTGCGAGTCAGTTTCACCACCCAGGATGGTGTGGTAGGCGCTGTCGATGGCGTGTCGTTCGACCTGGCCGCGGGGGAGGTGCTGGCCATCGTCGGCGAGTCCGGGTCCGGTAAGAGCGTGACCGCGCAGACCGTGATCGGTCTGACCCGCGCGCCGAACGCGACCATCGGTGGCGCGGTGCGGTTCGACGGCAAGGATCTCACGCAACTCAACGACCGCGAATTGCAAAGTATCCGAGGCGAACACATCGCCATGGTGTTCCAGGATCCGATGACATCGCTGAATCCGGTGTACCGGGTGGGTGATCAGATCACCGAGATGATCCGCGCCCATCGGGACGTCTCCCGCGCCGAGGCACGGGACCGTGCCGTCGAACTGTTGCGCACCGTGGGCATTCCCAATCCCGAGCGTCGCGTGCGCGACTACCCGCACGAGTTCTCCGGCGGTATGCGCCAGCGGGTGATGATCGCCATGGCGCTGTCCTTGGAACCCGAAGTGCTGATCGCTGATGAGCCCACCACCGCGCTGGACGTGACGATCCAGGCGCAGATCCTGCGGCTGCTGGCCGATCTCAACGCCGAACGCGATCTCGCGGTGGTGCTGATCACCCATGATCTCGGCGTGGTCGCCGAGATCGCCGACCGGGTGCTGGTGATGTATGCGGGGCAGGTGGTCGAAGACGCCAGCGTCGAGGACATCTTCTACGATCCGCAACACCCCTATACCTGGGGTCTTCTCGGGTCGCTGACACCGCTCGACGCACCGCATCATTCACGGTTGCCGCAGATCGGGGGAGCTCCGCCGTCGCTGCTGTCACTGCCGCCGGGGTGCCGTTTCGCGCCGCGCTGCCCCCATGCGTTCGAAAATTGCACGCAGCTCCCACCGTTGGAGACCAGAGCGACGGTTGGTCACCTGGACCGGTGCTGGCTGGACCCGGTGCAGAAGGCGACGCTGCGTGAGGTGGACGGCCGGATCGGCCTGCGGAAGCCGGTGAGCTCGTGACCACGGGACAGCCGTTGCTCGAGGTCACCGACCTGGTCAAGCATTTCCCCATCAAGGCGGGCGTGATCATCGAGCGCGAGGTGGCCCGGGTGCGCGCGGTGGACGGAGTCAGCCTGACCCTGCGCGAAGGGGAGACGCTGGGCCTCGTCGGTGAGTCGGGATGCGGAAAGTCGACCTTATGCCGGCTGATCCTGCAGCTGTTGGCGCCGACCTCGGGATCGGTGCGGTTTCAGGGCGAGGAACTGGTGGGGCGATCGCGCCGGGACCTGCGGCCGATACGCAGGCACATCCAGATGGTGTTTCAGGATCCGTACGCGTCGCTCAATCCGCGCAAACGGATCGGCCAGATCATCGGTGACCCGATCGCGTTGCACGGGCTGGCGAGCGGCGGCGAGGTGAAACGCCGGGTGCAGGACCTGCTGGATCGGGTTGGTCTGCAAGCCGAGCATTACAACCGCTTCCCGCATGAGTTCTCCGGCGGGCAACGGCAACGGATCGGGATCGCCCGCGCGTTGGCGTTGCGGCCCAAGCTGATCATCGCCGATGAGCCGGTATCGGCCCTGGACGTCTCGGTGCAGGCACAGATCATCAATCTGTTCGAAGATCTTCAGGACGAGTTCGGCTTGTCGTACCTGTTCGTCGCGCACGACCTCGGTGTGGTCCGGCATGTCTCGGACCGGGTGGCGGTGATGTACCTGGGCAAGATCGTCGAGACTGCTTCGGCGACCGAGCTGTACGGCAAGCCGTTTCACCCGTATTCGAATGCGCTGCTCGCTGCGGTCCCGGTTCCCGATCCGAGGCGCAACGCCGCCCGTGAACGGGTGATCCTCGAAGGCGACGTGCCCAGCTCGATCCATCCACCGTCGGGGTGCCGCTTCCACACGCGGTGCCGATGGGCGACTGAGCTCTGCACGGCCGAGGAGCCGGGCATGATCGAACGGGAGCGCGCACACGCGGCGGCCTGCCACCACCCACGGAACCTGGAGGCGGTGGCTACCGGCTGAGATTGTCAGCGTCGCTCCCTGACCGGCCGGCATCGCCTGATCGCACTACGATTCGGGAGTGACCACGAAATCGGCTGAGCCTAGGACAGCGAAGACGTCGAAGAAGAAGCGCTCCGCTCCCAGGATCACCAATGAGGTGTACGAGGCCGAGTTGTTCCGCCTCCAAACCGAATTCGTGAAACTTCAGGAGTGGGCGAAGCACACCGGCGCCCGGGTCGTCGTTATCTTCGAAGGCCGCGACGCGGCGGGCAAGGGCGGCACGATCAAACGGATCACCGAATACCTGAGCCCCCGCATCGCCAGAATCGAGGCGCTGCCCGCGCCCAGTGATCGTGAGCGCGGCCAGTGGTACTACCAGCGCTACATCTCGCAGTTGCCCGCCAAGGGCGAGATCGTGCTGTTCGACCGGTCCTGGTACAACCGTGCCGGTGTGGAGACGGTGATGGGTTTCTGCACCCCGGCCGAGCATGAGTTGTTTCTGCGTCAGACACCGGTTTTCGAGCAGATGCTGATCGAGGACGGGATCCTGCTGCGCAAGTACTGGTTCTCGGTGTCCGATGACGAGCAGCTACGCCGGTTCAAATCGCGCCTGAAAGACCCTGTGCGCCAATGGAAGTTGTCACCCATTGACATGGAGTCGGTGTACCGGTGGGAGGACTACTCACGCGCCAAGGATCAGATGATGCTGCACACCGACACCCCGCTGAGTCCGTGGCATGTGGTGGAGTCCGATATCAAGAAGCACGCCCGGCTGAACATGATGAGCCATCTGCTGTCGACCATCGACTACCACGACGTCGAGAAGCCGAAGGTTTCCCTGCCCAAGCGTGCGGTGCTCAGCGAGGGCTACCAGCGGCCGCCGCGGGAGCTCTCGACGTATGTCGACAATCATGTGGCCACGCTGATGGGTGACCCGGAGTAGGCACGCAGCGGCGTGACACCGACTTCTGCGCGGTCCTTGCGAAGATGACAGGTTCCGTCGATGCCGACCCAGTGGGCTTGGCGGGAGTCCAACCGCACCGTGCCCGAGCGGGTCGCCGCGATCGTCTCCGGGGTCGCACCAGCGGCTTCCACAGCGCGTAGCGGGCGCCCTTGAGCTTGCGGGCGCGTTCACCGAGGCGCTCGATGTCGAGCGGCGCCGGGCCTGGAACGACGCGCGAACCCTGGCGCGTCGAGGGCGGCGTCGATGGCTTTGACGGCGCTGCCCAGCAGTTTGGTGGTTCATTTTGCGCACTCGGCACGGACACTACCGGCGTGACCCTGTCGATCAAAGGCTGGACATGACTTCATGTGTGGTATGGGAGTTCGAGGGTGATCGGCCCGCAGACGAGCATGATCATGGATTGGGGCACGGTGCAGGTGGTGTTGGAGGCGCCGGCCGGGACGGGCAGGGCCAGCCGGTCTGCGCGCGGTGCGCCGACCGGCCGCAGCGGGTCTGCGGCACGTGCGGACGGACCCGACGGATCGCCCGCCGCGCCCGCGACGGCCAACCCGACATCTGCGATTCCTGCTTCCGAGGGCCCGGGGCCGTCTGCAGCCGCTGCGGGCGGCGGCGGCCCTGTTCGTTCGCGTCCGGCCCGAGCCCGGTCTGCGCCCGATGCGCGCCCCGGACGACCGCGACGTGCGCGCACTGCGGCGCCGACCGCCCACCGACCGCCCGGTGGCCCGAGGGACCGGTCTGCGACCCCTGCTACATCGCGGCGCTGCGCCGCCGCGGCACCTGCGCCACCTGCCGGACCGAGCGCCGCCTCGTCCACCCGCCCGGCCCGAACGCCTGCATCTGCGCCGACTGCGCCGGTGTCCCGGTCAGCCACACCTGCACCGACTGCGGGATCGAGGACAGAGCCTACGAACGCGGCAGGTGCGCATCGTGCGCACTCAACCGCAGAACCGCGGCCGCGTTGTCCGGCCCCGATGGGCAGAACCGGCCCGACCTGGAACCGGTCTACCAGGCGATCACCGCCACCGACGCTCCACGCACCGCGCTGAATTGGCTGCGCAACAGCGCTGGCGCGTCCCTGCTGACCCAGATGGCTTCCGGCGCTGTGGATCTGACCCACCAGGCACTCGACGAGTACCCACGCCAGGGTGTCGCCGGATACCTGCGGGCCGTGCTGGTCGCCAACAACGTCCTACCGCAACGCGACGAACAACTCACCGCCACCGAACAATTCCTCACCCGCACCGTGGCCGGCGTCACCCGCGACAGCGACCGCCGCCTCGTCCACTCCTACGCCACCTGGCAGGTCCTACGCCGCCTGCGGGTGACCGCGGCACACGGCGACGCACCTACACCCATCACGCCCGCACCAACATCAACGCCGCAATCGACCTGCTGGACTGGCTCGCCGACCACGAAACCACCCTGGCCGACACCGGCCAAGCCGACATCGGCACCTACCTGGCCGGACAACCGCCGTCCCGCTACCGCGTCCGCGACTTCCTCCAATGGGCCGCCGCAACCGGTCACACCGGCCCGGTCACCATCGCCACCCCGGGCCGCAACCCCGGCCCGGCCACCGGCCACGACCAACGGTGGGCCCAGATCGCCCGGCTCCTGCACGACGACACCATCGAACTCACCGACAGGGTCGCCGGAGCACTACTGCTGCTCTACGGCCAGCACCTGGCCCGGATCGTGGCGATCACCCACGACCAGATCAAAACTCAAGGCCCGCAACTCTTCCTCCGACTCGGAACCGACGACCTGCACATCCCCGAACCGCTCGCCGAGCTCATCGCAACCCTCGCCCGCGACGGCCGCCCCTACACCGGAGTCGGCACCCCAAGCACCACCCGCTGGCTGTTCCCCGGACTGCAACCCGGCAGACCCCTCACCGCCGCCCGACTCGGCGACCGCCTCCGCAAACTCGGGATCCGAGCCCAACCCGGCCGCCGCGCCGCGCTCACCCACCTCGCCGCCCAACTACCCGCCGCCTCATCGCCGACCTACTCGGCATCCACCCCACCACCGCCGTCCACTGGGTCCACGACGCCGGCGGCGACTGGGACCGCTACGCCGCCCAACTCACCCACGACGCCAGTCACCAACCCTGACGAATGCCTCGCATGATCGGCAGCCCGCGGCTGGGCATTCGCAGGGTTCGAACATTGCTGGTTACCAGTTTGGCGGCGGGCATCCGGCCCATCGACATCGCGGAGCTTATGGGCTACCGGGACGTCAAGACGACGCTCACCGTCTACGCGCACTTGATCAACACCGACGACCACACGGGCAACATGGCCGCGCTCGGGGCGTTGTCAGCGCCTGTGCAGGCTCCGAGCTACGGCAAAGTGATCCCGCTACACGGCGCAAAATTGCCCTGTGGATAGCTCTCAAATCGAACACATGTGCGAATAGCCTAGAAGGCGTCAACGCAACTCGCCGGACACAAGCCTCCGAGGGTCGGAGGACCTAGGGTGTGATCCTTAACGGCGAGTCTTGGGAGAGTGGGAGAGAGCAATGGCAGCTAGTGAGAAGCCCGCGCCAGGACACATCCGGGGCGGTCGTAAACAGCAAGGCAAAGCAACGAACGATCTAGTCCTTTCGTCACACCTGGGAGTCAACGCCGACCTGTTCCATCAGATTCTCGACTTGTACGTCAGTACCGGCTCAACGGTCGCGGACGTGACATACGGCTCGGGAGCGTTCTGGAAGAAAGTTAAGCGGGAGGACATCAAACTCCTCGCGACGGACCTAGCGGATGGTGTTGATTGCCGAAAGCTTCCATACGAGGACGGCTCAGTCGATGTGGTGGTTTTGGACCCGCCGTACATGCACACCCCCGGCCAAGGGGCCCACGTTGGGCACCAGAATTTCGAGACGTACTACCGGAACAACGCGACCGCAAATACCGGTGGGAGCAAGTACCACGAAGCGGTGCTGGATCTTTACTTTGCCGCAGGCAAGGAAGCGTCACGCGTACTGAAAGACGGCGGCATCTTCATCGTTAAGTGCCAAGACGAAGTTTGCGCCAACAGGCAACGGCTGACCCACGTCGAAATCATCAACGAATACGAGGGGTACGGCTTCCAGGCTGAAGATCTGTTCGTGGTGACGCGGCCGCATCGACCGGGTCTAAGTCGAATGATTCGGCAACGGCACGCACGGAAGAACCACTCATACTTCCTTGTCTTCTGGAAGGCCGACAAACGACGGCGGTGGCCCGGCCGCCTCGACTGAGCTGGTTACGGCGAGGTTTGGCCGAACGATTTCGACTGCCTCGTAGAAGAAATCTGCAAACGGTTTCACTTCAAGAAACGGGTAGTGATCGCGTAACGCTCGGTACTTCTCCGGCACGTCGAAGTAGTACACGCGATGGAGCTGTGCGATGTACATCTGGTACGCCATCCACTGCTTGGGAAGACAGACTTCGGCGATCGAGTTCGTCTTGGTTTGGCGGTTCGTCTCCGCGAGGACTACTAACAGCCCACGGAAGCGATTAACGCCATGCATTCCATCGAGCACACGTTGGTGAGCCCAGACTTGGATAACCCGCTCGCGAGTGGACGCCTTGACAGGCAGGTGAATTCGGCTCTTGGTGGGACCGAGGTCAAAAACGAAATCCGTCGGCAGTGCAACTTCGATATCTAGCGTAGGGGCGATGACTGACTTCGTGGGGGACACGCCGAAGGTTGAGGCCACGAGGTGGCCGACGAAGTTCTCCAGGAACGTGCCCGGCGACTTCTTGTCGCCGTCCTTCGTGACGTCGGTTCCTGCTGGGTAGGAGATTGCCGCCGTGTACAACGCCTCATGAAGCTCGATGGGGTCGGCTGGCACCTCTCTATTGATTACCTTCGTGACCATCCGCAGCACCTCGTCGATGTTGTCGAGGAACAGAGCCTCGTTGATCCCGCGAGAACTCCGCAGTTTCGGAGATGTCGTTGTAAAGGCGAAGTACTCCTTGCCTGGGACGTTAGAAACGAGCGGGGACCGCGATGTCTTGGCCAGCAGTTCGAGCGATAGGGCGATGCAGTCGATCAGCGCTTCGCTGACAGCGGGATGCCCCAGGCCGTGTGTTGCGGCCTTGTTCGATAGCTCGGTGTAGCTCGGCTCCAACGGGAAGGATGCCATCGGCGCAGTGTAGGCGTCGTCTGCGCCCGAATACGGGACCGTTACGGGACCGCGTGCCGGAAAAACTGGGAGACCGGCACGAAAGCCCTCGTAAACGTGGAGCCGATGACGGGAATCGAACCCGCGTATTCAGCTTGGGAAGCTGATGTTCTGCCATTGAACTACATCGGCATGTTCGAACAGGAAGGCTAGCACCCGCAGGTCGCCCGCAGGGCACGAGCCTGCCCGGGCCGCATCACGCATCGGGGATTCATGAAAACAGGAACTCGTGCTGCACCGACAGTCGAGCACCGGCCGGCACACCCACCCCGGACCCGAGACACCGTCATCACCGGCGGCACCGTGTCGGTCCAGACCGCGCAGCAGTGCGCGCCCACGGCCTATCTGGCCGGCCAAGCCGTCTTCATCCCGGCGGGGGTGCCGCATACCATGCGCAATGACAGCCCTCATGACGCCAACGCGGTCGTCACCTACACCGTGCCCGCCGATCTACCGGTGCCTGACGACGCGCCCGCAGCCTGTCCCTGACGCAGGCCACGACGGCTAGGCTCGTCGCGTGCTGCTCTCCGATCGCGATATCCGCGCCGAGATCGCCGTGGGCCGGCTGGCGCTGGACCCGCACGATGACGGTCTGATCCAGCCCTCGAGCGTCGACGTCCGCCTCGACAGCCTGTTCCGGGTGTTCAACAACACCCGTTACACCCACATCGACCCAGCGCAGCGCCAGGACGACCTGACCACCCTGGTCGAACCCAAGGAGGGTGAGCCGTTCGTGCTGCACCCGGGCGAGTTCGTGCTGGGCTCGACGTTGGAGCGTTGCTCGCTGCCCGACGATCTGGCCGGACGGTTGGAGGGCAAGTCCTCACTGGGGCGCCTCGGGCTGCTCACACATTCCACTGCCGGGTTCATCGACCCCGGCTTCACCGGCCACATCACCCTCGAGCTGTCCAACGTCGCCAACCTGCCGATCACGCTGTGGCCCGGCATGAAAATCGGGCAGCTGTGCCTGCTGCGACTGACCAGCCCCGCCGAGCATCCGTACGGCTCCTCGGCGGCCGGTTCCAAGTACCAAGGGCAGCGCGGACCGACCCCGTCGAAGTCATATCTGAACTTCCTCAAGTCGTGATCCCGCGTAGGGTGGTTATGTGGGCTAGCTAATACCGTCAGCGGTAACGGCGGGGCTTGCTCATGGCGATGATTTATCTAGTTGCTGGCTTGTGTCCAGTGGTCGGCATCGATGAATCGAGCGACGTAGCAAACCCTTGGGAGGGGTAAGTGGACATCGTATTGGGTGTGTCACTGACACCTACGACGGTGCGTATGGTGCTGGTCGAAGGGGAGAAGGGTGACGGAGCGATCGTCGATCACGATGCCTTCGAGGTATCGGGTTCGGATGGGTCAGCAACGCCGAGTGCGGCCGAACAGGTAGCGCAGGCGGTGCTCGGAACCCAGGAGAGCGCCGAAGCTGGCGGACACCATCTCACGTCGATCGGTGTCACCTGGACAGACCACACCGAGGCCGCAATATTACGCGACGTGCTCGCCGCCCGCGGCATCACCGACGTGATGCTGGTGTCCGAGCTGCACGCCGCCGGCGCACTGGCCCAGGCGGCCGGCCGCGCGGTCGGCTACGGCACCACCGCCCTGCTGTTCCTCAACCGCGACACCGCGACCCTGTCGGTGGTGCAGGGTGACGACGGTTCGGTCGTCAAGGTCCTCAGCCGCAGCCTGCACAGCACCGATGCGATGGCGGTGCTCGGCGATATGGCGGCCGCAGTCGCCGGACAGGACACCGCCCCGGAGGGGATGTTCGTGGTCGGCTCGGGGGTCGACGTCGCGTCGGTGAAAGAGCACCTGGCCCGACTCGTCGACATCCCGGTCAGCGCGCCCGAGGAATCCGGACTGGCACTGGCGCGCGGCGCGGCGCTGGCCTCGGCCAGCGCACCGACGTTCGAGGCGTCCACCGTGGGCTTGGCCTACTCCCTGGATCCCGACGGCCCCACAGCGGGCGCCGCGCTCGCCGCGGCCGGTACGCAGCTGGCCCCGGCCTCGCCGCCCCATTACGTCGACGGCCTCGACGTTGACGTTCCTGATGATCTCGCCGGTCTGAACGTGGAACCCGTCGAGGAAGGGCGCGAGCCGTTCCTGTTGGTCGGTAGCGCAATGGCGTCGATCTTCGTGGTCGGTGTGGTGGCACTGGCGATCTCACTGGCAGTGAGCATCCGCCCGACCGCCGACGAGCGTCCCGCTCCGGCACGCGCCGCGATCGCACCGAGCGCCCAGGCCCCTGCGCCGGTCCCCGAAGCCCTTCCCGTGCAACCGGCCCCGCCACCGCCGCCGCCCGTGACCATCAAGGCGCCCATCCCCGTCGTGCAGGAGGCACCGCGGCGGGCTCCTCGGAAGGTGTACGTCGAGCAGGCCCCGGCCCCGGCGGCACCCGCGCTGGCCCCGGCCCCGGCGGCACCCGCGCCGGCCCCGGCCCCGGCGGCCCTGCCGCCGGCACCTGCGCCGATCGCCCCACCCACCGTGCCGCCGGTGTGGGCTCCACGGGTGGTGCTTCCTCCACCGGTGATCGTGTTGCCGCGTCCGCCGTGGCCGTTGTGGCGTCGGCCGTGGGAGCAGAAGGCTCCGCAGACGCAGACGCCGTCCTATCCCGATTACCCGGATCAGCCCGGCTACCCGAACTACCCGCAGCAGACCCAACAACAGCCCCAGCCGCAGTGGCCCTCTCCAAGCGGCGGCAACGGTTCGGGCGGAGGCAATTCCGAGGGCTCCCGTGGTGACTCTGGTTCCCGGGCCGAGTCGGGCGGTCGCGGTGGTGGACAGGACAGTGACTGCTTCCTGATCTTCTGTCGCTGACAGCCCCAGGAAATCGGCAGCCCGGTGAGCCCCGAACCTCCCACTTGCGGGGGAAGATCAAAGCAGCTCGGGAATCGAAGGGGATTGAGCATGAGGCAAGGCCCGATCAAGCAACGCATCCACTGGCTGGCCATGCACGGGGTCATCCGCGGGATGTCCAAGGTGTTCGCCCGCCGCGGCGATCCCCAGGGCCGGCTGATCGCCGACCCCTCGGTGCGGGCCGACCCGGTCACCTTCACCGAGGAACTGCGCGCCCAAGGTCCCATCGTCAAGGCTCGCGTCGTCTTCATGTCCGTCGACCATAAGATCTGCAGCGACGTGCTGCGGTCCGAGGATTTCCGCGTCCTCGCACTGGGATCCAACCTGCCCAAACCGCTGCAATGGGTCATCGACCGCACCAAACCCGACGTGATGCATCCCTTGCAGCCGCCGTCCATGCTGTCGGTGGAGGCGCCTCAACACACCCGCTACCGCAAGCTGGTGTCCTCGGTGTTCACCACGCGCGCCGTCGCCGCGCTGCGGGACAGGGTGCAGGACACCGCCAACCGGTTGCTCGACGATCTCGCAGCGGAGGCGGGCACCGTCGATATCGTCCAGCGCTACTGCGGACAGCTGCCCGTCACCGTCATCGGCGACATCCTCGGGGTCCCCGAAGACGCCCGCCCGCACATCCTGGAATTCGGCGAGCACGGCGCGGCGAGCCTGGACATCGGTCTGACCTGGCCGCAGTACCGGGTGGTCAGCGGCGCCGTCCAAGGCTTCAACGACTGGCTCTCGGCGCACCTGGAAGAGCTGCAGCGCAATCCCGGTGATGACCTGATGAGCCAGATCATCCGGGCCTCAGCGGCTTCCGAGGAGGGGCCGCTGACCCACCAGGAGCTGGTGGCCACCGCGGGACTGGTGCTGGCCGCGGGCTTCGAGACCACGGTCAACCTGCTGGGCAGTGGGATCCGGCTGCTGCTCGAGCACCCGGAGCATCTGCGGACGCTCGCCGAGCGCCCCGAGCTGTGGCCGACCGCCGTCGAGGAGATCCTCCGACTGGAATCGCCGGTGCAGCTCAGCGCCCGTGTCGCGGTCAACGATGCCGAGCTGGGCGGCAAGCATGTGCCCGCGGGCTCCGCGATTCTCGTCTACATCTCCGGCGCCAATCGTGACCCGAACGTCTTCACCGATCCGCATCGCTTTGACATCGAACGCGAGAACGCCGGGCGCCACCTCGCGTTCTCCGGCGGACGGCACTTCTGCCTCGGCGCGGCACTCGCTCGCGCCGAGGGCGAGGTCGGGCTGCGCACCTTCTTCGAGCGCTATCCCAACGCCCGACTCGCCGGCGCCGGCATCCGCCGGGAAACCCGGGTTCTGCGCGGCTGGTCGAGTCTTCCAATCGCCCTCGGCGACACCCGCACCGCGCTACGGTCGTAGGCGTGGATTTCCGAGCCGCCCTGCTCGAGCAGACCAAAAGCTTTGGTGAACTGATCCTCGGCGCCGACCCGTCGACGCCGGTGCCGACCTGCGGCGAGTGGACCTTGAAACAGCTGTTCCGTCACGTTGGCCGCGGAAACCGTTGGTGCACACAGATAATCGCCGAACGCCGCACCGAACCGTTGGACCCGCGCGCGGTGCACAACGGTAAACCGCCCGAGGACCTCGACGAGGCCGTCGACTGGCTCAACGAGGGTGCGCAAGCGCTCATCGACACCGTGGAGCAGATCGGCCCGCACACCAAGGTGTGGACCTTCGTCGGCCCGCACATCCCGGGCTGGTGGATCCGGCGCCGGGTGCACGAGCAGACCGTGCACCGCGCGGACGCCGAGCTGGCGCTGGGTAAGGATTTCACCCTGCCCGCCGAGCTGGCCGCCGACGGCGTCAGTGAATGGATCGACCTCGCGACCGCGCGGCACGCGCCGCTGCAACGCGGACAGACGTTGCATCTGCATGCCACCGACGAGGGCCTGGGCCCGACCGGCGAATGGACCATCGTGCATGACGAGGACGGGATGTCCTGGTCGCACGCGCACGGCAAGGGCGACGCCGCGGTCCGCGGCCCGGCCGTCGACCTGCTGCTGGCGATCACCCGGCGCACCGCCGCCGAGTCCGACGTGGAGATCCTGGGGGCCTCGTCCGTATGGGACGGCTGGCTGGCCGGCACGCCGTTTTGAATCCCCGGGTCGCTTCGCTCCTGCCCGCCGGACTTGAATCCCCGGGTCGCTTCGCTCCTGCCCGCCGGACTCTAGAGTTGCACCCATGAGCACCTCCGAAATCGCCACCGTCCTTGCCTGGCACGACGCACTGAACGCCGGCGACAACGACACCCTGCTATCCCTGTGCAGCGACGATGTCGAGGTCGGCGACTCCGAGGGCGCTTTCCAGGGACGCCAGGCCCTGCTGGATTGGGTGCAGAACTCGGGCCGCGGTGTCGTGGAGGTCGGCAGGCTCTACGTGCACGGCGGCGTGGTCGTCGCCGAGCAGACCGCGACGGGCGCCGATGGTGTCGCCGACGCCTCGGCGTTCCGGGTGGTCCACGACCACGTCACCTCGGTGTTCCGGCACGAGACGCTCGAGGCAGCGCTGGCCGCGACCGGGCTCACCGAACGGGACCTCGACGCATAGATGCGTGGCATCATCCTGGCCGGGGGATCTGGCACCCGGCTCTACCCGATCACCCGGGGTATCAGTAAGCAGCTGCTGCCGGTCTACGACAAGCCGCTGATCTACTACCCACTGTGCACGTTGATGATGGCGGGCATCCGCGATATCCAGATCATCACCACCGCACACGATGCGCCCGCGTTCCACCGGCTGCTCGGCGACGGTTCCTGTCTGGGCATCGACCTGACCTACGCGGTGCAGGAGGAACCCGACGGTCTGGCGCAGGCCTTCGTCATCGGCGCCGACCATATCGGCGACGATTCGGTTGCTTTGGTGCTGGGGGACAACATCTTCTATGGCCCGGGTCTGGGCACCGGTCTGCGCCGGTTCCAAAACATCAGTGGCGGAGCGATTTTCGCCTACTGGGTGGCGCAGCCCGGCGCCTACGGAGTGGTCGAGTTCGACGCCGACGGCAAGGCGCTGTCGTTGGCGGAGAAGCCCGCCACGCCGAAATCGCACTATGCGGTGCCCGGGCTGTACTTCTACGACAACGATGTGGTGCAGATCGCCCGCTCGCTGCAGAAGTCGGCCCGCGGCGAGTACGAGATCACCGAGATCAACCAGACCTACCTGCAGCAAGGCAAGCTTTCGGTGGAGGTGCTGGCCCGCGGTACCGCATGGCTGGACACCGGAACCTTCGATTCTCTGCTGGACGCAAGCGATTTCGTGCGCACCATCGAACAACGCCAGGGCCTGAAGATCAGCGCTCCCGAAGAGGTGGCGTGGCGGCTGGGCTTCATCGATGACGATCAGCTCGCCGAGCTGGCGCAGGGGCTGCTCAAGTCGGGTTACGGTGCGTATCTGTTGGAGTTGCTGCAGAGGTAGGTGTCGACAGCACCGCCGCGATCGCCGTCGTCAACGGCACAGACAATGCCAGCGCGATCCCGCCGACCGCCGACCGGGCGATCTCGATGGCCACACTCTCGCTGACCAGCACATCGCCCAGCGAGCGGTTGGCCACGCTGAACAACAACAGCAGCGGCAGCGCACTGCCGGCATACGCGAGCACGAGTGTGTAGACGGTACTGGCGATATGGTCGCGGCCCACCCGCATCGCACCGAAGAAGACCGCACGCCGTGAACTGCTGTGTTCGGCCAGTTCGAAAGCTGTGGACGCCTGCGTCACCGTCACGTCGTTGAGCACGCCGAGCGAGCCGATGATGAACCCGGCCAGCAGCAGACCGGTGATCGAGACACCGCCCAGGTAGGTCGCAACGGCGTTGTTCTCCTCCTCGGACAGTCCGGTGAGGTGCGTCAGTTCAATTGCTCCCCAGGATAATACGGCGGCCAAGATCAGCGAAGTCAGCGTCCCGAGCAGGGCGGCGCTGGTGCGCAGGCTCACGCCGTGCGCCAGGTAGAGCACCGCGTACAGAATCATCGACGAGGCGACCACCGCGACCGGGATGGCATCGGCTCCGTCGCGCAGGGCGGGCAGCATGAACACCACCAGCACACCGAATGCGACGACGATGCCGATCAGTGCGCGCAGACCACGCCAGCCGGCGATGGCGACGACCACCACCGCGAACGCCGCGGCCAGCGCGGTCAGCGGCCATGACCGTTCGTAGTCGTAGAACGAGTAGGCGGTCGTCCCATTGGGATCGACGGCGCGGGTGATGCGCAGATCGTCACCGACGGCGAGCTGGGGCTGACCGGGCCCGCCACTGAACTCCAGCACGGTGTACGCGCCGGCGTTGGGCCCGGAGTCGATGGCGATGAACGACTGGGTGCAGTGCGTATCCGTGCCCGTCGTCGGGGCCGGCGGGGCCGTGAGCACCACCCCTACCGACGGGCCACCGCACGGTGCGGCGCTGACGGACTGCACGTGCCCGGCCTCGGTCCTGACCCCACCGCCTGCGGAGTTTTGGAAAGGCAGTGGGATGTCGACCTTCTGCTGGCTGGGCCATAGCCACGCGGCGCCGGCCAGGGTGGCCACGCCGATGGCGATCAGCAGCCCGACCACAAGTTTGGCCGCCAACGGTCCCAGTGGTGCCGGGCCGCTCAGTGAATGGGAATGCGAGTGCGCCACCGCACCAGCGTAGGCGGCGACCCGAGGCGCGCGGACCGGCTACTGCCGGTAGCTCACCAGGAAGTTGCCGAGGCGTTCGATGGCGTTGGCCAGATCCCGTGACCACGGTAGCGTCACGATGCGCAGGTGATCCGGTGTGGGCCAGTTGAATCCGGTGCCCTGGGTGACCAGGATCTTTTCCTGCAGCAGCAGATCGAGCACCAACTGCTCGTCATCGTGGATGTCGTAGACCTCCGGGTCGAGCCGCGGGAAGGCGTACAGCGCGCCTTCGGGCTTGACGCACGAGACGCCGGGGATCTCGTTGAGCTTCGTCCAGGCGGTATCGCGTTGCTCGAGGAGGCGTCCGCCCGGCAGCACTAGATCGTCGATGCTCTGATGTCCACCGAGTGCCACCTGAATGGCATGCTGGGCAGGCACATTCGGGCACAACCGCATATTGGCGAGCAGATTGATGCCCTCGATGAAGCTGCTTGCATGCTCCTTTGGGCCGGTGATCACCAGCCAGCCCGAACGGTAGCCCGCGACGCGGTACGCCTTGGACAGCCCGTTGAACGTCAACGTGAGCAGATCAGGGGCCAGCGTTGCGAGGCTGATGTGCTTGGCATCGTCATAGAGAATCTTGTCGTAGATCTCGTCGGCGAGCAGCAGCAGTTGATGCTTACGCGCGAGTTCGACCATCTGCTCGAGGATCTCGCGGCTGTACACCGCGCCGGTCGGATTGTTCGGGTTGATCACCACCAGCGCCTTGGTGCGGTCGGTGATCTTGGACTCCAGATCGGCGATATCGGGATTCCAGCCCTGGGTCTCATCGCACATGTAGTGCACCGGGGTGCCGCCGGCCAGTGCCGTGGACGCCGTCCACAACGGGTAGTCCGGCGCCGGGATCAGCACCTGGTCACCGTTGTCGAGCAGTGCTTGCAGAGTCATGGTGATGAGCTCGGAGACGCCGTTGCCCAGGAAGACGTCATCGACGTCGAACTTGGGGAACCCCTCGACGAGCTCATAGCGGGTGAATACGGCGCGACGGGCCGGAATGATGCCCTTGGAGTCGGAGTATCCCTGCGCGTGCGGCAGCGCACCGATGATGTCGCGCATGATCACATCGGGGGCCTCGAAGCCGAACGGCGCCGGGTTCCCGATGTTCAGCTTGAGAATGCGGTGGCCCTCGGCCTCCAGGCGCGAGGCGTGCTCGTGTATGGGGCCGCGGATCTCGTAGAGCACGTCCTGCAGCTTGGTGGACTGTGCGAACGTCCGCGGCCGAGGCTGGTGGCCGGATTGCCACGTCTTGTCGGGCAGCTGATGGGTACTCACGGGATCCAGTGTCCCACGGGCTCGCAAACCGATTTACTGGCGAAGTAACGATGTGACGGCTGGGTTTAGATGCCGAGACCCTTCACGGTGCTTCGTCGACGGCTTCCGCGGGTGTGGCCGGAGCAGCGGCCTTGGGGGCCGCCTTCTTCGCGCCCGGCCGGCGTGCACCGGCCGCGATACCGAGGCCCTTGACCTCGGGTTCGGGCTTCGCGGGAGCGGCCTCGGCGGGAGCTTCAGCGGGCGCTGCCGCAGCAGCCGGAGCGGCCTTCTTGGCGCCCGGCCGGCGTGCACCCGAGGCGATGCCAAGGCCCTTGACCTCGGGTTCGGACTTCGCGGGAGCGGCCTCGGCGGGCGCTGCGGCAGCGGACGTTGCCGCAGCAGCCGGAGCGGCCGGAGCGGCCTTCTTGGCACCCGGACGCTTTGCGCCACCGGCCATTCCGAGTCCCTTGACCGGAGCGGCGGCTGCAGGTGCGGCTGCTGCCGCAGGCGCTTCAGCCTTCGCCGCAGGTGCGGCAGCCGCCTTCTTGGCGCCGGGGCGCTTGGCTGTGCCGGCCATGCCGAGACCGGTGACCGGTGCCGCCGGTGCTGCCGGTGCCGCTGCCGGAGCAGCGGCCTCGACCGTTGCCTCTTCGACCTCTTCCTCGACGGGCGCGGCTGCTTCCGCCTCGGCCTCCCGTGCCGCACGTTCCTCGGCGCGGGCCGCGGATGCCGCTGCGGCAGTGCCCTTTTCGGGCAGCGTGTAGAGGCTGGTCTCCAGCGAGTTCAGCAGCAGCTGTGCGACGTCGAGCACCTCGACCTTCTCGATGTCGCGGGTGGCGGCGACATCGTCGACACCATCGGTGATCATCACGCGGCAGAATGGGCAGCCGGTCGCGATCGCCGAGGCGCCGGTATCGATGGCCTCCTCGGTCCGCTCGGTGTTGACGCGCTTACCGATGTGCTCTTCCATCCACATCCGGGCACCACCGGCGCCACAGCACAGGCCGCGGTCGGCGTGGCGGGGCATCTCGGTGAGCTTTGCGCCGGCGGCGCCGACCAGCTCACGCGGTGCCTCGTACTCCTTGTTGTGCCGGCCGAGGAAGCATGGGTCGTGGTAGGTGACTTCCTGGTCGACCGCGGTGACCGGGATGAGCCGCTTGTCGCGGACCAGCCGGTTGAGCAGCTGGGTGTGGTGCACGACGGTGTAGTCGGACCCCAGTTGCGGGTACTCGCGGTTGATCGTGTTGTAGCAGTGTGGGCAGGTCACCACGACCTTGCGGTTGGACGTCTCGACGCCTTCGAACAGTTCGTTGATGGTCTCGACGTTCTGCGCAGCCAACTGCTGGAACAGGAACTCGTTACCGGCACGCCGGGCCGAGTCGCCGGTGCAGGTTTCGCCGGTGCCCAGCACCAGGAACTTCACCCCGGCGGTGGACAGCAGTTCGGCGACGGCCTTGGTGGTCTTCTTGGCTCTGTCCTCGTAGGCCCCGGCGCAGCCGACCCAGAACAGGTACTCGAAGCCTTCGAACGAATCCACATCCTGGCCGTAGACGGGGACGTCGAACTCGACCTCGTCGATCCAGTTGGTGCGGTCCTTGGCGTTCTGGCCCCAGGGGTTGCCCTTGTTCTCCAGGTTCTTGAATAGCACGCCGAGCTCTCCGGGGAACTCGGATTCGACCATGACCTGATAGCGGCGCATGTCGACGATGTGGTCGATGTGCTCGATGTCGACCGGGCACTGCTCGACGCAGGCACCGCAGTTGGTGCACGACCACAGCACGTCGGGGTCGATGACGCCGCCCTGCTCGAGGGTGCCGACGAGCGGACGCAGTGCCTGTTCGGGGCCGGAGCCCGTGATGCGCTCGTAACCGGACTCCGGCACGTGATGATGCTCACCGCCGTGGTTGTGGTCGATCGCGGCGAAATCGACCGAGCCCTCTTCGGGGATCTCCCTGCCCCCGATCAGGTAGGGAGCCTTCGCGAACATGTGATCGCGCAGGTTCATGATCACGAGCTTGGGGGACAGCGGCTTACCGGTGTTCCAGGCCGGGCACTGCGACTGGCAGCGGCCGCACTCGGTGCAGGTGGTGAAGTCGAGGTAGCCCTTCCAGCTGAAATCCTCGATCTTGCCGCGGCCGAACACGGCGTCCTCGGCGGGATCGTCGAAGTCGATCTGCTCGCCCTTGTGCTCCATCGGCAGCAGCGGGCCCAGGCCGTCAGGCAGGCGCTTGAAGGTGACGTTGATGGGGGCCAAACCGATGTGCAGGTGCTTGGAGTGCAGCACGATCAGCAGGAACACCAGCATGACGCCGATGTGACCCATCAGGGCGAGGGTCTCGATCCACATGTTCGCGGTCGCGCCGAGCGGGCTCAGCAGCGACGCCATCCCGTCGGAGAGGAATGCACCGGACTGGTAGGGGAACTCCTCGCCGAGCACGTTGACCGCGGCGCCGCGGAACGGCAAGTAGGTGGCGATGACCAGGAAGATCATGAAAAGGATCTCCCACGCGCCGCCGGTGTGCGAGCCGTAGAAGCGGGATTCGCGGCCGATCTTCTTGGGCTCGCGGGTCACCCGGATGATCGCGAACGTCGCGATGCCGAGCAGCACCATGAGGGCGAAGAAGTCCTGCAGGAAGCCGAGCACGGGCCAGCGTCCGATGAACGGGATGTGGAACTCGGGATCGAAGAGCACACCGAAGGCCTCGAGGTACACCGAGCCGAGGACGAAGAAGCCCCACATGGTGAAGAAGTGCGCGACACCGGGGATCGACCATTTCAGGAGCTTCGACTGAGCGAAGACTTCCTTGTTCTGGTTCAGGAAGCGCGTGACCAGATGGTCTTTGCGGCCGCGTTCGTCGCCTACCTTCTGGCCCGAGCTGATCAGCTTCGTCAGCCACAGCACGCGCTTGGCGGCGAACACCAACACGACGGCGGTCATCAGCATTGCGAGGACCAACCTGCTCACTTCGAGCGTGTGCTGCACCGCGTGCCTCCCCGAGGTTTAAGTTACTGGCCGGTAACTTGAGTATCGTTACTGACCGGTAACCTAGGCTATTTGCCTGCTCATAGTTACATCACCGGTTGTCATACCGCTAGCAAGGCTGACCTAACTCACAAGTCGGTCGTTCCGGTCACCGGCAACGGTGTCAGGCCGGAGTGCCGATCAGAGCGCGCAGCATCGACAGCATTTCGGAGCGGGACTCAGCTCCGAGCCGGCGCCGGATGCGCGCCACGTGATGCTCGACGGTCTTTGCCGAGATGAAAAGTTGACTGCCGATATCCCGGTAGGGCATGCCGAGCAGGAGCAGTTCGGCCACCTCACGCTCCCGGTCCGACAGCCGCGACGACGGGGTCGCTGCGGGGCGCGCAATGGCCGCCGGCGCTCGCGCCGGGTCGTCGTACGTGTCCGGGGTGTCCGCGGTATCGGACTTCAGGTCCCGCGCGAGTTGCAGCATCACCCCCGACACCCGGGAATCCGGCGTCTGCAATGCGGCCTGGCTGGCCAGCCGGGTCGCATCCCAGGTCAGCCCGAACTGCGCGAGCCCGCGGGCCGCCAGGGTCACATCGTCCACATCGACCTGGTTGGCCAGTACCCGCAACCACGACCGGCCCGCCCTCGCCAACGCCCGTGCATAGGCGCTGTCGGCCGCGGCGGCAGTGAGCGCCTGACCGTGCGGTGCCACGGCGTCCGGGGAATTGGCCAGAATCCCGGCGTGCACCCCGGCCCAGTGCAGCGGAACCGACCACAGAGGTGGCCGGCCCAGCGTGTCGAGCAGATGCAGCGCTTCGTGGAGATGCTGTTGAAGCCGGTCCACCAGTCGCATCCGTGCGGCCGCGACCCATAGTTCACCCAGCGGCAGCAGGGAGTAGAGGTCCATCGAGTACTCGGCCAACACCTCCATGGCGGCATACCAGTGCCTCTGCATCGCACCGCTGTCGCCGGCGCGCCGCGCGATCGCAGTGCTCAG
The DNA here is from genome assembly GCA_011620645.1 of Mycobacterium sp. GTDB lineage: Bacteria > Actinomycetota > Actinomycetes > Mycobacteriales > Mycobacteriaceae > Mycobacterium. Next base: position 90,327 of record WOYS01000110.1, read on the forward strand.
CGCACAAGACCACAGGGCATCGCGGCGGTGCAGCTCCACTTCGGCCAGTGCGGCGACGTCGCCGGCGGCCCGGTTGAGCTGACCGTCGAGCATGCGGGTCCAGCCCAGCAGCAGCCGGTGCCGGTGCGCGCTGAACACCTCACCGTGCCCCGCGGCGCGCCCGATGATGCTGCTGGCGCGCACCGGGTCGCCGCCGTGCAACGCGGCCAGGGTGACCAACGCGGCGGCGCTGTCCGGCGCCACCCAGGATGACGAGCCTTCCGCGGTGATCGCCTGGCTCAGTCGACCGATGGCGGTGGGGAACGGACGGTGCAGGGTGTCCAGTAATCCGTCGGCCAGGCTGCGCGCGGCCCGCGCGGTCGACGTCGGTGGGCCGGTGTCCCCGGCCTCCAGTGCGGCCCGTGCCGTCGCCACGTCACCGGTGGCCAAGGACACCACGGCGGCCGCGGAGCCGACGAAGGCGTCCGGGTACGGGCCGAGCCAGCGGAAGAGGTCGGCCGCCGCGGCCGCGCCGCCGTCGTGCATGGCCACGCTCGCGGCGATCCGCACTGCCGCCGCTCGCTGCGCCGGGTCGGTGGACCCGAGCAACTCGTCGCTCAACCGGGCGGCCGTCGCACAGTCACCGGTCAGCGCCAGCGCATCGCAGAGTTCGGCGCTCAACCGGGTGGAGCCGGCGTCCGAGGCCGCCCGGTAGAGCCGGGCCGCCCGGGCGGGATCATCGCGGTGCCGGGCCGCCAGCGTGGTCAAGGCCTCGGCAAGATGCTCGTCGAGCAACCCGTGTTCGGCCATCCGTAGTGCGAGATCGGCTGACAGCGTGGTCATTTCGAGCTGTGAGCGCAGCAGTGATATCTCGGTGTCGTGGTGGCGTGCCGCCCCGTTGATCTCGGCCACCACCTGGTGCAGGGTGTGCTGAAACGTCGGATGCCTGCCTGGTTCCAGCAGTCCGCTGGCGCGGGCACGGTCGACCAATGCCTGGGCCATATCTGCGTCGACGCGTAGCGCGGCGGCGATATCGTCGGGCCCGAGGCGTGGGTCCAACGAGCAGACCAGCAGGGTGTCGAGAACCGGCTGATCCAGGCGACGCAACCGCTCCACGAGTGCGAACCGGGCGGCCTCGGCCGGAGATTCGGCGCCCGAATCTTCCAGCGCGGCCGCGACCAGAAATGGCAGCCCGGCCGTCGCGGCCAGTACGGCCCGTCCGTGCTCTGGCGCAAGATGGGACAGTTCGGCGGCCGTCCACGCGCCCAGTGTCACCGCGGGGTTCTCCCGGGTGAGCGCAAGGGTCAGCGACCGCAATGCCCCATGGTGAGCCAGCGGTTCGGTCGCGACGACGACGGTGCGGCCCGGTTCGGCGGCCCGCTCACACAGCAGCACGAGTTCGTCATCGGGAAGCAGATGGGCATCATCGACGATCAACGCCCCAGGGCTGTCGTCCGCAGGCCGGCTCAGCACCGGCACGCCGGCCGCGCGCAGAGCGGTGCGCACCGTGCTGAGCATCATCGTCTTTCCGGCACCGATGCCACCGGAGACAAGCACCTTGACCGGCTCGGTCGGAGCCTGGATCAACGCCGAGATCGCACCGGTGTCCGATCCCACGACGACTATCCGGCGGCGGCGGGTTGCGCGGGCTCGGGTTTCGGAATCGGCTCAGGTTCGGGCTGCGGGGGCGGCACCACCGGAGTGGTCGTGACGGGCGGCGGAGTGGTCGTGGTGACCGGTTTCGTCGTCGTGGTGGGCGGGGCGGTGGTCGTTGCTGTGGTCCTCGTTGTTGTTGTGGGCGTGGTCGTGGTGGTGGTGGGCGTCGTGGTGGTGGTCGTCGTCGTCGTGGTTGCGGTGGTGGACGACGTCGTCGAGGGGGCGGTCGCCGTCGTTGTGGTCGCAGTCGTTGTAATCGACGGCGGCGGTGGCGGCGGCGCTACGGAGGTCGTCACGACACCGTCGTCCCCGGTCACGGTCACCGTCTGAGGTTCGGTCACCACCGGTTCGCCGGGCTGCCCGGGCTCGGTGGAGAAGCTGGTCGCGGTCTCGGTGACCGGACCGCTCGGGCTGCTGGTCCCGGTCAGGGTGACGGCAAGGCCACCGACTGCCAGCAGGGCGGCCGCGGCAGCCGCACCGAACAGCAACGGCGGGCGCTTGTACCAGGCCAGCGGCTCCGGCTCGGCCGGATAGTCGTCCTCGCCGGGCGTGAACGCGATGGGCGGGCGCGCATCGGTCGGGGTTGCGGCATAACCGGTTTCGTATTCCGGTCCCTGATAGGGGACCGGCTCGCCAGTGGGCGCGCCGCCATCCTGGGACCACGCCAGCCCGCCGGGGGCGCCCGCGTCGGCGGCGGCTGCGCCACCGGCCCAGCCCATCGTCGGCGCCATCCCCGTCGGTGCGCCGGCCTCGAAGGCGACATCGGCGACCAGGGCGGCACCGGCCGCAGCGCTGGCTGCGGCCTGCGGCGCGGTGATCACCGGCACCTGGAGTCGCTCGGAAAGTCGTTGAGTGACAAGTGGAATGGCGGCGCCACCACCCACAGTGGCCACTGCGGACAGGCGGCCGGGCGCAATACCGTTGTGCTGCAGCAATTCTTCGATGGCGCCCAGCAGGCCGCCCAGCGGCTGGTCGATGAGCTGATCGAGTTCAGCGCGGGTCACCCGGACATCGGCGCTGAATCCGGGTAGTTCCGCGGGCAGCACCGTGGCGGTCTCGGCGGACAGCCTTTCCTTGGCCCGACGGCACTCGTCGCGCAGCCGGCCCAGCGAGCCGACCGCGACGGTGCCCGCAGGGTCGGCGTCGCCGGCATCGGCGATCCCGGTGAGGACGTGGTTGAGCAGCGCCTGGTCGATCTGTTCACCGGAGAAGTCGGGGTACCGCAGCGTCGCGCCGATCGGCGCGAACTGGGCACCGGCATCAGTCAGCGTCACGCTGGTGCCACTGCCACCGAAATCGCATAGGGCGACGACGCCCTGGGGTGGAAGGCCGCCCGCGGCGCGCAGACCTGCCAGTGCCGCAACGGAATCCGGTACCACCGCTGCCGAGGCCAGTCCGGGCTTGTTGCGCAGTGCCGTTTGCAGCGCAGCCACCACCGACGGCGCCCAGTGCGCGGGCACCGCGATGGTGATGGGATTGCCGCCACCGACAGTGCGGGTCATGGCGTCGAGAGCCTCGGCGAGCACCTGATCGCCGCGGTGGGAAGACCCGTCGGACGCCACCAGCGGCACCGGGTCACCCACGCGGTCGACGAAACCGCCGAGCACCAGTCCGGGCTGGCTCAGCTTGGGGTTCTCACTGGGGACACCGACCTCGGGTGCGCGGTCGGTGAACAGGGTCAGCACCGAACGGCGGGTGACGGGTGGCCTGCCGTTGCGGGCCGCCACCAGATTGGTCATCCCGACGGACAAACCGAGAGCGTCGCTCATGCGACGCCCTCGCAGGCTCGGCCGTCGCAAGTCCGCCCGATGA
>WOYS01000110.1:93873-131938 GCA_011620645.1 Mycobacterium sp.
AGCGTCGCTCATGCGACGCCCTCGCAGGCTCGGCCGTCGCAAGTCCGCCCGATGATTCGCTCGCAAGCGTCGCTCATGCCCCTCCTTGGGTAAGCCATCACCTTAACGGCTGCGGAACCCCGGCTGCGGGAATCCCCCTAACGTGTCGAAACCCCTAATGGGGAATCCCCTAATGGGTGTGGCCGGCGGCGGGTACAGCACCGACCTCAGGCACTCCTCCCGCCGATAACATCGGTTCACGAGCTTCAGACGTCACGGAAAGGACGGGGGCAACACCACTCATGGCCAACTCACTGCTCGACTTCGTGATGTCGCTGGTGCGCGATTCCGATGCCGCGGCACGCTACGCCGCCGATCCCGCCGCGGCACTCGCCGACGCCAACCTGCCGGATGTGACCAGCGCCGATGTCGACCAATTGATTCCGGTCGTCACGGAATCTTTCACGTCGGCAGACCCCGCGATATCGGGTTTCGACGCGGGCGCGGCTTCTGGCCTCGACTCCAACGTGTGGGCCAGCGGTGCGGCCACCGCAGCCTTCGACGCATTCGGCATCGATGACGCGGTCGCGGTGGTGGCCCATGAACTGGACGGCTTCGCCGTGCGCGAGGTGCTGAACACCCTGCCCGACGACCAATCCGCGCTACCGGGTGCCCTTGATGACCTGGTCACCGATCTGGACGACACCGATATCCCGGTCACCGCCGTCGATGATGTCCCCGTCTACGACACCCCCGTTGACACCCCCGTTGACACCCCCATTGACCAGGACGAGCCCACCCCGGACGCAACCGGCTTCGACGTCTTCGACTGAATCCCGACAGCGCCCACCCCGCTGCGCTCCTGCCCTCCCGAGACCCCCTAATTCTCCCCTAATCCCCTAATGGGGGCACCCCGCACGCCCCTGTACCGGGGCTGTGGAGGAGGGGATTCTGCCCCGTTTCACCGGGGTCGCGGCGCTCATAGCGTTGTCTTCAGTTCGCCGGACCACCCGGCGACAGGAACTACATACCTCCGGAGAAAGGCACTGAAATGACCACCACCATCATCGACTACATCCTCGACCTGTTCCGTAGCCCCGACCTGGCCGGTGCCTTCGTGGCCGACCCGGAGCAGGCCCTGTGTGATGCCGGCCTGCCGAACGTCACCGCCGCTCAGCTGCAGGCCGTCGCGGCCACCGCCGCCCCGGCAGGTGTCGCCCTCGGCGGCGGAGATCCGGTGCTCGGCCTGCAGCGCGCGATCGCCGATCACCACAGCCTCGCCACCTCGTTCGCACCGATGTATGCCCCGCAGCGGATCTTCGCCCCGGAGACCGACATCGCCAGCCACAACCGGACCAACGCCGAGTTCCTGAGCCCCGACCAGAGCTCCGGTGCCAACTCCCAGGTCGGCGGCTTCAACCTCGGCTTCGGTGACATCACCTTCGGCAACAAGACGTCCAATACCGCCACCGATGGCGGGGTCGTGGTCGACGGCGACAATGCCGGCACCGTCACCACCGGCAACGGCAACGTGGTCGGCGACGAGAACATCACCGGTGACGAGAACGTGATCGGCGATGACAACACAGTGGTGGATGTCGACACCGGCAACCACTCCCCGGTCATCGTCGGTGAGGACAACGAGATTGAGGACAACGAGATTGAGGACAACTCGCAGGTTGCGGGCGACGACATCATCTCCGACAACATGGGTCCGGTGTTCAACGATGTCGACACCAGCGGCGGCAACGGTGGCGGAATCACCATCATCGACAACTCCGGCGTGCTGGACAACAGCGACGACGACAGCGTGACCACCACCGTCGTCGACACCGATATCGACAACTCGGTGGACAACTCCGTCAACAACACCGTCGACGTAGACAACACCATCGAGACGAAGGTCGACGCCGGACTGTTCTGATAACCCGTCGCTTCGGCGCGCCTACGGTTGACAGCCAGGAGAGGACGAGATGACGCAACCGAACGACTCGCGCAAGGTCAAGGTGATCGTCGAGCTCATCGACCACACCACCAAGATCGCCGGTCTGTACGAGCGAGCCGACCTGACCGAACGGTTGCGCATCGCCAAGGAGCTGATCACCGATCCGCAGGTCCGGGTCGTCATCGCCGGTCAGCTCAAACAGGGCAAGAGCCAACTGCTCAACTCGCTGCTGAACATGCCGGTCGCCCGAGTCGGCGACGACGAGAGCACCGTCCTTGCCACGGTGGTGTTCTACGCCGAGACACCGACGGCCCGGCTGGTCGTGGTCAGCCCCGACGGCGCCGAGGCCGAACTCGTCGATATCGAGATGTCACAGCTGAAGGACGATCTGCGCCGAGCACCGGCTGTCAAAGGGCGCGAGGTGCTCCGGGTCGAGGTCGGTGTGCCCAGCCCGATGCTCAAGAACGGACTGGCGTTCATCGACACCCCCGGTGTGGGTGGGCACGGGCAGCCGTATCTGTCGGCAACCCTGGGCCTGCTGCCCGACGCCGATGCCGTCCTGATGATCAGCGACACCAGCCAGGAGTTCACCGAATCGGAGCTGACGTTCATCCGTCAGGCCGTCGAAATCTGTCCGGTCGCAACGGTTGTGGCCACCAAGACCGATCTGTACCCGCGTTGGCGGGACATCGTGGCCGTCAACACCGCCCATCTGCAGCGGGCCGCCGTCAGCGCCCCGGTGATCCCGGCGAGTGCGGTGCTGCGCAGCCACGCCGTCACCCTCAACGACAAGGAACTCAACGAGGAATCCAACTTCCCTGCCATCGTGAAATTCCTGTCCGAGAAGGTGATGTCGCGGGAGAATGACCGGATCCGCGATCATGTGCTGGGCGAGATCCGCGCCGCGGCAGACCATCTGACGCTCGCCGTGAGCAGCGAACTGTCCGCACTGAACGACCCGGACATCAGGGAGAGGCTCACCGCCGATCTGGAGCGGCGTAAACAGGAGGCCCAGGATGCGTTGCAGCAGACGGCGTTGTGGCAGCAGACACTCAACGATGGCATCGCCGACCTGACCGCCGATGTCGATCACGATCTGCGCAACAGATTCCGGCATATCACCGCGCACGCCGAGAAGGTGATCGACGGCTGCGACCCCACCCAGCACTGGGCCGAGATCGGCACCGAGTTGGAGAACGCCGTCGCCACCGCGGTGGGTGACAACTTCGTCTGGGCATATCAGCGCGCCGACGCACTGGCCGCCGGGGTCGCCAGGCTTTTCGTGGAGGCCGGCCTGGACGCGGTCGAACTGCCCAAGGTCAGCGCCCGCGATATGGGCGCCGGGTTCGGTGAGTTCAAATCGGTGGCCAGGCTGGAAGCCAAACCGATCAGGGCCGGCCACAAGGTGGTCACCGGTATGCGCGGGTCCTATGGCGGCGTGCTGATGTTCGGCATGCTCACCTCATTCGCCGGTCTGGGCATGTTCAATCCGCTGTCGCTCGGGGCTGGATTCCTGTTGGGCCGCAAGGCCTACAAGGAGGACATGGAGAACCGGATGCTGCGGGTGCGTAGCGAGGCGAAAACCAATATGCGCCGCTTCGTCGACGACATCTCGTTCGTGGTGAACAAGGAATCCCGCGACCGGTTGCGCGCGGTGCAGCGGCAGTTGCGCGACCACTACCGGGGCATCGCCAATCAGACCAGCCGTTCGCTCAACGAATCGCTACAGGCAACTGTTGCGTCGGCCAAGATGGAGGAGGACGAGCGCAACACCCGGATCCGCGAGCTGGAGCGTCAGCTCAACATCCTCAAGCAGGTTGTCGAGAACGTCGACAAGCTCCTCGCCCCCGGTTGATTCCCCGTCGCTTCGCTCGCCCCCGGTTGATTCCCCGTCGCTTCGCTCGCCCCCGGTTGATTCCCCGTCGCTTCGCTCGCCCCCCTAAGCTGAGTAGCCATCCATGAGCACCAGCGATAACGTGCGCGCAATCCTCGGTGGCACCGTTGCGGCCTATCGGGCGGATCCGGCGTACCGGCAACGGCCCGACGTGCACGCCGAACTCGAACAGATCGAGCGCCGCCTCAACCAGCCGATGCGGATCGCACTGGCCGGGACCTTGAAGGCGGGTAAGTCCACGTTGGTCAACGCCCTCGTCGGCGAGGACATCGCCCCGACGGACGCCACCGAGGCCACCCGCATCGTCACCCGGTTCCGGCACGGGCCATCCCCGAAGGTGACGGCCAACCACCGCGACGGCGGCCGGTCGAACGTCCCGATCGCCCGGGCGGCCGGTGACCAGCAACGCAGCCTGACCTTCAGCTTCACCGGACTGGACCCGGAGGATGTCGAGGATCTCGACGTCGAATGGCCCGCCGCCGAACTGATCGACACCACGATCATCGACACGCCGGGTACCTCATCGCTGTCGCGGGATGTATCCGAGCGGACGTTGCGATTGCTTGTCCCCAAGGACGGTGTACCGCGGGTGGATGCGGTGGTGTTCCTGCTGCGCACGCTCAACGCCGCCGATATCGCACTGCTCAAACAGATCGGTGAACTCGTGGGAGGCACAGCGGGATCCTCTGGAGCGCTCGGCGTGATCGGAGTGGCCTCGCGCGCCGATGAGATCGGCGCCGGGCGCATCGACGCCATGCTCTCGGCCCGCGACGTGGCCACCCGGTTCACCGCCGAAATGGACAAGACCGGGATCTGCCAGGCCGTGGTGCCGGTGTCCGGGCTGCTCGCCCTGACCGCGCGCACCCTGCGCCAGAGCGAGTTCGTCGCGCTGGAGAAGCTGGCCGGAGTGCCGTCCGCCGAACTCGCCAAGGCGATGCTGAGCGTCGACCGGTTCGTGCGCGAGGACACCTCGCTGCCGGTGGATGCCGCCACCCGCGCCGCGCTGCTGGAGCGGTTCGGGATGTTCGGTATCCGGATCTCGATCGCGGTGCTGAGCGCCGGCATCAGCGATTCGGTGGCACTGGCTGACGAACTGCTGGAGCGCAGCGGCCTGATCGCGCTGCGCGACGTCATCGACCAGCAGTTCGCGCAGCGCTCCGACCTGCTCAAGGCTCATACCGCGCTGCTGGCGCTGCGCCGCTTCGTCCAGGTCAACCCGATCTATGCGAGCCGGCAGGTCCTCGCCGATATCGACCCGCTGCTCGCCGACGCGCATGCCTTCGAGGAGCTGCGTCTGCTGAGCCAATTACGCTCCAGGGAAACCACTTTGACCGAGGACGAGATGTCCTCGCTGCGCCGATTGATCGGCGGGTCGGGCACCGATGCGGCCAGCAGGCTCGGCCTGGGTCCCGACGCTCCGAACGACGGCCCCCGCGCGGCGTTCGCGGCCACCCAGCGTTGGCGCCGGCGCGCCGACCATCCGCTCAACGATCCGTTCACCACCAGGGCCTGCCGGGCGGCGGTGCGCAGCGCGGAGGGACTGGTCGCCGAATTCCACGCCCGCAACAGACGCTAGGGCGCCGGATACAACGTTCTGGTCTCGTTCTGCCGAGCGCGGCGCCTGGTCGTCGTGGTCGCATCTCCCTCTTCTTCGTCATCGTCGTTCGCGCGTGAGCGGGGTGTGCGGGTCGGCTGCTCGGACGAGGACGTCTCCGATGAGGGTGCCGGGCCGATGACATCGCTGATATCGGTGGTCTCCACCGGCCTGGTGCTGGTGACCGTCGTTGTGGTGGAGTCGGTGGGCGTCGCGGTGCTACTCGAACTGTCCCCGAAGGGCGCCACATACTCCGTGGGCGCCGGCTCGTTGGTGTTGAACTGGCGGACGACGAATATCGCCAACCACACGATGAGGCCTATCGCCGCCAGCGCCGCCACGCTGGCCGCCAACAGGGTGGGCGTTCGCTCATGCCACTTGGGATCGCCCGTCACGGCCACCGATGGTAGCGCCGGTTCAATCCAGCTGCCGGATGACCTCTGAGGCGAAGAACGCCAGGTGGTCGAGATCGGACATGTCCAGTACCTGCAGATAGACCCGCTGGACTCCGGCCCGGGTGAACACGCCCAGCTTGTCGACGATCTCGCCGGCAGTGCCGGCCACCGGCGAATTGCCGCGCATCTCGTCGAGCTCGCGGCCGATTGCTGCGGCGCGACGGGTCAGTTCGGCCTCATCACTGCCCGTGCACAGCACGAAGGCCGCCGAGTACACCAGCGAGTCCGGGGCGCGGCCGGCGTCGGCGACCGCACTGGCGACCCGCTCGTATTGCGCCGTCAGGTCATCCGGTGAGGCGAACGGAATGTTGAACTCGTCGGCGAACTGCGCGGTGAGTGCCGGTGTGCGTTTGGGGCCCGCGCCGCCGATGATGATCGGGGGATGCGGTGTCTGCTCGGGTTTGGGCAGCGCCGGTGAATCCTTGACGGTGTAATGCGTTCCGGCGAAGTCGAATGACTCACCGACCGGGGTGCCCCACAGCCCGGTGAGGATGTGCAGTTGTTCGGTCAATCGGTCGAAACGCTCGCCCAGCGGCGGGAACGGGATCGCGTAGGCCAGGTGCTCGGTCTCGAACCAGCCGGCGCCGATACCGAGTTCGACTCGGCCGCCGCTCATTTCGTCGACCTGGGCGACGGCGATGGCCAATGGGCCGGGATGTCGGAAGGTGGCCGAGGTGACCAGGGTGCCCAACCGGATGGTGCTGGTCTCCCGTGCGATACCGGCCAGCGTCACCCACGAATCTGTTGGGCCGGGCAGGCCGTCACCGGCCATCGCGACGTAGTGGTCGGACCTGAAGAACGCGGAGTATCCGAGTTGTTCGGCGGCCTGCGCGACGGCGAGTTGGTCGGCGTACGTGGCGCCCTGCTGCGGTTCGACGAAGACGCGGAAGTCGAGGGACGGCATAAGGCAACCTTACGGCGGGCTGGGGCGAGCCGACCCGGGGATCCGGCTACAGGCCGCGGCGGCTACCCTTCACCGCGGCGATGGCGTCGGCGTCTCCGTCGAAGCTCACCTGGGCCGGCTCTCGGCCCGCGGCGAACAACAACAGTTCGCCGGGTTCACCGGTGATGGTCACCGGCGCACCCTTGCCCGCAGTCGCCAGCACTTTGCCCTGCGGCGTGGTCAGCGACACCTTCGCCGGCGCCTTCGACAGCGTCATCCGCGCGAAGGAACTCACCTGCCTGGCCAGCGATGCCGTGGTCTCGTCATCGAGAATTCTTGGCTCCCAAGAGGTTGCGGCGCGACGCACATCCTCGTGGTGAATGAACATCTCGGCGACGTTCACCAGCGGGTCGAGCAGGATGAACGGGGAGTACAGCGGCGGCCCGGCGGCGACCTTGGCGAGCAGTGCGGACCAGTCGGTGGCAGCGGTCACCTGTTCCTGCACCCGGGCGGTGTAACCGGCCAACTTCGGTATCATGATGCCCGGAGCCGCGTCGAGTCGCCGTTCCCGCACTACCAGATGTGCAGCCAGGTCGCGGGTGGCCCAGCCCTCGCACAGGGTGGGCGCATCGGGGCCGGTGGCCTGCATGGTTTCCACCAGGGCCGCGCGTTCTCTGCGGGCAACACTCATCAGTACGTCTCCACACCTTCGATTCGGACGAACATGCCGTGCCCTGTTCCGTCGTTGATGAAACGTGTCCCGGCCTCGGTGGCTTCGATCGTCCAGCCCAGAGCGGTATACGTGCGGTAATCCAGCGGGACGGTCGGGATATTGCCGAGATTGCCGGACACCCAGGTGACGGTCCCGTCGGCGTTGAGGTTGACGCCGTTGGCGGGGAATCCGTCGATGGTGGGCGAGTTTTCGAACTCGGCCTCGCAACCGACCGCGTCGCTGTTGATCTGGCAGCGGGTCAACCCGGATTTCGTCTCGATGTAGACGTAGCCGTTCTGCGGTTGCAGGGCGTCGGCGGCGGGCTGCCGTGGCGTGGCCGATGACGGGGGAGGCGTCGGTGTGGCGGAGGTGGTTCGGCTCGGTCGCGTGGTCGGGAAGTCCGGCTCGGTGCCCGAAGGCGCCGCACCGACCGGATTGCCGTCGGTGCTGTCACTGCATCCGGCGAGCGCCACAGTCAGTGCGATGACGCCGGTCCCGATACACGACGCTGCCCATGTCGTCCTGCTTGCCACGAGTTCGAGGCTACCGGGCCGAGCACCGAGTATCGGTGCAGCCCTGAGATACGCGAAATGGCTGTTCGGGCGTGCTGCCGGGCGGCCGTTTCGCGCAGCTCGGCGAGAGTCCTTTGCCGGCGGGGAACAAACCGGCGGGGAACAAAACTGCGACGGGGCCCGTTGACCGTTTCGACAACTTGAGTGACTCAGACTCAACTATGACTTGACAGGCGACAGCTTTCAGGTGCAGGCTTGAGCGAGGTTCACTCAGATCCTATTCAAGCTACACAGGAGGCAGTAACTATGGCTCGTGCTGTCGGTATCGACCTCGGGACCACCAACTCCGTCGTCGCAGTGCTGGAAGGTGGCGACCCCGTCGTCGTCGCCAACTCAGAGGGCTCCCGGACCACTCCGTCGGTTGTCGCGTTCGCGCGCAACGGTGAGGTGTTGGTCGGCCAGCCCGCCAAGAACCAGGCGGTGACCAACGTCGACCGGACCATCCGTTCGGTCAAGCGCCATATCGGCACCGACTGGACCGTTGCCATCGACGGCAAGGACTACAACCCGCAAGAGATCAGCGCGCGCATCTTGCAGAAGCTCAAGCGCGACGCTGAGGCCTACCTGGGTGAGGACATCGCCGACGCCGTCATCACGGTGCCCGCGTACTTCAACGACGCCCAGCGTCAGGCCACCAAGGAAGCCGGCCAGATCGCCGGACTCAACGTCCTGCGCATCGTCAACGAGCCCACCGCGGCAGCCCTGGCCTACGGCCTGGACAAGGGCGAGAAGGAACAGACCATCCTGGTCTTCGACCTCGGCGGTGGCACCTTCGACGTCTCGCTGCTGGAAATCGGCGACGGTGTCGTCGAGGTCCGCGCCACCTCCGGTGACAACCACCTCGGTGGCGACGACTGGGATGACCGGATCGTCGAATGGCTGGTCGAGAAGTTCAAGGCCACCTCCGGCATCGACCTGACCAAGGACAAGATGGCGATGCAGCGGCTTCGCGAAGCCGCAGAGAAGGCCAAGATCGAGCTGAGTTCCGGTCAGAGCACCTCGATCAACCTGCCCTACATCACCGTGGACGCGGACAAGAACCCGCTCTTCCTCGACGAGCAACTGACCCGTGCCGAATTCCAGCGCATCACCCAGGATCTGCTGGGTCGCACCCGGGCGCCGTTCCAGCAGGTGATCAAGGATGCCGGCATTTCCGTCGGCGAGATCGACCACGTGGTGTTGGTGGGTGGCTCGACGCGGATGCCCGCGGTCACCGACCTGGTCAAGGAACTCACCGGCGGCAAGGAGCCCAACAAGGGCGTCAACCCCGACGAGGTCGTTGCCGCGGGTGCCGCACTGCAGGCCGGTGTGCTCAAGGGTGAAGTGAAAGACGTTCTGCTGCTCGACGTCACCCCGCTGTCCCTCGGCATCGAAACCAAGGGTGGCGTGATGACCAAGCTCATCGAGCGCAACACCACCATCCCGACCAAGCGCAGCGAGACCTTCACCACCGCCGATGACAATCAGCCCTCGGTGCAGATCCAGGTGTTCCAGGGTGAGCGCGAGATTGCTTCGCACAACAAGCTGCTCGGCTCGTTCGAGCTGACCGGCATCCCGCCGGCCCCGCGCGGCGTGCCGCAGATCGAGGTCACCTTCGACATCGACGCCAACGGCATCGTGCACGTTACCGCCAAGGACAAGGGCACCGGCAAGGAGAACACGATCAAGATCCAGGAAGGCTCCGGCCTTTCCAAGGAGGAGATCGACCGGATGATCAAGGACGCCGAGGCGCACGCCGACGAGGACCGTCAGCGTCGCGAAGAGGCCGACGTCCGCAACCAGGCCGAGTCGCTGGTCTACCAGACGGAGAAGTTCGTCAAGGAACAGCGTGAGGCCGAAGGCGGATCCAAGGTCCCCGAGGACACCTTGACCAAGGTTGACGGTGCGATCGCCGAGGCCAAGACGGCTCTGGCCGGCACCGACATCGCGGCCATCAAGACCGCGATGGAGAAGCTGGGCACCGAAAGCCAGGCACTGGGCCAGGCCATCTACGAGGCCGCTCAGGCCGAGCAGGGTGCCGACGGCGCAGACGGTTCGGCCGCCGCCGACGACAATGTCGTCGACGCCGAGGTCGTCGAGGACGAGGACAACCGGGAGAGCAAGTGACGCGCTCTCAAAACGACGGTGGCGATTCGCACGAGGAGCCGGTGACCATCACCGACAAACGGCGCATCGATCCGGAGACGGGCGAGATTCGTGAGCAGGCGTCGGCTCCTCAGGGGACCCCTGGGGAGCCGGCGCCGGCCGACGGCGCGGCCGGTGATGCCAAGGTCGCCGAACTCACCGCCGACCTGCAACGGGTGCAGGCCGACTTCGCGAACTATCGCAAGCGAGCCCTGCGCGAACAGCAGTTCACCGGCGAGCGCGCCAAGGCCGCCGTCATCACCCAACTGCTCGGTGTGCTCGATGATCTTGAGCGCGCCCGCACCCACGGTGATCTGGAGTCCGGACCGCTCAAGGCCGTCTCGGAGAAGTTGGTGACCACCTTGGCGGGGCTGGGACTCAGCAGCTTCGGCGCCGAAGGCGAGGAATTCGACCCGTCGCTGCACGAGGCCGTCCAGCACGAGGGCGACGGATCGTCGCCGGTGGTGGGCACCGTCATGCGCCCCGGTTACAAGGTGGGAGACCTGGTGGTCCGTCACGCCATGGTTGGTGTGGTCGACACGGTCGAGAATGCCGATGTGAACAGTGAACAACCCGCAGAATCAGAAGACTGACACCGGTGAGGAGGTGACGCATGGCTCAGCGTGAGTGGGTCGAGAAGGACTTCTACAAGGAGTTGGGCGTCACCTCCGACGCCGATGCCAAAGCGATCAAGAGCGCGTACCGCAAGCTCGCTTCGGAACTTCATCCGGATAAGAACCCGGACGGGGCCGAACGTTTCAAGGCCGTCTCCGAGGCCTACAGCGTGCTTTCGGACGAGGCGAAGAAGAAAGAATACGACGAGACGCGGCGACTGTTCGCCAACGGTGGCTTCGGCCGCCGCGCGGGCAGCGGCGGTGGTAACTACGGCGGATTCTCCGGCGAGGGAGCCGATTTCAATCTCGGTGACCTCTTCGACCAGGCCGGCCAATCCGGCGGAGCGAACATCGGCGATCTGTTCGGCGGGCTGTTCGGCCGCGGCGCACAACAGCCGCGTCCCAGCCGTCCGCGGCGTGGCAACGACCTGGAGACCGAAACGGAACTGTCGTTCCTGGAGGCCACCAAGGGCGTGGCGATGCCGCTGCGGCTGACCAGTCCGGCTCCGTGCACCAACTGCCACGGCAGTGGGGCCCGGCCGGGCACCAGCCCGAAGGTATGCCCGGGCTGCAACGGCGCCGGCGTGATCAATCGCAACCAGGGTGCGTTCGGTTTCTCCGAGCCCTGCACCGAATGTCGGGGCAGCGGTTCGATCATCGAGCATCCGTGCGATGAATGCCACGGCCGTGGTGTGACGACCAGGACCCGCACCATCAACGTGCGGATCCCCCCGGGAGTCGAGGATGGCCAGCGGATCAGGCTGGCCGGCCAGGGCGAGGCCGGACTGCGGGGTGCCCCCTCAGGTGACCTGTATGTCACCGTGCACGTCCGCGCCGACAAGGTCTTCGGCCGCTCTGGCGATGATCTGACCGTCACGGTTCCGGTGAGCTTCCACGAGTTGGCACTGGGCGCAACGCTTTCGGTGCCGACGCTGGAGGGCAAGGTCGGTGTCCGGGTGCCCAAGGGGACCTCGGACGGTCGTATCCTTCGGGTGCGTGGCCGGGGTGTGTCGAAGCGCTCGGGTGGCCATGGCGATCTGCTCGTCACGGTGAAGGTGGCGGTGCCACCGAACTTGGACGGCGAGGTAGCCGAGGCGCTGGAGGCCTACGCGAAGGCCGAGCGCGCCAGCGGATTCGACCCGCGCGCCGGCTGGGCCGGGAACCTCTCGTGAATAGGCACAACGACGCCCGCACGTTCCTCATCTCGGTGGCCGCCGAGCTGGCCGGTATGCATGCGCAGACCCTGCGCACCTACGACCGGCTCGGCCTGGTCAGCCCGCAGCGCAGCTCCGGAGGAGGTCGGCGTTATTCACAACATGACGTCGACCTGCTCCGCGAGGTGCAGCGGCTGTCCCAGGACGAGGGCGTCAATCTTGCTGGTATCAAAAGGATCATCGAGCTGACCAACCAGGTCCAGGCACTGCAGAGTCGCGTGGTCGAATTGGCCGCCGAGTTGGAGCAGTTGCGCAAACCCAGTACCGCGCTGGTGCTGTGGCAGCCGGGTGCGCGCCGCCGCATCAAGCCTGACCTACACACGGAACCGGTTTGACCGGTTCGTGCAATTCCGTCACGTCAACGGGTCGTGCTGGATTCGCTCGGGCGGTGCGCCTTTAGCGATCAGGGCGGCCTTTGTCGTGGTGACCATGTCCGAGCTCCCGCAGATCAGGATCTGACGGTCACCCCAACTGCCGTAGCGGGTCACCACCTCGGCCAGCAGGCCGGTCTGACGCACGTGCAGTCCACGTGGCGGCTCGTGATCGGGGTACTCGACGGCCCACGGCGGATTGGTGGAGTACTCCGAGACCGGGGTGACCGACAGCCACGGATTGGTCGAGGCGATCTCCCACAGCGTGCGCAGGTCGTAGAGGTCGCAGGGGTAGCGGCCACCGAAGAACAGATGCACCCGCGGATTGTCCGCGTAGCGGCACAGGTCGGAGATGAGCGCCCGCAGCGGGGCGACCCCGGTGCTGCCGGCCACCAGCAGCACGTCACCATTGTCGCGGTCGATGTGCATCCCGCCGTGCGGATTGGACAGCCGCCACCGGTCACCCGGCCGGGTCTCCCCGACGATCGCGGTGCTGACCATGCCGCCGATGACCGACCGGACATGGAACTCCATGGTGCCGCTGCCGTCGGCGGGAATCGAGGGGCTCAGGTACCGCCAGCGGCGCGGCCACTGCGGCACCTGCACCATCACGTACTGCCCCGGGTGATAGGCCAGCACACGATCGAGTTGCAACCGGATGACGGAGATGTCCCGCGTCGCCCGGGTGTGCTCTAGCACCGTGCCGTCACAGAACGGCGGGCCCTGTTCGGCGTCGGCCGCACCGCGCATCACGCCGACGACCAGTTCCACGAAATCCGATGTGGCCTCGGCGATTCGGCCATCCCACACGTCGACGAGTTCGCCACGCAGGGCGGTGAGCAGCGCTTGGCTCAAGGTCTCGTAGTGCTGTGCCGTGACACCGTACTTGCGATGATCCCTGCCGAGCTGGGCCAGAAAGGCGACCGGTTCCTCCGCGCGCTGGGCGATCATCTCGGCAAGCAGCCAGCTCAGTGCTTGGCCGAAGACTGTGCGCTGATGGGTGAGATCCGGGGGGAAGAGATCACGCGCCGACATGTCGATGGCGAACCAGCGGGTGTAGAACTTACCGCTCACCTCACCGGCATCGACGGCGGCACGCAGTGTCTGCAGCGCCTCGCGGTCGTCCAGTCCCACAGGAACGAGTTTAGAGCGACATGCAGATGTTGCCCGCCGGCGGTGGCCGTGTTCCAGACCTTGAACGATGCCAGCAACGCTTCACAGCCGACCCGCAACAGCGCCCGCGAGCCACGCGTCACCGTCTCGCCACTGCGATCATGCTGCTCGACGGGGCAGGCCGGCTGCTGTTCGAATCCGTCACGTCGCTGCAGCTCTGGGATTACGCCAGTCCGTGAATTCCCTTGTACAGCAACATCATACCGATGAGCACGACGATGGCGGCCACCAGCGTCGCGTGCTGCTGCTCCATCCACTCCTTGACCCTTGTCAGCGGTGACGCGAGCCGCTCCCCGGTGACCGCATAGGCCAGGATGGGCAGGATCACCGTGCTGCCTGCGACGGCGACGAAGTAGACCACCGACAACCAGGCGTGTACCCTGCCGATGCCCGCAGTGCCGATCGCCAAACCCGCTGCGATGCAGATGAGCAACACCTTCGGGTTCACCACGGCGAGCACCGCCGCGGTGGCCAGCGCCCGACCGGGGTCGAGTCCGCTGAGCTTACGCATCCAGGCAGGCGAGTGCTCCGACTTGTTGCGTGTCACCCACTTGTACGCCCCAAGCAGAATCAGTGTCGCACCGACCACGAGGCGCAGCCAGGACGCCCAGCTCGGCGGGTTGTCTAGCGAGCCAACAAGATCCGAGGCGACCACGAAGATCGACACCAGCGCGCCCAGTCCCAGCAGCCAGCCGGCCAAGAAGGCCAGCCCGGTCGGGCGCGGCCGATCGGTGTGCAGCGCCAGCACTGCCGGGATGATCGACAGGGGTGACAGCGCGATCACCAGGCCCAGTGGGATGAGCTCGGCCAGAACCGAACCCCAGCTGTCGGTCACAGCTCGCACCACGTCCACTCGCCGCTCTCGCGGACCCCGACCTCGATCGACGTGATGGTCAGATCGAGCTCGCCCATCATATCGCCCATCATATCGCGCATCTCCTCGCCGATCAGCCGTGCCGAGGGGGCGTGGTGCCCTCGAATTCGTTGCGGCCGAGGGTGTCGACGAACTTCGGGCCGCTGGCTGCGAGCTCGGCCCGGTAGTCCTCGCCCCAGCCGTCGAATGGGTGGTGCGCAAGGTATTCGTTGCGGAATCGGTCGTCCTCGGACACCTCGGTCGCGCAGAACTCGGGTATCACCAGATCGACCACGGGACCGCCACGCTCGACCTCGGCGAGCACGAGGGGAGCGTTGCCGCCCAGGAACCGGTCGACGATCCAGCCGTCCTCGCCCAGCCAGGCCGAGTACCGGACCTTGACGACGACATGCTCGGCCCGCGCGACGATCTGTCCGGCCACGATCGGATCGAGCTCTCGTTCGGCCTCATACCGGGTGCCACCGGCCGTGACGGCGGGCATCTCGTGGAGGAAGAACTTGCGCTCGAACTCGAAGTCGCCCTCGAAGTCGCGGTAGTCGGACTCAGACATATGACGACGTTAGTCCCTAGTCATGCCGAAGCCGGCCGGGAAGAGTGTGTGTCAGCCGCCTCAAAAAGATAGAGTTGAGCGGAACAGACTCAACCTTGACTGCGTTGGACAACACGACAAGCATATTTACCCAGCAGTAAAACCAAGAAAGGTTAGGTGTCGTGGACTCGTTCAATCCGACCACGAAGACCCAGGCGGCACTGACTTCGGCGCTGCAGGCGGCGACTGCCGCAGGCAATCCGCAGATCACGCCCACCCATCTGTTGATGGCGTTGCTGACGCAGAAAGATGGTATCGCCGCACCGCTGCTGGAGGCGGTCGGAGTCGAGCCCGCGACCATCCGGACCGAGGCCGAACGCCTCGTCGGCCGGCTTCCCAGTGTGTCCGGGTCCAGCTCGCAGCCGCAGTTGAGCCCGGAGGCCCTCACGGCCATCACCACCGCGCAGCACCTGGCCACCGAGATGGATGACGAATACGTTTCCACCGAGCATCTGCTGGTCGGCCTGGCCACCGGTGACTCGGACACGGCCAAGCTGCTGACCGGTGCAGGGGCGTCGCCGCAGATGCTGCGCGACGCATTCACCAAGGTGCGCGGCAGTGCACGTGTCACCACCCCCGACCCCGAGGGCACCTATCAGGCGCTGGAGAAATACTCCACCGATCTGACAGCCGCGGCCAGGGAAGGCAAACTCGACCCGGTCATCGGGCGCGACAACGAGATTCGTCGCGTCGTGCAGGTGCTGAGCCGCCGCACCAAGAACAATCCGGTGCTGATCGGCGAACCCGGCGTCGGCAAGACCGCCATCGTCGAGGGCCTGGCCCAGCGCATCATCGCCGGCGACGTGCCGGAGAGCCTGCGCGACAAGACGCTGGTCTCACTGGATCTCGGCGCGATGGTCGCCGGTGCCAAGTACCGCGGTGAATTCGAGGAACGGCTCAAGGCCGTCCTCGACGACATCAAGAACTCCGCGGGCCAAATCATCACCTTCATCGACGAGTTGCACACCATCGTCGGCGCCGGAGCCACCGGTGAATCGGCGATGGACGCAGGCAACATGATCAAGCCGATGCTGGCCCGTGGTGAACTGCGGCTGGTCGGTGCCACCACGCTCGACGAGTACCGCAAGTACATCGAGAAGGACGCCGCCCTCGAACGCCGCTTCCAGCAGGTGTTCGTCGGCGAACCGTCGGTGGAGGACACCGTCGGCATCCTGCGCGGGCTCAAGGACCGCTACGAGGTGCACCACGGTGTGCGGATCACCGACTCGGCGCTGGTTGCCGCGGCGACCCTGAGCGACCGCTACATCACCAGCCGATTCCTGCCCGACAAGGCCATCGACCTGGTCGACGAGGCGGGTTCGCGGCTGCGGATGGAGATCGACTCCCGGCCCGTCGAGATCGATGAGGTGGAACGGCTGGTCCGGCGCCTCGAGATCGAGGAGATGGCGCTCGCCAAAGAAACAGATGCAGCATCCGTCGAACGCCTGGAGAAGCTGCGCGCCGAACTGGCCGACAAGAAGGAACAGCTCTCCGAGCTGACCACCCGGTGGCAGAACGAGAAGGGCGCCATCGACATCGTCCGGGACTTCACCGAACAGCTGGACCGGCTGCGCGGTGAGGCCGACCGGGCCGAGCGCGACGGCGATCTGGCCAAGGCCGCCGAGTTGCGCTACGGCCGCATCCCGGAGATCGAGAAGAAACTCGACGCCGCGTTGCCCGTCGCCGAGGCCCGCGAGAACATGATGCTCAAAGAAGATGTCGGTCCCGACGACATTGCCGAGGTGGTGGAGGCGTGGACCGGGATCCCGGCCGGGCGGATGCTCGAAGGGGAAACCGCCAAGCTGCTGCGCATGGAGGACGAACTGGGCCGCCGCGTCATCGGGCAGAAGGCCGCCGTACAGGCGGTCTCCGATGCGGTGCGACGCAGCCGGGCCGGCGTCGCCGACCCGAACCGCCCCACGGGCTCGTTCATTTTCCTCGGTCCGACCGGCGTCGGTAAGACCGAGCTGGCCAAGGCAGTGGCGGAGTTCCTGTTCGACGACGAACGTGCGATGGTCCGCATCGACATGAGCGAGTACGGCGAGAAGCATTCCGTCGCGCGACTGGTCGGCGCGCCTCCGGGCTACATCGGCTACGACCAGGGCGGTCAGCTCACCGAGGCCGTGCGGCGCAGGCCGTACACGGTGGTGCTGTTCGACGAGGTCGAGAAGGCGCACCCGGATGTGTTCGACGTGCTGCTGCAGGTGCTTGACGAGGGCAGGCTGACCGACGGTCAGGGTCGCACGGTCGACTTCCGCAACACCATCCTCATCCTGACGTCCAACCTCGGTTCGGGCGGCAGCGAGGAGCAGGTGATGGCGGCGGTGCGGGCGGCGTTCAAGCCCGAGTTCATCAACCGTCTCGATGACGTGCTGATCTTCGATGCGCTGAACCCCGACGAACTGGTGTCGATCGTCGATATCCAGCTGGGCCAGCTGCAGAAGCGGCTGGCGCAGCGCAGGCTCACCCTCGAGGTGTTTCCGGATGCCAAGCAGTGGCTGGCCGAGCGAGGTTTCGACCCGCTCTACGGCGCCCGCCCGCTGCGCAGGCTGGTGCAGCAGGCCATCGGCGACCAGCTGGCCAGAATGTTGCTGGCTGGTCAGGTGCACGACGGTGACACGGTGACCGTCGACCTCAGTGCCGACGGTGAAGGCCTCGTCCTGGCCTGATCGACCCCCTCATCGGCCACTTGTTGCACGGTTTCCTCGCGATTGTGTGCAACAAGTGGCCAATGGGGTTTCAAGTAACCCTGTTGTGACCATCCCGAGTTCTGGCGAATCGGCCTCCAACAAGTAGGCTGAGGGCAATGGTTCCTCTCTGGTTCACGCTGTCCGCACTCTGCTTCGTGAGTGCGGCCGTTTTGCTGTACGTGGATATCGACCGTCGGCGTGGTTTGGGCCGGCGGCGTAAGTCATGGGCGAAGTCGCACGGTTTCGACTACGAAAGCGAATCTGCCGACATCCTGAGCCGCTGGAAGCGCGGCATCATGTCGACCGTCGGAGAAAACGTCTCGGCGCGCAATGTGGTGCTGGGCCAGATCCGCGGCGAGGCCGTCTTCATCTTCGATGTCGACGATGTCGCGACCGTGATCGCGCTGCACCGCAAAGTCGGCACCAATGTCGTGGTGGATCTGCGTCTCAAGGACATCAAGGAGCCCCGCGAGAGCGACATCTGGCTGCTGGGTGCGATCGGCCCGCGGATGGTGTACTCCACCAACCTGGATGCGGCCCGACGGGCCTGCGACCGCCGGATGGTGACGTTCGCACACACCGCACCGGATTGCGCCGAGATCATGTGGAACGAGCAGAACTGGACGTTGGTGGCCATGCCGATCACCAGTAGCCGTGCCCAGTGGGACGAGGGATTGCGCACCGTGCGTCAGTTCAACGACCTGCTACGCGTGCTGCCGCCGGTCCAGCAGCCCGGTCACAACGGTGTCGGTGCCCGCAGCGGCCAGCCCGCGCTGGCCCGCCGCAGCGGTTCGCCGAGCCGCCCGTTGCTGCCCAGGCCTACCGAACTGCCGCGCCCCGCCGAACTGCCACGCCCCGCCGAACTTCCCGCCGGACGCGGCGACCTGCCGCCCGGCCGCGCTGATGTGGGCCGCTATGTCCAGCAGCGCCCGCCGGTGCGTAACAGCACCCGGCAATCCCCGCACTACCAGCGGTAGCAATGCCGGTAGCACTGATCACCGGGCCGACCTCCGGCCTTGGCGAGGGTTTCGCCCGCCGTTACGCCCAGGACGGGTACGACCTGGTCCTGGTTGCCCGGGACACGGGCCGGCTGGAACAACTCGCCGCCGAATTGCGCGATGAAGTCGGATGCACCGTCGAGGTGCTCCCCGCCGACCTGGCCGTCGCCACCGACCGTCAACGGGTCGCCGAGCGGCTGACCGCCGGGGTGCACACCCTGATCAACAACGCCGGGTTCGGCACCTCGGGTGAATTCTGGACCGCCGACTACGCGCTGCTGCAGTCCCAGCTCGACGTCAACGTCACCGCCGTCATGCAACTGACCCACGCCGCGCTGCCACCGATGCTGGCCGCCGGCGCGGGCACCGTCATCAATGTTGCCAGCGTGGCCGGTCTGCTACCCGGGCGCGGATCCACCTATTCGGCGTCCAAGTCCTGGGTCATCGCGTTCTCCGAGGGGCTGGCCAACGGCCTCGGCGGTACCGGGGTCGGCGTGCATGCGCTGTGCCCGGGCTTCGTGCACACCGAGTTTCACGAGCGGGCCGGTATCGAGATGTCCGGCACACCGTCGTGGTTCTGGCTGGAGGTACCCGACGTCGTCCGGGGCTGCCTGGCCGATGCCGCCAAGGGCGAGGTCGTCATCGTGCCCGGCCTGCAGTACAAGGCACTCACCGTGGGTAGCCGGCTGGTTCCGCGGAACCTGTTGCGCGGCTTGACCAAACGGGTCGGCAAGGGCCGCGGGCGGACCTGAATGCTGATGCTGCTGACCGGCGCGACGCTGCCGGGAAGTGTTCTCTCCCATGTCTGAAATGAGCCTGGGCCCCACCGAATGGGGCGAGACGCCCGGAGTCGGCCCCTGGGATGGGCCGCCGCCGGACGATCCGCGCTACGACCCGGATCTGCTGCGCGATGGGGACACCCGCAATGTCGTTGACGCATACCGATACTGGACGCGTGAGGCGATCATCGCCGATATCGACCGACGTCGGCATCCGCTGCACATCGCGATCGAGAACTTCGGCAACGATGCCAATATCGGCGCGGTGGTGCGCACCGCGAACGCCTTCGCGGTGGACACCGTGCACATCGTCGGCCGCCGACGATGGAACCGCCGCGGCGCCATGGTCACTGACCGCTACCAGCGGCTGCGTCATCACGACACCACCGCGCAGCTGCTGGAGTTCGCCGCCGACGCGGGTCTCACCGTCGTCGCGGTCGACAACGTGCCCGGCTCACGACCCTTGGAGCACGCCGCACTGCCGCGAGAATGCCTCCTGGTATTCGGGCAGGAGGGCCCCGGTATCACCCCGGAGGCTTCGGCAGGCGCGGAGTTCACCATCTCCATCGCGCAGTTCGGCTCGACCCGCAGTATCAACGCCGGTGTGGCCGCCGGCATCGCGATGCACGCGTGGATCCGCTCCCATGCGGACGTATCCCAGGCATGGTAGAGCTGGATTAGGGCAGTATCTAGGCCATGGTTCAGGTGTGGGCAAATCGTGCAGCCAGTTCGGAAGCCGCGATCACCAAGCGACACCTCCGGCGGCTGTGGGGCCTGCCCGGCACCCAGCTGGGCGTCGTCGCCTGGCCGGCCGGCCGCACAGAGACCCTGTTCGGCACCTGGCATTACTGGTGGCAGGCGCATCTGCTGGACTGCCTGGTCGATGCGCAGCTACGGGAACCGCAGCCGCCGCGCCTGACCCGCATCAACCGCCAGATCCGCGCGCACCGCATCCGCAACAACGGCCGCTGGACCAACGACTACTACGACGACATGGCCTGGCTGGCGCTGGCCTTGGAGCGCTCCGGCCGGCTCTGCGGTATCGGACGGCCCAGGGCGCTGGACAAGCTGGCCGATGAATTCCTCAACTCGTGGGTGCCCGAGGACGGCGGCGGGATCCCATGGCGCAAGCAGGATCAATTCTTCAATGCACCGGCAAACGGTCCCGCCGCGATCTTCCTGGCCCGGCACGGCCGGCTGCGCCGCGCCCAGCAGATGGCCGACTGGATCGATGAGACGCTGATCGACCCCGAGACACATCTGGTGTTCGACGGCATCAAGGCCGGCTCGATGGTGCGCGCCCAGTACTCCTACTGTCAGGGCGTGGTGCTCGGGCTCGAGGTGGAACTGGCCAAACGCACCGAGGACCCCGAGCACGCCGAGCGGGCGCATCGCCTGGTGGCCGCGGTCGGAAACGAGATGACCACCGACGGGGTGATCCGCGGTGCAGGCGGTGGAGACGGCGGGTTGTTCAACGCGGTCCTGGCCCGCTATCTGGCCTTCGTCGCCACCGATCTGCCGGGAACCACCGCCGAGGACGACGCCGCCCGCGCCACCGCGCGCCATGTGGTGCTGGCCTCGGCACGGTCGGCCTGGGATTACCGCCAGACCGCCGACGGACTGCCGCTGTTCGGCCCGTTCTGGGACCGCAATGCCGTGGTGCCGCAATCGGTGACCGGGGTTGCGCAGTCCGTGGCGGGGGCCGTCAACGCCTCCCAGGTTCCCGAGCGCGATCTTTCGGTGCAGCTGTCCGGCTGGATGTTGATGGAGGTCGCGCACACGCTCGACAGCGACGGAGACGCCGATCAGTGACTGAGGCGACGAGCCAGCGGGGTTTCCCACTGCTGCTCGCGTTCACTGTCATCGCCATTGCGTGGTCGAATTCACCTTGGGCGGATAGTTATTCGTCCTTGCTGGATACCCACCTGGGCTTCAGCTTCGGTACGCAGCACTTCGAGATGACGGTTAAGCATTTCGTCAACGACGCATTGATGACGTGGGCGCAACGCCACTTCCACCGCCAGATGACGGCGGGTAGCCGCGGCCCCGATGCCGCATGACCAGCGAAACGGAGAGCTGGTCTAGGAGGCTAGGCCGAGGAACACCATGAGGGAGCGTTCGATGTCGGCCATGAGTGCGGTGGGCACGCGGCCGATGCGTGTGCCGAGGTTGGATCGGCGGACTGTGGTGATTTTGTCGATCATGACGAAGCTGGGCTGGGTGATGCCGGTGGTTGTGGGTATCGCGATGCGCGTGGTCGGGGCGTCGGCCGCGGTGGTGGTCAGTGGGATGACGACGATGGACTCGGTTGCGTCGAACAGGTCGTCTTGGATGATGAGCGCTGGTCGGGGTTTGGCGGCGTGGACGCCGCCTGAGACGGTCCAGAGTTCGCCGCGGGTCACTCGTCGTCGGCCAGCTCGGAGATGGCCTCAACGAAGTCCATGTCGTCGCTGTGCCGGTCGGCTTCGGCCAGCGCCAGTGCTTCCCGGTGTGCTTCTGCGGCGAACTGTGCTGATCGGACGTCGGGCACCCACACTTGTACGGGGCGGTACCCGCGTTCACGCATGCGCCGGCGGTAGTCGCTAGCTCGCCGTGTCGATGTAGCCATAACCTCAACTGTTGCATGAAACGCCGTTGCATGCAACGCCCTTCGCGGAGGCCGATGCCGCGTGATTGGGATGGGGCTGAGCGTCGGCGGGTTGGTCGGTTTTGTGAGCGTCGAGCCTGTCCAGGAAGTCGATCAGATCGGTGGTGGTGAACTTCCATTTGAACGGCCGAGCGGCCTGGTTGTAGTGCGACTCGAAAGCCGCCAGGTGGGTAACGATCTCGTCGGTGTCGGTGAAGTTGTTGGGTGAGACCACTTTTCGTTGGATTATGGAGAAGTAGATTTCCACTTGGTTCAACCAGGACGCGTGTACCGGCGTGTGCACCATGATCGCGTTGGGGAACTGTTCGGCCAGCCGGTCGATCGCCGCCTGTCCGCGGTGCGACGATCCATTGTCCACCACCCAGAACACCCGTTCGGCGCAGGCGTAGGGCTGTTGGGTCATGACGTGCTCGACCAGGTTGGTGAATGCGGCAATTCCGGTGGTGTCTGGTAGGGGTGGTTGAGGCGTATCGCGCGGGAGCGCCCGAGCACCGTCCAGGTGCGTCCACCTCCATCGGGCAGGACCAGCCGCTGCACCGGACATACTCCAACCGGCCCTGTGGTCGCCGTCATCCTGCGTAACGTAGCCACCCCAGATAGCACAACCGTGACCGACACGCCGACCAGCAGAAAGAACCTCGTCATCTGTCACAGACGGTCCTCAAAACCCCGCAGGGGGATTCGGACGTTCCGCCATCTGAAGCGTCCGCGGATGCGTTGTCAGCCCAGCTCGGCGAGCGGACCCCCATCGGCCTTCTTGGCGGCCTTGCGGCGCTTGTACCACTCGATGGCGATCGGCAGCACCGACAGCGCGACGATGCCGATGACGATCGGTTCCAGCAGCTTCTGGATGATCTCGAAGCGGCCCAGCCAGTAGCCGAGCAGTGTCAGCCCGACACCCCACACGGTGGCGCCGACGGCGTTGTACAGCGTGAAGATGGCGTAGTTCATCTTGGCTGCGCCCGCGGTGATCGGGGCCAGCGTACGCACGATCGGCACGAAACGGGCGATCACGATGGCAAACGGCCCGCGCTGCTCGAAGAACAGGTGCGCCTCGTCGCGGTATTTCTGTTTGAGGAATCGCGCATTCGGCTTGAACATCGCGGTGCCGACAGTGCGGCCGATCCAATAGCCCAGTTGCGCGCCGAGCACTGCGGCGATCGGGATGAACACCAGCAGCTGCCAGAGCTGGAAGTCTGCGTTGGCGACATTGCCTTCCTTGGACGCGGCGGCGGTACCGGCGGCGAGCATGCCCGCCACGAACAGCAGTGAATCTCCCGGCAGGATCGGAAACAGTACGCCGGACTCGACGAACACGACGATGAGCAACCCGACCAGCGCCCAGGTTCCGAAATAACTCAACAGGTTGATCGGATCCATGAAGTCCGGCATGAGCGCCAGATGGGTGGTGGTCATGAGGCCCCAAGATACCGGCTATGGGCTAAGGACAGGCCACAGCGATCTGGTAGCTGGAGGCGACCACCCGCGCGGGGTCCATCGAATCGGTGCCGCTGCCCGACCCGGAGATGATGACCGTGGCGCCGTTGCGGTAGGCGGTCGGCGCCTGGCTCGCGGTGCCTACGGCGAACCCGAGCGCGACGCCGCCGACATCGCCGATGCTGACCGACCTCACCGCGGGCATATCGTCATCGGTCACCACCACGGTGACGCCCAGGGAACTATCTCCGACGCTGATGGTGGTCAGCCCGTCATCGGTGGAGCAGACCACCGGGCCGGTGGGACCGGTGTCGCCGTTGACGATGACCTGCGCCCGGCCGGGCGGCACCGAATTGGCAGGCACGGGCCGGGGCGGCACGACAGGAGCAGGGATGGACACCGGGGTGGGCGCCGGGGCAGAAGCACACCCGGGAGCCATGATCGTCGCCACTGCCGCCGGCAGAATCAGGACCGATTTGGCGCGCACTTCGTCCACGGTAACGGTCGACGTGCCCTCCGCCCTGCAGCCATCGCATGGTTGTTGAGATACTTCCTGGGAAAGCGCTCGCGACCCAGGAGGAACTCCATGCCCATCGCCACGCCCGAGGTCTACGCCGAGATGCTAGGCCGTGCCAAGGAACACTCGTTCGCCTTCCCGGCCATCAACTGTTTCGGGTCGGAGAGTATCAATGCCGCCATGAAAGGTTTCGCCGACGCGGGTAGTGACGGAATCATCCAGTTCTCCACCGGCGGAGCGGAATTCGGCTCCGGGCTCGGCGTCAAGGACATGGTGACCGGTGCCACCGCGCTGGCCGAGTTCGCGCACGTCGTCGCCGCCAAGTACCCGATCACGGTGGCTCTGCACACCGACCACTGTCCCAAGGACAAGCTGGATGGCTTCGTCCGACCGCTGCTGGCGATTTCCGCCGAGCGTGTCGCCAAGGGGCAGAACCCGCTGTTCCAGTCGCACATGTGGGACGGGTCCGCCGTGCCGATCGAGGAGAACCTGACGATCGCGCGTGAGCTGCTGAAGCTGTCGTCGGACGCCAAGATCATCCTGGAGATCGAGATCGGCGTGGTCGGCGGCGAAGAGGACGGCGTCGAGGCCGAGATCAACGACAAGCTGTACACGACGCCCGAGGACTTCGAGAAGACCATCGACGCGCTCGGCGTCGGCGAGAACGGCAAGTATCTGCTGGCCGCCACCTTCGGCAACGTGCACGGCGTCTACAAGCCCGGCAACGTGAAGTTGCGTCCCGACATCCTCGAGCAGGGCCAGAAGGTGGCCGTGGCCAAGCTTGGTCTCGCCGAGGGGTCCAAGCCGTTCAACTTCGTCTTCCACGGCGGCTCGGGCTCGCTCAAGTCCGAGATCGAGGATTCGCTGAACTTCGGCGTTGTGAAGATGAACGTCGACACCGACACCCAGTACGCCTTCACCCGCCCGGTGGCCGCGCACATGTTCTCCAACTACGACGGCGTGCTGAAGGTCGATGGCGAGGTCGGCAACAAGAAGGCCTACGACCCTCGCAGTTACCTGAAGAAGGCCGAGGCGGGCATGACCGAGCGCGTCATCGAGGCGTGCAACGACCTGCGCTGCGCGGGCCGTTCGGTATCCGCCGGGTAGTATTCCTTCTCCTCGTCGGGCCGCCACCCGCCCGTCCGGTCAGCCGTTCTGGCAGATCTTCCACTGATCGTCGCGGAACTGGAGATCGAAGCTCCGGGTGGACCGGGTCTGCGGCGCGTACGCCATGAAGGTGGTGACATTGGCCTCGGCGTGATCGTCCACCACGACGACCTCGTCGATACTCGCCACCACCGGGTACTGCTTGGCGGCCGCGACCCGCTTGTGGGTCTCGGTCCATGCGCGGTCGTCGTACTTGACGTAGCCCTCCCTGGTGGCCCCGCAGGTGATACCGCGCAGCGCCGCCAGATCACCTTTCTGGATGGCGACGTCGAAGTTCTGGATGGCCGACCGGACCTGGTCCTCCTGCGATGTCGCGTCGGCGCCACCGCGGGTCAGCAGCACCGTGCCCAGGACTGCCAGTGCCACCAGTGCGGCGATCACTAGCACGACCGCGATCACCCAGCCCCAGCTGCGGCGTGCCTGCGGCGGCTGGGGTGCATCCTCGCGGGGTGGAATGACCTGCGGGGCAGCAACTTTGGTGCTGTCGATCATTGCGGTGGGCTCGCCGGCAGCGAAGATCTCGGTGGCGGGCTCGGGCACCGTGTCGATGATCTGCGTCGACCCGTCGAAACCCGAGGGCGCGGTGAATCGGCGCTCAGAGGAGTCGTCGGCATCCGGTGACTGCTGCGATTCGAAGATATCGGTCTCCGGTGCATCGTGGGTGGGCCCCTGCCGCCCGCCTTCGGGTTCTGTTGGGTTCGACATCCCTACTGCAGTCCTCCCTCGGCGAACGCTTCAGCGCAAGCCTAATCACTGGCGGCGATCGCCCGCACGGCACAATAGGCCCATGACTCGTATGGGTGACCTTCTGGGGCCGGATCCGGTGCTGCTACCTGGCGACACGGAAGCCGAGGGCGAACTCGAGGCCGGGGAACTCCCGGCCATCGTCGCCGCCGCACATCCGAGCGCCTCGGTGGCCTGGGCGACGCTCGCGGAGCTGGCACTGGCCGAGGACCAGCCGGTCGCCGGGTACGCGTACGCCAGGACCGGCTATCACCGCGGACTCGACCAGCTGCGCCGCAACGGCTGGAAGGGGTTCGGGCTGGTGCCGTACGCGCACGAACCGAACCGTGGCTTCCTGCGTTGCGTCGCGGCGCTCGCCCGCGCCGCACGGGAGATCGGTGAGACGCCCGAGTACGCGCGCTGCCTGGATCTGCTCGACGACTGCGATCCGTCGGCGCGCGCCGCGCTCGGGGTGAACTAGCAGTTCGTCGCGCCGCAATCGCCGCCGCCACCGGATGGTTCGACCTGCACGGTTGCGTGTTCGAGACCGCGCGCGGCCAGCACCGCCTGAGCGTCGACCAGTACCCGGGCCGTGTCGGAGTTGCTGGTCAGATGCGCGGTGGCGATGTCCCGGCCCGGGACCAGTGTCCACACATGCAGGTCGTGCACCTCGGTCACGCCGGGAACAGCCTGCAGAGCGCTGCGTAGCTCGCCGACATCGACATGGGCGGGCGATGATTCGCTGAGGATGCGCAGTGCGGCCCGGGCGAGCGCGAAGGCACGGGGCAGCACCCACAGGGCGACCAGGACGGCGACGACGACATCGGCGTACGGCCAGCCGGTGGTGACGGTGACGATGCCGGCGATCAGCACGCCGACGCTGCCCAAGGTGTCCGCCACGACCTCCAGGTAGGCGCCCTTGACGGCCAGGCTGTGCTCGGAGTCCGAGCGCAGCAGCAGCACCACGACGGCGTTGGCGGCCAGTCCGGCCAGGGCGACGACGATCAGCGGCACACCGGGGACATCGGGCGCCTCGTTGAGGCGCTCGAAGGCCTCGTACAGGATGAATCCGGCGACACCCAGCAGGAGTGCGGCGTTGGCGACGGCGGTGAGCACCTCGGCGCGGTGCCAGCCGTAGGTGCGGGCCGCGGAGGTGGATCCGCGGCGGGCCAGCAGTACGGCGGTCAGGCCCATGAACATCGCGACCAGGTCGGTGAGCATGTGCCCGGCGTCGGCGAGCAGTGCGATCGAGTTGATCATCAGCGCGGTGACGAGTTCCAGCACGAAGAACGCGCTGAGGATCGCCGCGCCGATGATCATCCGGCCGACGCGCGTGTCACCACCGCCGTGACTGTGGTCGTGTCCAGCTCCCATGCAGCCGAATATATGCGGAAAGTCGCATATATCGCAAGGCTCTACAGCCAGGCGGACCAGAACCGGGTCAGTGCGCCGCCCAGGGACACCAGGGCGTTGGGCACGCCGGACAGGTCGACGAACCCGAACACCGCAGAGAAGAACACCTGGTTGAGCTGCGGCACGAGCAGCAGCACCAGCAGGATCAGGAAACCCCACTGCTTCGCGGGTTCCAGCGCCCGCTGGGTGTCGGGTTTGAGATGCGGTTCCAGCGCGCCGTAGCCGTCCAGGCCGGGTATCGGCAGCAGATTCAGCAGCACGGCCGTCACCTGCAGGAAGCCCAGAAACGCCATCCCGGCCCAGAACACCCCGTGCGCGGGGTCGTAGAACGACGCCGTCGCGGCCAGCAGCAGCACCGCCAGCACCGTGTTGGCCAGCGGGCCGGCCAGGCTGACCTGGGTGCGCTGCCGCGGCGTCATCCACGAGGTGCGCACGTAGACCGCCCCACCCGGCAGCCCGATCCCACCGAGGGCGATGAACAGCAGCGGCAACCCGAGCGACAGCATCGGGTTGGAATACTTCAACGGATTCAGCGTCAGGTAGCCGCGCACGGCGCTGTCATGGTCGCCGAACCGCCACGCGGTGTACGCGTGTCCGAATTCGTGCAGGCACAGCGACACCAGCCAGCCGGCGACCACCAGGATGAACACCGCCGCATAGGACAGCGGCTTGACCTCGTCCCCGCAGAACCAGGCCAGGGCAGCGCCGGCGGCGGTGAGGGCCACGATGGCCAGAAACACCGGACTGGGCCGGACGGACCGATGGATCGGGCGGATGTTCACGTCCTGACGCTACCGACTTGACGGTGTGGAGGCGCCGTTCAGAGGTCGTCGATACCGATGATGCCGTCCTGGATGGCGCGGACGACCAGCGCGGCCTTTGTCGGCGCGGCGCGGCCCACGGCGGCGTACTTCGCGCGGATCCGTTCGAGGTGAGTGCGAACGGTGGATCCGCTGATACTGAGTTCGCGCGCCACCAGATCTTTGCTGTCGGTGCGGAACCACGCGATCAGGATCTCCTTTTCGCGTGCTGCCAGCCTGGGCCGGCGTACTCTGCTGTCGTTGAGCAGGGCGGCCCGGATGAGGCTGCCGGTGAAGTGCTCACCAGTCGGTGCCACCCGAATCACTTCCAGCAGTTCCAGCAGTTCCATTTTAGGGTCATTCTTCGAAATATACGCCGCGGCACCGACTTCCATCGCAGACAACTACTGTCACATACTCGGCAAGATGCGAATACACGACGACAGCGAATCCGGCGGCCAGGCTGCGTTGCAGTTCCGCGAGCGCGGGGGGTGCATGGGAGGAATTGATCTCGAGTACGACGACCTGCCCACTGTGCACCAGATCACCGCGGCTCTTGTCCAGCATGTCTTGGACAGAACCGTATTGGCCGATCACGGCTATTAAGGGCTCTGCGCGCGCACACCACCATCCGACGGCCGCACGCACGGCCTCATGGCTGTCGATCACGATGACCTCGGGCGTCGGCGCGGCGCAGTTCTGCGTCATCGCTCGCACCTCCGGTTGCAATGCGGTCTTCACGTTCTGATCCTTAGGTGGGTGGTCAACAGTGACTGCGATGGTTTGCCGACCAAGGCGTCAGGTATCCGGATGTGGAGACCTGACGGACGCTGCACTGCGACCTCTGCGGTGAACCAACTGTGAGTTTTCTCCCGATCTCCCATTGCTGCAAGTCGACCCTGTCGCCCGACATCGGAAACCTTGCTGTAGTTGCTGAATCAACAGTTTCCGCTTGGCGGAACGCCGGAGAACCTGTCCGCGACCCACTGGCCCAGCAGTGCCCCGGGATCCAGCGTATGGCCCTGCCCTTCCAGGCGCACCCGCAGCACTGTGTCGCCGAGCGAACAGGCCCTTCCCATCGCGACCTCGGTCCACTCCGGCAACACGGTGTGGTCGGCGCCGCCATAGATCGCGAGAATCGGAATCTTGGTGGGTTGCTGCGGGAGTGCGTACGCTTCCAGGCGCCGCTTCAGACGATCGGCGGCCAGCGTCGAGTCAGGCCGTGCATCGGACGCCGAAAGCCGTTGCGCCAAAATGCCCTTCTGTTGGACTGATTGCGCGTCGCAGGACAGCAGCAATGTCCGATTCGCGGACAGTTCACCGTGCAGGTAGTCGTCCGGTCGGATGGCCGTATCGACGCCGGCCAGTCCGGTGACGACGTACGGGTACAGGTAAAGCTGGTCGACGGTCAACGTCGCCTCCTTTGCATGCTGCACGAGACCGCTGACATCCAGTGCGGGTACCAGCGTCGCTGCGCCGAGAAGATCGGTACCGGGGCCGTAGGCCGATGCGTACTCGGCGGTGGCCCATGCCGCGTTGCCCCCCTGCGACGAGCCGAGTGCGACCCACCGTGACGACAATTGTGGAACAACCACCCGTGCTGCGCGCACCGCATCAATGAGGTTGAATGCCGCCGATTTCGGTTCCAGATACGCGTGTGCCTGCTTGACCGGTGCGTCCAGCGATGCCTGCCCGAGTCCCGCGTAGTCGGTGTAGGCGACGGCATAGCCCTGAGCCAGTTGGATCGCGACCGCCGTGAGATCGCCGAACAGCCGAGCGTCACCCGTTGGACCGCATTCCGATGTGAGACCTACGGTTCCGTGTGCATACCCGATCACCGGCCAGCCGCCGGCCGGCGGAGTTCCAGGAGGTGTGAAGACCGCACCGGACACCACGGTCGGCGCCCCGGTGATACCGGAGACGGATCGGTAGACCATCGTGAAAGCGGCTGATCCGGACGGAAGTAGCGAGGCGTCGAAAGCCGTTCGATCCGAACTCGACAACAGCGTGCCGCGTTCGCTCCAGGCGTCGGCCGTCACTGTAGGCATCTCGCGCGAGTAACCCAGCGGCTCCAGTTGTTGGGTCTCGATCGCGTTCGTCGTCGCGCACCCACCCAGCACTAGGCAGGTCAGCAGACCGGTTAGTCGACGCATCGGCGCCTGGGTCATGTCACTCCTTATGGCTCCAATACAGCATTGCGCGGGTCTCCGACATGCGTTGTCTCGACGAAATGAATTGTCGGTCATACAACCGACAATTCACTGAGTCAAAATGGGCAGTTCGGTGAACCGACTCTGCTGTTGAACGCAGTGTGATTAACGTTACAGGTGTGCGCCCTAAAACCCCCCGCAAGCGTGGGTTGTTTAACCGACACGAACAGGCCGGCCGCTATCATTTTGTAGGTGGGTCGGCAATACCTTTGTACCGCATTTTGACTCAGGGCCCCTGAAAGGTCATTGGTTGGAGTGCTGTGACCTGTGGGTTTCCGGCGGCGTGACCGGCGTGGCTGCTGTGACGGGTGTGACCTGCGGGCTTGGATGGGAGGTGTCAAAGCTTCCACCAGAACCCGAGGTCATACCCGTATGTCATCTTTTCCGACATCTCCTGCCCAGGCCAGCCCGACCCGCCACGAGCGGCTGCTTACCGGCGGCGTCGGGCAGGCGCCACGGGTGATGGCCACCTGCCGCAACCTCGCGATTGGCATCCTGCGCATCGCAGGATGGCAAAACATCGCCGCCGGCCTACGCCACCACGCCAGACACCCAGACCACGCCCTCACACTGGTCCTGACCTAATGAAATGCGACAATTCCGGGACCCTGCACCCAGGCTGCGCCCTCACACTCGTCCTGACCTCGTGAAACGCGATTCCGGGACCCTGACCGAACTGCGGGTTGTCGGTTCACCGAACTGCGGGTTACTATTTGGACGCACCGCCGAGACTAGTCTAGGCGGGTTGAACGGCGTCGCTGGGGCCGCCGGGCGGGATATCACAATTCAACTTCCGTTGACCGGTCGCGCGATGCCTATTTGGGCAGACGCGCAGAATTCAACGAAAAGCGGTACCCGCCCGTGGGGTTCGCCGCCATTTAGGGGTCTAAATGACTGTCGTTGAACAGATGGGGCGCAGCAAAGATCTGACACCCAAGTTGGTGGCGTTGGACGAGGGTCGGGACGAATTCCTGGTGCACCCGCCTGCCGATAACGAGGTGTACAGCTACTTCGGCCCACAGATGCGGTGGGTGCAGGTCCTGTTGCTCGTCGCATATGTGCTGGCTGCATGGAGTTTGTATGCGTTCACCATGTCGGCGCCCCACTTGCTCTGGCCGCTGCTCATCGTGCTCGGACTGAACATCGTCGGAAACGTGCTTTCCGCTGCTACGAGCTTCAACACGCGGCGGTACAGCGCTCGGTCACATCGCACGCTCGTGCAGTCTTGGCAACCGGCTGGGGAGTATCCGAGTATCGATGTCTTTCTTCCGACCTACGGAGAAGGTCTCGATGTCCTGCGCAACACCTACACATTTGTCGCGGGCATGGAATGGGCCGGTGAACTGAACGCCTATGTCCTTGATGACGGTGGGCGGGAAAGTGTCCGTGAACTCGCAGCGGAATTCGGGTTTTCTTACATAATGCGACCCAATCGCGGGCATATGAAGAAAGCCGGCAATCTACAATATGCATTCGCAAATACAACGGGCGATCAAATCGTAATTCTTGATGCGGATTTCAGCCCTCGTCCCGACTTCCTCTACCATTTAGTCCCGTATATGGATGATCCGGCGGTTGGCATCGTCCAAAGTCCACAATATTTCGGCACCACCGAAGATCAAGGCTGGATCGAAAGGACTGCCGGCGCGACACAGGAATTGTTTTATCGGTGGGTTCTGCCGTCGCGAGACAGATTCAATGCCGCGGTATGCGTCGGTACCTGCGCCATATACCGCCGCGAGGCACTGGACGCGGCCGGTGGTTTCGCGCAAATCGAACACAGCGAGGACATTCACACCGGCCTGTTCCTGATGCGTGCGGGTTACCACACGCGATACGTGCCTATCGTTGTATCCCGAGGTTTGTGCCCTTCTGATCTGGCGGGTTTTCTCAATCAGCAGTACCGGTGGTGCAACGGATCGTTGGTGAAGTTGGAGAACGAGCACCTCCACGACGACGTCAAGCTGAAAATGACCTTGCAGCAACGTCTTTGCTTCTGGGCTGGGGTCATGTACTACATCACCACCGCGATCAACGTCGTTGCGCTCTACATCCCTGGCCTGGTCATGGCGGCGTTCTTTCCGTCCCACGTTCAGCCGGTCCAGTTCGTGCCATTCATGTTCGGTCTCTGGGTTTATCTGGTGGTGCTGCCTTTCGTATCCCAAGGCCGATGGCGATTCGAGGTGCTTCGGCTGCAGATGGCCTACAGCTTTGCCCATATTGTCGCCATCTATCACAAATTGAGGGGACGATCGGCAGGCTGGGTGCCGACCGGTGCTGTTGGCGCGACCAATTCACTCGCCCGTTCGATAAGCCGAGTCGGTGCCGCGGCGATTGTCCTCTTGTTGCTGCCGTTTTGGGTCGTCGTCGTGCACAACATTCAGGTGTATGGCCTGCGCACCTTTTGGCCGATGGCGATGTTCCTGCTGCTCTATTCGTATCTGGCCGTTCCGCTCCTCGTCGAGTTCGTCAAGATCTTGATGCCGGTGAGATCAGCCGATCGCGCCACCCGCCGTGGGCGGCGCAACGGGGTCGTGCCGGGTGGTATCGCACGGCAGGCAGTGGCATCGTGACACCGCGGGACGGCAGGCAGTGGAACACGTCGCAGTGGTGGCGACGCCGCAATCCGCATCGGATTTCGATGTATGAGGCCGTCGGCTACACGTCAACGTTGCTCCTTGCAGCTGCAATCGCATTCGGATGGTTCGATGTGATGATTCCGTGGGGGTCGTGAGATGACCGTCGCGAGCCTGCCTCGCCCAGCGGCGGGCGCCCCAGAGGCGCCGCAGCGCAGCTTCTTCGATGACATTGAGGGACTTCGCGGAATCGCCGTCACGATCGTTGTGCTGTTCCATGCCGGCATTCCCGTCACGACAGGTGGATTTGTCGGGGTCGATCTCTTCTTCGTCATCTCCGGATTCCTGATCACTGGGCTATTGATCAGAGAGTTCGAGCGCAGTGGCCGGATCGGGTTGAAGGGCTTCTATGCTCGGCGTGCGCGGCGGATCATTCCGCCCGCGGCGTTGGTCATCGTGGCGACCTCGATCGGGGTGTGGCTGTTGATGCCGTTGCTGTCGGTGTTCCGGCAGGCATTCGACCTACTGGCGGCTGCACTGCAGATGGCGAACTGGCGCTTCATCTTGCAGGGCAGGGATTACCTGGCCGGCGCGTCGGACGACAGTGTCGCGACGCACTTCTGGTCGCTGGCCGTCGAGGAACAGTTCTACTTCGTCTGGCCGTTGCTCGTGATAGCGCTGGCCTACTTCGCCAGGCGGCGCGGCTGGTCGATCCGCCTGGTCGTGGTGCTCGGGGTGGCCGCAGTGTCACTCGTCTCGCTTGCGTTGTCGTTGCGCTTGACGGACACTGATCCGGTGCTCGCCTACATGGCGACGCACACCCGGGCGTGGCAGTTCGGGGTGGGCGCACTTGTCGCCGTGCTGCAGCCACTGCTGGTCCGGTACGCACATGTTACGTCGCTGCGGGTATCGGCCGTGATCACCGGATGGCTCGGCCTGGCTGCAGTACTGTTCGCGACCGTCGAATACGGCGCCTCCACACCATATCCCGGTGTTGCAGCGATCGTGCCCACCATCGGCGGCGGCGTGATGATCGCAGCCGGGCAGATCGTCGGAACAGTGCGTCCGGCGGTCGGGTCCCTCCTGGTCGCCGGCTGGCTGCGGTGGATCGGCAAGGTTTCCTATGCATGGTATCTCTGGCACTGGCCGGTGATCGTGCTGTTCAAGGAAGCCACCGATATCACCGACTGGCACGTCCTGGTCCCGGTGAGTCTGGGTGCGTTGGTCCTTGCGTGGCTGTCGACCAGCCTGCTGGAGCGGCCCATCATGTCCTCGGGTGAATTGAGGCGCAATCTGATGGCATCTCTGGCCGTGGGGATGACGGGAACCGTTGTCGCAGCGGCGATGACGATGTCCATCGGAGTCCTCGCGGTCAAGGCGGCCAGCACTTCCAGTAACACCAGCGTTAGTTTCGCGTCGGTGTTCGGCTCGACCAACGAGATCACCTCGGGACCGGTCACCCCGAACCCGTTCCAGGCGTTCGATGACCGTCCGGCCCGAGACGAGTGCCTGATTCAGCTGGGTGACCGGTCGACGCCAACGACATGCGTCCTCGGACCTGAAGGCGGCGTGCCGGCTGTACTGTTCGGCGACAGCCACGCGCAACAGTGGCTGCCCGCTATCGAAAAGGTCGCTCTGGACAATAATTGGCGTCTGAGCTGGTACACGAAGGCGGCCTGCCCGGTGGCCGCACTGCAGCCGAGAGATGGCCGTACCGACCCGTTCACCAAGCCCGACTGCTTGGGCTGGCGTGAGGACAGCCTGAGCGCGATCGGGGCGCTCCACCCGAAATACATCATGATCGGTTCGCTGTCGACCTATGTACCCGATTACCAGGAGTTCAAACTCGCCTGGGATCAGACACTGAATCGCCTGCGTGCCACCGGCGCCAAGTTGATCTACATCCGGGATACGCCCTATCCACAACGCAATATCCCGGAATGCGTGTCCGGCGCGCTGGACGACTGGTCGAAGTGTGATTTCGAGCTGAACAATGTCCGCCGGACGGAACCCATCATCACCGATCAGCTCCGCGGCGAGAATCTCGACATTCCGGTGCTGGATGTGAATCCGCTTCTGTGCGAGGGCACTAGGTGCGTGGCGGTTCGCAACGGTACGTTGATGTATCGCGACGACTCACACCTCACGGTCACGGCGGTCACCGCGTTGATCCCTGCGATCAAGCAGCAGATCGAGCGGCTGGGCCTCGATATGACAGGGCAGTGAGCATCGACCCGCCGGGTGGGGCTTGATCGGCGCGGGATAGGTGTGCTCACCAGCGGCTGAGGGCTTTGCGGGCAGCATCGCTCGTTTCAGGCGTGCTGGTGAGCCGCCAGTCGGGTTCACCGACCTTGTCGGCTTCGAACCAGATTAAACCTGCGATGCTGGTGGAGCGCAGGAAGCTGACGAGATCGGTTATCCACAAGGCTTTGTCGCCGCCTCGATCACTGGAGCCGACTTCGGTGATCCACACCGGCTTTGTCGGCGCCAGCTCCCCCGCAAGGACGATCGTCGGTTCGAAAAGGTCACGAGGAGAGCGCCATCGGTGCCCGCCATCGTCACCGAAGTTGTAGCCGTCGATGCCGATGATGTCGACGTACTTGTCGCCGGGATAGCTGCGTGATATCGCGTCACTGTCTCCGTTGATGATCACGTTAGGGCTCCAGACCCACTGCACCTGGTTCGCCCCGGCATCGTCGAAGATCCGGCGGATGCGCCGGAATGCTGCGACGTAATCCTCCGGTGCACTTGCAGATTGGCCGGCAGACCACGGATACCAATTGCCGTTCATCTCGTGAGCAAAGCGCATCATGAACCGCCGGTTGTACGTTGCGGCCTGGCGGGCCCACATCGCCACGTATGCGTCGTGGCGACCACCCGCGATCTGTGCTGGTGAGTACAGTGGCTGAACGGCGCCGGCTTGTGGATCCCATGGTTCCCAGGATAGCAACGGGGTGACGCCGAGCGCGGCGATCTGGTCCAGCAATGTGGTGGGCAAAGGCGCCTGCCGGGAGAACGCATCATAGAAGGCAAGCACGTCCAGTTTTCTGTCCATCGTATTCGCCGTTGCTACAGCCCATTTTACTGCATCGTTGTCGATTCTGTCGGCAGCCAATCCAAAGCTCCGCTGCGGCAAGTCCGGGCGGTAGATGGTCGATGCAGTGATGAGGGCCAATGTACCCAATGACAACGAGGCGAGGACGGTGCGTCGTGAGGCGATGATCTCGCCGATCTTCTTCGGCAAACTGCACCTCCTTGGGCTTCGCTGCTTGCAGCGCCGACTACGAATCGTTCGATTACATTGCTTACATTGCTGGAAAACTGATGTAGGCCGATCGACCGACAACTTGTAGCATTGCCCCGACTATTCATCTTTGTCGGATGGCAACCAACGGTACCCCGACGATACTATCGGTGAATTATAGAGCCGCGCAGCACACTTCCGTACACCGCGGTCGTTCCGGCTGCCGGTCTCGGCACGCGATTTCTGCCGGCAACCAAGACGGTTCCCAAGGAGCTGTTGCCGGTCGTCGATACTCCCGGAATCGAACTCGTCGCGGCCGAAGCCGCAGCTGCCGGCGCCGACCGATTGGTCATCGTCACCTCAGAGGGCAAGGACGGCGTCGTCGCTCACTTCGTCGAGGATCTGGTGCTCGAAGGAACACTGCTGGCGCGAGGTAAGCACCTGATGTTGGAGAAGGTGCGTCGGGCTTCGGCATTGATCAAGGTCGAATCAGTGGTCCAGAAGGCCCCTTTGGGGCTCGGGCACGCGGTCGGATGCGTGGAATCGGTGCTGTTGCCCGACGAGGATGCTATTGCGGTGTTGCTGCCCGACGACCTCGTGCTGCCGACCGGTGTGTTGGAGACGATGGGGAAAGTGCGCGCGAAACGTGGTGGTTCGGTATTGTGTGCAATTGAGGTCCCGCCCGATGAAATAAGCGTATACGGCGTGTTCGCGGTCGAAGAAGTAAGCGACGCTGCAAATCCGAATGTGCTCAAAGTTGTTGGGATGGTGGAGAAGCCGAAGCCCGAAGATGCCCCGTCGTCATTCGCGGCCGCCGGACGCTACATTCTCGACAGAGCGATCTTCGATGCACTGCGCACCATCGAAGCCGGCGCAGGGGGCGAACTGCAGCTCACCGATGCGATCGCGTTGCTCATCGAGCAGGGGCATCCCGTGCACGTGGTCGTACATCGCGGCCGTCGGCACGATTTGGGCAATCCGGGCGGCTATCTGAAGGCGGCGGTGGACTTCGCGCTCGACCGCGATGACTACGGTCCGGCTCTGAGACAGTGGTTGATCTCGCGGCTCGGCTAGGGGCGATGACCCGGCGCTCGCCGGCGACGAACGTCCGTGTCCACATCCATACACCCAGTGCCCGGTCGAGGGCATCGGCATCCAGTCGGGAGAACAGCTTGCGCAACGTCGACTCGTCCGGGACACCACCGCTGGTGAGCCCGAACGAGGCCAGCACTGAGCTGTGCTCTCTGCGGCCCACTGGCCGATCGCCGCGAATGACCGGGACCCGGCCACGGTAGCTATGACTGCCAAAGCCAGCATCCCCGCCAATGGGTAAAGCACCCCGCGCTGATCACGCGGGTCGGGCACTGATTCCAACACGGCAATCAACTACTCATGGCAGGTCGGATGCACATCGACAGACGTGATCGGGGAAGATGACATGCGGATGTGGCCTCGGGTTCCGGTGGCTGGTGTAGGAACCTTCATCCAAACCCGTAGGCCACATCCGTCACAGCAGCCACGCCGGTCACACGACGATAAACACCAAGGTCACAGCGCTACACAGCGACCATTCCGGGGCCCTGGCTGCGCAACCGGGCCGCCGCGGTCAACCTGCGCACCCTGGTCAACGCCGGCCTCACCCGCCGCGACGGAGCCTGGGCCCTGGCCTGACCGCCAGCGCCTCCGGACCGACCCAGTTCACCACCAGCCACCAAGTCACCGTGACGTCTGCTCCAGTTCCCGCCAACGCATTTCGGGAAATCTCGGACCACGGCCGCCACGCCGGCCAAGGTCCGACCTACCCGTTGTTCAGAGCCCTCCTGATATGGGGAGCAGTTTGTCAAGCAGGCAGGGTGAAGCGGCGGCCGCAA
>WOYS01000017.1:0-3122 GCA_011620645.1 Mycobacterium sp.
CCGGTGTGCCGTGCCAACCCGCACCGGTGTGCCGTGCCAACCCGCACCGGTGTGCCGTGCCAACCCGCACCGGTGTGCAAAGACATCGGTGCGCCTTCAGTGCGGCCGCCGCCGGTCCGGTATTGGCTATGGTTGCAACATGTTGGCCCAGTTGAGTAGGTTGGCAAGACGCGTCACCGGCGTGCTGGCCCGCTAGTTGGGGCGCATCGTGCCCGGCCGAATCGTCATCATCGGTGCAGGCGGTCAGGTCGGACGTTTCCTGGCGGCTGAACTCACCGCCCAGGGACGTGATCTGCTCGCGTGCACGTCGGCGCAGTGGGACATCACCGATCCGGCGGCCGGCACCGATCACGTCGCCCCCGGCGACACCGTGATCAATTGTGCCGCCCTGACCGCCGTCGATATCGCCGAGAGCGATGAGGCGCGTGCGTACGCCGTCAACGCCACCGGCGCGAAGAATGTAGCGCGCGCCTGTGCAGACAACGGTGCCCAGCTGATCCACATCTCGACCGACTACGTGTTCAGCGGTGAGTTCGGTGCTCAGGAGGGCGGGGCACCGCGACCGTACGAGGTGGAAGATCCCGTCGGTCCGCGCAGCGTCTACGGCCGGAGCAAGCTGGCCGGGGAGCGTGAAGTGCACATCGTGCTGCCCGAGGCGACCGTGGTGCGCACCGCATGGGTCTACACCGGGACCGGCGGCGATTTCGTCGGCACCATGCGCCGGCTGGAAGCCGAACGCCCCACCGTGGACGTGGTGGCCGACCAGACCGGTTCGCCGACCTATGTCGCCGACCTGGTGGCGGCGCTGGTGCAGATCGCCGACGATCCGTTTCCGGCGCCGCTGCTGCACGTGGTCAACACGGGCCCGGCCAGCCGGTACGAACTGGCCCGGGCGGTGTTCGCCGGGATCGGCGCCGACCCCGAACGGGTCCTGCCGGTGACCACCGACCGGCATCCGCGGCCCGCGCCGCGTCCGGTCTACTCCGCCTTGTCGACCACGCGTTACGACGCCGCATACCAACCGCTGCGCTCCTGGCAGGACGGGCTCGACGCCGCGTTGCACGGCGGCGCGGGCGACGGGAAAACGGACTCGTTACCCTCTAGCAGCGTGGGCGACGAACTGGCTGGGCGTGGTGACTGACGAACTGAAGGTGGTGACGGTGACCTATTCACCGGGCCCGCATCTGGATCGCTTCCTGGCCTCACTGGCCCATGCCACCGACCGGCCGGTGACCGTCATCATGGCCGACAACGGATCCACCGACGGTTCCCCCGAGGAGGCGGTGGCGCGATATCCCGATACCCATCTGCTGCACACCGGCGGCAATCTGGGCTACGGCACCGCCGTCAACCGGGCCGTCACCCGATACGTCGACGACGGTGAGTTGTTCATCGTGGCCAACCCCGATGTGCAGTGGGGTCCGGGCAGCATCGACGAGTTGCTGGCGGCTGCGGCGCGCTGGCCGCAGGCCGGGGCATTCGGTCCGCTGATCCGCGAT
Organism: Mycobacterium sp.; assembly: GCA_011620645.1. GTDB lineage: Bacteria > Actinomycetota > Actinomycetes > Mycobacteriales > Mycobacteriaceae > Mycobacterium. The sequence goes on from WOYS01000017.1 coordinate 1,500, forward strand.
CCGGATGGCTCGGTGTACCCGTCGGCACGGCATCAGCCCAGCCTGATCCGCGGCGGCATGCATGCCGTGGTCGGGCCGGTGTGGAAATCGAATCCGTGGACCGCCGCCTACCGCCAGGAGCGGCTCACACCCAGCGAACGGCCGGTCGGCTGGCTGTCGGGCGCCTGCCTGCTGTTGCGTAGGGAGGCGTTCAACGGCATCGGTGGCTTCGATGAGCGTTACTTCATGTACATGGAGGACGTCGACCTCGGGGATCGGTTGGCGCGGTCGGGCCGGCAGAACATCTATGTGCCGACCGCCGAGGTACTGCACGACAAGGGCCATTCGACCGGTCGGGACCCCGCCGGCAATCTGGCGGCCCATCATCGCAGCACCTACACTTTCCTGGCTGACCGTCATTCGCACTGGTGGCAGGCCCCTTTGAGATGGACGATCAGGGGAGCGCTGGCCACCCGCGCCGGTCTTGTGGTCCGGAACTCCCGACGTAAGCAGGCGAAAGGGCGGCGTTGACGTGAGCGGAACACTCAAACCCTCGAATGTGGATGCGGTGATCCTGGTCGGTGGTCAGGGCACCCGGTTGCGGCCGCTGACCCTGTCGGCCCCCAAACCGATGCTGCCGACGGCGGGCCTGCCGTTCCTCACCCACCTGCTGTCGCGTATCGCCGCGGCCGGCATCGAGCATGTGGTGCTGGGCACCTCCTACAAGGCCGAGGTGTTCGAGGCGGACTTCGGTGACGGCTCCAAGCTGGGCCTGGAGATCGACTACGTGGTCGAGGAGGAAGCGCTGGGCACCGGCGGCGGTATCGCCAACGCGGCCGGCAAGCTTCGTCACGACACCGCGCTGGTGTTCAACGGCGACGTCCTGTCCGGCGCCGATCTGGGCGCCCTGCTGAACAGCCACGCCGAGCATCAGGCCGATGTCACGCTGCACCTGGTCCGGGTCGGGGATCCGCGCGCCTTCGGGTGTGTGCTCACCGACGCCGACGGACGGGTCACCGCGTTCCTGGAGAAGACCCAGGATCCGCCGACCGATCAGATCAATGCGGGCTGCTATGTCTTCGAGCGCGAGATCATCGACCAGATCCCCAAGGGCCGGGCTCTGTCGGTGGAGCGCGAGGTGTTTCCGTGGCTGCTCGCCGATGGGCGAAAGGTGTGCGGGTACGTCGACGCCAGCTATTGGCGCGATATGGGCACACCCGACGATTTCGTCCGTGGATCGGCCGATCTGGTGCGCGGTATCGCCCCGTCGCCGGCACTGCAGCACCAGCGCGGTGAGTTCCTCATCCACGACGGCGCGGCCGTCTCACCCGGTGCCCTGCTGTTGGGCGGCACGGTGGTCGGCCGGGGCGCCGAGATCGGAGCCGGTGTGCGTCTGGACGGCGCGGTCATCTTCGACGGGGTTCGTGTCGAGGCCGGGGCGGTCATCGAGCGGTCGATCATCGGGTTCGGCGCCCGCATCGGGCCGCGGGCGCTGATCCGTGACGGTGTCATCGGCGACGGCGCCGATATCGGGGCACGCTGCGAGCTGCTGCGCGGCGCCCGGGTGTGGCCGGGGGTGACCATCCCCGACGGTGGTATCCGCTACTCCACCGACGTCTAGGTTCGGCGGGCGGGAGCGAAGCG
>WOYS01000017.1:3222-49571 GCA_011620645.1 Mycobacterium sp.
ACTGGGGAATCAGGTTCGGCGGGCGGGAGCGAAGCGACTGGGGAATCAGGTTCGGCGGGCGGGAGCGAAGCGACTGGGGAATCAGGTTCGGTGGGCGGGAGCGCAGCGACTGGGGGATCAGGTTCGGTGCGCGGCTTTCGCCAGCGCCACCAGAGCCGGGTCGTCTCGGGGTATCGCATCCAGCGGCCACCACCGCAGATCCAGGGACTCGTCGCTGCGCACGACCTGCGCACCGGCCGGAGCACGCACCACGAACTGCAGATCCAGATGACGGGTCGGCAGTCCCAGCGAGCAGGTCAGCGGATGCACATGCAGCGCAACCATTTCCGGGTCGATGCGCAAACCCCCGATACCCGACTCCTCGGTGGCCTCGCGCAGTGCCGCGGCAGCGATAACGCTGTCGGACTCCTCGCAGTGCCCGCCCAGTTGCAGCCAGCGCCCGATGCGCGGGTGCAGGGTCAGCAGTGTGTGCGTCCCGCTGTGATCGAGAACCAGCGCAGAGGCGGTGATGTGACCGGGCTCGCAGGAGCGCAGGCAGGCATCGGGCCGGGCCAGCGCAAAGGCCAGTACGGCATGCCGTAGCTCATCTTGTTCGGGATCGGTTGCGTCCCAGCGGGTCAGCGCGTCGATGACGGAGTCGTGCAGGCTCATCGCTCGATCAGCAGTCCGTCGGTCTGTGCCGGGCTACGTGGTCCGAAGTTCTCCGACGCGTAGCCGATCGCGATGGCGCCCAACGGCTCCCAGTCGTCTGCGATGGCGAGCTCGCGGCGGGTGGTGTCGGCGGCGAAGATCGTGGACCCGACCCAGCAGCTGCCGACATCCCGGGCGGCCAACGCCACCAGCAGGCCCTGTACCGCGGCCCCGGCGGCGACGGTGAACATGGTGTGCTCGGCCGCCGTACGCTCGGGATCCGGATAGCTGTGCGCACCATCGGCAACCATGAAGGGAATGATGAGTTCGGTTGCGTCGTAGAGAATTCGGCCGCGGCCTGTGCGGCGCGTAGCGTCCTCGTCGGAACGGCCGTCGGCGGTCAGATCGGCATGCCATTGCCGCTTCATCGCATCGAGCAGTCGGGTCCTGGTCTGCGGGTCGCGCACCCATACGAAACGAACCGGCCGGGTGTGGTGCGGGGCCGGTGCGGTCAGGGCTTCGGCGACCGCCTCCTCGATGAGTTCGGCGGCGACGGCCTCGGCGTTGAACTGCCGCACCGAACGGCGCAACAGCTGCGCCTGCCGGCGGCCCAGTTCGATGGCCTCTGCGGTGCCGAGCCAGAACAGGTCTTCCTCGCCGCTGCGCACCAGGGTGTGCCCATTGGAGCCGTCGTCGTGCAATTTCAGTCCGCGGACGACGGCGACCGGGACACCGGTGAGCTTGCCCTTCACCAGATCCCCGGCCGCGGCGAGTTCGTCGGCCACCGCGATTTCGGTCACCACGAGTTCGTTGCCGTGGGCGTCGTGTGCACCGGCGTAACCGTGCAGCACGGTCAATCCGGCGGCTCCGATAGCGACATCGGTCTGCCCGTTGCGCCAGGTCCGTCCCATGGTGTCGGTGATGACGATGCCGACCCGCACACCCAGATGCGCTGCGATGCCGTTCCGGATCGCCGCGGCGCTGCCGTCCGGGTCGACCGGTAGCAGTGCGAGTTCGGCGGTGTCGATGTTCGAGCCGTCCACACCGGCGGCGGCCTGGATCAGGCCGATGGCGTTCTCGGTGATGAGTGTCTTGCCCTTGCGGGCCAGCACGCGGACCGCCTCATCGTCGATGAGCTTGCGGCGCAAGGTGTCCCGTTGCTCAGGATCGGTGGGTGCGGCGACGATGCGGCCCTCGGCCTTGGAGAGCACCTTGCTGGTGATGATCACCACGTCGTCGTCACGCAGCCAGTCGGCGGCACTGGCGATCGCCGCGGCCAGATTGTCGCCGGGACGGAATTCGCCGAGCCCGGTGACCGGGATGATCTCGATGACCTTCGCGGTTCCATGTTCGGCGCTTGCGTGTTCGGTGCTCACAGCGAGACGCCCGCCAATTGAAGGCCGGCCCGCACCATCTCGGCGGTGATGCCCGGGTCGGTCATCAGCAGGGGAGCGGAGCGCACGTCGACGCCCTCGATGACCGCGCTGTCACCCTGGTGGATCAGCCAGCCGTCCAGAATGCCGACTCCGCTGCGGGCGCCGAAGTGCTTTCCGACGGCCTCCGAGGAGGATTCGACGCCGATTGCCGAGAGGCACTCGTCGGCCATTCCGCGCAACGGCTTTCCGGCGATGATCGGCGAGTACCCGATGACCGGCGCGGCGGTGGACCGCAGTGCGCCACGGATGCCGCCGACGGCGAGAATGGAGCCGATGCTGACCACCGGATTGGACGGGGCGATCAACACGATGTCTGCGTCGGCGATCGCTTCGGCCACACCGGATGCGGCGGTGGCCTTGTCGGACCCGACGAACGCGAAGCTGTGGGTCGGAATCTTCGCGCGATAGCGCACCCACCACTCCTGGAAGTGGATCGCCCTGCGCTCGCCGTCGGGATCGGTGACGACGACATGGGTTTCGCTGCGGTCATCGCTGGCCGGCAGCAGTCGGGCGCCGGGCGCCCATCGGGCGCACAGTGCCTCGGTGACCTGTGAGAGCGGATATCCGGCCCTAAGCATCTGACTGCGCACCAGATGGGTGGCCAGATCGCGGTCACCGAGCCCGAACCAGTCGGGCTGCACACCGTAGGCGGCGAGTTCCTCCTTGGCATGCCAGGTTTCGTCGCGGTGTCCCCAGCCACGCTCCGGATCGATGCCGCCGCCGAGGGTGTACATGCAGGTATCGAGGTCGGGGCAGATTCGCATGCCGTACATCCAGGCGTCGTCTCCCACGTTGACGATCGCCGTCAGCTCGTGTTGAGTGGGCGCCTCGGATTTGCCCGACGAGCCGGCAAACTGCCCCAGTCGCAGCAGATGTTGCACTCCCAGGAGGAATCGTGCGCCGCCCACGCCGCCGACCAGAACTGTGACCCTCACGCCCTCAGACCCTAGGCCAGCCAGCATTCTTCGATGCCGCCGCCCGGGTTGTGGTGGACACGCCGGGGCGTGGACACGCCGGATCTATGTCACGAGATGGTATGTAAAGCGGCCGTTCCGCTTGACCGTGGCAGCTAACGCGTGTCTAATCACATCAGTGTCATTACGTGGTTCGACCGCCGGTTTCGGTGCGGCAGACCGGGATTCGATCATCTGTTCGAATGCGGATGGCCTTACATCACAATAGTGATAGCTGGGGCAGTGCTGGAGGGGTTTGGCGATTCGCTATTTCGTGAATTCAGCAGGTGTCCTGAACGAGGCAATAACGGGGACAACCAGATTAGGGGAGGAGGCGGAACATGTCTTTTGAGCAGGTCGATCTCGACCGCGCGCTCCGGTTCGAAGACCGGATGCTCGGTTCAGTGGGCAGTGCACCGCACACCACTACCGGCCCAGCGGCAGGCGAAATTATTGGGCGCCCGCAGTTGAGTTTGGTGCCCGAGCGAATCGAGTTGGCGCCCGAGTCGTTTGAAGATGACGATCAATGGCAGGAGCGCGGTCTGTGTGCGCAGACCGACCCTGAGGCATTCTTCCCCGAGAAGGGCGGCTCGACGCGCGAGGCCAAGCGCATCTGCCAGGGCTGCGAGGTCCGCGACCGGTGCCTGGAGTATGCACTGGCCAACGACGAGCGCTTCGGCATCTGGGGTGGCCTGTCCGAGCGTGAACGGCGCCGCCTCAAGCGCGGCATCGTCTAGCGGTTCGCACGCGGCCGTCTCGGCCACGCGCGCTATTCGTCGTCGATCGATGGGTCGATGACGGAGGGCTCGACGCCCAGGTGTGTGGCGACCTGCGCCACCAACACCTCGTGCAACAACTCGGCGAGTTCGTCGGTGTTTTTTGCGCGCCGTTCAATTGGCTTGCGAAACAGCACTATTCGCGCCCGCGTGGAGTTTCCGCGGATATCGACACCGGCCGGGATCAACCGGGCCAGCGCGATCGGACCGTCGGCGATGACCTCCGGCGGCCACTGCACGCTGTCGGGATCCTTGGGCGAGATGCGCGGGATCTCGTCGACCGCCACGTCCAGTCCGGACACTCGGTGATGCCACCGGCGTTCGATCGGCTCGTAGGCCTCCAGCACCGCCATGTCGAACCGTTCGGCTCTGCTGCGCCAGCCGGGCACTGTTTGCGGCAACAGGGATCCACGCATGCCCCGGCCGCGTCGGGATCCCCGATGGTTGCGCTGCACCACGGAGGAGATGGTAACGGTTGGAGATCGGGCCTCTCCCACGCGCGTGTCCGGAGGCCCGCGGCGTCGCTGCACGATAATCTTCCGAACGTGAACGCTCCCCGTCGCTGCTGCAGGCCAGGGTGCCCGCACTACGCCGTGGCGACGCTGACCTTCGTCTATTCGGACTCGACAGCCGTCGTCGGACCACTCGCGACGGTGTCTGAGCCCCATTCCTGGGATCTCTGTGTCGTGCATGCCGGTCGGATCACCGCTCCCCGCGGCTGGGAGTTGGTCCGCCACGCGGGTCCACTTCCCACCCACCCCGATGAGGACGACCTCGTCGCACTCGCCGACGCCGTCCGGGAGGGTCGCGAAGGCGTCCACTCCCTGGTGAACGGTGTCACCGCAGGTTTTTCCGATCCCAGAACCGGGATCTCGGGCGGATCGCTGATGGCGCCGCCGGCCCGTCGCCCGGAACCCAACGGCCGCCGTCGCGGTCATCTCCGGGTGCTCCCGGACCCCGAACCCAGCTCTGAATAGCTGCGGCGCAGCTGCCGCCAGATCCGTCGCCGGTGCCGTGTCGCCGGACTGCGGGCCGTCGGCCGCTCCCGGCTCCCGGGGCCCGCGACGGTGGTCGTGCCGAGCCACTAGGCTGAGTGACCAGAGCAGTTCCCCCGATTCCCCGTACACACAGAGAGCGAGAGCCATGTCTCGGTCCGCTGAGGCTGTCCACGCTGTCATCAAGGCTTACGACGTGCGGGGCCTGGTCGGAGATCAGATCGACGAGGCATTCGTGCGCGATGTCGGCGGGGCCTTCGCCCGGCTGGTACGCGACGAGGGACCGCACGAGGTGAGTGAAGTCGTCGTCGGTTACGACATGCGCGACAGTTCCCCCGCGCTGGCCGATGCGTTCGCCGAAGGTGTCATCGCCCAGGGGCTCGACGTGGTGCGGATCGGGCTGGCCTCGACCGACCAGCTGTACTTCGCCTCGGGTCTGCTGGACTGCCCGGGCGCGATGTTCACCGCCAGCCACAACCCGGCCGCCTACAACGGCATCAAGCTGTGCCGGGCGGGCGCCAAGCCCGTCGGCAAGGACACCGGTCTGCTGATCATCAGCGACGAGGTCATCAACGGTGTGCCGCCGTACGACGGCGCCGCCGGCACGATCACCGATCGCGATGTGCTCGCCGAGTACGGCGAGTTCCTGCGCGAACTCGTCGACTTGTCGGAGCTGCGTCCGCTGCGGGTGGCGGTCGACGCCGGTAACGGCATGGGTGGGCACACCACGCCCGCGGTGCTCGAGGTGATCCCCGGGATCACGGTGCTGCCGCTGTTCTTCGAACTCGACGGCACGTTCCCCAATCACGAGGCCAACCCGCTGGATCCGGCGAACCTCGTCGACCTGCAGGCCCATGTCCTGGCGACCGGAGCCGATATCGGCCTGGCCTTCGACGGTGACGCCGACCGCTGTTTCGTCGTCGACGAAAAGGGTCTGCCCGTTTCACCTTCCACGGTGACCGCACTGGTGGCGGCCCGCGAACTCGGGCGCGAAATCGGTGCCACCGTGATCCACAATCTGATCACCTCCCGGGCGGTGCCGGAACTGATCGTCGAGCGCGGAGGCACCGCGGTGCGTTCCCGAGTGGGCCACTCCTACATCAAGGGCCTGATGGCCGACACCGGCGCCATCTTCGGCGGCGAGCACTCGGCACACTACTACTTCCGGGACTTCTGGGGCGCCGACTCGGGCATGCTGGCCGCGCTGCACGTACTCGCCGCGCTGGGCGAACAGCAGCGCCCGCTGTCCGAACTGATGTCCGACTACCAGCGGTATGAGGCCTCCGGGGAGATCAACTTCACCGTCGCCGACGCGCCGGGCTGTGTGGATGCGGTACTCGCCACCATCGGCAGCCGCATCCAGTCGCTCGATCACCTCGACGGCGTCACCGTCGACCTCGGTGACGACCGCTGGTTCAACCTGCGTACCTCCAACACCGAACCGCTGCTGCGGCTCAACGTCGAGGCCCGCACCGCCGAAGAGGTCGACGAGGTGGTGCAACAGGTGGCGAATCTGATTGCCGCGCGCGGCGAGTCGGCACCATGACCCCCCGGGCGGTCACCATCGACCTCGACGATGTCGAGGGGTTGCTGGCTGCCGACCGGGAAGGGTTGTTGCGGGCGGCCGCAATGGCCGGAGCGCAGGTGCGCGCCACGGCGGCCGCCGTCGACGAAGGCGCGCTGGATTCGCTGCGTTCCGACACCCCGCCCCGGACACTGATTTGGGTCGCTGATGGCGGTCCGGCGCGCGCGGCGGGCACCGTGCTGGCGGCCGCACTCGGCGCGGCCGCCGGCGTACCGATCGTGGTGGCCTCGGAGTTGCCGCCGTGGACCGGTGCGCTGGATATCGTGGTGGTGGCAGGGCCCGACGCGGGGGATTCTGTGTTGGTGACGGCCGCGGCGACGGGCGTGCGCCGGGGGGCGCGGGTCGTCCTCGTCGCACCGAACGAAGGACCGCTGCGCGATGTGACTGCGCGCCGGGCGGCCGTCCTGGCGCCGCGGCTGCCGGTGCCCGACGAGTTCGGACTGACCCGGTATCTGGCTGCCGGCGTGGCGGTGCTGGCCGTCGCGGACGCTGCGTTGCGGGTCGACCTCGGGGCGTTGGCCGACGAACTGGACGCCGAGGCGCTGCGCAACAGCGTGACGCGAGAGCTGTTCACCAATCCTGCCAAGAGCCTGGCCGAGCGGCTGGCCGGCCGAGAAGTGGTGCTGGCCGGGGACAGCGCGGCGACACTGGCGCTGGCCCAGCACAGCGCGGCGGTGCTGCTGCGGGTCGCGCGTCAGGTGGTCGCGGCGGTCGGGCTGGCCGACGCGCTGGCCGCGGTGAGCCCGCTGAACATCGCCCCGGTCGACTACGAGACCGCCCTGTTCCATGACGAGGAACTCGACGGCCCGTTGCCGTCCCGGGTTCGTACGGTTGTGCTGACCTCCGACGAGCAACGGCCCGTGGTGGTTGCGCGCACCGAGGGGTTCGCCGATCTCGATGTGGTCAGCGCCGACAATGTGCTCGATATCGCGACGACGATCGGCGGCGTCCGACCCGAGCAGCAGTTGGCGACGGTGGCGGTGCGCCTGGAGATGGCGGCCGTATACCTACGACTGGTGCGAGGTTGAGAGCGTGAACCTGCTGCGTGGAGCTCTGCGCAAATACGCTTGGGGATCGCGTACGGCTATTGCTGAATTCACCGGAAGGCGTAGCCCCACACCGCATCCCGAGGCCGAGCTGTGGCTCGGTGCGCATCCCGGCGATCCGGCGCACTGCGAAACCGACTCCGGCGAGCGGTCGCTGCTGGACATGATCACGGCCGACCCGGAGGGACAGTTGGGCGGCCGGTCGCGTGCCCGGTTCGGGGACGCGCTGCCGTTCCTGGCCAAGGTGCTCGCCGCCGACGAACCGCTGTCCCTGCAGGCACATCCCAGTAGCCAGCAGGCGGTGCACGGCTACGAGCGTGAGGAGCGCCTGGGTATTCCGGTGTCGGCGCCGACCCGGAACTACCGGGACGCCAGCCATAAGCCGGAGCTGATCGTCGCACTGGGGCAGTTCGAGGCACTGGCGGGATTCCGCCCTGCGGCACGCAGCGTGGAGTTCATGCGCGCGCTGGCGGTGGCAGATCTGGACCCGTTCGTCACATTGCTCAAGGACCAGTCCGATGCCGACGGGCTGCGCACGCTGTTCACCACCTGGATCACCGCTCCCCAGCCCGACCTCGACGTGCTGGTCCCATTGGTGCTCGACGGAGCTGTCAACTACATCCGTTCGGGCGCAACGACTTTCCATGCCGCAGCCAAGACAATCCTGGAACTCGGTGAACGCTATCCCGGCGATGCCGGTGTGCTGGCGGCGATGCTGCTCAATCGCATCACGCTGCAGCCCGGCGAGGGGGTCTATCTGCCTGCCGGCAATCTGCATTCCTATCTGCACGGCGTGGGCTTCGAGGTGATGGCCAACTCGGACAATGTGTTACGCGGCGGCCTGACGCCCAAGCACGTGGATGTGCCGGAGCTGTTGCGGGTCTTGGATTTCACGCCCGCCGACGATTCGCCGATCCTGCCGCGGTCCACCCGCGGCGGGATGGAACTGGTCTATGACACCCCGGCGCCGGAGTTCGCGGTGTCGCTGCTGCAGCTCTCCGATGAACAGGTCGGCCATGAGGTCGAAGCGCCTGCCGAACACGACGGGCCGCAGGTGCTGCTGTGCACCGAGGGTGTCGTGCAGGTGCACGCCAAGGCTGGCGTGGTGACGCTGGAGCGTGGTGGCGCGGCCTGGGTGGCCGCCGATGATGGGCCCATCCGGTTGGTGGCCGATCGGCCGAGCAAGCTGTTCCGCACCACCGTCGGGATCTAAGAAGGTTGCCCGCCTGGATCGACGTCACGGTCATGCCTTGACCGCCGATTTTATATGACTACGTCTATAGTGAAGTCAAAGGTGCTCCGCGCGAAGGATTTCCGGCCGGCACCGCCTGGTCCGATATCCCCGACGACTGGTGCGGCCCGGATTGTGCGGTGCTCGAGAAGGTCGATTTCGGAATCGTCGAGGTCAAGAGAGGACCCAACATGGATTACAAGTTGTTCGTGTGCATGCAGTGCGGATTCGAGTACGACGAGGCCAAGGGCTGGCCAGAGGACGGGATCGCCCCGGGCACCCGGTGGGATGACATCCCCGAGGACTGGTGCTGCCCGGACTGCGGTGCGGCCAAGACGGATTTCGAGATGGTCGAGGTCGCAGGGTCATAGCAACAACGTCGGTCGCGTCTACGGGGCCGAGCCTCATGACGCCGTTCGCCGAGCGGTACGGTGTCATAGACACCCGGTAGCTGGCAGAGCTCTGAAGAAGCGCCTGTCCCGCGAGCCCGCAGGCCACCGGTGTCGTCCGCGCACAGCGAGTGCGCTCAGAGGCAACGCTCGATCAAAACCGATGCCTGATCGAGAACGACGAAAAAAGGGGCTCCAACCACATGACTGAGTTGACCGCCGACGTACGCAACGGCATCGACTACAAGGTCGCTGATCTTTCGCTGGCCGAGTTCGGCCGCAAGGAGATCCGCCTCGCCGAGCACGAGATGCCCGGTTTGATGGCGCTGCGTCGCGAGTACGCCGACGTGGCACCGCTCAAGGGCGCGCGCATCTCGGGCTCGCTGCACATGACCATTCAGACCGCTGTGCTGATCGAGACCCTGGTTTCGCTCGGCGCCGAGGTGCGCTGGGCGTCCTGCAACATCTTCTCCACCCAGGACCATGCCGCGGCGGCCGCCGTCGTCGGGCCGCATGGCACCGTCGAGGAGCCCAAGGGCACCCCGGTCTTCGCCTGGAAGGGCGAGACACTGGAGGAGTACTGGTGGGCCGCCGAGCAGATGCTGACCTGGCCCGGTGAGCCCGCGAACATGATTCTCGATGACGGTGGTGACGCGACGATGCTGGTGTTGCGCGGCGCGCAGTACGAGAAGGCCGGCGTGGTTCCCCCCGGCGAGGACGACGACTCCCATGAGTGGAAGGTCTTCCTGGCGCTGGCCCGCAAGCGCTTCGAGACTGACAAGGACAAGTGGACCAAGATCGCCGAGTCTGTCCGGGGCGTCACCGAGGAGACCACCACCGGCGTGCTGCGGCTGTACCAGTTCGCCGCTGCCGGTGAACTGTCGTTCCCGGCCATCAACGTCAACGATTCGGTCACCAAGAGCAAGTTCGACAACAAGTACGGCACCCGGCACTCGTTGATCGACGGCATCAACCGTGGCACCGACGTACTGATCGGCGGCAAGGCCGCGCTGGTCTGCGGCTACGGCGACGTCGGCAAGGGCTGCGCCGAGGCCCTCAAGGCGCAGGGTGCCCGCGTCGCGGTCACCGAGATCGACCCGATCAACGCGCTGCAGGCGCTGATGGACGGTTTCGAGGTCAAGTCGGTCGAAGAGGCCATCGGCTGGGCGGACATCGTCATCACTGCCACCGGCAACCGGGGCATCATCACCCTGGAGCACATGAAGGCGATGAAGCACCAGGCGATCCTGGGCAACATCGGCCACTTCGACGACGAGATCGAGATGGCCCGCCTCGAGCGTGATCCGACGGTCCGCCGGATCAACATCAAGCCGCAGGTCGACGAGTTCGTCTTCGAGGACGGCCACTCGATCATCGTGCTGTCGGAGGGTCGTCTGCTCAACCTGGGCAATGCGACGGGCCACCCGTCGTTCGTGATGAGCAACAGCTTCTCCAACCAGGTGATCGCCCAGATCGAGCTGTGGACCAAGAACGACGAGTACGACAACGAGGTCTACCGCCTCGCCAAGCATCTCGACGAGAAGGTTGCCAAGATCCACGTCGAGGCTCTCGGTGGGACGCTGACGCGCCTCAGCAAGGAGCAGGCCGAGTACATCGGCGTCGACGTCGACGGCCCGTACAAGCCGGAGCACTACCGGTACTGAGTAGCGTGCGGATCCTGTCCGGTTTCGCCACGGCGGCCCTGTGGGCCGCCGTGGCGACCGGCTGCTCCGGCGCGCCGGAGCAGCCGGCTCCAGATGTCTCGGCACCGCCGGCGGAGGTGCATCGCGATATCGCCGGTCTGGCCAAGGAGTTTCCCGGTATCGGAGCACCGGAATCGGTGGTCTGGCTGCAATGGGACGACCCGGCGGCAGGAGATGCAGAGACTGGGGTTTCGTGGACCGACGCCGTGGTGCGGTTGACGCCGACCGTGGCCGAGGCCATGGTCGCCCAGTTCGAGCCCACCGACACCGGTCGAGCCCCGAGGGTCCAGGACGTGCTCCAGCCCGAGGTGCCCAAGGGCCCGTTCCTCACCGGCGTACTTCTCGACACGGGGTTCTCATCGGACTCGACCAGCACCTATGCGTTCCTGGACCGCGAACGGGCTACCCTCGTGTTGCAGGCGACCAGCCTCGATTGACGTCCGCGGGTGGCGACGGACACGGCTAGGCTCGCCGCGTGCTCATCGTGATCGAAGGTCTGGACGGCGCGGGTAAACGAACCTTGACCGAGGGACTGCGCGCGGCGTTCGAGGCCGACGGGAAAACCGTCGCAACACTGGCCTTCCCGCGCTACGGCGCCTCGGTGCATGCCGACCTCGCGGCCGAGGCGCTGCGGGGCAGCCACGGTGACCTCGCCGACTCCGTGTACGCGATGGCGACACTGTTCGCGCTGGACCGGGCCGGCGCCAAGGACGACATCGAACAACTGCGGGCCGCCCGCGACGTCGTGATCCTGGACCGCTACGTCGCGTCCAACGCCGCCTACAGCGCGGCACGTCTGCAGCAGGACGTCGACGGCGACGTCGTCGACTGGGTGTATCGGCTGGAGTTCGACAGATTCCAGCTCCCCAAACCGGACTACCAACTACTGCTGGATGTTTCCGTGGAAATGGCGGACCAGAGGGCGCGGCAGCGCGCCGAGCAGGACGCCGACCGTGCCCGCGACGCCTATGAACGTGACCGCGGACTGCAGCAGCGCACCGCCTCCGCCTACGCCGGGCTGGCCGCCGCGCACTGGGCGGGAAAATGGGTGGTGGTGCCGCCGTATTCGGACCCGGCCGCGATTGCCGCATTGCTGCGCGGCAGCTGAGTCGGGACGCACCGCCACCGACATCTTCCTCGCAATCCTCGACCGCATCGGCTGACCCCGGCGGATATGCCCGCGAAAACTGCGTGTGGCACCCGGATTTTATCCCCTTGTGGTGACACCATGGTCACCATGAGGCAACGGATTCTGGTTGTTGACGACGACCCCTCGCTGGCGGAGATGCTCACCATTGTGCTGCGCGGGGAGGGATTCGACACGGCCGTCATCGGTGACGGCACCCAGGCGCTGTCCGCGGTCCGCGAACTGCGGCCCGACCTGGTGCTGCTGGATCTGATGCTGCCGGGCATGAACGGTATCGACGTCTGCCGGGTGCTGCGCGCGGACTCCGGTGTGCCGATCGTCATGCTGACCGCCAAGACCGACACCGTCGATGTGGTCCTCGGTCTTGAGTCCGGCGCCGACGACTACGTGATGAAGCCTTTCAAGCCCAAGGAACTCGTCGCGCGGGTGCGGGCCCGCCTGCGCCGCAACGACGACCAGCCGGCCGAGATGCTGTCCATCCATGACATCGACATCGACGTGCCTGCGCACAAGGTCACCCGCGCCGGAGAACAGATCTCGCTGACCCCGCTGGAGTTCGACCTGTTGGTGGCGCTGGCACGCAAACCGCGCCAGGTGTTTACTCGTGATGTGCTGCTCGAACAGGTGTGGGGATACCGACATCCCGCCGACACCCGTTTGGTGAACGTGCATGTCCAGCGGCTGCGGGCCAAGGTGGAAACCGACCCGGAGAACCCGCAGGTGGTGTTGACAGTTCGAGGAGTGGGATACAAGGCCGGACCTCCGTGATCGGTGGGCCCGCGGCTGGGTGGCGCTCGTGATCTGGGGTACGCGACGCCGGGTCCGTAGCCGTTTCCGAGGCTCGTCCCCGATGCTGCGGGGCCTGGGCGCGTTGGGCCGTGCGGTCAGCTATGCCTGGCGCCGTTCGTTGCAACTGCGAGTGGTGTCGCTGACTCTGGGGTTGTCGCTTGCCGTGATCCTGGTGCTCGGTTTCGTGCTGACCAGTCAGATCACCGATCGCATCCTCGAGGTCAAGGTGGGTGCCGCCACCGAGGAGGTTGAGCGTGCCCGCGACACCGTGGGCGGCATCGTGGGTGGCGAGGAGACCCGTTCGCTGGACAGCAGCCTGCAGCTGGCGCGCAACACCCTCATCGATCGCAAGGCCGACGCGGGCCCCGGGCTGGCCGGTGCCTTCGACGCCGTCCTCGTGGTGCCCGGCGACGGTCCGCGCGAGGCGACCGCCGCCGGCCCGGTACAGCAGATTCCCGACGCTCTCCGCGATTTCGTCAAGGCGGGTCAGGTCAGCTACCAGTACTCGGTGGTGCACACCGACGGATTCTCCGGCCCGGCACTGATCATGGGCAGCCCCACGACATCCCCGGTCACCAATCTTGAGCTGTACCTGATCTTTCCGCTGAACAACGAGGAATCCACCATCGCCCTGGTGCGCGGCACGATGGCCACCGCCGGCATCGTGCTGCTCGGTCTGCTCGCGGCGATCGCACTGCTGGTGGCGCGCCAGATCGTGCTGCCGGTGCGCTCGGCATCGCGGATCGCCGAACGGTTCGCCGAAGGGTATCTCACCGAACGCATGCCGGTGCGCGGCGAGGACGACATGGCGCGGCTGGCGGTGTCGTTCAACGATATGGCCGAGAGCCTGTCCCGCCAGATCACCCAGCTCGAGGAATTCGGGAACCTGCAGCGGCGGTTCACCTCCGACGTCAGCCACGAACTGCGGACCCCGCTGACCACGGTGCGGATGGCCGCCGACCTGATCCATGACCACAGTGCGGATCTCGACCCGGCGCTACGCCGGTCCACCGAACTGATGGTCAACGAATTGGATCGCTTCGAGACGCTGCTCGCCGACCTGCTGGAGATCTCGCGTCACGACGCCGGTGTCGCCGAACTCGCCGTGGAGGCAGTCGATCTGCGCGCCACCGTGCAGAGCGCGCTGGACAATGTCGGTCACCTCGCGGCCGACGCCGGCGTCCAGCTCGATGTCGACATGCCGGCCGACGGGGTGATCGCCGAGGTCGATCCGCGCCGGGTGGAGCGCGTTCTGCGCAACCTGATCGCCAACGCCATCGACCACGCCGAGCGCAAATCCGTGGAGATCCGGATGGCCGCCGACGAAGACACGGTCGCGGTCACGGTTCGCGATCACGGTGTCGGACTGCGGCCCGGCGAGGAGAAGCTGGTGTTCAGCAGGTTCTGGCGATCGGACCCCTCGCGGGTGCGCCGATCCGGCGGTACCGGGCTCGGATTGGCCATCAGCATCGAGGACGCCCGGCTGCACCAGGGCCGACTCGAGGCGTGGGGCGAGCCCGGCAAGGGGGCCTGTTTCCGGTTGACTCTGCCGCTGGTGCGTGGCCACAAGGTCACCACAAGCCCGTTGCCGCTCAAGCCGCCCGGGCTGTCGGGTGGATCCACCGGACCGCAGGCGCGGGTCAAGGATCCCGCGGCCCTGCGGCGCGACCGTGAGTCGGAGGGCGTATGAAGCACGCCCTGAATTTGTTGTGCGTGGCGACGGCCACCATGCTCGCCGCGGTGACGATTGCCGGTTGTGCCGGGGTGCCGAGTTCTTCGGCGCCGCAGGCCATCGGGACCGTCGACCGGCCGGCGCCACCGAGCCTGCCGACACCGACGCCGGGCATGGAACCCGATGTGTTGTTGCGCGAATTCCTCAAGGCCACCGCCGATCCCGCCAACCGCCACCTGGCAGCACGTCAGTTCCTCACCGAATCCGCTTCGCGCAGTTGGGATGACGCCGGCAGTGCGCTGCTGATCGACAGGGTCGTCTTCACCGAGACGCGCAGGCCGGACCTCGTCACGGTGAGCATGCAGGCCGACATCCTCGGGTCACTGTCGGAGTTGGGCGTGTTCGAGACGGCCGAGGGTGCGCTGCCCGATCCGGGTGCGATCGAGCTGGTGAAGACTGCCGGAGGTTGGCGCATCGACCGGCTGCCCAACGGGGTTTTCCTGGACTGGCAGCAGTTTCAGCAGACCTACAAGCGCAACACCCTCTACTTCACCGATCCAACCGGCAACACTATGGTGCCCGACCCGCGCTACGTGGCGGTCCCCGATTCCGATCAGCTGGCCACCGAACTGGTCACCAAGCTGATCAGCGGTCCGCGACCCGAGATGGCCCGCACTGTGCGCAACCTGCTGGCCGCACCGCTACGCCTGCGCGGTCCGGTGACCCGGGCCGACGGTGGCAAGACGGGGGTGGGTCGCGGCTACGGAGGGACCCGCATCGAGCTGGAGAACCTGTCCACGACCGACCCGCACACCCGTCAACTGCTTGCCGCCCAACTCATCTGGACATTGTCTCGGGCCGGGATCAACGGCCCGTATGTGATCAATGTGGACGGTGCGGCACTGGACGACCGGTTCGCCGAAGGATGGGACACCGCCGATGTGGCGGCCAGCGACCCGGGTGCGGCCGACGGTGCGGGCGCCGGGCTGCACGCCCTGGTGGGCGGATCGCTGGTGTCCCTGGACGGTCAGCGGGCACCCCGGGTACCCGGGCCGTTCGGGCAGATGCCCGCTCAGGTGTCGGCGGCGCTGTCACGCAGTGGGCAGGATGTGGCCTCGGTGATGGCGCTGCGCGCAGGCGCACCGGATATGACGTCCTCGCTGTGGATCGGTCCGATCGGAGGTGACGCCGGACAGGCCCTCGACGGCCGCACCCTGACGCGGCCCAGCTGGTCGCTCGACGATGCCATCTGGATCGTGGTCGACGGTGTCAACGTGGTGCGGGTGCTGCAGGAGGCAGCCTCCGGGCAGCCGGCCCGCATCCCGGTGGACTCGACCGCGCTCTCGGCGAAGTTCGCGGGCGCCATCACCGAACTGCAGCTCTCGCGGGACGGCACCCGGGCGGCGATGGTGATCGACGGGCGGGTGATCCTCGCCGGCGTGGAGCAGACCCCGGGCGGCCAGTACGCACTGACCTATCCGCGCCGGCTCGGTTTCGGGCTGGGCGACACGGCGGTCTCGCTGTCCTGGCGCACCGGCGACGATATCGTCGTCACCCGCACCGACGGCGCCCATCCGGTGTCGTACGTGAATCTCGATGGTGTCAACTCCGACGGGCCCGTTGGCAATCTCGCAGGCCCGGTGACGGTGGTCGCTGCCAACCCGTCGACGGTGTACGTCGCCGACCGGCGTGGGGTCCTGCAGCTATCCGGGTCCGCGGCCGACGACGACCTCATCTGGTCGGAAGTGCGCCCGCTGATGATCGCCGGCGCCCTGCCGGTCCTACCGGGCTGACGCCGCGGCGGGTGCGGCTGCGCGCCGACTGTGTCGGACCCGGGAGTGACACTCGACCCGTGCTGTTGGACCTGATCCTGCCGCTGGAGTGCGGTGGCTGCGGTGCTCCGTCGACGCGGTGGTGTCCGGCGTGCGCGGCGGAGTTGACCGCCCGCGCCGACGAGCCCCGCCTGGTGACGCCCCGGCTCGATCCCGGGGTTCCGGTGCTGTCGCTGGGCCGGTATGCCGCCGCTCGCCGTCAGGCGATCGTCGCCATGAAGGAACATGGCCGTGCCGATCTGGTCGCCCCGCTGGCCGCGGCGCTGCACACCGGCCTGTCCCGGCTGCTGGGCTGGGGACTGCTGGAGGCGCCGCTGATCCTGGTGCCCGCACCGACCCGCCGGATGGCCGCGCGTCGCCGCGGCGGTGACCCGGTGACCAGGGTGGCCCAGCGGGCGACCACGGATATACCCGGCATCACGGTGCGGCGGGCGCTCCGACTGACCGGCCGCACCCGGGATTCCGTCGGCCTCTCCAGTGCGGACCGGCAGCGGAATCTGGCGGGCCGGGTCCGGCTGACCAGACCGGTGCCGGGTCCCGCGGTGATCGTCGATGACGTCGTCACCACCGGTGCGACCGCGTGCGAGTCGGTACGTGCCCTGCAAACAGCAGGCGTACAGGTGCTCGCGGTGCTGGCACTGGCCAACGCATGAGGACGCCGGGAAAACTCCCTGGTCTATTGCTGGGAGATGAAGACTTCAAAACAGGTCTGCGAAATTGGTGGCGCACTCAGGTGAACACGGACTACCGTCGGGCCAATGACCCGTGAACCTTGCGGTGGCACCCGGCAGCGGGCGCCCGTGTGGTTCCGGGACTGCCGAGTGCGGTTGGAGGTGATTATTCGACCCCTGACGCCGGCGGGCGCAGCGACATGCAACGTCCCGAAGGCGTATTTGTACGATCCGGGCACGTCATGCGCGTGCGACTTCCGACAGAAACGAGTTGTCAAGCATGTCAACGAATTCCGTGGAGACCAACAGCTCCAACAGCTCCACCATGGTTCTCGATGATCACGACCAATCGACAGATGCGCCGGCGCTCAACGCCGACGTCGTCGTCAAGGGCCGCAACGTCGAGGTACCCGACCACTTCCGGGTCTACGTCTCGGAGAAGCTCGCACGGCTGGAGCGTTTCGACAGGACCATTTACCTGTTCGACGTGGAACTCGACCATGAGAAGAACCGGCGTCAGCGCAAGAACTGCCAGCACGTCGAGATCACCGCACGCGGTCGCGGCCCAGTGGTGCGCGGCGAGGCCTGTGCGGACAGCTTCTACACCGCACTGGAGTCGGCGGCAAGCAAACTCGAAGCCCGGCTCCGTCGCAGTAAGGATCGGCGCAAGGTTCACTACGGGGACAAGACGCCGGTCTCGGTCCACGAGGCCACCGCGGAGTTGGCCGCCGTCGAAGCGCCCGCTCCGCGCGATCTGTTCGCCGTCGAACCCGATTACCAGCCCGGGCGCATCGTGCGTACCAAGGACCACGAGTCCACACCCATGAGCATCGACGATGCGCTCTACGAGATGGAGCTCGTCGGTCACGACTTCTTCCTGTTCCACGACAAGGAATCCGATCGGCCGTCGGTGGTGTACCGCCGGCATGCTTACGACTACGGACTCATCCGGCTGGCCTGAGCCGCCACCATGCGCGAGCCCCCGGCTGCCAAGCCGGGGGCTCGTTGCGTTCCCGGGACACGTGCACGGGCACTTTCCGTAGGCGACCCTGCGCGGTCGCCTACGATGGAGTATTGGCGGGCTGGTGCGCAGCGACCCGTGGATCGGCTGCGTCGTGGATCGGCTGCGTCGACCGGCTGACACTATTCATCGACCCACAGGGGAAATAGCGTGCTCGATAGGTTGCTCCGTCTCGGTGAAGGCCGCATGGTCAAGCGCCTCAAGAAGGTCGCCGACTATGTCAACACCTTGTCCGACGACGTCGAGAGGCTGTCCGACGCCGAGTTGCGCGCCAAGACCGACGAGTTCCGCAAACGCGTCGAGGGCGGCGAAGATCTCGACGACCTGCTGCCCGAGGCGTTCGCGGTCGCCCGCGAGGCGGCCTGGCGGGTGCTGGGTCAGCGTCCGTTCGACGTCCAGCTGATGGGTGGCGCGGCGCTGCATTTCGGCAACGTCGCCGAGATGAAGACCGGTGAGGGCAAGACCCTGACCGCCGTGCTGCCGGCCTACCTGAACGCGCTGTCGGGCAGGGGCGTGCACCTGGTCACCGTCAACGACTATCTGGCCAAACGCGACAGCGAGCAGATGGGCCGCGTGCACCGCTTCCTGGGCCTGGACGTCGGCGTCATTCTTTCCGGGCTGACGCCCGACGAGCGTCGGGCGGCGTATGCAGCCGATATCACCTACGGCACGAACAACGAGTTCGGCTTCGACTACCTGCGCGACAACATGGCTCACTCCGTCCAGGAGATGGTGCAGCGCGGCCACAACTACGGCATCGTCGACGAGGTCGACTCCATCCTGATCGACGAGGCCCGCACCCCGCTGATCATCTCGGGACCGGCCGACGGCGCCTCCAGCTGGTACAGCGAGTTCGCCCGGCTCGCGCCACTGATGGAGAAGGACGTCCACTACGAGGTGGACCTCCGCAAGCGCACCATCGGTGTGCACGAGATCGGCGTGGAGTTCGTCGAGGACCAGCTGGGCATCGAGAACCTGTACGAGGCCGCCAACTCGCCCCTGGTCAGCTACCTGAACAACTGCCTGAAGGCCAAGGAACTGTTCCTGCGCGACAAGGACTACATCGTGCGCAACGGTGAGGTCGTCATCGTCGACGAGTTCACCGGCCGCGTGTTGGTGGGCCGGCGCTACAACGAGGGCATGCACCAGGCCATCGAGGCCAAGGAGCACGTCGAGATCAAGGCCGAGAACCAGACGCTCGCGACCATCACGCTGCAGAACTACTTCCGGCTCTACGAGAAGCTCGCCGGGATGACCGGTACCGCCCAGACCGAGGCGTCCGAGCTGCACGAGATCTACAAGCTCGGCGTGGTGTCCATTCCCACCAACCGCCCGATGATCCGTGAGGACCAGTCCGACCTGATCTACAAGACCGAGGAAGCCAAGTACATCGCCGTCGTGGACGATGTCGTGGAGCGCTACGAGAAGGGCCAGCCGGTCCTGATCGGCACCACCTCGGTCGAGCGTTCCGAGTACCTGTCGCGGCAGTTCGCCAAGCGCAAGGTGCCGCACAACGTGCTCAATGCGAAGTACCACGAGTCCGAGGCGAACATCATCGCCGAGGCCGGCCGGCGTGGCGCTATCACCGTCGCGACCAACATGGCCGGTCGTGGTACCGACATCGTGCTCGGCGGCAACGTCGAGTTCCTCGCCGACCTGCGGCTCAAGGAGCAGGGCCTGGATCCGGTCGCGACGCCGGACGAGTACGAGGCCGCCTGGGAGCCGACGGTCAGCAAGATCAAGGCGGAGGCCAAGGCGGAGGCCCAGGAGGTCATCGCCGCCGGTGGTCTGTACGTGCTGGGCACCGAGCGGCACGAGTCCCGCCGCATCGACAATCAGCTGCGTGGCCGCTCCGGGCGTCAGGGCGACCCGGGTGAATCCCGCTTCTACCTGTCGTTGGGCGATGAGTTGATGCGCCGCTTCAACGGGGCCACCCTGGAGACGCTGCTGACCCGGCTGAACCTACCCGAGGACGTGCCCATCGAGGCGAAGATGGTGACCCGCGCGATCAAGAGCGCGCAGACCCAGGTCGAGCAACAGAACTTCGAGGTCCGCAAGAACGTCCTCAAGTACGACGAGGTAATGAACCGGCAGCGCACCGTCGTCTACGACGAGCGCCGGATGATCCTTGAGGGCGAGAACTTGCAGCAGCAGGCGCACGACATGATGGTCGACGTCATCACCGCCTACGTCACCGGCGCCACCGCCGAGGGTTACTCCGAGGACTGGGACCTGGAGAAGCTGTGGGAGGCGCTCAAGACCCTGTACCCGGTCGGCATCGATCATCACGACCTGATCGACTCGGACGCCGTCGGCGAGCCGGGGGAGTTGACTCGCGAAGAGCTGCTCGATGCGTTGGTCAAGGACGCCGAGCGTGCCTACGCCAACCGTGAAGAACAGATCGACGCGATCGGCGGCGAAGGCGCCATGCGCCAGCTGGAGCGCAACGTGCTGCTCAACGTGATCGACCGCAAATGGCGCGAGCACCTCTACGAGATGGACTATCTCAAGGAGGGCATCGGCCTGCGCGCGATGGCCCAGCGCGATCCGCTCGTCGAGTACCAGCGGGAGGGCTACGACATGTTCGTCGCCATGCTCGACGGACTCAAAGAGGAGTCGGTGGGCTTCCTGTTCAATGTCGCCATCGAGCCCGCGCCCGCCCCGGCCGCGCCTCAGGCGGCGCCGATGGCCTCCGGGCTGGCCGCGTTCGCGGCCGCCGCGGCCGAGAAGGCATCAGCCATTGCGGCCGATCAAGCACAGAGTCAGGATCGAGCACAGAGTCAGGATCGAGCACAGAGTCAGGATCGAGCACAGAGTCAGGATCGAGCACAGAGTCAGGTAGCCACCAAGGAACGTCCGGCCGGTGTGCAGGCCAAGGGCATCAGCGACGGCAGGGGCCCTGCACTGACCTACTCCGGACCGGCCGAGGACGGGTCCGCCGAGGTCACGCACTCCGGCGCCGCAGCGGCCGCGAGTGGGACTCGGAGGGAACGCCGCGAGGCGGCGCGCCGGCAGGCCAGGGCCCGCAAGCGCTAACCGATGTCAAGCGCTAACCGATGTGTAGCGCCACCACCTGCCATCGCCCCGCGACCAGCTCGACCCGCGCGGCGATGGCCCGGACTCTGGGCCCGCGGGTGTAGGCGGCGAACACCTCGGCAGCTTCGACCTCTGCGGGGTCCACGGGGTGTTCCTGACCACCGCTGCATCCGACGCTGCGCAGCCGGATCCGGCGTAGCACTGCCGCGCCGCCGGTCTGCGGAACCCGTGCCAGGGTTTGCGCCATGTCGATCAACGACGGTGCCAGCAACCCGCGGAGCTGGGTCACCGGACGCCGGCGATCCACCACCTCGAGCACACGACGCAGGGTGGCGTCGGCGAACATCACTGCCGCCTGCGGTACCGGAACCTCGCCGGCGACCGCGGCTGGGCGCGGGTGTCGTGGCGTACGAGGCCGCAGTGTGGCGGCGTGCTGAGCGGGGTGCGGTGACGGGCGGTGCGATGCGCCGCGCGCAGGCGGCTCACAGTCGATGATCGGCGAGGTGACGGCGGGCCGGGCGTTCGCAGCTGCGGCGGCTACCGGGTGGGTCGGGTTGGGCAAAAAGGACATCGGCACTCCAGCGGGCACGGAAACGGACGGGACAATTGCTGGAGAGGCACAGTCATATTGATGATCGCACGGGTTGAGGGGGCTCGGGCGCACCCGTGATGCGCGCAGTGGATGGTGCGCGCAGTGAATGGCGATGGCTACGGTAACGTCCGAATCGGGTCGGACATGCTGTGCTGGACGCGGGGAGGGGAGGACGCCGTCGCGATGGTGACGAGACTGTCGGCGTCCGACGCGGCGTTCTATCACTTGGAGAACAGTGTGACCCCGATGTACGTCGGGTCGCTGTCCATCCTGCGCAAACCGCGCGCTGCGCTGAGCTACGAGTCGATAGTGGCCACCGTGGAGCAGCGGCTGCCGCAGATCCCGCGATATCGGCAGAAGGTCCGCGAGGTCAGCCTGGGGCTGGCCCGTCCGGTGTGGATCGACGACGGTGACTTCGACATCACATACCACGTCCGGCGATCGGCGCTGCCGTCGCCGGGAAGCGATGCGCAACTCCATGATCTGATCGCCCGGATCGGATCCCGGCCGATGGACAAGACCCGGCCGTTGTGGGAGATGTACATCGTCGAAGGCCTGACCCGCAACCGGATCGCCATCTACACCAAATCCCACCAGGCGCTCGTCAACGGGATGTCCGCGCTGGAGATCGGGCACGTCATCGCCGACCGCACCCCGAAACCCCCGGCGTTCGGTGAGGACATCTGGATCCCGGCGCGTGAGCCCAGCGATTTCCAGCTGTTCGCCGGTGCGGTCGGGGAGTGGGTCACCCGCCCGACCGCTCAGCTGGCCGCCCTGCGCTCGACGGTGCGTGAGATGGCCACCAATGCCGGCCCCCTCGTCGAGGCCGCCCGCCGCGTCGCCGATGTGGTTCGCACCGTCGCGCGCGGCACCGCCCCGAGCAGCCCACTGAACACGACGGTGTCGCGCAACCGGCGGTTCGCCGTGGCCGCGCACCAGCTGGACGATTACCGGGCGTTGCGGGCGCGCTACGAGTGCGATGTCAACGATGTGGTGCTGGCGGTGGTGGCCGGCGCGCTGCGCAACTGGCTGCTCTCCCGCGGTGAGCCGGTGACCGCCACGTCGACGGTGCGGGCGATGGCGCCGAATTCGGTGTACCCCGACGCCGAGATCGATTCCGCGGGACCGGGCCAGGCCATCAGCGAGGTCTCGCCGTTCCTCGTCGATCTCCCGATCGGGGAGGGAAACGCGGTGGTGAGGCTATCCCAGATCGCCCATACCACCGAATCACATTCCACTGCGGCCAGTTTGGTCGACGCCCGCTCCATCGTCACGCTGTCGGGGTTCGCCCCGCCGACGCTGCACGCCATGGGCATCCGGGTGGCCACCAGTTTCTCGGCGCGCCAGTTCAACCTGTTGATCACCAATGTTCCGGGCGCGCAGAAGCAGATGTACGTCGCGGGCATCAAGTTGCTGGAGTCGTACGTGGTTCCGCCCCTGCTGGCGAATCAGGTACTGGCTATAGCGGTGACCTCCTATAACGGCATGTTGTACTTCGGCATCAACGCCGATCGCGACGCGATGAGCGATGTCGACGTGTTACCGGCGTTGTTGCGTGAATCCCTGGACGAATTGCTGGAATCCACGCGCTGACGGCCCGCCGTGCAGGTGCCCGGTGATCTCGGTGGAGAACGACTCCGACGCCGGCGGCTAACCTCGCTTGGTGCGTGTCTATATACCGGCGACTCTGGCGATGTTGCAGCAACTGGTGGCCGATCGGTTGATCCATGCTCGCAGCGGCACGGCGTTCGCCGTGACGCCGACGCTGCGTGAGTCCTACGCCGAGGGCGATGACGACGAGCTGGCCGAGGTGGCCCTGCGTGAGGCGGCACTGGCCTCGCTGCGTCTGCTTGCCGGCCAGGGCGAGACCGGTCTGCCGCCGCGGCGTGCGGTGCTGGTCGCTGATATCGGCGCGGGAATCGAGGCCACCATCCGTCCGGATCTGGATGACGCGGTGGTGCGGCTGTCGGGGCCGGTGGCCCTCGACGATGTCATCGCCGCCTACGTCGACAACGCCGCTGCGGAGGCCGCGGTTCTGGTCGCCGTCGATCTGGTCGACGACGCCGATCTGGGAGACGAGGACGCCGAACTGGCCGTCGGCGATGCCCAGGACCATGATCTTGCGTGGTACGCCCCACAGGAGCTGCCGTTCCTGCTCGATCTACTGTGACGGATATCGCTTCCGGCCAGGCTCAAAGCCGGGTACGCATGCGTAAGTTACGGTACCGTAGGTCGCGTGGCCAAGAGTGAAATCAAGGTCTCGGCCAAAGTAGCCGAGACGGTGCGTCCGAAGATTGCGGGCGCAGACCGCCACCGTGGATGGCACGCACTGCGCACCATCGCCGGCCGGTTCACCACCCCGCTGCTGCCCGACGATTACCTCAAGTTGGCCAACCCGTTGTGGTCGGCACGTGAATTGCGCGGTCGCGTCATCGAAGTGCGGCGCGAGACCGAGGCCTCGGCGACCCTGGTGATCAAGCCGGGCTGGGGCTTCTCGCTGGACTACGAGCCCGGCCAGTACGTCGGCATCGGTCTGCTGGTCGACGGGCGCTGGCGCTGGCGCTCCTACTCACTGACCTCGACTCCGGTGCGCGGCGGGGTGGACAAGCGTGGCGCGCGCACCATCACCATCACCGTGAAGGCGATGCCGGAGGGCTTCCTGTCGACCCACCTGGTCGGCGGCGTGGAACCCGGCACGATCGTGCGTCTGGCGGCACCGCAGGGCAACTTCGTGATGCCCGATCCCGCGCCCGCTTCGGTGCTGTTTCTGACCGCCGGGTCGGGGATCACCCCAGTCATGTCGATGCTGCGCACCCTGCAGCGCCACGACCAGATCACCGACATCGTGCATGTGCATTCGGCGCCGACCGCGTCCGACGTCATGTTCGCCGGCGAGTTGACCGCCCTGCACGACGTACACCCCGGCTACCGGATGGAGTTGCGCACCACGCGCACCCAGGGACGCCTGGACCTGGATCGTCTCGGTGAGGTGGTTCCCGACTGGCGTGACCGCCAGGCCTGGGCATGTGGCCCGGAGGCGATGCTCAACGACGCCGAGCGGGTCTGGGCGGAGGCGGGTATCCCCACGCATCTTCATCTGGAGCGTTTCGCGGTCACCCGTGCCGCACCGCATGGCACCGGTGGCACCGTCACGTTCGAGCGCAGCGGCAAGAGTGTGGCGGCCGATGCCGCGACGTCGCTGATGGAAGCCGGCGAGGGCGCCGGTATCCAGATGCCGTTCGGGTGCCGGATGGGCATCTGTCAATCGTGTGTTGTGGGTCTGGTCGAGGGGCATGTGCGCGATCTCCGCACCGGGGTGGAACACGAGCCGGGAACCCGGGTGCAGACCTGTGTCTCGGCGGCTTCCGGCGACTGCGTACTGGACGCCTAGCCTTTACTGACAGGTAACCTACGGTGGCGTAGGTTACGCTATCGTAGTAAGGGAAGGAGGGCCGATAGGTGGCTATTACCGACGTAGCGGCGTTCACGCATCTGACCGATGCGGATATCGAAACGCTGGGTGCAGAGCTGGATGCGATCCGTCAGGACATCGAGGATTCCCGGGGCGCGAACGATGCGCGATACATCCGTCGGGCGATTGCCGGCCAGCGTGCGCTGGAGATCGTCGGACGCCTGTTACTTGCCGGCAGCTCCAAGCGAGCCTTCTGGTGGGCGGGCGCCTCGACCTTGGGCGTGGCCAAGATCATCGAGAACATGGAGATCGGCCACAACGTCATGCACGGCCAGTGGGACTGGATGAACGATCCCGAGATTCACTCCTCGACGTGGGAGTGGGACATGGCCGGAGCATCCAGGCACTGGCGCTTCACTCACAACTTCATGCACCACAAGTACACCAACATCCTGGGTATGGACGACGATGTGGGCTACGGCGTCATCCGCGTCACCCGCGATGCCCGGTGGAAACCGTTCAACCTGTCGAATCTGATCTTCAACACGCTGCTGGCTGCCCTGTTCGAATGGGGTGTCGGGTTGCAGCACCTGGAACTCGGGAAGATCTTCAAGGGCCGTGACGACCGCGCGGCGACCATCGAGCGGGCCAAAGAGTTCGGCGTGAAGGCCGGTCAGCAGGTGGCCAAGGATTATGTGGTGTGGCCCGTGCTGACGGCGCTGTCACCGGGAGCCACCTACAAGTCCACGATGAAGGCGAACATCGTCGCCAACATCATCCGCAACGTCTGGGCCAACGCCGTCATCTTCTGCGGCCATTTCCCCGACGGCGCAGAGAAATTCACCAAGACCGATATGGTCGGCGAGACCAGGGGTGAGTGGTACCTGCGGCAGCTGCTGGGCAGCGCCAATTTCGAGAACGGCCCGGTGCTGCGCTTCATGAGCGGCAACCTGTGCTACCAGATCGAGCATCACCTGTACCCGGACCTGCCCAGCAACCGGCTCTATGAGATCTCGATCAAGGTGCGGGCGCTGTGCGACAAGTACGACCTGCCCTACACCACCGGGAACTTCCTGGTGCAGTACGGCAAGACGTGGCGCACCATCGCCAAGCTGTCGTTGCCGGACAAGTTCCTCAAGGACACCCGTGACAACGCGCCCGAAACCTGCAGCGAGCGGATGTTCGACGAGTTGGAAGGGTTCGGTGTCGCCGATCCGGCCACCGGCAAGCGCCGCGGCCTGAAGACCGCGATCGCGACCGTCCGCGGTTGGCGTCGGGGCAAGGTCGTCGCATAGCGAACCACCCTTACCGCGAGTGTGCATGTCTGGTCCAGGCACGCACCCTCGCGGTTCGGCGTTTGCGCATGATCGCCGTCGGCGTCAGTAACCCGACTCCGCCAGCGTCGCCAGCAGGAGCCGTGCCGCCGCGACTCGTGCGGCGGCGGGCCCGGTCAGCGTGTCCAGCGCGCATTCCGGATCGGCCGGCGGGCCCATGTGCCCGCAGCCCCGGGGGCAGTCGTCCGCCGCCTCGGCCAGATCCGAGAAGGCCTGCACCACATCGTCGGGTTGTACGTGGGCCAGGCCGAACGAGCGGATGCCGGGAGTGTCGATCACCCAGCCCGATTCGCGCAGTGGCAACGCTATCGACTGCGTCGAGGTGTGCCTGCCCTTGCCCACTCCGGTGACCGATCCGGTGGCCCGTTCCGCCTCGGGCACAAGACGATTCACCAAGGTGGACTTGCCCACCCCGGAATGCCCCAATAGGACGGTCACTTTCCCGTCCAGCAGCGGGGCCACCACGTCGAGCGGATCGTCGCGTCCCGCCGTCACGATCCGAAGATCCAGATCGGCGAACTGCGCCGCGAACGGCTCCGGCGCTGCAAGATCGGATTTCGTCAGGCAGAGGATCGGCGAGAGACCGCCGGTATAGGCGGCGATGAGCGCGCGCTCCACGAAGCCGGTGCGCGGTGGCGGGTCGGCCAGCGCCACGACGATCAGCAGCTGATCGGCGTTGGCGACCACCACCCGTTCGGTCGGGTCGGTGTCATCGGCGGTGCGGCGCAACACCGTACGGCGATCACCGCGCCGCACGATGCGGGCCAGGGTATCGGGTAGGCCGGACAGGTCGCCGACGATGCTGACCTCATCGCCGACCACGATCGGTGTGCGGCCCAGCTCCCGGGCGCGCATCGCGGTCACGTTCCGATCGGGGTCACCACCCAGGGCGCAGCCCCACCGGCCGCGGTCGACGGTGACGACCATCGCCTCGGCGGCGTCGGCATGGTCTGGCCGGGTCTTGGTGCGCGGCTTGGAGCCCCGACCTGGGCGTACCCGGACATCGGACTCGTCGTACTCGCGGGCTTTCACATCGGTTGGGACCTGGCGGTATCCGAGGCCAGCATGGCCGCCCACATACCGGGGAAGTCCGGAAGTGTCTTGGCGGTAGTCGCAATGTCCTCGACCTCCACGCCCGGCACCCGCAGGCCGACGATAGCGCCCGCGGTGGCCATCCGATGATCGGCGTACGACCGCCACACACCACCGTGCAGTGGCGTCGCGGTGATCTGCAGACCGTCCGGTGTCTCGGCGCACCGCCCGCCTAGTCCGTTGATCTCGGCGCTCAGTGCGGCCAGTCGATCCGTCTCATGACCGCGCAGGTGGGCGATACCGCGCAGGGTGGACACCGACCCGGTGGCGGCGAGGGTGGCCAGTGCCGCCACCGCGGGCGCCAGTTCGCCGATATCGTGCAGGTCGATGTCGATGCCGCCGTAGCTCGGTGCACCCTGAACCCGCAGATTCGAATCAGTCAGCTCGGCAACGATATTCACCCGCGCCAGCAGATCCAGGATCGCGCCGGAGGCCTGGATGCTGGCGGCGGGCCAGCGGCTGATCCGCAGCGTGCCGGCGGTGACTGCGGCGGCAGCCAGGAACGGCACCGCGTTCGACAGATCCGGTTCGATGTCCCAGTGCCGGGCCGCGACGGCACCCGGGGCGATCTGCCACCGGTTGGGTTGGCCGTCATCGACGGTGACGCCGGCCGAACGCAGCATCGACACCGTCATCGAGATGTGCGGAGCCGAGGGTACCGACTCGCCGGTGTGCACGACCGTCAGCCCGTTGTCGAAGGTGGCCCCGGCCAGCAGCAGCCCTGAGACGAACTGCGATGACGCCGACGCGTCGATGTGCACCTCACCACCGGCCACCGAACCCTGCCCGCGCACCTCGAATGGCAGCCCGTCCCCGTCGATTTGCACCCCAAGCCCGCGCAGCGCATCGAGAAGTGGCGCGATCGGACGGGCCCGTGCCTGCTCGTCCCCGTCGAAGATGACGGTCTCGGTGCTCAGTGCGGCGACGGCGGGTAGAAACCGCAACACCGTGCCGGCCAACCCGCAATCGATGCGGCTGCCGGGCGCGGGGGTGATGGCCCCGCTGACGGTCAGTTCGGCGTCCTCGCCGTCCACCGCGGCGCCCAGGGTCTGCACGGCGCCGATCATCAGGTCGGTATCGCGGCTGCGCAGCGCCCCGCTGATCGTCGAGGTCCCCCCGCCCCGGGTGCCCAGCGCCGCCAGCACCAACGCCCGGTTGGTCAGCGACTTCGAGCCGGGTACCGCAACCGTGGCGTTCACGGGGGCGGTCGCCGAGGGTGCCGGCCAGTTGCTCACAGCCTCTATCCTGCCTGGTATGTGTGGGCGATTTGCGGCGACCACCGACCCGGCGTTGTTGGCGGAGAAGATCAAGGCGCTCGACGAGACCGTCAACGACTCTGCGGGCAAGTCCGATGAGGTCAAAGGCAAGGGTGGAGCCAACTACAACGTGGCGCCGACCACCACCATCAGCGCCGTGGTCAAGCGGCATCACTCTTCCCCGTCGCTTCGCTCGCCCCGGGCCGAACCCGATGACGAGTCGACCCGCCGCATCCGTTCGATGCGCTGGGGGCTGATCCCGCCGTGGGCCAAGACCGGCGAGGACGGCGGCCCCGACACCAAGAAGGGCCCACTGCTGATCAATGCGCGCTCGGAGACGCTGACCACCTCGCCGGTGTTCCGTGGTTCGGCCAGGGGCAAACGCTGCCTGATCCCGATGGACGGCTGGTACGAGTGGAAGCCCGGCACCGGCACAGCCAAGAAGTCGGCGAAGACTCCCTACTACATGTACGCCGCCGACGGCGAGCCGCTGTTCATGGCCGGCCTGTGGTCGACGTGGCGGCCCAAAGACGCACCGAAGGACATTGCGCCACCGAAGGACATTGCGCCACTGAAGGACAGTGTGCCACTGTTGAGTTGCACCATCATCACCACCGATTCGGCGGCACAGCTGGCCGATATCCACGACCGGATGCCGTTGACCATCAGCGCGTCCGACTGGGACCGCTGGCTGGACCCCGACGCGCCGATCGACGAGGGCCTGCTGCGCGGGCACGGCGATCTGGATCGCATCGCGATCCGCGAGGTGTCGCGGCTGGTCAACAGCGTCCGCAACAACGGCCCGGAACTGATCGAGGCAGCCGCACATGGGGAAGGGCTCTTTTGACCCTCGGCCCGGTGGTGCTCGACGCCCTGGGCACCGGCCTGCGTGCGGGCAGATCCTCGAAGAGATCACCGGCGCTGACGAACTCGTCATCGGCACGGAGGTGGAGGCGTTCTTCGCCCGCCGCACCTACCTTCGCGACACCGGTGACGAGGCGCTGCTGGGCGCGCTCATCGCACTGCCGGCCGCTCACCACGGGGTGGATGCCCTGGCCGAGGCGGTGTTGCCGGAGGTCCGCACGGCGATCGGGTGCGGGATTTTGTACCAGGCGCAGTGATCCCGGCTCAGCGGCGTCGCGCCGCAACCACTGAGTAGGAGGCGTCGAAGGCGACCCCGTCGGCTGTTGAGTGCGCACTCAGGGCGGCGGTGAACGCGTCCACCAGCCGGGCACGCGTGGCCTCGTCCAGTTGCGCCAGCGCCTCGACGTGCATCGGCGATTCGGCGGTGATGAACCGCACCGCGTCATCGAGTGAATCGAATCGCCATGTGAGGCTGTCGTTCTCGATGAAGATTTCGTCGAAATCGTCGGACAGCCGGCTGGTGATGATGTCGGCTTCGCCCCACTGATCGGGTGTGTAGCCAGCTGCCGGGCGCGGGCCGAGAACCTCGACGATGGGGTCGAAGAACGGATTCTCGGTGTCGCGCACCCAGGTGGAGAACCCGAGAAAGCCGCCCGGCCGCAGCAGCCGCGCGATCTCGGCGACCTGACTGACCGGCTCGACGAAGATGATGCCCATGTTCGACAGCACGACGTCGAAACCCTGGTCGGGCAGCCCGGTGGCCGACGCGTCGGCGGCCACCCACCGCACCGCGTCACCGCCGGGTTTGTCCGCGGCGATGGCCAGCAATTCGGGGGTGAAGTCGACGCCGGTCACCTCGGCTCCGGCCGCAGCGGCCGCCAGCGCGGCGTTCCCGGTACCGCAGGCCAGATCGGCGAGCGCGATACCGTCGAGCGGGCGCAGCCGGTCCACGATCTCGACCAACTGGGTGGCGATCGGGGCGATGCGTTGCGCGACGGCCTCATACCGTCCTGCGGACCAGATTGACACGCCGCCAGCCTAGGCCACGATGGCGGGGTGACCGCTCTGTCCGTCACCGAAAGACTCCGCGCGCGGGCTGTGTTGATGGCGCAGGATCTCGTGGGCCGCGCCGTCGGCGAGCAGGGCCGCGATCGTCGGGGTCGCTGCACGTGTCACCAGGTCAGCCTAGTTCTGGGCGGTCGGGAATTTAGCCAGGCGGGGCCGCCGTTGTTGGTGACATCGATAGGCGACGCGGCCCTGAACCGGGCGCGGGTCTCGGTCACAGCCTTAGGATCGTCAGATAGGGGATTTTGGTGCCAACGGCCTGCCTGGATCGTCCGGTGTGCACACCGGACCTGTTCGGTGACGCCGCAACAGAAGGGACGGGTTCTCCCGCGATGACCGATATCGACGAGGCGGCTCTCGAGCCCGTCCCAGAAACGGATGCCGAACTGACGGCCCGGTTTGAACGCGATGCTATCCCACTGCTCGACCAGCTCTACGGCGGCGCCCTGCGGATGACACGCAATCCGGCCGATGCCGAGGACCTGCTGCAGGAGACGATGGTCAAGGCGTACGCCGGGTTCCGCTCGTTCCGTGCAGGCACCAACCTCAAGGCCTGGCTGTACCGCATTCTGACCAACACCTACATCAACAGCTATCGCAAGAAGCAGCGGCAGCCCGCTGAGTACCCGACCGAAGAGATCACCGACTGGCAGCTGGCGGCCAACGCCAAGCACACCTCGACCGGTCTGCGCTCCGCCGAGGTCGAGGCGCTGGAGGCGCTGCCCGACACCGAGATCAAGGCGGCGCTGCAGGCACTGCCCGAGGACTTCCGGATGGCCGTGTACTACGCCGATGTCGAGGGGTTCCCCTACAAGGAGATTGCCGAGATCATGGACACGCCGATCGGCACCGTGATGTCGCGGCTGCACCGCGGTAGGAAACAATTGCGCGAGTTGCTGACCGACGTGGCCAGGGACCGGGGATTCATCCGAGACAAGCAACTCGGTGAGCCGGAGGAGGTCTCCTCATGAGTGACAACCACGAGTCGTTTCGAGCAGACGAGCGTTGGGCGCCGCCGATCGGACCGGTCGACCCCGACCATCCCGAGTGCGCCGCGGTGATCGCCGAGGTGTGGACGCTGCTCGACGGTGAATGCACCGCCGAGAGCCGCGACAAGCTCAAGCAGCACCTCGAAGAATGCCCGACCTGCCTGCGGCATTACGGCGTCGAGGAGCGGGTGAAGAACCTGATCGCCAGCAGATGCCGAGGTGA
The DNA here is from genome assembly GCA_011620645.1 of Mycobacterium sp. Classification (GTDB taxonomy): domain Bacteria; phylum Actinomycetota; class Actinomycetes; order Mycobacteriales; family Mycobacteriaceae; genus Mycobacterium. Next base: position 34,962 of record WOYS01000017.1, read on the forward strand.
GAAGGCCCCGGAGGGCCTGCGGGTGCGCCTGCAGGTAGAGATCAGCCGGACCACCATCATTCGGGGCTGACAGCCCCAGAGACCATCATTCGGGGATGACAGCCCCAGAGACCGTCAAACGCCAACCGCCCGGACTCCGTTTAGAGAGCTCGGGCGGTTTGTTCGGTGCGCGACGTGTCAGGCGTTGGGACGACGGCCGTGGTTGGCCTTCGAGTGCTTACGGTCGCGCTTCTTGCGGCCTCGCTTGGCCATGGTGAACCTCCGATTCAGATGAATACTTGGCCATCAGTATCTCACGCCGAGCGGACTGCTTCTTCCCCCGTGGTCTTCGGTGCGCGATTTCGTCTTGTGGTTCGATATAGGCCGGTAGGCAGACAGTCAGAAGCCGAAGTGAGTGGGGTGAAGATGTCCGAGGATGTTCGCGCCGAGATCGTGGCCAGCGTGCTGGAGGTCGTGGTGCAGCTGGGCGACCAGATCGGAGCGGGCGACACCCTGGTGCTGCTGGAATCCATGAAGATGGAAATCCCAGTGCTGGCCGAGGTCGCAGGCACCATCACCGAGGTGAGCGTTTCGGTGGGTGACGTCATCCAGGCTGGCGATCTCATCGCGGTGATCAGCTAGCTCGTCTGAGGTAACGACCCATGTCAACTCTCGGCGACCTGCTCGCCGAGCACACCGTCCTTCCCGGCAACGCCGTCGACCATCTGCACGCCGTGGTCGGGGAGTGGCAGCTGCTGGCGGATCTGTCCTTCGCCGATTACCTGATGTGGGTGCGTCGCGATGACGACGGCCTGGAGTGTCGCGATGACGACGGCCTGGTGTGTGTGGCCCAGGTACGGCCTAATACCGCCCCCACGGTGCTGCTGGCCGACGCGGTGGGCACCGTGTCGGCTGCCATCGACATGCCGGTGGTCCGCGCGGCGTTCGACTCAGGCGCGATCGGCCGCGAAAGCGATGTGAGGCAACCGGATTCGCCCAAAGGGCAGCGCCGGGACGTCGAATCGGTGCCGGAACCGCACGAGGTCGAAGCGGTGCCGGTGCGTCATGCCGACCGGGTGGTGGCCGTGTTGACGCACCAGACGGCACTGGCAGAGGGGCGAAAGGCCAGCCCGCTGGAACGGGCCTATCTCGATTGCGCCGCCGATCTGGTGCACATGCTCAGTGACGGCACCTTCCCGAACGTCGGCGATCTGCCGATGTCGCGATCCAGCCCCCGCGTCGGTGACGGCTTCATCCGCCTCGGGGTTGCCGGCGAGGTCGCCTTCGCCAGCCCCAATGCTCTCTCGGCGTACCACCGGATGGGGCTGGCCGCCGATCTGGAAGGGCGCAATATGGTTGCGGTGACCCGGCCGCTGATCTCGGACCCGTTCGAGGCCCAGGAACTGGCCGATCACGTGCGCGATTCGCTGGCCGGGGGGTCCAGCATGCGGATGGAGGTCGACGCCGGCGGCGCCGCGGTGCTGATGCGGACCATCCCCTTGCAGGTGGGCGGCGAGGCAGCGGGCGCGGCGGTGCTGATCCGCGATGTCACCGAGGTCAAACGGCGTGACCGTGCGCTGCTGTCCAAGGACGCGACGATCCGCGAGATCCACCATCGGGTGAAGAACAACCTGCAAACGGTGGCGGCTCTGCTGCGTCTGCAGGCACGCCGGACCAACAATGCCGAGGGCCGCGAGGCGCTCAACGAGTCGGTGCGGCGGGTGTCGTCCATTGCGCTGGTGCACGACGCGTTGTCGATGTCGGTCGACGAAGAGGTCAACCTCGACCAGGTGGTGGACCGGATCGTCCCGATCATGAACGACGTCGCCTCGGTGGACACCCCGATCCGGATCACCCGCGAGGGTGACCTCGGCGTACTGGACGCCGACCGGGCCACCGCGCTGATCATGGTGATCACCGAACTGGTGCAGAACGCTCTGGAGCACGCCTTCGACGGCGATGTCACCAAGGGATCGGTGACCATCCGGGCCGAACGCTCGGCCCGGTGGCTCGACGTCGTCGTGCATGACGACGGTAAAGGACTACCGGAGGGCTTCAGCCTGGAGAAGTCCGATCGGCTGGGTCTGCAGATCGTGCGGACGCTGGTCACGGCGGAGCTGGACGGCTCGCTCGGCATGCACGATGTGGACTCCGGCGGCACCGATGTGGTGCTGCGGGTGCCTCTCGGGCGCCAGCGCAGGTACGCGATCTAGCGCTGTTCTTCTCGCCGAGCGTGTGCGGGAGTCGTGCGTCATTTCGGCCGGCGGGCGAGCCGGACACGAAACAGACTGCGGCCCCGACATTTCGGCCGGCGGGCGAGCCGGACACGAAACAGACTGCGGCCCCGACATTTCTGTCGGGGCCGCAGTCTGTGGTTTTGCGGTAGATCCCTAGACGCCGGTGCGAGCCTTGGTCCGTGCGTTTCGACGCTTGAGCGCGCGACGCTCGTCCTCACTCATGCCGCCCCACACGCCGGCGTCCTGACCGGACTCAAGTGCCCAGCTCAGGCAGTCGGTGGTCACGGGGCAGCGGGTGCAGACGATCTTCGCATCAGCGATCTGAGCGATTGCCGGGCCACTGTTTCCCACCGGGAAGAACAGTTCCGGATCCTCGTCGCGACAGACCGCCTTGTGACGCCAATCCATAGCTTCCATCTCCTAGTCAAGTCGTTGCGGTACGTCACAAAGACGCACTAGCTTTTTTTCGGCTGTTAACGCGTGCACATGAAATGTTTCTGCACTGTTGCATCTGATGGTTTCACAGGCTGAACAGATGTCAATAGAAGCGCGTTAACACGTGGGCAATGTCACTGCGGTACTGGGTTACCAGTCCGCTCACTCGTTTGTACTACACTCAACTCACTTGCGCTCTAAATTTCTGCTGCTCACAGCGAACTCGCAGGTCAAGACGATTCGACGGCCGGCGCTACGACGCATAGCGCGTCGGGAACCGACGTAAAAGTCATCGCATCACGTAAACCGATGTAGTCACCGTCGATTTGGCATGCCACCGGTGAGCTGCTGGTCACCCGCAGCCACGGAAGGTTGTCCTCACGGATCAGATGGCGGGCCTTGATATCCGGTTTGGCTGACAGCATGCGCCGCACCAGGCCCAGATTCCGCCACACGTTCATGCTCGTGACGGCGAACACGCCGAGTCCGGTCTCGAAGGTGGTGCCGGGGTTCGTCCACACCGGCCGGGCGTTGGCGTAGGTCCAGGGGCTCGAGTTGGAGACGAAGGCGAAATGTACGCCGGTGTCGGGTTCGCGGCCGGGTAGCTGCAGCGTCAGCAGCGGCTCCCGGCGGGCGCTGGCCAGCATCTCGCGGATCGCCACCCGGATGTAGCGCGATGCGGTCACGGTGCGGCCCTTGGCCCGCTGGGCCTCCACGGCCGCCACCACTGCACCGTCCACACCCATCCCGGCGGTGAACACGCCCCACCGCTCGCCACAGTCCATCAGCCCGATGCGCCGCCACTGCGCCCCGCGCCGGTGATCGCCGAGCAGGTCGACGAGCTGATTGGTGGCCTCGATCGGATCCGGGCTGATGCCCAGTGAGCGGGCAAATACGTTGGCCGAACCGCCGGGGACCACCCCGACGGCGGGTTTGTGTTCGGACGACTCCTGCAGCACACCGTTGACCACCTCGTTCACCGTTCCGTCACCGCCGTGCACGATCAGCACGTCGATACCGTCCCGGGTGGCCTGCTGGCCGATCTCAATGGCGTGACCGCGATGGTCGGTGTGAACGACGGTCAGGTCGACGCGGCTTTCCAGGGCGTGCGCCAGCAGGTCACGGCCCGCCGGGGTCGTCGATGTCGCATTCGGGTTGACGATCAGCACGGCACGCACGGGGAACCAGCCTAACCGTCAAACGGCCCTCGGCGAATCGGCTGAGGCAATGCCCGGTGGCCTTTGAGGGCACACCCGATGAGGATCAGGTGAACGATCGGGTACCTCGTACTGGGCACGGAATTCGACCACCCCCGTGGCGTCGTCGGCTCCGCCCGCCTGGGTGTCCACGATCTGCAGCCGCCGCCAGGTGATCGCGTCGTCGAGATCCAGCCGCGCCGGCCGGGTGCTGGGGTGCCAGCTGTGCAGCAGGTAGTCGGCGCGCACGCCGACACCGACACGTTTCCGATCGGGACATGTGCCTCGTATGGAAACGACAATGCGCCGGTACGCCTTGCTGCCCAGCGGGGGCGCGCCGGTACCGTACGGTCGTGACCCCACGCCGCCTGCTCCTCGTCAACGGGCCGAACCTCAACTTGCTCGGCAGCCGCCAGCCCGAGGTCTATGGCGCCACCACGCTGGCCGAGATCGAGGCCGACGTCGCCGCGCTTGCCGCCGAATCCGGGTTCGAGGTGCTCACCACCCAGAGCAATCACGAGGGCGAACTCATCGACGCGATCCACGCAGCGCGCGGCGATTGCCTAGGCATCATCATCAACCCGGGCGCCTACAGCCACACCTCGGTGGCCATCGCCGACGCGTTGCGATCGGTTGAATTACCGGTCGTGGAAGTGCATTTGAGCAATGTGCACGCCCGTGAGGAGTACCGACGCCACTCGTTCGTGTCGGAGGTGGCAGACGTCGTGATCGCCGGTGCCGGGCCCGCCGGCTATGAGTACGCGGTGCGCCACTTCGCCGCCAAGCTGTCGTGAACCTGCAGCCGCCGATCGTCCGCTACGCAGGATTTCTGGTAGCCGCCCAGGGGGCCGCGGCGCTGATCATGGCCGCCGTGCTGGTGGTGCGCGGGCTGGCCGGTGCCGATCAGCACATCGTCAACGGCTACGGCACCGCGATCTGGTTTCTGCTGATCGGCGCGGGGGTGCTGACCGGTGGCTGGGCGTTGATCACCGGCCGGCGTTGGGGCCGCGGCATCGCGGTACCCACCAACCTCCTGCTGCTGCCGGTCGCCTGGTACGTGATCACCAGCCACCACGTCGTCTACGGAATCCTGGTGGGACTGCTGGCGCTGGCGGCGTTGGGCATGTTGTTCAGCCCGTCCGCGGTGCGGTGGATGGCGGGTCGGGACTGAGACGGCGGGCGGGGGGCACCTCCCGCTTGCGGAGGAGAGCGAAGCGGCCCGGGGATTTGGTTGCTCTCGGCGGCCAGCGCTGAGAGTTCCGGTCCGGACACCCGGTAGGTGGTCCACTCGGTCTGCGGTTTGCCGCCGACGGCGTCATACAGCGCGATGGCGTTGACGTTCCAATTGAGCACCGCCCAGCTGAGCCTGGTGTAGCCGTGGGTCTTGCACTCGGCGGCCAACGTGGACAACAACTTCCGGGCCAGGCCGCGGCGGCGGAAATCCGGCCGCACGTAGAGATCCTCCAGGTAGATCCCGGACACCCCGTCCCAGGTGGAGAAGTTCAGGAACCACACCGCGGTCGCCGCGGCCCGGCCGTCGATCTCGACGATATGTGCGTGCACTGTCGGCTGATCGTTGAAAAGAGCGCTGTGTAGCGATGATTCGGTCACCACGCATTCGTCCGCGGCGTGCTCGAACTCGGCCAGCTCCCGGATCATCGCGACGATCTCGACCTCGTCACCGGGCCGTGCCCGCCGGATCAACTCGCTCATGATGCCCCCAGTCCCGTCAGGATCGTCCGGAACTTGGTGGTGGTCTCGTCGACCTCGTCATCGGGATCGGATTCGGCGACGATGCCGCCGCCGGCGTGTGCGAGGGCGCTGAGCCCGTCCGCGTCGAGCACCGCGCACCGGATCGAGACCACCCAGCGGCCGTCGCCGCGGGCATCGCACCAGCCGACCGCGCCCGCGTAGAAACCGCGTTCGCCCTCCAACTCGGTGATCAGTTCGGCGGCCAGATCGGTGGGCACACCGCCGACCGCAGGCGTCGGGTGCAGCGCCAGCGCCAGATCCAGTGCGGTGGTGTCCGCAGAGCGCAACCGTCCGCGGATCGGGGTGCTCAGATGCCACAGCGCATCGGTGCCCTGCAGCTCCGGTTCCGCGGCGATCTCCAGATCCACACACAACGGCTCCAGCGCGGCCCGCATCACGTCGACGACGAGCGCATGCTCATGCCGGTTCTTCCCGGATACCGCCAGCGCCGCCGCGTTGCGCGCGTCGGTCTGCGGATCTGCCGATCGTGGCGCCGAACCGGCGAACGGCTGGCAGATTACCGTCTCCCCGTCGCGGGCGACCAGCAGTTCGGGGCTGGCACCTACCAGTAGGCGGCCCCGATAGTCGCCCCCGGCAGGGGTCAGATCGGCCAGGTAGACCGTCGTCGCGGGGTCGGCACCGGCGAGCCTGCGCAGCACCGAGCGGGCGTCCCACGGCTCGTCGGCCACCAGGCGCAACGCGCGCGCCAGCACCACCTTGTCCAGCGCGGAGTCCGCGGCGCGCAGTCGTCGGACCACCTCGGCGACCCGCTCACGGTGCACGGGCCCGGGCGGCAGGGTGTCGTGGGTGTGGATCACCGGCGGGGGAGTGTCCGGCCAGTCCGGCAATCCGGTGGTGTGCCGGACCGAACGCGGCCGGTGCAGGGCGGCAGGGCTGTTGAGGTCAAAGGGCAACGCGCCCAAGATGACCGGGGTGGCACCGGTAATCAGCGCGTGCTGCGCGGCGGCGATCTCGGAGAACCCGGCGTCGATACCCTCGGCAAGCAGGGTGCCCGACGGTCCGGAAAGAACGAAGGAAGGGGTCACGCCGGTGGCAGGCATGGGTTGGTGTGCCCGGTCAGTCCCAGCGCGCTGATCTGGCGGATGCCCTTCTCGAACCCGCAGACCGCGATCGAGGCGGCCGCCATCGAGAACCGGATACCCTCTGAAACCGGCAGTTCCACCCACCGGCTCAGGACCGACCGGGAGAAATGTCCGTGGCCCACAAACACCACATCCCGTGTCTGCATGTGTTCCAAGGCCAGCGCAATGGCCTGATCGGCTCGGTCGGACACCTGGATGGCCGTCTCGCCGCCCGGGGATTCGTGCGTCCACACCGTCCAGTCCGGCACGGTCTCGCGGATCTGCGGTGTGGTTAGGCCCTCGTAGCCGCCGTAGTCCCATTCGGCCAGCAGCGGCGACACTTCATTCACCGTCAGTCCGGCGAGCTCGGCGGTGACCAGCGCGCGTTGCCGGGGGCTGCTGACCACCAGGGGATCGCGCAGTTGAAGGTCGCCGATCGCCTCGGCGGCCAGGGTGGACTGCTCGCGGCCGATGTCCAGCAGTGCGATATCGGTGCGTCCGGTGTGCTTGCCGCTGCGCGACCACTCGGTTTCGCCATGGCGCAGCAACAACAACCGGTGCTGATGGACGCTCACGAGGGCGATTCTGCCGCACGGGGCAGTCACCGCCGCATCCGCGTGCTTGGATGAACATGTGACGCGAGTATTAGCGGTCGCCAATCAAAAAGGTGGGGTCGCCAAGACGACGACGGTGGCGTCGATCGGTGCGGCGATGGTGGAGAAGGGTCGACGGGTGCTGCTCGTCGATCTCGACCCCCAGGGTTGTTTGACGTTCTCCCTGGGCCAGGACCCGGACAAATTGGCGGTGTCGGTTCATGAGGTGCTGCTGGGTGCTGTGGAACCGGGTGCTGCCCTGATCCAGACCGCCGAGGGCATGACCCTGTTGCCGGCCAATATCGACCTGGCCGGTGCCGAGGCGATGCTGCTGATGCGGGCAGGGCGCGAGTACGCGCTCAAGCGCGCATTGGCTAAGATCGCCGGAGACTTCGATGTGGTGGTGATCGATTGCCCGCCGTCGCTGGGGGTACTGACGCTGAACGGCCTGACCGCCGCCGACGAGGTGATCGTGCCGCTGCAGTGCGAGACGCTGGCGCACCGCGGAGTCGGGCAGTTCCTGCGGACCATCAACGATGTCCAGCAGATCACCAACCCCGAACTCAAACTGCTCGGTGCGCTGCCGACGCTCTATGACGCCCGCACCACGCACAGCCGCGATGTGCTGCTGGATGTGGCTGATCGCTATGGCCTGCCGGTGCTGGCGCCGCCCATTCCGCGCACGGTGCGCTTCGCCGAGGCCAGCGCATCTGGATCCTCGGTGCTCGCGGGCCGGAAGAACAAGGGCGCCAACGCATATCGTGAGCTCGCCGAGGGGTTGTTGAAGCACTGGAAGTCCGGGAAGGCACTGGAGACCTTCACGCCGGAGGTTTAGGGCTGGCCAGCGCGGCGGCACCTTCGAAACGAACGAGCAGTTGACCCGCACGGAACCTGACGGTTCGCTACGGTGCCCCCAGCGCGACGACAGTGTCTCCGCGCTGCTCGACCAGCGTCGAACCGGCGACCGCCGGCTCCACCGCGGTCTGTCCCGCGGGCCGCTGCAGGTCGATATGTCGTATGCCGGTGCCGGTTTCGGCGTTGAACACGTCGTAGCCGTCGGTGACAGGCACCAGCAGTTCACCGGCCATCACGGTAGCGGGTCCGATCGGCGCACCGCCGGCCGTCGTTGCGACGGTGTATTTGTAGCGCAGACCGCTGGCCTCGAACACCAGCACCGAATCGCCTGTCCACCAGGTGATGAGGTCACCCGCGCGCGTCATCGAAGCCTGATCGGACGGAGCGGCGGCCAGTAAGGTGCTGGCGGTCACGGTGCCGGTGTCGTCGACGACATTGACCACCGGCTTGGGTGTCGGAAGATACACCGCAGTGGTGGTGTCGGAGACGGCGATCACCCGGGCGTCGGCATCGGCCGAAACGCCGGGCTGCTGTTCGTATTTGACCTCAGGAGTGTCTTCCTCATCCGCCGGTCGCAGCAGCGTGAGCCGCATCTCGGTCTGTTCCGGGCAGGATTCGAGCACCGACACCGCCGACGAGCTCGCCCCTGCCGAGACCAACCGGCACAACGGCAACTGCGGCACATTGGGTTTGACCGGCGCATCCAGGGCGCCCCAGCTGATCATCCGGACCATGTCCGAGCGCCACAGCTCCAGGCGGTTGTCGCCGGCCGAGAGCACCGTGCTGCCGTCCGACGACAATCGCACCTCGGGATCGGCGTACGCGGTGCGGCTCGGGCCGCGCTTACCCGTCCCGGCGTCGATGGTGCTGACCTGGCCGCAGCCGCGCGAGTCCGGGTACACCGCAACCGCATACTGATACACCGAGGTCACCCCGCACAGTTCGAGATCGCGGGTGTAACTCCACAATTCGTTTCCGGTAACCGGGTCCCGGCCGATGACACCGCGACCGTCACCGGTCACCAGCGCTCCGGCCACCACCAGCGGCAGCGTGGTCTTTCCGCTCGGTGCCGACCACAGTTCCTTGAGTCCGGCCGGCACCCGGGTCGCCGGGGTCAGGTTCGGCACCGGCTCGGCGGCGGGCTTGCTGATGGTGGCCCGGGCGTCGCTGGTCCACCAGATCAGACCCGCTGCCACCGCGACGATCAGTGCGATCACCGCGGCCGCGATCAGATCGCCGCGCGTGCGGCGTTCCGGTCGAACCACTTAGCCGGCGGCGGGAGTGGCGGACTTGCGCGGACGGCGCCGGCGCCGCCGCTTGGCCGGAGCGTCGGAACCCTCGGACTCGGCGGCGGTATCTGCGGCCGGGCCGTCGGTGCTCTGCTGCGGGGCGCTGTCGGTCTCGCCCTGCTCGGGGTGACCCGTCGCGGGCTGACCGGCACGGGTGCGCTGCCGGCTGCGGTTACGCGCCGGACGCTCGGTGCGCTCGGTGCGCTCGACGCGTTCCCCTTCGGTGCGGGGCTTGGACTTGCGGGGCGCGGACAGCGAGCCGGTCACGTCGGTCGGGATCTTCAGCTCGGTGTAGAGATGCGGTGAGCTGGAATAGGTTTCGACGGGATCGGGATTGTTCAGGCCCAGTGCCTTGTCGATCATCGTCCAGCGCGGCAGTTCATCCCAGTCGACGAGTGTGACGGCGATACCGGTCTTGCCCGCACGCCCGGTCCGGCCGATGCGGTGCACGTAGGCCTGCTCGTCCTCGGGGATCTGGTAGTTGATGACGTGGGTGATGTCGTCGATGTCGATGCCGCGGGCGGCGACATCGGTGGCGACCAGCACGTCGACCTCGCCGGTGCGGAATGCCTTGAGCGCCTTCTCCCGTGCGATCTGTCCGAGGTCACCGTGCACGGCGCCGACCTTGAAGCCGCGCTCGGCGAGCTCGTCGGCGACCTTCTGGGCGGTGCGCTTGGTGCGGGTGAAGATCATCGTCGCGCCGCGGCCCTCGGCCTGCAGGATCCGGCCGACTACCTCGACCTTGTCCAGTGCGTGCGCGCGGTAGGCGAACTGCTCGGTGGTGTCGTGGGTCTGCGACGATTGGGGAGCCTCGGCACGGATGTGCGTGGGCTGGTTCATGAACGTGCGCGCCAGCGTGATGATCGGGCCCGGCATGGTGGCCGAGAACAGCATCGCCTGCCGGTCGTCGGGGGTCAGCCGCAGGATCCGCTCGATATCGGGCAGGAAGCCCAGGTCGAGCATCTCGTCGGCCTCGTCCAGTACCAGCACGGAAAGGCTACCGAGCTGTAGGTGGCCCTGCTGGGCCAGGTCGAGCAGCCGGCCGGGAGTGCCGACGACGACATCGACACCGTTGCGCAGTTCTTCGATCTGGGGCTCGTAGGGGCGACCGCCGTAGATCGAGGTGACGTTGAACTTGCGGTCGGCGCGACCCTCCACGTCATCGGCGCGCAAGTACTTCGAGGCGGCGGCCAGGTCGTTGTAGACCTGCAGACACAGCTCGCGGGTCGGCACGACGACGAGCGCTCGCGGCGTGCCGTTGAGCGGGCGACTGGTATCGCTGGCGATTCGGTGCAGCAGCGGCACACCGAATGCGAGGGTCTTGCCCATGCCGGTGCGGGCCTGCCCGATGAGGTCGTCGCCGGCCAGCGCGAGCGGAAGAGTCAGTTCCTGGATCGCGAAGGCGTGTTCCTTGCCGGTGTCGGCGAGGGCCCGGACGATCTCGTCGCGGACGCCGAGTTCGGCGAATGAAATGGTCGGTTTGCTGTCAAGTGCATTCATATTTGTGGTCGGCGTAGCTTTCGCTGCCGTCAGCCTTTCGGTGTCAATTCTCGTCGCGTCCACGCGCGCACGACGATGACGAGTAAAAGGCGGATGAACCCAGGTAGACGGGGAACACCGCTCCGTCGGGCCCTGCCGATCGGGGGCGGGCCAAACCACGTGCACGCACATTTCTCAGATAGCGGCTGGTTCGAAAAAGGTCGTTCCAGAAGCTCAAAATGCCGCTACCTGACTCCCATGATAGCTGGTCAGCCACTACTCGGTCGCGCACCGCGCAGAGTCTAGAGTTGGGCCATGGTTTCTCAGACGCCTCAGACGTCGCCGACGCAGCAGGCAGTCCCCGTTGACGAGACTCAGACGCCGCGCGTGTCGTTCGATCATCCGGGTGTCACCGAGTTGTTCGCGCTGCTTGCCTACGGCGAGGTGGCGGCCTTCTACCGGCTGACCGAGGAGGCGCGGATGGCGCCGAATCTGGCAGGCCGGATCAACATGGCCAGCATGGCCGCCGCCGAGATGGGGCACTACGAGGTGCTGAATGAGGCGCTGGCCGCCCGCGGCGTGGACACCGTGCCCGCAATGACGCGATATGCCTCCGCGCTGGAGAACTACCACCGTCTGACCACCCCGAGCACCTGGCTGGAAGCGCTGGTCAAGACCTACGTCGGCGATGCGCTGGCCGCCGACTTCTACCTGCAGATTGCCGATGCGCTGCCCGCCGAGGCCGCCGACGTGGTGCGTTCGGTGCTGGCCGAGACCGGGCACTCGCAGTTCGTGGTGGCCGAGGTGCGGGCCGCGGTCACCGGCAGCGACCGGCAGAAGCACCGGCTCGCCCTGTGGTCGCGCCGGCTGCTCGGTGAGGCCATCACTCAGGCCCAGTTCGTGCTCGCCGACCACGACGAGCTGGTCGATCTGGTGATCAGCAGCAGCGAGGGCCTGGCGCAGCTGTCGGAGTTCTTCGATCAGTTGCAGCGCAACCACGCCAGCCGCATGCGGGAGCTCGGGCTGGCCTGATCGGCTACCGGGTGCAGGTCGCGATCATCGAGTTGTTGGCCTGAACCGCGATGGCCGCACCGCTGCCGTCGACGATCGAGCAGTTGACCTGACCGCCGACGCTCGTCGCTGTCACCGACGCGAGGGTGACCCCCGGATCGAGAGTGACGGTCTTCACCCACGGCAGCGCGACGTTGACGTCGGTCTGCAGCGCTCCCTGCTGGTCGGTGTAGATGACGGTGATCAGATCGATCAGCGACCGGTTACCGGTTACGTGATAGGTGATGGTGCGCGCGGCGAGGGCCGGGTCGGCCACCGGTGCTTCGGCGAGTGCCGGTGCGGGCACCGGGGCGCTGGGTGTGGGTTCGGCAGTGGGCGCCGCGGACGCGCTCGGGGTCGGTGTCATCGTCCTGACGGTTTCGGGCGGCAGAGCCGGGACGCCGGGGGCCGGCGCAGCGGCACTGGGCGCGTCGGTCTCCGTGGGCGCCGTGGTCACCGTGGGCGCCGTGGTCACCGTGGGCGCCGTGGGCTCTGCGGCTTCTGATGACGTGGCGCCCGCCGAGACGGTGCCGCTGTCCCCGCCGCCGAGGATCACGCCGGTGCAAATGACCGCGACCATCAGGATGACGCCGGCGACACCGGCCACCCAGATCCAGCGACGGTCGAGCGATTCGTGGTAATCCGCCGGAAACCGGTGGTCCGTGTAATCGGTGTCGTGATCGTCGTGATCGTCGTGATCGATGTCCGCGCCATAGCTGTCATAGCCGTCATAGGCGTCGTGAGCGTCATGGCTGTCGTACGCACCGTGCGTCTCGCGCCGGACGCGGCCGTATCCGGCACCGTGTCGTGCCGCGCGCCTGCGCGCACGGTCACTCTGGTACCCAGCTGCTTGATCGGCCGGTTGCTCCGATCGGTAGCCGCTGCCCGAGTAGCTGTCGCGGGCTGTCGAATATGGCGAGAATTGCCTGCTCATAACGTTATTCCCAGATATTGTCGGTACGTACCCGGCCGATATTAATGGTGCGAAAGTGACGGATGATGTTGACGCGCTTGCGGTGAGGTCACGGTCCGGACTCGGTCTGGTCAGGGTGCTTCGCTGATGGCGCAACGACCACAGCGGCGCAGTCGGCACTGCGTCTACTAGCCTTTGGTCTACTAGCCTTTGGTCTACTAGCCTTTGTTGGACGCATCGCTACACAACCGAAAGAGGCCAAAGCGTGGACATCAAGATCGGGGTCACCGATAGCCCGCGAGAGCTGAGCATCAGCACCGCGCAGACACCCGACGAGGTGGAACGGGCGATCGTCAAGTCACTGGGCGACGCCACGGCCGTGCTCGCGCTGACCGACGAGAAGGGGCGCCGCTACCTGGTGCCCTCGGCGAGGATCGCCTACGTCGAGATCGGTGCCGCAGACGGGCGCAAGGTGGGCTTCGGTGTGGGTGCTGAAGCCATAAAGACCAACTAGTGTCCACGCATCGTCATACACCGAATCATGCTGCACGGCAGGACTATTCGAGTGGCATGCGCGCAGCAGCCGCAGGGCACAATGAGATAGCGAACTTCCGGCGGATGACACCAGGAGTTCAGGACCGGGAGTTCAGGACCGGGAGTTCAGGACCGGGAGTTCAGGACCGGGTGAGTGGCACGTGTGACAGTCCGCCCCAGGCGAACTGCACAGTGCCCTCGACGGCCGCATCCTTGGAGATCGGCCGGTCGTTGTCCAGCCAGTAACGCGCGCAGTCGACGCTGGTCGACACCAGGCCCACCGCGATCATCCGGGCGCGGTGGGCTTCAAGTCCCGAATCCCGGCTGATGAGGTCGAACACCGCATCGGTGCAGGATTCGGTGGCCACCCTCACCTGCGCGGCGACCTGCGGCTCGGTGACGTAGTCGTTCTCGAAGATCAGCCGGTAGCCCTGGCTGTCGTGTTCGACGAAATCGAAGAACGCCTGTACTGCGGCGCGCAGGCGCTGCCGGTTGTCGGTCGTGGTGCGCAATGCCTGCCGCACGCCCGACACCAGGTTGTCGACATGGCGCTGCAGGACCGCAAGGTACAGCTCCAACTTCGATGAGAAATGTTGGTATAGAACAGGTTTGCTGACACCGGCCCGGTCGGCGATCTCGTCCATGCCCGCGGCGTGGTACCCGCGGTCCACAAAGACTTCACTGGCCGCGATAAGCAGCTGCCCGCGACGCTCATCGCGGGGTAGGCGGTTACCGCGCCGGTTGCCGCCGGTGCCCGCCTTCGCACCCCGCGCTTCGGAAGCGTTGGCGAGATCGCTCATTACGTCCTCGATTTCGAAAAGTGTGCGGCGTGCGCACAAGCACTGCTCGGGCCTGTAGTCGGCGTTTTCAACCTGCTGATCGCCACGACACTACTACCGCACGCTGGGGGAGCGTCGAGCGTAGGTATCCGTATCGGTGGCGCGCCGGAATGGTAAGCGTCGTGGCTTGTGCCATTCTGGTTCGGTGACCTACGACCAGGGGCGTCGCGTCGGCGACCGTGCCCAGGGAGGGCAGGAGCGAAGCGACCCGGGAAATCGGTTCAGAGGGCAGGAGCGAAGCGACCCGGGAAATCGGTTCAGAGGGCTGGGGGTACCTCCCGCTCGCGGGGGAGAGCGAAGCGACCCGGGAAATCGGTTCAGCGGGCTGGGGGTACCTCCCGCTCGCGGGGGAGAGCGAAGCGACCCGGGAAATCGGT
>WOYS01000082.1:0-83 GCA_011620645.1 Mycobacterium sp.
TCGTTGCCGGCTCCGGCGCGCCACCCACCGAGCGGGTGCAGCAGCTGGTGGTGCCGCCGCACGGCTGGGTGATCGTCGATACC
>WOYS01000082.1:183-75492 GCA_011620645.1 Mycobacterium sp.
GGGGGCGAGCGAAGCGACGGGGAATAGACCGGGGGCGAGCGAAGCGACGGGGAATAGACCGGGGGCGAGCGAAGCGACGGGGAATGGACCGGCTGGTCTATCGCGGCGGCTGCGGCGGCTCATCACATTCAGACCAGGTGTAATGCTGATCGGCGGCGGTCGCACCGCCCAGCATGAACGCCCGGTGATGACGGTTGGCCCGGCCGATGGCCGCCATCCAGGTGAACACGGTGCTGACGCGGTTACTCAGCCCGGTGAGAAACGCGATGTGGATGAAGCCCCACGCGAGCCAGCCGGCGCGCCCGGAGACGCGAATCGGGCCGACCTGCAACAGCGCATTGCCGCGGCTGATGTAGGCCGCAGAACCCAGATCCCGGTAGCGGAAGTGTTTGCGCGGCTTCCCGTCGAGGTCCCGCCGCACACAGGCCGCCACGTGTAATCCGCCCTGCATGGCGTTCTCGGCGACACCGGGCAGATCATCGCGACCGACGAGATCGCCGACCACGAAGATCTGCGAGTGACCGGGCACCGACAGGTCGGGTGCAACCGCGATGCGGCCGGAGCGGTCCGTCTCGGCCCCCAGCACCTCGGCGGCGTGGCGCGCGAACGGCACCGCCTCGACGCCGGCCGTCCACAGCACGGTCCGTGCGGCGTACTGTTCGGCAGGCCCACCGGCCTTGGGTGTCACCGTGACGCCGCCGCGGCCCACATCGGTCACATGCGCGCCCATGTGCAGTTCGACCCCCAGCGCCTGCAGCGTCTGGGTGGCCTTGTCGGCCAGGCCCGGGGCGAAACTCTTCAGGACCCGGTCGCCGCCATCGAACAGCAACACCCTGGCGTCTTCGGGTGCGATGCTGTGGAACTCGTTCGCCAGCGTCCGGGTCGCCACCTCCCGGATCTGTCCGGCGATCTCCACCCCGGTCGGCCCGCCGCCGGCAACGGCGAACGTCAGCCAGCCGTCGCGATCAGGTCCGGGCGACAACGTCTCGGCTATCTCGAACGCGGTGAACAGCCGCTGCCGAATGAACAGGGCGTCATCAAGGGTCTTCATTCCCGGCGCCCACTCCGCGAAATGTTGCTTGCCGAAGTAGGACTGCTGCATGCCTGCGGCGATCACCAGGATGTCGTAGCCCACCGTGAACGTCGTCTGGTCCGGACGCATCGCGGTCACCGTGCGCCCCTGTGGGTCCAACCGAACCGCCTCACCGAGCAGCGTGGTCACGTTGCGGTGGCGCGAAAGTTCCTCCCGCAGAGATCGACTGATGTGACCGATGCTCAGCGTGCCGGTGGCGCACTGGTAGAGCAATGGCTGGAAGAGGTGTCCGGCGGCCCGATCGAGGAGTGTGACATCCACATCGGCCCGGCCGAGCCGGCGGGCGCAGAACAGGCCGCCGAAGCCGCCGCCGATGATCAGCACCCGCGTGCGATCGTCGCTCATCGTTCCGAGAGTAGCCCCGGTACTGGTCTCGGACCCGAGTCGCAATCGTTAGCAACCCGCGATCACACCACGCCGGGCTGTTACGCGTGTGACTGCTGGGATGCATGATCAACTACCCACGACGAAAAGCAACGGCGCTTGCTTAACACGTGAAGAAAGGTGGGTTGGTTGCCGTTATGAAGTTCATCAGAAATATCCGTGGCGGATTGCTACGCAGGGCGGCGGTGGTTGCCGCTTCAGTCCTCATGCTGCCCGGGCTGATCGGCTTCGCCGGGGGTTCGGCGACCGCCGGGGCATTCTCCCGCCCAGGCCTGCCCGTCGAGTATCTCGACGTGTTCTCCCAGGCGATGAACCGCAACATCCGGGTGCAGTTCCAGGGTGGCGGGCCGCACGCGGTCTACCTGCTCGACGGTCTGCGCGCCCAGGACGACTACAGCGGCTGGGACATCAACACCGCCGCATTCGAGTACTACTACCAGTCCGGCCTGTCGACGGTCATGCCGGTCGGCGGCCAGTCCAGCTTCTACACCGACTGGTACCAGCCGTCGAAGGGCAACGGTCAGAACTACACCTACAAGTGGGAGACGTTCCTGACCCAGGAACTGCCGACCTACCTGGAGGCCGCCAAGGGCGTGTCGCGCACCGGCAATGCGGCGGTCGGCATCTCGATGGCCGGCAGCGCGGCGCTGACCTACGCGATCTACCACCCGCAGCAGTTCATCTATGCGTCAACGCTGTCGGGCTTCCTGAACCCGTCCGAGGGTTGGTGGCCGATGCTGATCGGTCTGGCCATGAACGACGCCGGCGGCTTCAATGCCGAGAGCATGTGGGGTCCGTCCTCTGACCCCGCATGGCGGCGCAACGACCCGATGGTCAACATCAATCAGTTGGTGGCCAACAACACCCGGGTCTGGATCTACTGCGGCACCGGTACCCCGTCGGACCTGGATGTCGCCGGCAACGGCGCCAACCTGATGGCCGCCCAGTTCCTGGAAGGGTTCACGCTGCGCACCAATGTTGCCTTCCGCGACAAGTTCATCGCGGCCGGTGGCACCAACGGCGTGTTCAACTTCCCGCCCAACGGCACCCACAGCTGGGGCTACTGGGGCCAGCAGCTCCAGATGATGAAGCCGGACATCCAGCGCGTGCTGGGAGCTCAAGCCGTCGCCTAGCGACGAAATATCCACCAAAACCAAGGGAGCCTGCCGTACCCCCCGAACGGCAGGCTCCCTGCTTTTGTGTGTTCGGGGCCAATTTTGTTCAGCGGGGCCTACTTTCGGTACGGATCATCGTCCAGTAGCACCGTTTTGGTCTCCAGGTACGCATGCAGCCCTTCCCGACCGCCCTCCCGCCCGATACCTGATTGCTTGAAACCGCCGAAGGCGACGCTCATGTCGAAACGGGTGCCGTTGTGTCCGACGGTGCCGGAACGGAGCCGGCCTGCTACCTGCCGGGCCCTCGCAGCGTCCGGTGTGAACACCGCCGCGTTGAGCCCATAGATCGTGTCGTTGGCGATATCGACGGCATGCTCGTCATTGTCGGCCGGGATGACGCACAGGACCGGTCCGAAGATCTCTTCCTGGGCGATGACGTGCTTGTTGTCCACTCCGGCGAACACCGTCGGCTCCACGTAGAAGCCGCGCCGAAGTGCCTTGGGACGACCGCCGCCGGTCACCAGCGTCGCGCCCTCCTCGACACCCCTGGCGATGTAGTGCTCGACCCTGTCACGCTGACGCTCCATCGCCAGCGGACCCATCTGGGTGGCGGCGTCGAACGGGTCACCGACCTGGACCGCCGCGAAGGCCACGGCCAAAGCCTCGGCGAACTCGTCGTGGCGCTTGCGGGGCACCACGATTCGGGTCAGCGAGGCGCACACCTGACCGGACAGGAAGCATTCGGCACCGGCCAACACCGTTGCCGCGGCGCCCATATCCGCATCATCGAGCACCACCGCAGCCGACTTGCCGCCGAGTTCGAGGGTGCATCGCGCAATCCGCCCACCGCAGAGCGCGCCGATCTTTCGGCCGGCCGCGGTCGAGCCGGTGAACGCGATCTTGTCGACGCGGTGGTCGCGAACCATCAGCTCCGACACCTCCCGGTCGGCCGTGATGACGTTCAGCACGCCGGCCGGCAGTCCGACCGCATCGGCGATCTCCGCCATGAGATAGCCGGCGCCAGGGGCCTCCGGTGACATCTTCACGATCACCGTGCACCCGCAGAGCAGCGCCGGTGCGATCTTGATCAGGATCAATGGCAGCGGCGCGTTCCACGGAATGATCGCGCCCACCACCCCGACCGGTTCCCGTACGAGGAGACCGTGTCCCCCACCGGTCATCATCGATGCGCTC
This sequence comes from Mycobacterium sp., assembly GCA_011620645.1. Lineage (GTDB taxonomy): Bacteria > Actinomycetota > Actinomycetes > Mycobacteriales > Mycobacteriaceae > Mycobacterium. The sequence goes on from WOYS01000082.1 coordinate 3,970, forward strand.
GGCGTGAAGGGTTCCTCGAACGGGTAGTCCGTGGCCAACTCGGCGAACTGACGAAGCATCTCGGGATTGCCCGGTTCACTCACCGTCGCCACGGCGTGCAGAACCCCGGACTCGCGTGGCCACATCGCGGGGTAATCCGACGATCTCACCTCGAGTTCGTCGGCCATCCGTTGCAGGTACCCGGCGCGCTCCACATGCGTCATGCGCGGCCACGGACCACGATCGAATGCCCGCCGCGCGGCGCCGATGGCCAGATCCATATCCGCGGGCTGTGCCGCCGCGACCCGGAAGTAGACCTCTTCGGTTGCCGAGTCGATGACATCGAAACCGGCATCGGAACTGGGCTTGACCCACTCGCCGTCGATGAACAGACGGTCGGTATTGGCTAGCGGTACAAGGGTTTCAGTCGTCATTACCGTGGGTCCTCACCTGTTGACACAACCTTGATCGATCGACATGGCCTGATCTACCGACATGGCCTGATCTACCTCGGGGGCCAGCCGGATCGCATCTGACCGCGCGCCACCCCGGTGATGAACGCAGCCCTGCCGTCCAGCCTGCCCATGAACACCTCCGGCTACTAGCGCCTGGGCCTTCAGTATCCGCCGGAGGGTCCGGCTTGCACCGAGTATCGGAATACTCGAAATCCTTCAGGAACAAAAGCCCGCCCCCCAGAGTTGAGCCCACTAGATTCAACTTTGGAGGATTGATGTCTGAACCCATCTCCGTCCCGGTCCTGTTCGTCAGCGAGCCCGTCCTGCTTCCCGGCATGGTCGTCCCCATCGAGCTGGACGACGCCGCCCGGGCCGCCGTCGACGCAGCACAATCGACCGAGTCCGGTCAGCTGCTGATCGCCCCACGCCTGGATGACCGCTACCCCACCTACGGTGTGCTCGCCTCGATCGTGCAGGTCGGACGCATCCCCGGTGGCGGCGCTGCCGCCGTCGTGAAGGGTGAACGCCGCGCACACATCGGCACCGGAACCACCGGACCCGGCGCTGCACTGTGGGTCGAGGTGGAAGAAGCCGCCGAGGTGGAAGCCACCGATGAGACCACGGCACTGGCGGCCGAATACAAGAAGTTGCTGCTGGCGATGCTGCAGCGCCGCGAGGCGTGGCAACTCGTCGACGTGGTCAACAAGATCACCGACCCGTCCGCGATGGCCGACACAGCCGGCTACGCGTCGTATCTGACCGACGTGCAGAAGCGTGAACTGCTGGAAACCGAGGACGTGTCGCAGCGGTTGCGCAGCCTGATCTCCTGGACCGGCGAGCACCTGGCTGAGGTCGAGGTCAACGACAAGATCGCCGAGGACGTCCGCTCGGGTATGGACAAGCAGCAGAAGGAATTCCTGCTGCGCCAGCAGCTGGCCGCGATCCGCAAGGAACTCGGCGAATTGGGTCCCGACGGGACTGAAGGTTCAGCTGATTACCGAGCACGTGTCGAGGCTGCCGATCTGCCCGAGAAGGTTCGCGAGGCCGCGCTGCGGGAGGTCGGCAAGCTCGAACGCTCCAACGACCAGAGCCCCGAGGGCGGCTGGATCCGCACCTGGCTGGACACCGTCCTGGACCTGCCCTGGGACGTCACCACCGAGGATTCCACGGACCTGAAGTCGGCGCGGGAAATCCTGGACACCGATCACCACGGTCTGGACGACGTGAAGGACCGCATCGTCGAGTATCTGGCTGTTCGGGCGCGCCGCGCCCAGCGTGGGATGTCCGTCGTCGGCGGTCGCGGTTCCGGCGCGGTGATGGTGCTGGCCGGGCCTCCCGGAGTCGGTAAGACGTCGCTGGGTGAATCCGTCGCCCGGGCGCTGGGCCGCAAGTTCGTGCGAGTCGCCCTCGGCGGTGTGCGCGACGAGGCCGAGATCCGTGGTCACCGCCGTACCTACGTCGGTGCACTGCCGGGCCGCATCGTGCGCGCCATCGGCGAGGCGGGTTCGATGAATCCCGTTGTGCTGCTCGACGAGATCGACAAGGTCGGCTCGGACTATCGGGGCGACCCGAGCGCCGCGCTGCTGGAGGTGCTGGATCCGGCGCAGAACCACACGTTCCGCGACCACTATCTCGACCTGGACCTCGACCTGTCCGATGTGGTGTTCCTGGCCACCGCCAACGTCATCGAGAACATCCCGTCGGCATTGTTGGACCGGATGGAGCTGGTGCAGATCGACGGCTACACCGAGGATGACAAGGTCGCCATCGCGCGCGGTTACCTGCTCCCCCGGCAGGCCGAACGCGCGGCGCTGACCTCGGACGAGGTGACGGTGACCGACGCGGCGTTGCGCAAGATCGCCGCCGACTACACCCGTGAGCCCGGGATGCGGCAATTCGAGCGGCTGCTGGCCAAGGCGCTTCGGAAGGTCACCACGAAGCTCGCCGCATCGACTGAGGCGTTGACCATCGACGAGCCGGATCTCGTTGATTACCTGGGCCGTCCGCGGTTCACCCCGGACTCCGACGAACGCACCGCAGTGCCCGGCGTGGCGACCGGTCTCGCTGTGACAGGTCTGGGGGGTGATGTGCTCTACATCGAGGCCGGATCGACCGACGGTGAACCGGGTCTCAAGCTGACCGGTCAGCTGGGTGACGTCATGAAGGAGTCCGCGCAGATAGCGCTGTCCTACGTGCGTGCGCACGCCGAGCAGTTGGGCGTGGACCCGAAGGCGCTGGACCGCCAGATTCACGTGCACGTGCCCGCAGGCGCGGTGCCCAAGGATGGTCCGTCCGCCGGTGTCACGATGGTGACGGCGCTGGTCTCGATGGCAACCGGACGTAACGTCCGCTCCGATGTCGGTATGACCGGTGAGGTGACGCTCAACGGCCGGGTGCTGCCCATCGGCGGCGTCAAGCAGAAGTTGCTGGCCGCGCAGCGGGCCGGGCTGAAGACCGTCTTCATCCCGCAGCGCAACGAGCCCGACCTGGACGAGGTCCCGTCCGAGGTGCTGCAGGTTCTGGACGTCAGGCCGATGATCGATGTCGCCGACATCGTCGTCGCCGCGCTGGAGCCGGTCACCGCGGCGGCCACCGTCGCTGCTTAGCCGAAATATCTCGCGAGCGTGCGTGTTTGTACCCGACACACCGTGTCAGACGGTACAAACACGCACGCTCGCGGGAAGTAGGAGATATGCCACGACGCGGTGAACCGTTGCGCAAACTCGGTTTCCTGACCATCGGCCGGTTCGACGCGGACGACCCGCGGCCGGGGATCGAGGAGACCCTGGCCGTCATCGTGCGGGCCGAGGCCCTGGGTTTCGACAGCGTGTGGCTGCGGTGCCGTCATCTGCAGCCGGGCATCTCGTCGCCGGCGACGATCATGGCCGCCGCCACCCAGCTCACCTCCCGCATCGAGCTGGGCACCGCCGTCATCCCGCTGGGACTGGAGAATCCGCTGCGGCTGGCCGAGGACCTCGCTACCGTCGACCTGCTCTCCTGTGGTCGCATCAATCCCGGTGTGTCCGTGGGCACCCCGATGCTCTACGAGCACTACAAGAGCGCCCTGTAGGAGCCCACAGGGGGCGCGCGGCATGATGTTCTCCCCCGACTACGTCGGCACTTCCGATGAACTCGCCGATCAGTTGTTCGGCCACGCCGGTTTCCAGCGCGCCGACGAGATCGCCTTCGCGCTTCCGTTCACCTTCGCACCCGAGGATTACACCCAGATCATCGGTGATATGGCCGACCGGCTCGGACCGGCACTGGGGTGGACTCCTACCGTGTGACCATGGCGGAGAAGACGCACCATTACGAACTCGACATCACCTGGACCGGCAACACCGGTACCGGCACGAGCAGCTACCGGGAGTACGAACGCGCGCACGACATCAGCGCGCCGGGTAAGCCCACGATCCCCGGGACCGCCGATCCTGCCTTTCGTGGCGTGCCGGAGCGGTGGAACCCCGAGGAGCTCCTGGTGGCAACGCTGTCGCAGTGCCACATGCTCTGGGTGCTGGCGTTGTGCGCCCAGTCCGGTGTATCGGTGACCGGCTATACCGATCATCCCTCGGGCACCATGGCCCAGACCGAGGATGGTGGCGGGTATTTCACCGAGGTGGTGTTGCACCCGACGGTGCACATCAGCGATGCGCTACACGCCGATAAGCTCGCCGAAATACACGAACGCGCTCATCACCTCTGCTTCATCGCCAATTCGGTGAACTTCGACGTCCGCTGCCTGCCCGACGTCGTGACCGGTGGCACCTAGACTCGCCTGCATGACCGACTTCAACACCGCCAAGCGCCGGGTGGTGCACGCGGTGCAACGCCGCGTCGTCAATCCGCTCGGCCGCCGAATGCCGGTCACCATGCTGGAGACGACCGGTCGCAAGTCCGGGATTCCCAGACGCACCGCGGTCGGTGGACGCGTCATCGACAACCACTTCTGGATGGTCTCCGAACATGGTGAACACTCGCACTATGTGCAGAACATCAAGGCCGATCCTGTTGTGCGGGTGCGCATCCGGGGCCGGTGGCGCACCGGCACCGCCCATCTGATGCCATCGGATGACCCCATCGCGAGGCTGGCGCACCTGCCACGGCTCAACAGTGCGGTGGTACGGGCGATGGGCAGCGACCTACTCACCGTCCGAGTCGATCTCTACTGACGGAAACATGGCCGTGTGCGCCTCCCTCGAAGCCGGGCGTAGCTGAGGTTTGCCGAATCAGTCGGCACGATCGGCGCGGGCCATCGCCTCGCTGTACTCCGCCATGTCGATCTCCTCGGCGATGACCACCTTGTCGCCGTTGTAGACATCCCGGTCGATCTCGTCATCGGCGTTGGCCACCAGCATCGCGACGAATGTGTCACCGTTGACGTTGAGGAACGTACGGAAGATGCCGGCGAACCAGTCGACGGCGATCAGCAGGCCGACGGCCTCGAACGGCAGGTCCAGCGAGGTCGCCAGGAACATCTCGACGGTGTTCTTCAGCACCGTCGGGAAGGTGACCGCGGAGCTGGTGGTGGTGATGGCGATCGCGGTCTGCTCGGCCAGCTTGTTGGGCAGCTTCCACGGGTTGAGCCGGGTGTGCACCGTCACCACCGCGACGAAGAGCATGAAAAGAATGAGCACACCGAGCAGGGTGGTGCCCAGGTACTTCAATGCCGTTGTCACCACCGAGAACCCGACATCGCCGGCCAGAGCGGCGAGCAGGCAGAACACGCCGATCGGCGCGATGTACATGACCAGCCGGATCATCGTGAGCACGATCTGCTGGATCTGGTCGATGAAGGTGAGCACGCCGGTATCACCGGACGTGTTGATATGCGCGCGCAGCGCAATCCCGAACAGCAGCGAGAACACGATGATCGGCACCATCGTCGCCGTCGACATCGCGCTGAAGATGTTGGTGGACACGAAGTTCAGCAGTGTGTCCTGCCAGCCGAGCGCCTCACCCGCCGATTCGGCCAGCGCGGGGTCCAGCTCCTCGGTGTACTCCATGCCTGCGCCGGGCGAGGCGTTACCCCCGCGGCGGGCACCGCTATGCCAGTGACGCGGTCCCGTCGGCACGCACGGTGACCTTGGCCCCGGCGATATCCTCGGCGGCGCTGGCCGCGGCCTCGGAGGGGTCGTTGAGCACCGCCAGCGTTCGGGTGTCGGCCGGTGTGCGGACGGCCAGGTAGGCCTTCTCGGGGACACCGTCCCGGTCGAACGGGGTGGTCCAGGTTTCCACGGTCCCGACGCCAACCCAATCGACCTCGGCGCCGCGGGTGGGCTCGGCGTCGACGGTGGTTTGCACGTCCTCCCAGCGGAATCCGCTGCGCGGCGGCTCGGTGGCGTACACGCCGAAGCTGTGCTTGGTGAGGTAGCCGCCGTTGGCGGTGATCAGGCCCACCGCGCCGGGCGCCGCGATCAACCGCTCGGCCATGGTCGCGATGGAATGGGTGACGTAGTTGTTCCAGGGGCCACCGGCGAAGGTCAGGCCGCCGGTCACGGTCAGCGGTCGCTGCGGATCATCAAGGGCCAGGCCGAGTTCGGCGGCGGCCACCTGCACCGCCGATGGGAAGCACGAGTAGATGTCGATAAGCGCGATGTCATCGACGCCGGCCGCGGCGAGTTCCAGGGCTCGCCGGCTGCCGATGCGGATCGCGGGCGAGCCGTGGAACTCCACCCGGTGACTGATCTCGTAGGTGTCGTGCGCATCGGTCCCGGAGTGCGGGAAAACCCAGCGGTCGCGCGGTATCTGCAGGTAGGTCGCCTTCTCTGCCGACATCAGGACCAGGGCGGCGCCCTGATCGACCATGTTGTTGGAGTTCATCAGCTTCGTGTACGGCGAGCTGATCATCCGGTTCGTGGGTCCGGGCTGCGAGATCTCCTCGGCGCTGAGCGCCTGCTGAATCCAGGCATGCGGATTGCCTGCGGCGACAGCGCTGAAGCGTGACCACAGCTCACCGATCCGCTGCTGGTGATCCTGTTGTGTCGCCCCCGCGGCAATGCGCAAGGCCTGCTCGAACATCGGATACACGTATGCCGGGCGATCCAGGTGGATGCGCAGCTCGCCGGGCCCGGTCAACTGGAATTCGTCATCGGAACCCGGCGCCGGTGGAACGGACTCGTCCTGTTGGGTGCCGATCAGCTTTTCACCACGAGCCCGCAACCGGGTCCGGGAGCGCCAGGTCTCCCCGCCGCTGATGAGCACGACATCGTTGCGGCCGTGCTGGATGTCGAGGCAGGCCTGATTCACCAGTGATTGCGGGACGTTGCCGCCGATCGGCGTGTACCGGGTGGCGGCGCTGGCGGCGCCGATGCGCTGGGCGAGCAGCAGCCCCGGGTCGCGGTAGCGCCAGGACAGCACGTTGACCACCCGCACCGAGTCCACCGCGGCCAGCACCGGTGGATCGGCGGCGGCGCGGGCGGCCGCCTCCATCAGGTCGACGGGTTCGGTCGACGGGTTCTCGTCGCGCTGGTTGACCTGTCCGTACCCGACGAGCACCGGGGTTCTGGGGTCAATGGGCACTGTGCGTTCCTCTCAAGGCGTACGGAAATGTCGGGGGCAGGCGCAGTCAGGACGGGCCGACCCGGTAGATCGATGTGAGCACCCGGTAGTCCGCGCGTCCCGCGATGAAGACTGATGCGGTGCTCACGATCGGCTCCTCTGGTCGGTGGTGCTGCCGGAAACCACGGGGCTTTCGAACAAGACGTCGTCGGCGATGAGCCGGTCGATCTCGGTGATGTCCAGGCCGAGTACTCGGTGCGCGATATCTCGGGTGTGCTCCCCCGCCAGTGGGGCCGGACGGAGTTCGCCGCGCGGAATGCTGCGGTAGGGCGCCGGCCCGGTCTCGCTGGGCATGGGCTCGTCGAACAGCGGGTGCTCCAGATCGGCGTAGAGCGAACGGGACTGCAACTGCACATCGTCGAGCACATCGCGGGGCCGGTTCATCGGTCCCGCGGGTATCCCCAGACCCTGCAGCTGTTCGGTGATGTCGTGCTTGTCCCGGCTGCGGGTGAAGGCCCCGAGGATGGCGGTCAAGGTGGTGTGATCCGCTGGGAGGTCGACACCGATATGGGCAGCCAACGCGTGCCGGTCCTCCTGATGGCGCACCGAGATGACGCACCATTCGTCCTCGCCGGCGCACGGGCACACCGCGTGCACCGCACCGTCCTCGGTGATCGGCAGACCGGATTGGGCGGCGGCCTCGGCGACATAGGCACTCGCCAGCTGGTTCATCGCGACCTCGGCCTGCGAGATGTGGACGTGCGCACCCGTTCCGGTGCGCAGGCGGCCGATCAGCGCGGCCAGGGTGGCGATCGCGGTGATCCTGGCGGCGACGTGGTCGGGGAAGATCGTAGTGGCATCAAAAAACCGCGAGAACTGGTCGGCCTGCGGTCCGGCACCACCCCACAGCCAGCTGACGCCCGTCGTGGCACGCACCAGCGGGCCGTAACCCATCCGGTCACTCCATGGCCCGGTGTCCCCGAAGGCGCTACTTTCGGCCAGCACCACCGCGGGGTTCAACTGCTTGAGTTTCTCGAATGAAAAGCCCAGTGCACCAAGTGTTCCCGGTTTGAAGTTGGCTAACACCACGTCAGCCCGGGCCACCAGGCGACCGAAGATGTCGGCGCCTTCCGGTCGGCGCAGATCCACGCCGAAGCTGAGCTCGTTGCGGTGTGTCAGCGCCCACGATGGGCTCATCGCCTGCCCGGGAGCGGTTTGACGCAAGCCGTCCGGATAGGCCGCACTCTCCACCTTGACCACTCGGGCACCCAGGTCGGCGAACAGCCGTCCGAGTTCGCCGCCTGCGACGATCACACCGAGGTCCAGAATCCGCAACCCGTCGAACGGCCGCCTGCCGTCTTTGCGCGGGTGGACCGGGGCAGCCGGCGGGCCGAGCCACCCACCGCCGGCGTCCTCGACGGCGGGGGCGATGAAACCGCGATGCATGCCGTTCACCACGAACGGGCCGACCGGCACGGTGACCGCGTCGCCGTTGGCAACCGGCATGTCCGCCAACGCGCCGACGGCACGGAAATGTTCGGAGGCCAGCGCTTCGGCCGGTGTCTGCACGGCCGCGATCGGCACACCTCGCGACTGCCCCTGCGTCACAAGGTCATCCATGGATTCGATTGCGAACAACTTCGCGATGGCCGCGTTCAGCTGCGCCGACGCTGCGAAACGCGCAGCGATGGAGTCGTATTCGGGTCCGGCGAACTCCGCCGGCTCGCCGAGCCAGGCCCGCATCCCCCGCCACTGCCGCGCCGAGAGCAGACAGATGCGCACAAAACCGTCGCGGCACCGGAACGTCGGGTAGATCTGCTGGTTGAGGGGACGGCCACGCCAGCCAGCCGAGCGCTTCTGGCCGGCCGCGGCCTGGCCATGCGAACCGTAGGGCGGATCGAGTGACTGCACGACCGCCTCGAAGCGGGAGTAGTCGATGTAGTCCCCGACGCCGCGTCGGAGCCGGTGATAGTAGGCGGCCAGCACCGCCCACGCCGCCTGCGCGGCAGCGGCCGACGACGCGATACCCGGCGGCGGCAGCACCGGTGCCCCGGTGGCCGGGCCGGACCGCGACAACGCGGTCGACATCGCATAGAAAACGGCGTCGGTACCCTGCCAGGACCGGTACGGGCCCTCGGTACCGAAATCGGTGACCGATAACACCACCAACGCCGGATGCCGATCGGCCAGTTCAGCGCAGGACGTGCCGAATGCAGCAGTGAGGTCGCCCCCACCGTCGACCACGATGTCGGCGCCAGCGATCAACCCGTCGAACCGGCGCCGATCCCCGGTGTCGGCAGGATCCAGCCTCGCCAACCGCTTGTTCGCGTTGTCCAGGGCGAACGGCACGCTGGTACCGCCGACCAGCGGTGCGGCATGCCGGTCGGCTCCATCGCCGGAGACGTGAATCTTGAGGACATCGGCGCCCAGGTCGGCCAGCAGTCGGGTCACCGCGGCGGCGTCACTGCCGGAGAGATCGAGAATCCGCACGCCGCCCAGCAGCGGCTGCTCGACGGTCACCGTGTCATCCTCAGCACGCTGGACACCTTAGCGTGTCAGTTCGCTAACTTAGGTAGACAACCAGACATGTACACTTGGGTTTATGTCTGATGCCGGCGTGGTGGCTCCACTGATCGAGATGCCTGCCCACCCGCTGGTGGGGCAGCTGTCGGCACTTGACCATTTCCGGGTCTACGTCGACATCGCAGTGGTCGTGGTGGTGCTCGCGCTGACCAATTTGGTGGCGCATTTCACCACGCCGTGGGCCAATGTGGCGATCGTGCCCGCCGCAGCGATCGGCCTGGTCGTGCTGGTGCGATCACGCGGGCTCGGCTGGTCGGAACTGGGACTGGGCCGCGAGCACTGGCGCTCAGGCGCCGGCTATGCCGCGGCCGTCGTCGGGATCGTGCTCACCGTGATCGCCGTCGGCGCGCTGCTGCCGTGGACACGGCCGATGTTCATGAACAACCACTACGCAACGCTGTCGGGGGCGCTGATCGCCTCGATGGTGATCATCCCGCTGCAGACCGTCATCCCCGAGGAGCTCGCGTTCCGCGGAGTGCTGCACGGTGCACTGGATCGTGCCTGGGGCGTGCGCGGAGTCGCAGCGGCGGGATCCTTGCTGTTCGGCCTCTGGCACATCGCCAGTTCTTTCGGACTCACCAGCGGCAACGTCGGCTTCTCCCGCATCCTGGGCGGCGGCGTGTTCGGCATGGTCGCCGGTGTCGTCGGTGCCGTGATCGCCACGGCCGCAGCCGGCTTCATATTCACCTGGTTACGGCGGCGCAGCGGCAGCCTGATCGCTCCGATCGCACTGCACTGGTCGCTCAACGGCATGGGCGCGCTGGCCGCCGCACTGGTCTGGCACGCGTCGACCTGACGGCTGCCCGACCAGACGGGCGACCCGCTCGCGGCGTCAGGACTTCTTGGTCACCAGACCGACGATCCACAGCAGTAGATCGGCGCCCAGTAGCGCGGTGAAGAAGCCCAACTCGACCTACTTCTTCGTCGCAGCTGTGTAACCCAATGTGAGGACTGCGGCTGCGGCGATACTGATCGCCCACCGAATCCAGTCGACGCCACCGGTGTCAGCATTCCCCTCGCTGGCGATCAGTCCCCACGCCCAATACCCGATCAGTGCACCGGCAACGCCAAGGACGATGGTGATCAGCCATCCAATCGATTGCTTACCTGGGAGGACCACGCGGGCCAGTACGCCGATGACCGCGCCGAAGATGATGGTTCCGATAACGGTGCCCATAAGAATTCCTCTCCGGGCCCGACTTGGCCGACAGGCCCGATACACCTATGGCTTACCTGCTCAAGATCACGATCACGCCCAAGAAACGGGCACGATCGGCCATCACCGCGCGGCGTCTAGGCGGGCAGCATTCCTGGAGCGCTGTTCGGATCGACCGGCACCGGCACACCCACACCGGGCCGCGGGGGCGGCGCGTTGGGATCGGGTGGCGGTGCGTTCGGGTCCGGCGGCGGCGGAGGCGCATTTGGGTCCGGCGGCGGAGGCGGGGGCGGGGGGCTCCAGGGCTTGATCGACTGGGCCAGCGCCACCGCAGCGGCCTTGTCGACCGGGTTGTTGGCGGTACCGAGCCACACCACGAACCAGCGCGGGGGCACGCGTTGCCCGCGCGTGCCCGCCGCGACCGGAGCACCGACCACACCCGACCAGATCTGGCCGGTCGGCTTGTCGGTGTCGGTGAACTTCACCTCGTAGTAGGACGCGGCGCCGGTGAAATCACCAGCGGTCAGCGGAGTGCTCTCCTGCCCGAGCCGGGTGCCGGGGAACGGCATGAAGAACTCGCCCATGTCGGAGGCCAGCCGCGCGGCAGCCTTGGCATTGTCGGCCTCGGAACCGGCGAACAGTTTGAGGTCAAGCCGTCCCAGCAGCACGCTGGTGTCGTTCGCCGGCCGCTCGGTGCCCGGCGGCGGGATCTTGGTCAGCAACGCCTGGCCGTAGGACAGCTGGGTGGCGTCGGCCACCTTCCACCCTTCGGGCAACAGATAACTGAATCCACCGGCCGCATTGTTGACGCGGCCCGGCTCCGGTGCCGGTGGCGGCGGTGGAGCGTTCGGATCCAGCGGTGGCGGCGGCACACCCGGGGGCAGCGGCACCCCCGGTGGCGGCGGCACCCCCGGAGGCAGCGGCACCCCCGGTGGCGGCGGCATGCCCGGAGGCAGCGGCACCCCCGGTGGCGGCGGCACGCCCGGGGGCAAGGGAGGGGGCGGCGGTGTCGGATTCGCAGGGGCGGGAGCCGGGGCGGGCGGCGCCGGTTCCGCATGCGACACCGCGACCGGAAGGGTCAAGGCCGCCGCAGATGCGCCGACTGCCGCAGCGACTGCGAGCCTCACCGAGAGTCGCCTGCGGTGTGTGAGATTCACGTCCGACTGATCCATGGGGAAGAAACTACCGTGTTACGGCCGTGACGCAAGTGTGAGTCGCCCTCGGAGTGCTTTGCTGAGAAGTTGCTGAGCGCCAACGATTTACATGCAGCGCACAGTTCGGTGAATTGCTGATATTTTGAGCTCACCCTGGGTCCACCAACGGCGTTGGGTGTGCCGTCCACGCCGCCGGTGGGGATCTGCACCGTGTTTCGCGGCTACCCCGCGGCGCGTTACGCGAGCCGTGCCGGTGGGCGATTTTTCGGCGTGCCGGTTTCCCCTGATAGCTACCGTCCAGTAACATAGTGTCCAACTCGCTGGCTTCAGCGCTGAACCAAGGAGAGTCCGATGCAGATGCTGGTCACCGGTGGCGACACCGAACTCGGTCGCGTCATCGCCAGTGGATTCCGCAACGAGGGCCACGGCGTGTTGATCGCCGGGGCGCAGCGCGCCGAACTCGAAGTGGCCGCCAAGGAACTCGACGTCGATTACGTCGTCTTCGACAACACGGACCCGACCAGCCTGGAAACAGCGCGCGGCGCATTCCCGCACTATCTCGACGGCATCATCAATGTGCCCGCCCCGCGCTGGGATGCCGGCGACCCCCGCACCCACACGCTGACCGACCGCGCATCGGCCTGGCGCCACGCTCTCGACACCTTTGTGTTGTCGGCGGTACTGACCGTGTCGATCCTCGGCGATCAGCTGAGCTCGGGCGGTTCGATCATCAACGTCGCGCCCGCCAACCCCGCCGAGGGCAGCGCCGACGCCGCCATCAAGGCCGCACTCTCCAACTGGACCTCCGGCCAGGCCGCCCACTTCGGCGTCCGCGGTATCACCATCAACGCCATCGCAGCCGGTCGCGGTGTCGATCCCGGATACGACGGCCTCGACGGCCCCTGCGGCTCGACCGCCACCGAAATCACCCGTCTCGCACTGTTTCTCACCACACCATCGGCCCGGCACATCACCGGCGAGACGCTGCACGTCAGCCACCGCGCGTTGGCCAACTTCGGCTGAGATATTCCATTGTTCGCCCCAAGCTAAAACGGGGTCACCGCTCCGCTTAGTTGTGGTTACGTGAACCCGTGACCATCAAACTCGGATACCAGATCCCCAACTTCTCCTACGGCACCAGCATCTCCGAGCTGTTCCCGACCGTCATCGCGCAGGCGCAGGAAGCCGAAGCCGCCGGCTTCGACTCGGTCTTCGTAATGGACCACTTCTATCAACTCCCCGGGCTCGGCGCCCCCGAAGAGCCGATGCTGGAGGCCTACACCGCTCTCGGAGCCCTGGCCGCCGCTACCGAGCGGGTGCAGCTGGGCACCCTCGTCACCGGCAACACCTACCGCAACCCCACCATGCTGGCCAAGGCCATCACCACACTGGACGTGATCAGCCATGGCCGCGCCATCCTGGGCATCGGCGCCGGCTGGTTCGAACTCGAGCACGACAGCCTCGGCTTCGAGTTCGGCACGTTCACCGACCGCTTCAACAAACTGAACGAGGCTCTGGACATCATCCTGCCAATGATCAAGGGCGAACGCGTCACCGTGGACGGCAAGTACTACCGAACCAAGGAGGCCTTCGCCAATCCCCGGTTCCGTGACCACATTCCGCTGATGATCGGCGGCAGCGGAGAGAAGAAGACCATTCCTTTGGCGGCCAAGCACTTCGATCATCTCAATCTGATCGCCTCCTTCGATCAGCTCGCCGCCAAGGTGCAGGTCGTGCGGGAGCGTTGCGAGGAGATCGGCCGCGACCCAGCCACCCTGGAGACCAGCACGCTGCTGTCTGTCATCCCGGATCCCAATGCCACCATCGACTCGCTGCCCGAGGAGTTCCGTGGTCGCGCCGCGGTGGGCAGCCCGGAGGCCATCGCCGAGCAGATCAAGACCAAGGTGCTCGACGCCGGCGTCGGCGGGGTCATCTTCAACATGCCGGTCTACACACCCGGCTCGCTGACGGCCCTCGCCGAAGTCCTCAAGCCACTGCTCGCTGACTGAGGGTTCTGACCCGAGGTTAATTCTTGGGTGGGTGCGCCGTCTCACCGCGCTGGTGGGATAGCCACCGACTACCCTGGCGATGTATTGACAAAGCACTTCGCTAGGAGCAGAAATGAGCCACCCCGGAGCTACGGCATCGGATCGGCACAAGGTAGTCATCGTCGGCTCGGGTTTTGGTGGGCTGAACGCCGCGCAAGCGCTCAAGCGCGCCGATGTCGACATCAAGTTGATCGCCCGAACCACGCACCACCTGTTCCAGCCGCTGCTGTACCAAGTCGCCACCGGCATCATCTCCGAAGGAGAGATCGCCCCGCCGACCCGGCTGATCCTGCGCAAGCAGGAGAACGCCCAGGTGTTGCTCGGTGACGTGACACACGTCGACCTGGAGAACCGGACGGTCGACTCGATCCTGCTGGGTCACACCTACAGCACGCCCTACGACACGTTGATCCTGGCGGCGGGCGCGGGTCAGTCGTACTTCGGCAACGACCACTTTGCGGAGTGGGCTCCTGGTATGAAGACCATCGACGACGCGCTGGAACTGCGCGGTCGCATCCTCGGCGCGTTCGAGCAGGCCGAGCGGTCCAGTGATCCGGAGCGCCGCAAGAAGCTGCTCACCTTCGTCGTCATCGGCGCCGGACCCACCGGTGTGGAGATGGCCGGTCAGATCCAGGAGTTGTCCGACCAGACACTCAAGGGCAGCTTCCGGCATATCGACCCGACCGAAGCCCACGTCATCCTGCTCGACGCCGCGCCGGCCGTCCTGCCACCGATGGGCGAGAAGCTCGGCCTCAAGGCCAAGGAGAGGCTGGAGAAGATGGGCGTCGAGATCCAGCTCAACGCCATGGTCACCGACGTCGACCGCAATGGCATCACCGTCAAGGACAAGGACGGCACCATCCGCCGCATCGAGTCGGCGTCCAAGGTGTGGTCGGCGGGCGTGCAGGCCAGCCCGCTGGGCAAGGATCTGGCCGCCCAGTCCGAAACCGAGATCGACCGCGCAGGCCGCGTCAAGGTCAACCCCGACCTGTCGATCCCCGGTCACCCCAACGTTTTCGTGGTGGGCGATATGGCCTTCGTCGACGGCGTGCCCGGCATGGCGCAGGGCGCTATCCAGGGCGGCAAGTACGTCGCCGCGATCATCAAGAACGAGACTGCCGCGCGAGCACACGGCACCAAGCCCAAGCCGCGGGTGCCGTTCAAGTACTTCGACAAGGGGTCGATGGCCACCGTGTCGAAGTGGAACGCCGTGGCCAAGGTCGGCAAGCTGGAGTTCGCCGGCTTCATCGCATGGCTGGCGTGGCTGGGGCTGCACCTGATCTACCTGGTCGGCTTCAAGACCAAGATTGCCACCCTGATGTCGTGGGCGGTGACCTTCCTGAGCAGGCAGCGCGGTCAGCTGACCATCACCGAGCAGCAGGCCTACGCCCGTACCAGGATCGAGGAGCTCGAGGAGATCGCCGCCGCGGCACAGGAAGGCGAGAAGGCGGCCAGCTAGTCGCCCAATCGCCGTCCCTGCCACGTCGACAGGCTGCCACCGCCGGCCAGTTCCAGGATGGTGCCGGCGCCGTCGAATGATGTTTGCGGGTAGCGCAATTCGCTGACGCATGCCATCGGTGTGCCCAGTGCGTCGTCGGCGACCGATCCGATGCCGAGTTCGACCCGGTGCCGCAGTAGCGGCTTGCTGTCCACGTCGGCGTGCAGCGCCGAGGTCCAGAATCCCTGGTGCTCACCGGTTCTGCCGATCTGCACGCTTTCGCGTAACCGCGCCGTCGCGGACTCCCCCACGCACAGCCGGGTGGTGGTGTGGTGGCGGGCACCGCCGGCGATGACGGTGGGCTGGGGATCGACATCCAGCTCACCGGCCACCTCCAGTTCCCAGCGGCTGTGCGATATCGCGCTGTCGGCACCCGGCAGGACGATGGTGGCCGCGGCGGTGCGCACCCGCAGGCGGGCGCCGGCCTCGACGATGATGCGCACCGAGATCACATCACCACCGAGCGGCGTTGCCGCGGCGGACAGCAGGTGCACGGTGTCCGCCTCGGTGCGGCGCGCGGCGAGTCCGCCCCCGCATTCGATACGCGGGCCGCGGCCCGCGCGAGCCACCAGCAGGACGTCGGAGCGCATCTAGGAGCCGACCGACTTCCCCGTCGCTGCGCTCACATGGCTCAGAACCCGCAGTTGATCGTGCACCCACTGCAGCACCGGACCGGCGGTCGGATCATCGGTGAGCGAGATGAGCACGAACGGCCGGTCTCCGCGCACCGTGGTGGAGTCGCGGCGCATGACATCGAGGTCCGCGCCCACCATCGGGGCCAGGTCGGTCTTGTTGATCACCAACAGATCCGAGAACGTCACGCCCGGCCCACCCTTGCGCGGCACCTTGTCACCGCCGGCCACGTCGACGACGAAGATCTGCACGTCGATCAGGCCGGACGAGAAGGTCGCGGTCAGGTTATCGCCACCGGATTCGACCAGGATGAGGTCCAGCGCCGGATTTGCGGCGATCAGGTCGTCGATGGCGTCCAGGTTCGCGGTGATGTCATCGCGGATGGCGGTGTGCGGGCAGCCTCCGGTCTGCACCGCGGCGATGCGCTCATCCGGAAGCACCGCATGCCTGCGCAGGAAGTCGGCGTCCTCGGTGGTGTAGATGTCATTGGTCAGCACCGCCAGCGAGATCTCATCTCGCAGCTGGCGGCACAGGGCGGCCACCAGCGCGGTCTTGCCCGAGCCCACCGGTCCGCCCACCCCGATCCGCAGTGGCTCCCCCGGCTGGCGCACCCGCTTGGGCCGGTCGTGGTGGGTGTGTGGCTCGCCGTCGATGAAATGTGGTGGCATGTCGAACCTTTCAGCTCTGGAAACTTCAGGAAACAAAAAGGGGACGCTCGCGTACGGCGTGGGCCTCGGTCAGCACATCAAGCAACGGATCGGACAGGTCGGCGAGTTCCTTGACCGCCAGCGCGGCCGTCTTCTCGCACAGTGCGGACAACTCGAAAGTCAGCGCGGCCACATCGGCGGGGTCCAGTGCCAGCAGGCGTTGCGCCGCCGTCGCCGAACCGGTCATGGTGGTGTACACCATCGACAGTGCGGTGTGCTCGGGCGCCATCCCGCCGGCGATTCCGACCGCACCGGCGGCCACCGCGAGATGCGGTTTGATGCCAAGGGGCTGCCAATCATGGACCGGCCAGACCCGCTTGGCCAGCCGAACCAGCCCGCGGCCCTGCGCTCGCGATGCCGCTCGGGCCGCCGGTGACGGTGTGCGGGCGTCGGTTTCGGCATCGGCCGCGTCGATGGCCAGGCTGCCCGTGTGTACCGCCGCGGCCAGCGATGCGCTCACCAGGCCCTGACTGCTGATCCGCCGGGTCAGATAGGCCTTCAGCGTCGTCAGATCGATGACCAGCCCAGCGGTGATGGCCTCCTCGACGCCGCCGGAGTGCACGTGTGCGCCGGTCGGCAGCCGGGAGTCCGCCAGCGTGAGAAGTGTTGCCAGTGACGAGGGCGAGCGAAGCGACGGGGAATTGGCACGCATCAGAACAAGAAGTAGCGCTGTGCCATCGGCAGTTCGGTGGCGGGTTGTTCGGCCCACACGTCACCGTCGATGCGGACGGTGAAGGTGTCGGGGTCCACCTCGATGCGCGGCAACGCATCGTTGAGCGGCATCTGGGCCTTGCCGACCTGACGGACATTCTGCACCGCGACCAGCTTGCGGCGGATGTCCAGACGATCGGCCAATCCGTCCTCGATGGCCTGGGGCGCAACGAAGTGCACCGAAGTCGCCGCCGCGGTAGCCGGTGTGGCACCGAACATCGGCCGCGGCAGCACCGGCTGCGGAGTCGGAATGGACGCGTTGGCATCGCCCATGGCCGCCCAGGCGATCATGCCGCCCTTGACCACCGCGTGCGGACGCACACCGAAGAACGCCGGTTCCCACAGCACCAGATCGGCGAGCTTACCGACCTCCACCGAACCGATCTCGTGATCCAGGCCGTGCGCCACTGCCGGACAGATGGTGTACTTCGCGACATAGCGGCGGGCACGGTTGTTGTCGGCCCGGACGTCGCCTTCCAGGAATCCCCTGCGGCGCTTCATCACATGCGCGGTCTGCCAGGTGCGCAGCACCACCTCACCGATGCGGCCCATGGCCTGCGCATCGCTGCCGATCATCGAGATCGCACCGATATCGTGCAGCAGATCCTCGGCTGCGATGGTGGACGGCCGGATACGGCTCTCCGCGAACGCCAGGTCCTCGGGGATGCTGGGGTTGAGATGGTGGCACACCATCAGCATGTCGAGGTGCTCATCGAGGGTGTTGACGGTGTGCGGCCGGGTCGGGTTCGTCGAACTCGGCAGCACATTCGGTTCGCCTGCGACGGTGATGATGTCGGGAGCATGGCCGCCACCGGCACCCTCGGTGTGATACGCGTGGATGGACCGGCCCTTTACGGCGGCCAGGGTGTCCTCGACGAAGCCCATCTCGTTGAGGGTGTCGGTGTGGATATTGGCCTGCACGCCGGCGGCTTCCGACACCGTCAGGCAGGCGTCGATCGAGGCCGGGGTGGTGCCCCAATCCTCATGCAGTTTGAATCCTGCTGCGCCACCGCGCAATTGCTCCCACATGGCCTCGGCGCTGACGGTGTTACCTTTGCCGAGCAGCGCGACGTTCAGCGGCCAGGAATCCAGCGCCTCCAGCATCCGCGCCAGGTGCCAGGAGCCGGGTGTGACCGTGGTGGCCTTGCTGCCTTCGGCCGGGCCGGTTCCGCCGGCGATGATGGTGGTGATGCCGCCGCCGAGGGCCTCCTCCATGATCTGCGGGCAGATCAGGTGGACGTGGCAGTCGATGGCGCCAGCGGTGACGATGCGGCCGTTGCCCGCAATGATCTCGGTGGACGGGCCCACCGCCAGATCCGGGTGGATCCCGGACATGATGTCGGGATTGCCCGCCTTGCCGATGGCGACGATGCGACCGTCGCGGATACCGATATCGGCCTTGATGATTCCCCAGTAGTCCAGGATGACCACACCGGTGATGACGGTGTCCGGTGCGCCGTCGGCCCGCGTCGCCCGCGATTGGCCCATCGATTCGCGCAGCACCTTGCCGCCGCCGAAGACCGCCTCCTCACCGGCCAGACCGGGCCCGCCACTGCGGTCCTCGGTGATCTCGACGAACAGGTCGGTATCGGCCAGCCTGATCCGGTCGCCGGTGGTCGGACCGTAGAGCGCGGCATAACGATCGCGGGAGAGGGAACTCACTGCGCGTCCAATCTGCCGGGTGGATTCAGGGACAGCCCGTACACCTCGCGCGTGCCACTCAACGGAACGAGTGAAACCTGCTGCGCGATGCCGGGTTCGAAACGCACGGCGGTCCCGGCGGGGATATCGAGGCGGTGCCCGTGCGCGGCCACCCGGTCGAAATCCAGCGCGGAGTTGGCCTGCGGCAGGTGCACGTGGCTACCCACCTGCACCGGCCGGTCACCGGTGTTGACGATGTCGAGCGCCAGCCGGGTCGCTCCGCTGTTGAGCGCGATCTCACCCTCGCCGAATTCGATCTCACCTGGGATCATGCGTGATCCGCCTCCGGCTCCTCACTGGAGAAAATCAAGTCAGACCTCCCTGCCGGATCATGGAATCGGGTGGTGGACGGTGACGAGCTTGGTGCCGTCGGGGAAGGTGGCCTCGACCTGGACGTCATAGAGCATCTCCGGGACACCGTCCATCACCTGCTCACGGCTGAGCACATCGCGGCCACTCACCATGAGTTCGGCAACTTTGCGCCCGTCACGGGCACCTTCCAGAATGTGATCGGTGATCAGCGCGACGGCTTCGGGATGGTTCAGCCTGAGCCCGCGTGCCTGTCGTCGGCGCGCGAGATCGGCTGCGTAGGAGATGAGTAACCGCTCTTGTTCATGCGGCGTTAAACGCATAGTGGGCGACTATGCCACGCCCGACGACCGCCCGCGCGTGGAGCGAACGGCACCAGCCGGAAATTTGCGGCGCCAATGATCGATTCGGCGACGATCGATTCGGCGGCGAGCTATTCGGCGACGTTCTGCAACCGGACCTGACCGCGGGCCACGGTGCGGCCATCCTCATCGGTGATGGTGATCAGCCACAGCTGCTGGCGGCGGCCACGGTGGATCGGAGTCGAAACTGCGGTCACCGTGCCGGATTTGATGGCCCGCAGGAAGTCTGTGTTGTTGTTCACCCCGACAACGGTCCCGCCGCCGTGCTCGGCGAGCCAGACATGTCCGGAGATGCTGGCAAGGCTTTCCACGATGGAGCAGTAGACGCCGCCGTGCACGATGCCCCACGGCTGTTTGACCTTGTCGGTGATCTCCAGTCGGGCGCGCCCGCCGTCGGGGGTCATCTCCAGGTACTCCAGTCCCAATTCGCTGTCGAAGCCGGCTCCGAGGCCGGGAGGCACAGATGTGGTCACGAGTTTAGTGTCTACACCTTCTGGTGTTCAGGTCAGACGGCCACCGGAATGCGGGAGGGCCCCACGCGAATGCGTGGGGCCCTCCCTTCGAGTGGACCGAGGGTTGCCAGCTGTTGCGGGTTGAGTGGTCGTTAGTTGTCGGTGGGCTGCTGTAGGAACGGAGATATGAAGGTGATGTGTGCTCGGCTCTACGGCAAACGCGCTGCTGCCAACCGTGCTAAGCGTGCCGTCGCTGCGGCGGCTGACGCCGGGGAACCTGAGGCGGCCTGAGGTGGCGAAATTCGAGATTCCTGAGGGCTGGGCGGTACAAGCATTCAAGTTCACGCTCGACCCGACCGAGGACCAGGCCCGCGCGTTGGCGCGCCATTTCGGTGCTCGTCGCAAGGCCTACAACTGGTCTGTGGCCACCCTGAAAGCCGACATCGAGGCGTGGCACGCCACCGGGATCGAGACGGCGAAACCGTCGCTGCGCGTGCTACGCAAACGCTGGAACCAAGTCAAAGACGACGTGTGCGTCAACGCTGAGACCGGTGTCGTGTGGTGGCCGGAGTGCTCGAAAGAGGCCTACGCCGACGGGATCGACGGCGCGGTCGACGCGTACTGGAACTGGCAGACCTCACGATCAGGAAAACGTGACGGCAAGCGAGTGGGTTTCCCACAGTTCAAGAAGAAGGGACGCGACGCCGACCGCGTGTCGTTCACGACCGGGGCGATGCGCGTCGAACCGGATCGCCGGCACCTCACGGTGCCGGTCATCGGCACCGTCCGTACCCACGAGAACACCCGCCGCCTCGAACGCCTCATCCGGTCAGATCGTGCGCGGGTGCTGGCGATCAGCGTGCGGCGTAACGGCACCCGTCTCGACGCGAGCATGCGGGTGCTTGTCCAACGCCCTCAGCAACCCAGCGTTGCGCTCCCTGATTCGCGGGTCGGCGTGGACGTCGTGGTGCGGCGTTTGGCTACGGTCGCCGCAGCTGACGGGAGCGTGATTGAGCAGGTTGAGAATCCACGCCCGCTTGATGCTGCGTTGAAAGAGCTGCGGCACGTCAGCCGCGCTCGATCACGCTGCACGAAAGGCTCACGCCAATATCGTGAGCGCACCACCGAGATGTCCCGGCTCCATCGCCGGGTCAACGATGTCCGCACCCACCACCTGCACTGTCTGACAACACGTTTGGCTAAAACCCACGGCCGCATCGTTGTCGAAGGCTTGGACGCGGCCGGGATGCTGCGGCAAAAAGGGCTGCCGGGTGCCCGCGCTCGTCGGCGCGGACTCTCCGATGCCGCCCTGGGCACGCCCCGCCGCCACCTGTCGTATAAGACGGGCTGGTACGGGTCACAACTGGTGGTCGCTGACCGCTGGTTCCCGTCGTCGAAAACCTGCCATGCCTGCGGGCATGTGCAAGCCATCGGCTGGGACGAACACTGGCAATGCGACGGCTGCTCGGCATCGCATCAGCGTGATGACAACGCCGCCATCACCCTCGCACGCTACGAGGACACAACTAGCGTCGTCGGCCCAGTTGGGGCCGCCGTCAAGCGTGGAGCCGACCGTAAGACCGGGCACCGCCCGGCGGGTGGCTGTGAAGCGCGGAAGGGACGCAGCCGCACGGCTGCCGAACAACCCCGAGACGGGGTGCGAGTCGCGTGACCACTAAAGATCACTCACTCGCAACGGTCTCTGCAGCCCTCAGGACTCCGGTCCGGTCCGTGAGTCTCGCATCCATAAAATAGTCCGGGTACAACTCCCGCAGTCGCCGGCTGGATTCATGCAGCGGCAGCGCCCGCCTCATCGACATTCGCGCGATCAGCGGATCGTCGACCATGACCGTCATCAGCACCTCCATCTTCAATTAGGTTATCCTTACCATAGTAGGCACCGCCATCCGGACCAGTGCCTCATGACTGAACTCGCAGGTAGTTCAGAAATGGGCTCGTGACCGGTCCGGGAGAGTCCGATTCCAGGCCAACGACCTGGTGCGCAGATGGGATACGACGCACGGTAGTAAGCGCGTAGTACCCTTGATTTCAGTGCTCAGGAGAGTGAACAGATCATGGCCAAGTTGACGCGGCTCGGAGAACTCGAGCGCGAAGTGATGGACCACCTCTGGACCTCGCGCGAACCGCAAACGGTGCGACAGGTCCACGAGGCGCTTGCTGCGCGCAGGGACCTGGCATACACGACGATCATGACGGTTCTGCAGCGGCTGGCGAAGAAGAACCTCGTCATCCAGCATCGTGACGACCGCGCCCACCGCTACGCCCCGACCCACGGCCGCGACGAGCTGGTCGCCGGGCTGATGGTCGACGCACTCGACCAGGTCTCGGACTCCGGCAGCCGAGAGGCCGCACTGGTGCATTTCGTCGAACGAGTGGGTGCTGACGAGGCCGACGCACTGCGCCGCGCACTGGCCGAACTGGAGTCAAAGCATTGTGTTGCTCCACCGACTGGCAATTCGGGTACCGGCTGAGAGACACTAGCGGCGTGTCCGCGCTGGCCTTCTCCATCGTCGCGCTGGTGCTCGTCGGTCCGGTGCCCGCAGTTCTCGCTTGCGCCTCCTGGCCATTGCGCGCACCGCGCGCCGCCATCGTGCTCTGGCAATCCATCGCACTCGCCGCGGTCCTTTCCGCATTCTCCGCAGGCATCGCCATCGCGAGCCGGCTGTTCGTACCCGGACCGGACGGTCGTCCCACCGCGACATTCACCAGCGAGATCGAAGCTCTCGGCTGGCCGCTGTGGTTGCTCTACATCGCCGTCTTCGCGCTCACCCTGATGGTCGGCGCCCGGCTGGCCGCCGCGGTCCTCCAAGTGGCCGTCGCCACCCGCCGCCGTCGCGCCCACCACCGCATGGTCGTCGACCTGGTCGGCATGTCACGTCGCGAAGTACCCACGCCCGCGCGCCGACCCAGCGGATTGCGCGTCCTCGGCGTCGCTCAGCCGATGGCCTACTGTCTGCCCGGCGTGCGCAGCCGCGTGGTGGTCAGCGAAGGCGCCCTGACCACACTCCCGGAATCCGAGATCGCCGCCATCCTGAGCCACGAACGCGCCCACCTGCGGGCCCGTCACGATCTGGTGCTCGAGATGTTCACCGCCGTGCACGCCGCGTTCCCCCGCTTCGTCCGCAGCGGCAACGCACTCGATGCGGTCCGGCTGCTCATCGAACTGCTCGCCGACGACGCCGCGGTCCGGGTTGCCGGCCCCACTCCCCTGGCCCGCGCGCTGGTCGCCTGTGCCGGCGGGCGCACCCCGTCCGGTGCGCTGGCCGCCGGTGGCCCCACCACGGTGGTGCGAGTACAGCGACTCGGGGGTAAGGGCAATAGTCTTGCCTTGGCAGTGGCGGCCTACACCGCCGCGGCCTCGATCCTGATAATCCCTACGGTGGCGCTGGCATTGCCCTGGCTCACCGAGTTGCACCGCTTGTTCAGTCACTAGGGCATAAAACCCAGAGCCAGCGGCGATCTACACCACGACGTCAAGACACCATCGAAAGGCTGCCGCATGACCCACTCGGGCAACACCGGCAAAGCACAGATCGGGGTCACCGGTCTCGCGGTCATGGGATCCAACATCGCACGCAACTTCGCCAGCCGCGGCTACACCGTAGCCCTGCACAACCGCTCGATCTCCAAGACCGACGCGCTGCTGGCCGAGCACGGCTCGGAGGGTTCGTTCATCCGCAGCGAGACCATCCCGGAATTCCTTGCTGCCCTTGAGAAGCCGCGGCGTGTCCTCATCATGGTGAAGGCCGGCGACCCGACCGACGCGGTCATCGACGAGCTCGCCGACGCGATGGAGGAAGGCGACATCATCATCGATGGTGGCAACGCCCTCTATTCAGACACGATCCGCCGGGAGAAGGCCATCCGCGAACGCGGGCTGCACTTCGTCGGCGCGGGCATCTCCGGTGGCGAGGAGGGCGCGCTGAAGGGACCGTCGATCATGCCCGGCGGGCCCGCCGAGTCCTACGTGTCGCTCGGGCCGCTGCTCGAAGAGATCTCCGCACACGTCGACGGCGTGCCCTGCTGCACCCACATCGGCCCCGACGGTTCCGGCCACTTCGTGAAGATGGTGCACAACGGCATCGAATACTCCGATATGCAGCTCATCGGCGAGGCCTATCAACTCCTTCGTGACGCATTGGGCACGTCCGCAGGCGAGATCGCCGACGTGTTCGCCGAGTGGAACAAGGGCGACCTGGACAGCTACCTCATCGAGATCACCGCCGAGGTGCTTCGCCAGGTCGACGCCAAGACCGGAACGCCGCTGGTGGATCTGATCCTCGACGAGGCCGAGCAGAAGGGCACCGGGCGCTGGACGGTGAAGTCCGCGCTCGATCTCGGGGTGCCCGTCACCGGGATCGCCGAGGCGGTGTTCGCCCGCGCGCTGTCCGGTTCGGTGACGCAGCGCAAGGCGACCACCGGCCTGGCCTCCGGCGTACTCGGCGAGAAGCCAACCGATGCAGCGCAGTTCACCGAAGACGTCGCCAAGGCGCTATACGCCTCGAAGATCATCGCCTACGCCCAGGGCTTCAATCAGATTCAGGCAGGCAGCCTCGAATACGACTGGAACATCACCCCCGGCGACATGGCCACCATCTGGCGCGGCGGGTGCATTATCCGGGCCAAGTTCCTCAACCGGATCAAGGACGCGTTCGACGACGAGCCCGGACTGGCCTCGCTGATCGTCGCTCCGTACTTCCGCGAGGCGATCGAGTCGTCCATCGACAGCTGGCGTCGCGTGGTCGTCACGGCAACCCAGTTGGGCATCCCGATTCCCGGCTTCGCCTCAGCGCTGTCCTATTACGACGCGTTGCGCACCGAGCGGTTGCCCGCCGCGCTCACCCAGGGACTGCGCGACTTCTTCGGCGCGCACACGTACGGCCGCATCGACGACGACCGCGACAAGCGGTTCCACACGCTGTGGAGCGGTGATCGCAGCGAGGTTCAGGCCTGAGGGCAGGGCACCTGCGGCGAGCAGCCGTAAACTCGGCGACGTGCAGTTCCTCGAAGGCCACCGGCCGCCCTACGACCTGACCTACAACGACGTCTTCGTCGTACCGGGACGCTCCGATGTGGCGTCGCGTTTCGATGTGGATCTGTCCACCGCCGACGGCTCTGGCACGACCATCCCGGTGGTGGTGGCGAACATGACCGCCGTCGCGGGCCGGCGGATGGCCGAAACCGTGGCCCGCCGCGGCGGCATCGTGGTGCTGCCGCAGGATCTGCCGCTGGCGGTGGTGCAGCACACCGTCGACTTCGTCAAGAGCCGCGACCTCGTTGTCGACACCCCCGTCACCCTGGCTCCGGACGACTCGGTCTCCGATGCGACCGCACTGATCCACAAGCGCGCACACGGGGCAGCGGTGGTGGTCTTCGAAGGCCGGCCGATCGGTGTGGTCACCGAGGCGTCCTGCGTCGGCGTGGACCGGTTCGCCCGGGTCCGCGACATCGCCATCAGCGAGTTCATCACGGCGCCGGTGGGCACCGATCCGCGCAAGGTGTTTGACCTGCTGGAGCACGCTCCGGTCGATATCGCGGTGCTCACCGGCGACCAGGGCGAGCTGAGCGGCGTGCTGACCCGCACCGGCGCCATCCGGGCCGGGATATACAACCCGGCGGTGGACGCGTCGGGCAGGCTGCGCATCGCCGCCGCCGTCGGCATCAACGGAGACGTCGCCGCGAAGGCCCGCGGCCTCGCCGAAAGCGGTGTCGACCTGCTCGTCATCGATACCGCACACGGCCACCAGACCAAGATGCTCGACGCCATCGCGACGGTGGCCTCCCTCGATCTGGGGTTGCCGATCGCCGCGGGAAATGTGGTGTCCGCCGAGGGCACCCGGGACCTGATCGGCGCGGGGGCGACCATCGCCAAGGTCGGCGTCGGCCCCGGCGCGATGTGCACGACCCGGATGATGACCGGCGTCGGCCGCCCGCAGTTCTCCGCGGTGGTCGAATGTTCGGCTGCGGCAAAGGAGCTCGGCGGACACGTGTGGGCAGACGGCGGCGTGCGGCATCCGCGCGATGTGGCGCTGGCGCTGGCCGCCGGGGCATCGAACGTGATGATCGGATCCTGGTTCGCAGGCACCTACGAATCACCTGGTGACCTGATGCGCGATCGCGAGGGCCAGCCGTTCAAGGAGAGCTACGGGATGGCCTCCAAACGCGCTGTCGCCGCTCGCACCGCCGGTGACAGCTCCTTCGACCGGGCCCGCAAGGCACTGTTCGAAGAGGGCATCTCCAGTTCCCGCATGGCTCTCGACGCGGCGCGTGGAGGTGTCGAGGATCTGCTCGACCACATCACGTCGGGGGTGCGCAGCACCTGCACCTACGTCGGCGCGACGACGCTGCCCGAACTGCACGAGAAGGTGGTGCTGGGTGTGCAGTCGGCCGCCGGGTTCGCCGAGGGCCATCCGCTGCCGACCGGCTGGTGACCGCCGCGCACCTTCGCACAGCCGCTACAACACTCAGCTGCACAGCCGGTACGATGGACCGCATTCGGCGTGCGTGACGCCGTGTACAGGAAGGATTCCCGTGCCTCAGGCACCCGTGGAGGCCCACGGATCGTCATCGGCTTGCGGGATTCCGGCCGTTCTTGCCGCCCCCGACCCGGACGACGCCGAGCCGTCTACTAGACAGCCGGGCACCAGGCCCGGCGGCTATCCGGTGAGATGGCGATGACCCTCACCATGACACTTCTGAGCCTGTTCGCATTCGTGCTGCTGACAGCGGGGACCGCACTGTTCGTGGCGGCCGAATTCTCGCTGACCGCACTGGAACGCAGCACCGTCGAAGCCAACGCACGAACCGGCGGCCAGCGCGACCAGATCGTCCTCAAGGCGCACCGCACGCTGTCCGTTCAGCTGTCCGGTGCCCAGCTCGGCATCTCCATCACCACCCTGGCAACCGGTTACCTCGCCGAGCCCGTGGTCGCTCGGCTGCTGTACCCGTCGCTGACCGCCCTGCGGCTACCGGCCGACTGGGTGAGCCCGATCGCGCTGGTGCTGGCGCTGCTGCTCGCCACCTCGGTGTCGATGATCTTCGGTGAGCTGGTGCCCAAGAACCTTGCCGTCGCCAAACCACTGCCCACAGCACGGTTCGCCGCCGCCCCGCAGTGGTATTTCTCCCGGCTGTTCACCCCGGCCATCAAGGCCACCAACGGCACCGCGAACTGGATTCTGCGCCGGATGGGCATCGAACCGGCCGAGGAGCTGCGCTCGGCGCGCTCCCCTCAGGAGCTGGTTTCGCTGGTGCGCACCTCGGCGCGCAGCGGTGCGATCGACGCCGACACCGCCGTGCTGGTGGACCGTTCGCTGCAGTTCGGTGATCGCTCTGCCGAGGAACTGATGACCCCACGCTCCAAGATCGAATCCCTGGCGATCGAGGACACCGTGGCCGACCTGATGGCCGCCGCGATCCGCACCGGCCATTCCCGCTTCCCGATCATCGACGGCGATCTCGACCAGACTGTCGGAATGGTGCACGTGAAGCAGGTTTTCGAGGTGCCTGCCGAGCGCCGCGCCACTACCCGGCTGTCCCGGCTGGCGGTACCGGTTCCGACGGTGCCCGCGTCCCTCGACGGTGATGCGGTGATGACCCAGATCCGCGGCAACGGCATCCAGACGGCCATGGTCGTCGACGAGTACGGCGGCACCGCGGGCATGGTCACCTTCGAGGACCTGATCGAGGAGATCGTCGGCGATGTCCGCGACGAGCACGACGATGCCACCCCGGATGTGGTGCAGAGCCGCGCCGGCTGGCAGGTGTCCGGACTGCTGCGCATCGACGAGGTCGACTCGGAGACACCGTTCCGCGCTCCCGAGGGCGACTACGAGACCATCGGCGGCCTGGTGCTGGAGACACTCGGGCACATTCCCGACGTGGGCGAAACCGTCGAACTGACCGAGTTCGACCCGGACAAACCCGGTGAGGAACCGGTGCACTGGCAGGCCCGGATCATGCGGATGGACGGCCGCCGCATCGACCTGCTGGAGCTGGTCCGGACCGACGGCGACGAGTCGAGCACGGAGCACGCAGATGGGCGGTGACCTGTTCGCGGTCGCCCTGACCGTGCTGCTGCTGGCCGCCAACGCGTTCTTCGTCGGCGCGGAATTCGCGTTGATCTCGGCGCGGCGTGACCGCCTCGAGGCGCTTGCCGAGCAGGGTAAGAAGCGGGCGGTCGCGGTGATGCGCGCGGCAGAGAACCTATCGCTGATGCTGGCCGGCGCCCAGCTGGGCATCACCATCTGCTCGATCCTGCTCGGCCGGGTCGGCGAGCCCGCGGTGGCCCACCTGCTGGAAAAACCATTCGCGCTGCTCGGCGTGGGCAACGCGGTGCTGCACACCGTGTCGTTCATCGTCGCACTGGCCGTCGTGGTGACACTGCATGTCCTGCTGGGCGAGATGGTGCCCAAGAACATCGCCATCGCCGGCCCGGAGAGCACCGCGATGCTGCTGGTCCCGCCGTATCTGGTCTACATCCGCGCGGCCCGCCCATTCATCGCGTTCTACAACTGGGCCGCCAACGCCACGCTGCGGGCGCTGCGGGTGGAGCCCAAGGACGAGCTCGACGTCACGGTGTCGACCGTCGAACTGTCGGACATGATTGCCGAATCCCTGTCCGAGGGGCTGCTCGATCATGAGGAGCACACCCGGCTGACGCGCGCCCTGCAGATCCGGGATCGTACGGTGGCCGATCTGGCGATCCCGCTGGACCGGATCCGGGCGGTGCCGGTGTCGGCCGCCGGGGCCGGACCGGCCGTCGCCGCCTTGGAGCAGGCGCTTTCGGAGACCGGCTACTCGCGATTTCCGATCACCGAGGCCGACGGCTCCTACCTGGGCTACCTGCACATCAAGGATGTGCTCGGAATGCTCAGCGAGTCGACCGTGCTCGACGCATCGATGGTGCGTCCGCTGATCCAGATGCCGTCCACCCTGCCGCTGCCCGACGCACTGACCCGGTTGCGGCGTAACAAGAGTCACCTGGCGCTAGTAACCGACGGTGGCCAGATCACCGCGATGGTGACGCTCGAGGATCTGGTGCAAGATCTCGTCGGCACCGTCCGCGACGGCACGCACCGGGTCTGATGAACCCCGACCCGACCATCCTCGACGAAGCCGACTGGACTGCCCGCCAGGCGGCCCATCAGCACCGGGTGGACCGGTTCGTCGCTCCTCATCAGGAGCGCGCCCAGCGCGGCGAACCACATCCTGTGTGGGATTTCCTGTTCACCTACTACAGCCTGCGGCCCCGTCAGTTGCGGCGCTGGCACCCCGGTTTCGGCTTCGGGTTGCGCGGTCGGGCCGCCGAGCGTTTTCTGACCCGCAGCGGTTACCGCGCAACGGGGCCGGTGGTATCGGTATCGGCGGAACTGCTCGAATCCCGG
Organism: Mycobacterium sp.; assembly: GCA_011620645.1. Classification (GTDB taxonomy): domain Bacteria; phylum Actinomycetota; class Actinomycetes; order Mycobacteriales; family Mycobacteriaceae; genus Mycobacterium. The sequence continues at coordinate 33,620 of WOYS01000082.1, forward strand.
CGGGACACCGTGACATTCATCGCCGATCTGCTGGCCCGCACCGCAGACCGGCCCGCCCGGTTCAACTGTTTCGGGCTGCACGAGTGGGCGATGGTCTACCGGTCACCCGAGGTGCGACACGGCCGGGTCCCGTTGCGCCTCGGGACCTCCGGTACCGATGCCGTCGTCGATTCGATGCCGCTGCGGTGCAGCCACTTCGATGCCTTCAGGTTCTTCACCCCGGCCGCCGCCGACCTCAATGCCGAGAAACTGCGTCGCGATACCCAGCTCACGACAGAACAACCGGGCTGCATCCACGCGGCGATGGATTGCTACAAATGGGCCTACAAACTGGGGCCGCTGGTGCCCTCCGAACTGGTGATGGACTGCCTGGAACTGGCCGCCGATGCCCGGGCGGTGGACATGTGTGCCAGCCCATACGACCTGACCGACTATGGTTTCCCTGCGGTTACCATCGAAACCGCAGCCGGTCGTGCCGAGTACGTCAAGGCGCAACAGCGCATCACCGAACGCGCGGCGCCGCTGCGCAGGGAGTTGGCTCGCCGATGCGACCTGCTACTCAACCGGCCGGGGACACTTCGGCCGCGGATTCACGCGTAGTTACCGCCGGGTAAACTAAGCCGACTGCAATGGGAGGAAACATGACCGACCGCGTGACGGTGGGAAACCTGCGGGTTGCCAAGGTGCTGCACGACTTCATCACGAACGAAGCGTTGCCCGGCACCGACCTGGACCCCGACAGCTTCTGGGCGGGCGTGGACAAGGTCGTCACCGACCTGACCCCGCAGAATCAGGATCTGCTGGCGCGCCGCGATGACCTGCAGGCCCAGATCGACAGGTGGCATCGTGCCCGTGTCATCGGCCCGCTCGATGCGGCCGAGTACAAGCAGTTCCTCACCGATATCGGATACCTGGCCCCCGAGCCCGCGGACTTCACCATCACCACCTCCGGGGTGGACGCCGAGATCACCAGCACCGCCGGGCCGCAGCTCGTGGTGCCGGTCCTCAACGCCCGCTTCGCGCTGAACGCCGCCAACGCACGCTGGGGCTCGCTGTATGACGCGCTGTATGGCACCGACGTCATCTCCGAAGAGGGCGGCGCAGAGAGGGGGTCCAGCTATAACCGGGTGCGCGGCGACAAGGTCATCGCGTATGCCCGCAACTTCCTCGACGAGGCCGTCCCGCTGGCGTCGGGCTCCTGGTCGGAGATCACCGGCCTCAAGATCGACGACGCAAAGCTCGTCGTGACGCTGGGCGACGACACCGTCGCCCTGGCCAAACCCGACGAGTTCATCGGCTACACCCGAAAACCGGGCAGACCGGCCTGGTCGGCGCTGCTGGTCCACAACGGCCTGCACATCGAGATCCTCGTCGACCCCGACTCCCCCGTCGGCGCCACCGACAAGGCCGGCATCAAGGACGTCGTGCTGGAGTCGGCGATCACCACGATCATGGACTTCGAGGATTCGGTGGCCGCCGTGGACGCCGAGGACAAGGTGCTCGGCTACCGCAACTGGCTGGGCCTGAACCGCGGCGACCTCGCCGAAGAGGTCAACAAGGGCGGCAAGTCCTTCACCCGGGTGCTCAACCCGGACCGCAAGTTCAGTACCCCGGACGGTTCCGGTGAGCTGAGCCTGCCCGGACGCAGCCTGCTGTTCGTGCGCAACGTCGGGCACCTGATGACCAATGACGCCATCACCGACCCAGATGGGAACGAGGTTCCCGAGGGTATCCAGGACGCGCTGTTCACCGGGCTGATCGCCATCCATGGACTGAAGGACGGCTCCCAGAGCGACGGGGCCAACGGTCCCCACGCCAACAGCCGCACCGGCTCGGTGTACATCGTCAAGCCCAAGATGCACGGCCCCGACGAGGTCGCCTTCACCTGCGAGCTGTTCGGTCGCGTCGAGGATGTGCTCGGCCTGCCGCAGGGCACCCTCAAGGTCGGCATCATGGACGAGGAACGCCGCACCACGCTGAACCTCAAGGCCTGCATCAAGGCCGCCGCCGACCGCGTCGTGTTCATCAACACCGGATTCCTGGACCGCACCGGCGATGAGATTCACACTTCCATGGAAGCCGGCCCGATGATCCGCAAGGGCGCCATGAAGTCCCAGCCGTGGATCAAGGCCTACGAGGACGCCAATGTCGACACCGGCCTTGCCACCGGACTTTCCGGGCGCGCCCAGATCGGCAAGGGCATGTGGGCCATGACCGACCTGATGGCCGACATGGTGGAGCAGAAGATCGGCCAGCCCAAGGCCGGCGCCACCACGGCGTGGGTGCCCTCGCCCACGGCAGCCACCCTGCATGCCATGCATTACCACCAGGTCGACGTCTACGCGGTACAGGCCGAACTCAAGGGCCACACCCGCACCACGATCGACGAACTGCTGACCATTCCGCTGGCCGGTGAGCTGGCCTGGTCCACCGACGAGATCCACGAAGAGGTCGACAACAACTGCCAGTCCATCCTGGGCTATGTGGTGCGCTGGGTCGACGCCGGCGTCGGCTGCTCGAAGGTGCCCGACATCCACAATGTCGCGTTGATGGAAGACCGTGCCACACTGCGCATCTCCAGCCAGTTGCTGGCGAATTGGCTGCGCCATGGTGTCATCACCGAAGGCGACATCAAGGCCAGCCTGCGCCGGATGGCCGGCGTGGTCGACGAGCAAAATGCTGGCGACGCGGACTACCTGCCGATGGCACCGGACCCCGAAGCCAGCATCGCCTTCCAGGCCGCCCAGGAGCTCATCCTGTCCGGGGCGCAGCAGCCCAGTGGCTACACCGAGCCGATCCTGCACCGGCGCCGCCGGGAATTCAAGGCGCGTGCCGCAAGCCAGTGATTAGACTTCGGCGGGGCATCCGACACGACGAGTTAGGGGGGTAGGGATGGGCAGGCACAGCATTCCCGACCCCGACGACGACCGGACGGGGAGCGGCGACGCCCCGGCCGGTGACGTCGGTTACGGCACCAACGAATACGACACCAATGAATACGGCACCAATGAATACGGCGATTACGGTGACCGCTCGGACGAGTACGGGGCCGACGAACCCGACCCGCATCCCCGTGGCTTCCCCGCCGTCGCCGATGAGGATCAGCCGACGCAGGCATTCTCGGTCACCGGACGGCAGCGCGCCTTCGAGAGCGGTGAATGGACCGGCAGCCACCGCGCGGTGACGACCGGCCGGCGCAAGGTCAGCCCCCTGGTGATCGGCGCACTGATCACCGTCGTCGTGGTGGTCGGCGCCGTCATCCTGTGGCGATTCTTCGGTGACGCACTGTCCAACCGCAGCCAGGTCTCCGCCGACCGCTGCGTCGAAGGCGAGCTGACCGTCGCGGTCATCGCGGATCCGGCCATCGCAGATCAGGTCGGCACCCTGGCCGAGCACTACAGCAGCACCGCCGACCCGGTCGGTGACCGCTGCGTGAAGGTCGCGGTCAAGGCCGCAGATTCCAATGCCGTGGTCAACGGTTTCACCGACGCGTGGCCGGGCGATCTCGGTGAGCGGCCCGCACTCTGGATTCCGGCCAGCTCGGTCTCCGAGGCACGCCTGGAAAGCGCCACCGGGGCCAAGACGGTCATCGACAGCCGCCCGCTGGTCAGCTCCCCCGTCGTGCTGGCCATCCGACCCGAGCTCGAAGAGGCTCTGGCCCAGCAGAGCTGGTCGACCCTGCCGGGGTTGCAGAGCGATCCGGCCGGGCTCGACGGACTGAACCTGCCGGGCTGGGACGGCCTGAAACTGTCCTTGCCGCTGACCGGCAACAGCGACGCTGCCTACCTGGCTGCCGAAGCGGTGGCCGCGACCTCCGCGCCGGCAGGCGCACCGGCCACCGACGGTGCCTCCACCGCGCAACGCCTGCTCGTCGGCCAGCCCGAGCTGGCCGACACCACGGCCACCACCGCACTGGATGCGTTGATCACCGCCGCAGACCCGGCCACCGCACCCGTGCACGGGGTCGTCACCACCGAACAGAAATTGTTCGAGCGGGCGGCGAACCTCAGCGATGCGAGTACGAAGCTCAGCTCGTGGATACCGCCGGGACCTGTCGCCGTCGCCGACTTCCCCGCCGTCCTGCTCAGCGGTGACTGGTTGTCCAAGGAACAGATCAGCGCAGCCAGCGAGTTCGACCGTTTCATGCGCAAACCCGAACAGCTCGCCGAACTGGCCAAGGCCGGTTTCCGCGCCGAGGGCGCCACGCCGCCCAGCAGCCCGGTCACCGATTTCCCGGCGCTGACGGAGCCGTTGTCGTTCGGCGACCCTGAATCCAGGGCCACCCTGGCGGCCAGGATGACCGCTCCCACCCAGAGCGGCACGGTCACTGTGATGCTCGATCAGTCCATGCCCGCAAATGAGGGCGGCCGCAGTCGGCTCACCAATGTGGCGACGGCGCTGACTGAGCGGCTGCAGGTGCTCCCCCCGACCACATCGGTGGGCCTGTGGACCTTCGACGGAGTGGCTGGCCGCTCGGTCACCACGACCGGGCCACTCGGTGACAATGTCGGCGGCACACCACGATCGGCGGCTTTGGCGTCAAATCTGCAGGGCCAGGTGGGATCGGGCGGAGGTGCGGTGTCGTTCACCACGCTGCGCCTGATCTACGGCGAGGCGCTGGCGAATTTCCGTGCCGGTGAACCGAATTCGGTGCTGGTGATTGCCTCGGGCCCACACACCGATCGCAGTCTGGATGGTCCGGGGTTGATCTCCTACATCGAGGGTGCGGTGGATCAGCAGCGGCCGGTCGCGGTGAACGTCATCAATCTCGGCGACGATCCCGACCGAGCCACCTGGGAAGAGGTGGCGAAGACCAGTGGCGGCGAGTACCGCAACCTGCCCAGTTCGACCGATCCCGGGCTGGCCGCGGCGGTTTCGGAGTTCCTCGGCTGACGGCCGGGGTCAGCCACGGACCAGGGTGCACCGTAGCCCGAAGTGATCCGACGGGAACACCCGCGGCAATGCACTCGAAAGCGGCTCGCGGCCGATCAATTCGATCGACTCCGGTTTCCAGGTGTCACCCTTTATGAGCACCCGGTCGAACCGAACGTGCCGGTGCTTGTTCTTCATGTCATAGCGCATGAGGTTGATCGTGGTGTCTTCGGTGTACCCCGGTTCGTCGGGCCGCAGTTCTGTCCAGACGTCCCGGTAGTCCGCGCGGATGATGCCCGCTTCGGAATCGCGCATGTTGAAGTCGCCCATGATCGCCACGTTGTCGGTACCGCGCTGAGCATCGAATATCCGGCCGAGCTGGCGCGCACGCAAAGGTGCTGAGGCCTTGCCACTTTCGAGGTGGACCGACACCACCGTCAGTGGCTCGCCGTTCAGGGTCAGCTGTGTTGTGAGGTATCCGCGCGACAGCCGGGTCGGCAGCCGCGTGTACGTGACGCGGTCGACCGGCAATCGGGACAGCAGCAGCATGCCGTAATTGCCGCGGCTGCCACCGACCATCGCGGCACTGCGGTAGCTCTCCCTGACCCATGGCTGATCGAGGAACACCGTCAGGCTCGTATGGGTGACCTCTTGAAAAGTCATGATGTCCGGCGCATCTCGGGACAGCAGATCGGCGATCGCACGGTAGCGCTGCTCATTGTGCTTCTCGCTGAACCACACGTTGTACGTCGCGAGGCTGAGCCGGTCTACGGACATGTCGTCGCCGACGGTACGCGCAGCCGTCCACCGTCGCCGAAGCGGGTCGAACTGCTTCACCGGTACTTTCGCCCGACGGCGGAACACACTGGGCCACAGCCGATCCATGTGTCCAAGCTACGGCGTCGCGGCACACTTCCGCGGGCCGTCAACGCGGCGGGGAACACGCCTGTCCGGCTAGGCGAACGCCTCCACCGGCGGGCACGAACAGACCAGGTTGCGATCTCCGTACGCCGCGTCGATCCGGCGGACGGCCGGCCACACCTTCGGACGGAACGCCTTCCCCAACGGGTAGGCGGCCTGTTCCCGCGTGTAAGGGTGCGACCACTGTTCGACCAACAGCGATTCGGCGGTGTGCGGGGCGCCGCGCAACGGGTTGTCGTCCACCGGCCACTGGCCCGAACCGACCTTGTCGATCTCGGCGCGAATCGCGATCATCGCCTCGCAGAACGCGTCGACCTCGGCCAGGCTCTCACTCTCGGTGGGCTCCACCATCAGGGTGCCCGCCACCGGGAAGCTCATGGTCGGTGCGTGGAAACCGAAGTCCGCCAACCGCTTCGCCACATCGTCGACGGTGACGCCGGTCGTCTTGGTGATCCCGTTGAGATCCAGGATGCACTCGTGGGCGACCATGCCGTTCTCGCCGGTGTAGAGCACCGGGAAGTACTCATCGAGACGCCTTGCCACATAGTTCGCCGACGCGATTGCGGTCAGCGAGGCCGCCCGCAGACCCGCCCCGCCCATCATCCGGATGTAAGTCCAGGTGATCGGCAGGATCGACGCCGACCCGTACGGAGCCGCCGAGACGGTGTAGGTGTCGGTGAGTTCGTCGGCGAGCGGATGGCCGGGCAGATAGGGCGCCAGGTGGCTGCGCACCGCGACCGGTCCGACGCCGGGGCCTCCACCGCCGTGCGGGATGCAGAACGTCTTGTGCAGGTTCAGGTGGCTCACGTCGCCGCCGAAGCGGCCCGGCCGGGCCAGCCCGACCAACGCGTTGAGGTTGGCCCCGTCGACGTAGACCTGACCACCCGCATCGTGCACCGCCGCGCAGATGTCGGCGACATCATGCTCGTACACCCCGTGCGTGGACGGGTAGGTGATCATCAGCGCGGCCAACCGGTCGGCGTGCTGGGTCACCTTGGCGCGCAGGTCATCCAGGTCGACGTCACCATTGGCACGGCAGGCGACGACCACCACCCGCATCCCGACCAGCGCGGCCGAGGCGGCGTTGGTGCCATGCGCGCTGGAGGGGATGAGGCAGACGTCGCGGTCGGCCTGGCCGTTGTCACGGTGATAGGCCTGAATGGCCAGCAGGCCGGCGTACTCCCCCTGTGATCCGGCGTTGGGCTGCAGCGAGATCTCGTCATAGCCGGTGATACCGGTCAGCCAGGTCTGCAGGTCGGAGATCAGGCGGCGCAACCCCGGCGTGTCCGACGCGGGCGCGAACGGATGCTGCTTGGAGAATTCGGTCCAGGTGATCGGCTCCATCTCGGCGGCCGCATTGAGTTTCATGGTGCACGAGCCCAGCGGGATCATGCTGCGGTCCAGCGCAATGTCCTTGTCCGCCAACGACCGCAGGTAGCGCATCATCGAGGTCTCGGTGCGGTACAGATGGAAGGCCGGGTGGGTCAGGAATTCCGATGTGCGGGTGGCGATGTCCGAGTCGGGTGAATCTGCGGCACCGATCCCGAAGGCCTCCAGCACGGCGGCCACATGCGCGTCGGTGGTCACCTCGTCACACGCGACCGACACGTGATCGGCATCGACGCGCCACAGGTTGATATTGGCGGCCTTGGCCGCGGCGACGATATCATCCGCTCGGCCCGGTACCCTGGCCAGCACGGTGTCGAAGTAGGTGTCGTGCACCAGTGAATCACCTAACGCCGCAGCGATCTTCGCGGCCTGAGCGTGCACGCGGCGGGCGATCGTGGTCAGTCCGTCGGCACCGTGATAGCTGGCGTACATGGCGGCGACGACGGCCAGTAGCACCTGCGCGGTGCAGATGTTGCTTGTCGCCTTGTCCCGGCGGATGTGCTGCTCACGGGTCTGCAGACTGAGCCGGTAGGCTGGGGTGCCGTCGACATCCAGTGACACACCGACCAGTCGGCCCGGCAGCTGACGGGCATGCTTGGTGTGCACGGCCAGATACCCGGCATGTGGGCCGCCGAATCCCATTGGCACACCGAAACGTTGGGTGGTGCCGAAGGCAACGTCGGCACCGAACTCACCCGGAGGTGCGATCAGCGTGGATGCCAGCAGGTCGGCGCCGACCGCGACGAGCGCGCCGCGCTCATGGGCCTGGGCGGCCAGCCCCGTCCAGTCGCTGACGCGTCCACTGGCACCCGGCAGCTGCACGATCACGCCGAAGAAGTCGCCGCCGGGCAGGCCGTCGCGAAGATCGGCCGTCACCACCTCGATGCCGAGCGGCTCGGCGCGGGTGGCGATCACGGCCGCGGTCTGGGCGTATACATCGGCGTCCACGGCCAGCCGGTTGGACGGGCCCTTCACCGCGCGGTGCATGAGCGTCATTGCCTCGGCGGCAGCGGTGCCCTCATCGAGCATCGAGGCGTTCGCCACGTCCAACCCGGTCAGGTCGCTCACCATGGTCTGGAAGTTCAGCAGCGCCTCCAGCCGGCCCTGGCTGATCTCGGGCTGGTACGGCGTGTACGCGGTGTACCAGGCGGGGTTCTCGAGAATATTGCGCTTGAGCACCGGCGGGGTGAGGGTGTCGAAGTAACCCTGCCCGATCATCGACACCGCGACGGTGTTGGTGTCGGCCAGCGCCCGCAGCTCGGCGAGCGCCTCTTCCTCGGTCGCGGCCGGCGGCAGATGTTCCAGCCCCGGCGCCAACCCGTCGGCGCCCACCGCGTCGAGGATCCCGGCGGGCAGCGCCTTGTCGGCCAGCTCGTCGAGGGATCCGACGCCGATGACCCCGAGCATGGTGGCGATGGCATCGGCATCCGGCCCGATATGGCGGTCTGCGAAACGCGACTGGTTCTGGTCGGACACATGAACTCCCGGGTCGAGGCGGTGGACGTGCGCGGGCACGTCGCTCCCTCTCCCTCTGTCGTCGACCCGGACCGGGCGCCTGAGAGATTCGGCCCGGTATGGGCCTTTCCCCATGGGCGGGTGACCTGGAAAAACCCGGGTCGCCACTTTCCAGAGGCATCGTGGCCGTGCGCGGTCCTGGGTGCCTGAGAGGTTGACGGAGAGGTGTTGCTCCTTCGGCGCCCGTGACTGGCCGTCACGGAGCTCTCCCGCGCAAGGGCGATGCGAAGGCGATTCTACCGGTCGGCCAGGTCCAGTGCGGTCCATGCCAGTGCGGTGGCCCCGTCGCGCAGTGCGAACTGGTCTACAGATACCAAAAGGGCCGCCCGAGGGCGGCCCTTTTTTCGATGCTGCGGCGTATGTCAGCCGATCTTGCGGTCGCGGGTCTTGCGCCGCGAAGCCAGTTCGTCCTCCGGCGCGGAGATCGACTCGCCGCCGTCGGCGCGCTCCCCCGGGAAGTCTGCGATCGCGCCGGTGAGTTCCCGCATGGCGCCCGACACCGCGATACCGAACACACCCTGGCCGCCCTGCAACAGATCGACGACCTCTTCAGCGGACGTGCATTCGTAGACGGTGGTGCCATCGGAGAACAAGGTGATGTTGGCCAGATCCTGGACACCGCGCTGGCGCAGGTGATCCACCGCGACCCGGATGTTGTGCAGGGAGATGCCGGTGTCGAGAAGTCGCTTGACGATCTTGAGAACCAGGATGTCCTTGAAGGAGTACAGCCGCTGACTGCCCGACCCGGCAGCGCCACGGATGGAGGGCACCACCAGCGAGGTGCGCGCCCAGTAGTCCAGCTGCCGATAGGTGATGCCAGCGATCTGGCAGGCGCTGGGCCCGCGGTAACCGACCAGTTCGTCGGGGACCGAATCGTCCGGGAACAGGCGACCCTGCACGGGCTCGCTGGGTGCGCTACTCACGGGCGGAGTCGCACCGCCGGCAGAAGACGGATCCAGCTCCCCATGATGTGGCGTGTCGCCCACAGTCCATCCTCTCGCCAATCGCCTCCGGGTCGTGACCGGCACCGCATCACGTCCGAATTCGAATGTGTCGAGCATACGCTCAACACAGTTCCGCTTACTGCTCGTCGTCAATCAAAATTATCGCTGCCCATTTCGCAGTCGGCCGACACGCGCGCCGCGTGTCGAACTCACGAGACGCATCCGTGATGTTGGTCATCACGGGATGTCGGTCATCACAGGATGTCGGTCATCACAGCGGCAAACTGTGGTCTCAGGTCGCCTTGAAGTCGTCGGGAGACACGCTGTCGAGGAACTCCTTGAACTTTTCGACCTCGTCCTCACCCACCGTTCCGGTTGCTTCTTGGTCGTTCTCGTCGGGAATCAGCAGGCCGGCCTCGGCGAGCACTGCTTCCTCGACGTAGATCGGCACCCCGACCCGCAGCGCGATGGCCACCGAATCCGAGGGGCGGGCCGAGACCTTGATATCGCGGTCGAACACCAGGTCGGCGTAGAACGTGCCTTCCTGCAGATCGACGATGCGCACTTCTTTGAGTGAATGGCCCAGCGCGGCAATCAGATCGCGGATCAGGTCATGTGTGAGCGGCCGAGGAGTCTCGACACCCTGCTGTTCCTGGGCGATCGCGGCGGCCTCCGATTGGCCGATCCAGATCGGCAGGTAGCGCTCGCCGTTGGACTCGCGCAGCAGCAGCACCGGCTGATTCTGAGGCTGCTCAACGCGAATACCGACTACCCGAACCTCACCCATCAGCGCCTGCCCTCCGCGAATAAGCCTGTCCCGGCAAGTCTAGTCCTCAACGATCGAGAACGTCTCGCACTGCCGACTTGATCAGCGACGTGTGCAGGGTGATCGCCAGTGCTGCAACCTCGCGGGCCAGGTCGTCGGCGCGATCGCGCGCCCCCGCCTTGCCCGCGGCCGCCACCGGTCCGGCGATCTGGGCGATCAGATCGGACTGCCGGTCGGCTGCCGACCGGAAGGCGCGCAGGTGCCGCGGCTCGACACCGTAATCGGCGAGCGCTCGCGCGCACTGGGCAATGGTCACCGAATGCTCGTCGAACAATCCCGCCGGTCCTGGCTTGATGACCCCTGCCGTGACCAGCGCCCCCAACAGCGGGTTGTCCACTCCCGATCGCGCCAGCAGGTCTTCGCGACTGAGCCGTACCTGCGCCGGCACGACGCCCTCGGCCGAGCCGTCCCCGGAGCCGCCGTCCCCGGAGCCGCCGTCCCCGGCGACCTGAAGCAGGCGCGGGACCACGTAGGCGGATCCGAGCGTCGGCAGCGCACCGTCGGGTTGGGCGTCCAGCTGCGCTTTGATGACCTTCAGCGGCAGGTACTGCTCACGCTGTGCGGTCAGCACGAACCGGAGCCTGGCACAGTCGTAGGCGGTGAACCGGCGATAACCGGCCGCCGAACGCTGGGGTGTGACCAGACCTTCGGCCTCCAGGAACCGGATCTTCGAGATGGTCACGTCCGGGAAGTCCGGACGCAGCAGGTCCAGCACCGCTCCGATGGACATCCCGGCGGGTGCCGGTTCGGGCTGGGTCATCTGGTCCTCGCGCGAACGCTCGGCAGTTAGCCGGCGTCGTCCGTCTTGGGTCCGGTCAGGAACACCAGGCGGAACTTGCCGATCTGCACCTCGTCGCCATTGACCAGCACCGCGGAATCCACCGGCTCACGGTTGACGTACGTGCCGTTGAGGCTGCCGACGTCGACGACCTGGAACTCTCCCGTTTCCAGCCGGAACTCGGCGTGACGACGGCTCACGGTGACGTCGTCGAGGAAGATGTCGCTGTCCGGATGCCGTCCCGCAGTCGTGGTGGCCTGGTCGAGCAGAAAGCGTGAGCCCGCGTTAGGACCGCGCTTGACGACGAGAAGAGCCGAACCTGCAGGCAGCCCCTCGACGCCGGATACCGCGCCCTCGGCGCCTGTCGAGGGGGGCGCATCCAACTCGTTGAGGAAATCAGCGCGGAATACCGATGTCGTCTCGACTGTAGCTTCGTCGGACGTCTGGTCGGCCTGAAAGTTGCTGTTTTCCGTCACCCGCTGCTCCTCTGCTGGCTGCTGTGGCGTGCATGTCCGGCGGCCGACGCTGGCCCTCCGGACCGTTGATGCGTCCCACTCGACCGTACCGCGCCGGGCAGGCCATTGGGTCCACCACCGCCGGATCCGGTTGCGCGGACTTGCTCACGCCCTGTCGCTGTTCGACCGATCCGCCAAACCCTAACAACACCTACTCGGGAAGAATCCCTCGGTAGCCATCGGCGTCGAGCAGGTCGGGCAGCGGACCGGCCGGCGCAGCGGTTTCGGTCTGCAACTCCACCAGCCATCCGGCGCCGTATGGATCGGAGTTCACCAGCTCCGGACTGCCCTCGAGCTCGCCGTTGACCGCAACCACTGTTGCGGTGACCGGGGCGTACAGGTCCGACAGCGATTTGGTGGATTCCACCTCACCGAACGCGTCACCCGCGGCCACCTCGGCGCCGACATCGGGCAGCTGCACGAACACCACGTCACCGAGGGCGGCCTGCGCGTAGTCGGTGATGCCGACCCGCACGGTGTCCTCGCTGGTGCGTCGCACCCATTCGTGCTCGGTGGTGTACTGCAGATCGGACGGGATCTCGCTCACAAGAACTCCTTCGGCGGCGGGACTCGGGCGCACTACTTGCTCGGGCGCATTACTTGACGGGCTGAGCGTATTGGCGAGGTTTCGGTGCCCGCAAGGCGGTCACCTCGACGGACTCGGACTGCGTGACCGTCATCGCGCCACCGACGCGTTTCACGCTGTCCATCGCGCCGCCGGGGATGTTCATCGCCGCCGCCAGGGTCGGCGGATCGCCTATCGCCAGAACCGAATACGGTGAACCGATGGTGACACCGTCGATGATCAGCGCGCCCGACGCGCCGACCACCCAGGTGTCCACCCCCACCCTGATCTCTCCCCCGGCACCGCGGATCTCCATGGCTTCCGCGCCCGCTGCGCGCAACTCGTTGATCACGTCGAGCAGCGTCTCCGGGGACACTCCGCGCGCGGTGTCCTCGATGGTGATGGTGACACCGGGACCGACGGCAGCCACCGTGCCGATCAGGATCGACAGCGCCGCCAGCCTTGCCTGGGCGTTCTCTATGGCCGCCTGATCGCTGCTGCCCGACGCCTGCAGCGAGTTCAGGGTCTGCTGCAGATCGGCGACCTCGGTGTTGAGCGCTGCCTCCCGCTGCTGCAGCGAGTCCAGCAGCACCAGCAGATCCGCAGGGCGGGCGTTCTCCAATGAGTCGCCGGATCCGGTCTGGCGGACCTGGGTGACGATGGCGATCCCGAGCAGCATGCACAGGATGACGCCCAGTGCGCCGAAAACCCATTGGGATCGACTCCGGGTCCGGGCCGGCGCGGGCGCGTAGTCGGGCAGTTCGTGGCGGCCATGTTCTGATTCGGCGGGGCCTGATGCGGCGGGGCCATGTTCTGATTCGGCGGGGCCGGGTTCGGCCTGCTCAGGCTCGCCGGTGTGCTCAGCCACCGCTCACGCCCCGAACAGCCTGCGCCGCAGTGCGGCCGCGTTACCGAAGATGCGGATGCCGAGCACGACGATGATCGCGGTCGACAGCTGGGTGCCCACCCCGAGTTGATCGCCGACGTAGACGATCAGCGCGGCCACCAACACATTGAAGACGAACGAGACGACGAACACCTTCGCATCGAAGATCCGCTCCAGGTAGGCCCGCAGGCCCCCGAACACCGCGTCCAGCGCCGCCACCACGGCGATGGGCAGGTAGGGCTGAATCGCCTCGGGCACGCTGGGGTGGAATATCAGCCCCAGCGCGATGCCGACGACAAGTGCGGCGATTCCGATCATCGTGCGATCATCTCTGTCCCATGCCTTATCGCCCGATCCCAGTGGCGAAGCGGATCTCTCGTGCCGAACCCCCCGGAACGTTCAGCGCCTCGCCGGTACTGACGGTAACCCCGACACCGTAGGACTGCTGCAGCAGTGTGAGCCGCTGCATGCCCGGGCTGCGGTTGAACACGTCCTGCATCGCGTGCGGGGGCCCCAGGGCGACGATCTCGTACGGACTGGTGATGGGCCGGTTGTCGACGAGGATGCCGCCGCCGGCCTGCCGCGCCGTGACATTGGGGCCGATCCGCACCCCATCCACGGCAACGGCCTCCGCTCCCCCGACCCACAGCGAGTTGACGACCAGTTGGAGATCGCGATCCAAGATGACCTGCTGGCTGCCCGCGACCCGCTGTTTGGACACGTCGCTGAGATCGCGGGACATTCCGGGATCGGTGACGGTGACGGTGAGGCCCGGACCGATCGCGGGTATCACCGCGGCGGCGAACTCCACGTCGTCGAGCGCGGCGAGCAGCGCCCGGCCCTGCTGGTCACCCGCGAGGCGGCTGCGCCGCTCGGTTTCCACTTCGGCCGCCAACGCATCCCGGGTCGTCTCCACCGCGCCGGTGCGCGACTCCCCGGTGCGCACGCTGTCGGCGAGCGCCAGTTGTGTCTGACGGTTCGCCGGCGCCACCGACTGTGCCTGCGAGGCCGCGGCGGCGAACACGACGGCGACGGTCAGCCCCGCGAGCATTGTCCAGGCCCCCGCGCGCAGCCTGCCCGCGGGTTTGTCGTGTCGTGCGGCAGCCGCCGCCGCGTAGCCAGGATCGAGATGATCCGAAAGCAGCGAACGCAGCAGCGACGGAACCGGAATGCGTTGCGGCGCATCCGCTTCTTGGAGGTTGAGGCCGGCCTCGGGGCGGTAGCCGCCCAGCGCACTCGCGGGATCACCCATCCCCCGAGGACCTCCGGCCCGTTGCCGTGTTCCCGGGGCTCCGGGGCAGCCGCTTGAGGACCAGCACCACCTGTGCCAGGTACAGCACCGCCGACCACAGATACAACGCCATGCCCCAGATCAGGAACGCCCAGCCGCACGCCAGGATCACCCGGCTCCACAGCGCGTCGAACTGCCCCACCAGCACCAGCGGCAGCCCGGACATCAACGCGAACGTCGCGGCCTTGCCCAGATAGGTGACCGGTAGTGCGGTGAGCCCACGGCTACGCAGTACCGGCAGCGTCGCCGCCAGCACCACATCGCGGCCGAGCAGGACGACCACGAACCACCACGGCACCACGCCTGCAGCCGCAAGCGCCACCGGGGTCACCGCCATGTAGATCCGGTCGACGGCCGGATCGAGGAGCTCACCCAGCCTCGAAGACTGGCTGTCGACCAGCCGGGCGATCTTGCCGTCCGCCCAGTCGGAGAACCCGCTGAACATGAGCACGGCGACGGCCCAGCCGATGGCGCCGGTGAAGAGCAGATACAGGAATACCGGTACCAGCAGCAGCCGCAGCACGCTGAGCGCGTTGGGGATGGTCAGCACCCGATCCTGCGATGCCTGCACCGAATCCCCCGGCCCATTTCCCGTCGCTCCGCTCGCCGGGGTCATACCTAGAAACCTAGCGGAACACGCCCGGCAAGCTCAGCGCCGACATGACGTTGTCGGCCAGTGGATCGTCGTGAATCATGTACGTCCACGTCGACGTCGGCCGCGCGAGTCGGGTCAGATCCAGGCCGGTCTCACCGTCGACGATGTTGGCGGTGTCGAAAGTCTGCTGGGCCGCTTCAATGGCGTCGGCCGCCAGCGAGGCGAACGCGTCCACCGCCATCCGATGGAATTCGTCGAGCGGGCTCTGGTTGCCCAGCGCACGCAGGCTGATGCTCTCCCTGATATCGGCCAGATACGCCAGGTGGTCGGCCCAGCCGCGGTCCAGGTGATAGAGCATGATCAGCCGACAGATCTCGTCGAGGCGTTCCTCGGACACCGACTCGGCGATCTGCTCGTAGCGCTTCGGTGAGCGCTCGGCCAATTCCTCGCTGGCCGCCGAGGTGCGCAGCAGGGTGTCACGGCGGTCCACCAGGATCGCCCGTTGCTGCGCGGTGAGCTGGTTGTAGCGCCAGGTGTTGGCGTGCAGGTCCAGCGTCTTGCCCTCGGCGACCCGCTGCGCGTGGTCGAGCAGCGCCGCGGCCTTGCTGCTGATGATCTTGCCATCGCCGTCGGTCTGCAGCGGCAGTTTGTTGGGTTCCAGGAAGGACACCACCACGTCGTCCTCCCAACTGGAGAAGAACACCGACGAGCCCGGGTCACCCTGGCGGCCGGCGCGGCCCCGCAGCTGGTTGTCCAGCCGTTCGGTGTAGTGCCGCCCGGTCCCGATGACGTGCAGACCACCCAGCTCGGCCACCTCGTCGTGGCCCGATTCATCGGACCCGCCCAACCGGATGTCGGTACCCCGGCCCGCCATCTGGGTGGACACCGTGACACGGCCCCGGGCGCCGGCCTCGGCGATGACCACAGCTTCCTCGGCATCGTTCTTGGCGTTCAGCACGACCGCCGGGATGCCGGCCTTCACCAGGCGTTCGTGCAGTTCCTCGGATTCCGCGACATCACGGGTGCCGACCAGGATGGGCTGGAACGTCGCGTGTACCTCGGCGATGTGTTCGACGATGGCGTCGTTCTTGGCCGCCACCGTGATGTAGACGCGGTCGGATTCGTCCTCGCGCACATTCGGCTTGTTCGGCGGGATCGGCGACACCCCGAGCTTGTAGAACTGGCGCAGCTGTTCGCCTGCCGCCAGCGCGGTGCCGGTCATCCCGCACACCCGCGGGTAGCGGTTGATCAGTGCCTGCACGGTGATGGTGTCGAGCACCTCACCGGTCTCGGTGATGTCGATGCCCTCCTTGGCCTCGACCGCGGCCTGCAAACCGTCCGGCCAGCGCTGCAGCGAGGCGATGCGCCCGCGGGAGGCGTTGATCAGGTGCACCGCATCATCGCGGACGATGTAGTGCACATCGCGTTCCAGCAATACGTGTGCGTGCAACGCCACGTTGATCTCGGTAAGCGTGGTGCCGACGTGTTGCTCGGAGTACAGGTCGATCCCGCCGAGCATGGCCTCCAGTTTCCGGGCCCCGACATCGGTCAGTTGCACGTTGCGCCGGTCGGCATCGGTCTCGTACTCGGTGCCTTCACGGAGTTCACCGACGAGCCGGATGATCTCCAGCCGCGGTGTTTCCCGATGGGAGGTGCCCGCCAGCACCAGCGGCACCAGCGCCTCGTCGACCAGCACCGAGTCGGCCTCGTCGATCAGCGCCACGTCCGGGCTGGGCGACACCAGGTCGTCGACCGAGATCACCAGCTGGTCGCGCAGGACGTCGAAACCGATCTCGTTGACCGACCCGTAGGTGACGTTGCAGGCGTATGCCTTGCGCCGTTGCTCCGGCGTCGAATCGGCGGTGATCCACCCGACGGTCAGGCCCAGCGCCTCCAGCAGTGGGGCCATCCACTTCGCGTCGCGGCGGGCCAGATAGTCGTTGACGGAGATGACGTGCACGCTGCGGCCACCGATGGCGTAGCCGGCGGCGGCGATCGCACCGGCCAGCGTCTTGCCTTCACCGGTCGCCATCTCCACCACATCGCCGGCCAGCATGCGCAGTGCGCCGAGCAGCTGTACGTCGAACGGCCGCAGCGCGATCGACCGGTCGGCCGCCTCCCGCACGATGGCCAGGAACTGGGGAATGTCGGAAGCGGCCGCGAGGTCGTCGAGGTTCAGCAGGCCGGCGGCCTTGAGCAGCTGCTCGTCGTCGAGACCGGCTGCCTTCTCATCGAATTTCGCCGAATCGCGGACCTGCGCCATCGAACGCGCCTGGTCCTTATCGGTGCTCGCACCCAGCAGCTTCCAGAACCGGTTGCTCAATCCGCCGGATTTCGAGCCACCTGACTTGGACGCCTTCGAGGTCTTGGAGGTCACAGCCACAGTCATACGCTACGCGGGCGATCGCTCCTCACCGGCACGGTGTCGTCGCACCGTTGAGATGTGTGACACCCGCGACTGGAAGGCCACGAGTGGACGGCCACGCCGCCTCCCGGTGAGCCGCAGCGCATCGCGTTCGCCCGGGCGCTGCTGCAGCGGCCGCCCGGTGGTGTGCCTCGATCAGTCCACATCCGCGGTCGACGAGGGCCTTGGTACCTTGCCCGCATGGAAATGTTCACCCCGTCCCTCGACTGGGGCAGTGAGCTCGTCACCTCGCTGCTGTGGATCGCGAAGGCGTGGGCGATGGCGGCCCTCGGCACGCTGGTGGTGTTGTTCCTCCTCCGCGAATACACCACCTGGGGCCGCCAGTTCTGGCGCGTCACCGGCGCCTACTTCACCGGCCCGGGCCGCCTGAAGGTCTGGCTGTGGCTTGGCGCGCTCCTGCTGTCGGTGATCTCCGGTGTGCGGCTCGATGTGCTGTTCAGCTATCAGGGCAACGACATGATGACCGGCGCCCAGGTAGCCGTGCAGGGTCTCTCCGGTGGCGACGAGACCGTCGCGCAATCGGGCAGGGCCGGCTTCTGGGACGCGCTGTGGATGTTCGCATTCCTGGCCACCATCCATGTCGCCCGGGTCATGCTCGACCTGTTCATGATGCAGCGGTTCATGCTGGCCTGGCGCACCTGGCTGACCGGCCGGCTGACCGAGGACTGGCTGGACGGAAAGGCGTACTACCGCAGCCGGTTCATCGACGACACCATCGACAACCCGGATCAGCGCATCCAGGCCGATATCGACATCTTCACCACGAACGTCGGCCCGCTGCCCAACACGCCGAACAACACCAGTGGCACCACCCTGCTGTTCGGTGCCATCTCCGCGATCGTGTCGGTGATTTCATTCACCCAGATTCTGTGGGACCTCTCGGGCGAACTGGAATTCTTGGGTTTCACGGTGCCGCGGGCGATGTTCGTGATCGCGTTCCTCTACGTGTTGTTCGCGACGATCATCGCGTTCTGGATCGGCCGCCCGATCATCCGGTTGAGCTTCGACAACGAGAAGTACAACGCCGTTTTCCGGTATGCCCTGGTCCGGCTTCGCGACGCGTCGGAGTCGGTGGCGTTCTACCGCGGTGAGGTCGCCGAGCGGGTTCAGCTGCGCGAACGGTTCGAGCCAATCGTGTCGAACTACCAGCGCTTCATCAATCGTTCGGTCGGGTTCTACGGCTGGAACCTGACGATGAGCCAGATCATCAACCCGCTGCCGTGGGTCATCCAGGCACCGCGGCTGTTCAGGGGTAACATCCAGCTCGGCGACGTCTCCCAGACCGGATCGGCATTCGGCAGCATTCAGACGTCGCTGTCGTTCTTCCGTAACTCTTACGACGCGTTCGCCGGCTGGCGCGCCTCGATCATCCGTCTGCACGGTCTCGTGGTCGCCAACGAGGAAGGCCGCGCGCTCCCGGAACTGACGGTGGAACCCAGCCGGCACTGCATGGTCGAGATGAAGTCCATCGATGTGCGGACCCCGGCCGACGAGCGGCTGATTGATGATCTGAACCTGGAGCTGAATCCCGGCGACACCCTGATCATCACCGGCCAGTCCGGCACCGGTAAGACCACTCTGCTGCGCAGCCTCGCCCAGCTATGGCCTTACACCACAGGCACTTTGCGCTGCCCGGATGGAATCAACGAGACCATGTTCCTGTCCCAGATGCCCTACGTTCCGCTCGGGGACCTGCGTGCCGTGGTGTCCTACCCCAAGGGCCCCGATGTGCTGTCGGACGCGGAGCTGCGGGCTACGCTGGACAAGGTGTCCCTGCCCCAGTGCGCCCGGCGCCTCGCCGAGGTGGCGGACTGGGCCAAGGTGCTTTCGCCCGGCGAACAGCAACGCATCGCGTTCGCACGCGTGCTGCTGACCAAACCGAAGGTGGTGTTCTTCGACGAGGCCACCTCGGCTCTCGACGAGGGCCTGGAGTACAGCATGTACAACCTGGTGCGCCGCGAGCTTCCGCAAACCATCCTGATCAGCGTGACCCACCGCAGCACCGTTGGCCAGCACCACGAGCAGCGTCTGCATCTGCTCGGTGGCGGCGAGTGGATACTCGGCGAGGTCGACGGTGACACCGGCAAGATGGTGCCCGAGTCGGAGGACAGCTAATGTAGATCGCATCGGCGAGTCGGACCAGTCCGCCACAAGCCGCACTGGCTAGAGCGTGTTCTCGTTTTGTCCGTCGCCCGGCCAGCATCCGCTAACCGGCGTGGTCAGCGCCTGCACAAGCAGGCGGATCTGCCCGTCGAACATCACTCCGGGCGCCGACAGCGTGTCCGCGCCGTACTGACCGAACACCTCAAGACTGATGGCCCCTACCAGCGTCGCCCACGCCAGGAAGCACTTCAGCAGCACAGGGTCGCCGCCGCCGAACCCGAACTCCTCCCTGACCCTATCCATATCCGTCGATACCGGTTCGGGCGCAACACCTTTCGAGTCCGGAACGTCACCGGCCCGGATTCCGTCGGCGATCACCCCGAACAGAGTGGCGACCACCCGGGTACCGGGCCCGACCGTCAGCTCGGCGGGCGCCCGGTAGCCCGGCACCGGACTGCCGTAGAGCAACGCCCAGCGCGCCGGCTGGTCCACGGCCCAGCCGCGGGCCGTGTGTGCCATCACGATCAGGCGCTGCGCCCAGTCCCCAGACACCGAATCGGCGGCGGCATCCACCGTGTCGGCCAGTTCGGTATACGCGTCCACCAGGAGCAGTGTCAGCAGGTCGTCGCGGCTGGCGACATAGCGGTACACCGCAGAAGAGACCAGCCCGACATCACGGGCGATGGCCCGCAGCGACAGTCCCGCGGCCCCGTCGCTCACCAAGTGGCGCCGGCCCACCTCGATGATCTGCGCCTCGGTCCGGTCGCGCGCCTGCTGCCGTTTGCCCACCGGGCCAGTGTGCCAGAAACGAGATCACTGCTCTTGAATTCCAGGGCCGACCATGCCAAGCTATATTCAAGAGCACCGCTCTCGCTTTGAAGGAGATGACATGACAACGCGTTATGACCCGCCGAATCGCGCGGCTCGGGCGTTCAACCGGGTCATCCGGCAGTTGGCGGAACTTGGTGTCAATATCGCCGGCAGTCGCGCGCTGCGGGTACGCGGCCGGAGCACCGGGCAGTGGCGGTCAGTGGTGGTGAACGTCCTCACCGTCGACGGCCGCGACTACGTGGTCTCGCCGCGCGGGAACACCCAGTGGGTGCGCAATGCCAGAGCCGCGGGCAGTGTGCAGACCGGACCGCGGTGGCACCGGCACGAGGTAACGGTGCGCGAAGTTCCCGATGCCGCCAAGCCGGAGCTGCTCCGGCGTTACCTGGACCGGTGGTACTGGGAGTTCAAGGGTCACTCGGGCGGGCTGACGCCTTCCTCCACCGAGTTGGAGGTGAAGGAGATCGCCGCCTTGATCCCGGTGTTCGAGCTGGCTGGCTGAGTCGCGACGGCTTCGCGGATCCGCTGACCGGTGGACTGCCAGGACACCGCGGTCGGCGCCCCGCCCCAGGTGCTGTTGAACAGGCCGACGATGACCGCACGGCCGTCTTGCGTGAGTGTGTAGACTGGGCCGCCGGAGTCACCCTTCTGGCTGACCACGCCGCTACCCATGGTGAACCAGCCGTTGTTGACCGCGGCAACGGTGCCGCAGCTCTCCCCGGTGATCACCCCGAAATGGCAGACCTGCTGACCGGGCTGCTGCACGCCGAGCGCCTGATCGATCACCAGCGCCCGCCCGCCCGGTAGCACCGGGTTGATCTGGACGCCGTCGGCGAGCGTGATGGCACCCCAGTCGGCGATCTGATGATCGCCGGTGACGGTCGCGCCGTCGGGGGTGTTGTCGTCGAACAGCGCCATCGCGCCGATCACGTTGCCGGCCTTGTCGGTGACCGGGCCGTCGCCGCGGCAATGCCCGGCGGTGAACGCGGCGCGAGCGTCCGGGTCGACGAATCCGAGGGTGCACAGCCTGCTGCCCTGGCGGATCTCCATACCCGGATAGACCGTGACCGCAGGGCTCGCCGATGCCATCGGTGCGATTGCGACGCCGATGACGGCAACAGGTACCGCCGCCATCATCGCCAGGAACAGGCGTGCATGCATCGAGTCCTCCGATCCTCCACCCCACACAGGAATCGACGCTACCGGGGTGCTGTCAAGTACATCGGGTAACGGGGAGATCTCGTTACACCACAGGTCTCATAACGACTCGTGTGTCACAATAGTCACAACCGCCCCACCCCTTTTGGGGTTGGGACGGTTGTCTGCCGCTAAAAAACTTGGGCGTGCCCTACGGAATTGTGAGCACTTGGCCGGGGTGGACCGGGTCGGGGTTGGCGACCCCACTGACATCGGCGATGCGCTGATACTGGTTGCCGTCCGCGGAGGAGCCGAAAGCCGAACACTCTGCGAACATCCGGTGCAATGCGTTGCCGTTGAGAGTCAAAGCCGATCAGGAGTCGAAGCCGATCAGGAGTCGAAGCCGAGACCCAACTTGTCCAGGGTCCGCAGCAACACGTTGCGCCTACCTGCCGAATGGTCGGCGCGCTCCAGCGACCACCGGGTGGCCTGAATACCGGCGGTGGCAATCGGTTCCGGTGGGAAAGGCAGCGGACGTTTGCGGACCATCCCCAATTCGGTCCGCGGCGTCGGGGTCCCGTCGAGCAGGTCCAGGCAGACGTCGGCGGCGAACCGGGTGGCGCCCACCCCGAGCCCGGTGAAGCCGTTCACGTAGGCCACCCGCCCGTCCCGCGCGGTCCCCCAGTGCGCGCAGAACCGGGTGTTGGTATCGATGGCGCCGGCCCAGCGGTGGCTGAACCCGACGTCGTGGAGCTGCGGGAAGGTGATGAAGAAATGCTCGGCCAGTCGGCGGTAGGTCTGCTGGCGATCCTCGTAATCCGCGTCTACCCGGCGCCCGGAGAAGTAGACGGCGTCATACCCACCCCACACGATGCGGTTGTCGGCGGTCAACCGGTAGTAATGGAACTGGTTCGCACAGTCACCAACTCCCTGCCGACTCCGCCAACCGATCCGGTCGAGCTGCTGCGCTGTCAATGGCTCGGTGGCCAGCACGTAGTCGTACACCGGCACTGTGTACCAACGATTTCGGCGGATCAGGCTGGGATAGACGTTGGTGGCCAGCACCGCACGCTTGGCCGTGATCACCGCCGTCTCGGCACCGACACGCAAACCAGCGCCCGCCGACTCGACAGATACCGCCCTGGTGTGTTCGTGGATGTGCACACCGGCCTCCCGGCAGGAACGCGCCAAACCGACCGCCAGTTTCGCCGGATGCACGATCGCGCAGGTGTCCTTGGCGAACAGTCCGGCCCGATAG
This sequence comes from Mycobacterium sp., assembly GCA_011620645.1. Classification (GTDB taxonomy): domain Bacteria; phylum Actinomycetota; class Actinomycetes; order Mycobacteriales; family Mycobacteriaceae; genus Mycobacterium. Next base: position 56,468 of record WOYS01000082.1, read on the forward strand.
GTCGGTGATGCGACTTCCTCGCGCACCTGCGTCTGATCCAGGAAGATGCCTTCCCCCGCCGCAGCGGACTCGACCAGCCAGCCGATCTGATGCGCCTCGGTGGCCACCGACAACATGCCGGTGCGCTGCCACTCCACGTCGAGGCCGAGCCGGTCGATATCGGCCGCCATTCCATCCAGGTTCTGCAGGCCCATCGACTCCAGAGTCTCGAATTCTTCTGCCCAGCGCGACTTTCCGTTCCCGCTGCCATGGGTCAGGCTGGCGTCCACGAATCCGCCGTTGCGCCCCGATGCCGCCCAGCCGATCCGGTTCGCCTCGATGAGCACGATCTTCTGATCCGGATTGCGTTCGGCGGCATGCAGCGCCGCCCACAGCCCGGCGTAGCCACCGCCGACCACCACCAGGTCACAGCTCGCCGTTCCGGTCAACTGCGCGTAGTCCGGCCGCGGGATGTCCAGCCACATCGGGGCGAACGTGCTTGTGGCAAGCGAACGTTCAACCAGTGCGGGGTCCACGTAGCTGTCGAAAACGGTCTTCACAGAACGAGACTACGGGGGTTCGCCTTCACGGTGCGGACGTCGCGGGCGATGGCCGGGATCAGGTTGATCATCGTCGGCGTCCTCACGATCGAGATGGGTGGCCTGTCCCACTAGCCGCCCTGGGCCCTACTGAGCACACCGGGGACGGTGGCCAGCAGCGCGACCACCAGCCCCGCCATCGGCACCAACAACAGCCCGGCCCGCAGCCCCGCGGCGTCCGCGGTCAGCCCCACCACCGGCGGGGAGGCCACTAACCCGCCGACAGTACTTGCCCGCATCCGTTGCACCCGCCCCGGCGACTTCAGCGGCACCCGCGCGAATCCGGCAAGATTGCGGCCATGACCGACCTTGCCGACCTCGCGCATCTGTACGGGGTGGCGACCGAGTTCATCGACTGGCGCGGACGCAACGTGCCGGTTCCCGATCAGACCCTGGTCGGGGTGCTGGCCGCCCTCGGGGTGCCGGCCGGCAGCGAGAGCGAGCGCGACGATGCCCGTCGGGCTCATGATCGGGAGTACTGGGGACTCACGCTGCCACCGACCGTGGTGGGCCGTTCCGGTGACAGCTCGTCGTTCTGGGTGCACGTCACCCACGGCGATCCCGTCGGGCTGTGGATCCGATTGGAGGACGGCTCGGTTCGCGCCGGGTTGCGGCAGCTCGAAAACAACCGTCCGCCATATGATCTGGACTCACGCCTGGTCGGCGAGGCCACCTTCGAACTGCCCGCGGACCTGCCGCCGGGTTATCACCGACTGCACGCCCAGACCGGATCCGTCGATACCAGCACGTTGCTCGTCGTCGCCCCCGCCGCGCTGGCCGCCCCGGCGGTCCGGCAATGGGGACTGGCCGCCCAGCTGTACAGCGTGACATCCGAGAATTCTTGGGGCACTGGAGATCTGACGGATCTCACCGATCTTGCCGTGTGGTCGGCGTCCCAGCACGGCGCGGGTTTCATCCTCGTCAATCCGCTGCACGCCGCCGCGCCGGTGGCCCCCATGGAGCCCTCTCCGTATCTGCCCACCTCCCGCCGTTTCGTCAATCCGCTCTACCTGCGGGTGGAGGCGATTCCCGAGTACGCCCAACTGCGCAAGCGTGGGCCGCTGCGCAAGGCCCGCGCCGAACTAGCCGCCCGCGCGTTCCGCCGCGACGGTATCGACCGCGACGGAGCGTGGAAGGTGAAGCGGGCGGCCCTCAAACGGCTCTACCGGGTGCCACGCTCGGCCGGCCGCGAGCTGGCCTACACCGCGTTCCGGGCACGCGAGGGGCGCAGCCTCGACGATTTCGCCACCTGGTGCGCGCTGGCCGAGGTTCATGGCGCCGACTGGCACCGGTGGCCGCAACCGCTCACCCATCCTGGTAATCCGGCGGTCGCGGAGTTCGCCGCCGGGCACGCCGAGTCCGTGGACTTCCACCGCTGGCTCCAGTGGCTGCTCGATGACCAGCTGACGGCCGCTCAGGCCACCGCGGTGCAGGTCGGGATGTCGCTGGGCATCATGCACGACTTGGCCGTCGGGGTGGACCCCAACGGCGCCGACGCCTGGGCGCTGCAGGATGTTCTAGCGCTCGGCGTCAGCGCCGGCGCCCCGCCCGACGAGTACAACCAGCTCGGCCAGAACTGGTCACAACCCCCGTGGCGGCCCGATCAGCTCGCCCGCTCCGGTTACGCACCCTTCCGCGCACTGGTCAACGCGGTGCTGCGGCACTCCGGTGGCGTCCGCATCGACCACATCATCGGATTGTTCCGGTTGTGGTGGATTCCCGAGGGCGCCCCGCCCACCGAGGGCGCCTATGTGCGCTATGACCATGACGCACTGATCGGCATCGTGGCGTTGGAGGCCATGCGGGCCGGGGCCGTCGTGGTCGGCGAGGATCTGGGCACCGTCGAACCGTGGGTGCGGGACTACCTGAGTGCGCGTGGGCTGTTCGGCACCTCGATCCTGTGGTTCGAGCGTGACCGTGAGTGGGGGCAGGAAGACAAGCCGCTGCCCGCCGACCGGTGGCGGGAGGCCTGCCTGTCCTCGGTGACCACCCACGATCTGCCACCGACGGCGGGCTACCTCGCCGGCGAGCACATCCGGCTCCGTGAAGCGCTCGGGTTGCTGACCCGCCCGGCCGAAGAGGAACTCGCCCACGACCGTGCCGAGCAGGCCGCCTGGCTGGCCGAGTTGCGCCGCCTCGGGCTCACCGGCCCGGACCCGGATATCGAAGAGATCATCGCGGGCCTATACGCCTACCTGGGCCGGACACGGTCGAAACTGCTGGCGCTGGCACTGCCCGACGCCGTCGGCGATGTCCGCGCCCAGAATCAGCCGGGCACCACCGACGAGTACCCGAATTGGCGGGTGCCGCTGACAGGGCCCGACGGCCGACGGCTACGGCTGGAGGATGTTTTCCGCGACCCGCGCGCTTGCGCGCTGGCTGACGTAATGAATTCGCAGGTACGGACGATGGAAACCTGACTGGAGTTTCTACAGGTGCGGTTCTGCGATATGTTCGCACCGCACCGCGACACCCGGAGGGCACGTGAAGAAGAAGCTCATTGCGTTGGGGCTCGGCAGCAGCGCCGTGGCGCTGGCAACTCTGATCACTACCGGGACGGCAAGTTCGGAACCGGCCGCCGAGAACCCCTACAGCGTCATCGGCGAACCCTACGGTCGCGCCGTGCAGATCCTCGCCGGCGCCGGTATCAAGGCCAGCTTCGGTGGCGCAGTGGGCAGCGATCTGCAGCAGAGCCTGTGCGTCGTCGAGAAGCAGAAGATGAGCAGCAACGGGCGGATGCAGCTGATGCTCAACTGCACCCAGGCGGCCTTCGACGAGGCCGGCCTCAGCAACTCGACGGGCTCGGGTCCGGGCGGACGCACCATCGGCGCCAATGGCATCACCACGGTCACGCCCACCCCGATGCCGCCGCCGGGTGCAGGGGTTCCGACCTCGCCCGCACCCGTGCCTCCGCCGGTGGGTTGAGTCGGCCGTCTAGCATTCGCCCATGCCATTTGGGCAGCTGGGGCTAACGTTGCCGGTTATTCCCTTGTCCGATGCCTGGGTTCCGGCGGTATGGGCGAGGTCTACCTCGCCCAGCATCGCCGCCTTCCCCTCAGGGCGCGCTGAAGATTCTGCGCGCCGGGGTGTCTGCGGATGACGAGTACCGGCAGCGTTTCGAGCGCGAGGCCGATATCGCCGCCACCCTGGTGGCATCCGCATATCGTCGGAAGTGCCGCGACCAGATCCGGCAGAGTAACGGCCTACCCTGATCAATCGCCGCTAGACGGGCGCATCGGGGGCGCTGCGCCCCAACTCCTGCATCAGGAAATCCAGCAGTGGCCGTTGACCTTTCAGCAGCTTCGCCCGCGCCTCCGCCACACTGAACCAGCCGACCCGGTCCAGCTCCGGGTATTCGCGGCAGGTGCCCGACCCCGTCGGCCACTCCAGCGTGAACGTATTGCTCACCGCATCACGGATATCCAGGTCGGCCTCGACCGCGAACACCGTGACCACTTTTCCGCTCGGCTGCCGCAGCGGCGCCAAGCCGATCCGCGGGCCGTCGGGCGGTAGCACGCCGACCTCCTCGGCGAACTCGCGCCGGGCCGCGGTCCACGCATCCTCGGTGTCGTCGTATTCCCCCTTGGGAATCGTCCACGCCCCGTCGTCCTTTCGGGCCCAGAACGGCCCGCCGGGATGTCCGATCAACACCTCGGTGACGCCCTCGTTGAGCCGGTACACCAGCAGGCCTGCGCTCAATCGGGGCATACCGCAGGTTAACGCCGCCCGGACTGGAGCCGCAGCGAGTGGCCGGCGACATCATCTATCTCGAGGTCGGCTGACGACACGCTGTGGCCGTGCCCACAGCGCCCGGCGGGTAACCCGCTGCGCCCATTAAAGTCACCACCGTGGCCGACCACCGGTACAGTAGATACGTCGCTGTGGGCGACAGCCAGACCGAAGGACTCTGGGATATCGATGATTCGGGTGCGTTGATCGGATTCGCCGATCGGCTGGCACGGATGATCGACACACACACCCCCGGGCTGCGATACGCGAATCTCGCGATCCGTGGCAAGCGGGTGCGGGATGTACTCGATGAGCAACTGCCGCAGGCGCTGTCGATGCGGCCCGACCTGATCACGGTGTGCGTCGGGATGAATGACGTCACCCGCCCGGGCCGCAAGTTCCAGCAGGCACTCGTGGACCTCGACGAACTGCACCGCGGACTTGCGGCGTCCGGGGCGACGGTTGTGACGACGACCTTCCCGGACATCAGCCGCATCCTGCCCGCCGGACGGCTGCTGGTGTCACGCGTGCTGGAGATCAACACTGTCATCCGCGCCGCGGCCGCCGAGCACAACTTCCGGTTGGTCGATTTGTATTACGCCGACTCGATGACCGACCCGGACGTCTGGAGTCCCGATCGGGTGCACGGTTCACGCAGCGGCCATCTGCTGTTCGCCGCGGCCGCCGCCGAAGCCCTGGGTTTGCCTGGCAGCAACCATGATTGGGCGCTGGCCGGAGCTGGGACGAACCCTCAGTCGTTCCGGTCGCGGATGTACTCGCAGGTGCTGTGGACCCGGAACATGTTCATGCCGTGGATCTGGCGGCATCTGCGCGGACGGGGCGCCGGGCACGGGCGTGAGCCGCGCTACCCGCAGCTCACTACACTCTCAGCGCGCTCAGATGCCCAGTAGGTCGAGCCCGAAGACCTTGCCGTCGCCGATACCGGCCACCGCCGCCGGGCAGAACATCGAGATCGCGATGCCGGTGAACATGGTGGCCGGGCCCAGCGACATGCCCGCGGTGTCGGCGACCTTGGCCGCGACGTTCGCGGCGTCCTGACCCGGATCGGACAGCATCGGGCAGACCGACTGCCCCAACGCCACGGTGTCCAAGGGGTTCGCGGCGGTCACACCGGCCTGGTCGAGCGCGGTCAGAAAGCTGTCCGCAAGAGAGTCCGCGCCGGCCGGAGCGGCAACGGCGAGTGCGGCGGCCGCCGCAACCAGGCTGGACAGCAGGCAGGTCGAGGTACGGCGCATGGTGACCGATTCTACTACGCTCGTTCTACTACGCTCGGATACCGGCCCATCCCGCCTCGATCTGTTCGGCGACGTCGATGATGCGCGCCTGCCGCGCGCCTGGGCTGTCGATCTCGCCGGCCACGTGGGCGGCGATGAACCGTTTGATCTCCGCGTCGATGCCGGCCAGCACCCGCAGCGCTTCGGCGCGAAGCGTGCCCGAAGTCACGTGGATCGTGATGTCGTGCAATCCCGGCCTGTCCACATCGATGATCAACAGCAGCGGACCGGCGGCGCGCGCGGTCGCCTGCAGCGCGATCTCACCGAACACCTTGAATCGCGGCTTGTCGATCCGCAGGTCGATCACCAGATGGATCTCCAGCGGGATTCGGATGGCGAAGGTGATGGTCTCGCCGACCTGCCGGGTGACCCGCGGCGCCTGTATCCGCACTTGGGCGGTGACCTTCGCGATGCCACCGGGGCCCTGCCCCATCGGGCCCATCTCGAACTCGTCACCGGCGATGGCGCCGATCGCGTCGGCGACACGTTTCTCCGAGACCGCGATCTCGAAGAAACTGCGGCCGAACTCCTCGTAGCTCAGATAATGCAGCGCGTTGCCTGCGGCGGGCCGCTCGGGGGAAGGGCCGGGGGAAGGACTGTCCATGGTGGATACCACCGTCTCATGTCGCCACTTCGCTGCGCTCTCCCGCGGGGGACCCAGCCGGTCGTGTGCGCCGGCGGCTGCCGGCGAGCGCTCCACCGTCGCCAGAACCGCAGTTCGTGCTGTGGACATATCCTTGGTTACCACCCCTGCAAGAAGGAGGACTGCGGTGAGCCAGAACGGGCCGTTCGGTATCGACCCAGAAGATTTTGACAGGCTCGCCCGCGAGGCCGGCGAGGGGCTGCGCGGCGCGTTGGACCGCTTCGGCAAACGCGCGGGCTGGTCCACCCTGATCGACCAGTCCACCAGCCAAGCCAGACCCGAGACCGCCGGCGACACCGGCGGTGGTGTGTGGGCGATCTACGGCGTCGATGCGGCTGGCGGCGCCCGCATCGAAGAGGTCTACCCCAGCGAGCTGGACGCGTTGCGGGCCAACAAGAACAACACCGATCCTGCGCGCCGGGTCCGTTTCCTGCCGTACGGGATCGCGGTGAGTGTGCTCGACGCGCCCGAATAGCCCCGCAGCGAGCCGCACACCACTACAATTTACCGCGGTAGGGGACGATCCGGCAAAGGTGGGACATGATTCGTAAATTGACGGTTGCTGCATCGATCGCGGTGGCTGCGCTGAGCTTTGCGGCACCCGCCGTCGCCGACGATGAGTCGGGCCGATACCCGACCGATGTGCCAGGGATGAACTATCACGCAGCCCTGGGTGCGCCATGTGAAAACACACAGCTCTTCACCTTCGGCCGCGGACGCGGCGGACAGCCGATGAAGTGCAGCTGGATCCCCAACCAATGGCCGCCGGTGTACACCGGGTTCTGGACGATCTCCTATCCGCTGCACGGCGTCCAGGAGACCGGCGCACCGTGCTCGGTTCCCAAGGGTGCCGCACAGACGCCCGACGGCCGCCCGATGCTGTGCCTGGGTGCGCAGGGCTGGCAGCCCGGCGTGCTGACGGGTGACGGGTTCTTCCCCGCTTAGCTATAGCTAGCTAGTTGTCCTACCGCGACCATTACGGTTGGTTTCCATCAATGTATGGTCTGCTACCGTGAGCGGCGCAACCTTCAACCTGTCCTCGGTATTCAGCACGGTGGCCAAGGCCATCGGCGATCAGACCTTCCTGGTCTGGCGGGACCGCAGATTCAGCTACGCGGAGTTCGATGCCCGGGTGGACGGGTTCGCCCACTTCCTGGCGTCGGCGGGACTGGGTTGCCACACCGAGCGAGACGCCCTGGACGGCCATGAGTCCGGTCAGGACCACCTGGGCATCTACCTGCGCAACGGCAATGAGTACCTGGAATCGATGATCGGCGCCTACCGCGCCCGGGTCGCGCCCTTCAACGTGAGCTACCGCTACGTCGAGGAAGAGCTCGTCTACCTCCTCAACGACTCGAAGGCCCGCGCCCTGATCTACAACGCGGAGTTCGCGCCACGGGTGGCCGCCATCCGCGACCGGGCACCCCACCTGCACGTGCTGATCCAGGTCGCCGACGAATCCGGCCACGACCTCCTGCCTGGCGCCGTCGACTACGAGGCGGTCCTGGGCGCTCCCGCACCGGATGGCGGACTGCCCGCCGTCTCCGGTGATGACCTCTACATCCTCTACACCGGCGGTACCACCGGCATGCCCAAGGGCGTGCTGTGGCGCCAGCACGACATCTTCCTGTCCGCGATGGGCGGGCGGCCGTTCGGCAGCGATCAGGCGCTCGCCTCGCACGAGGAACTCGCTGAGAAGGCGCGCGCCGGCGCCGGTGCGATGTCGATGCTGATGATCCCGCCGTTCATGCACGGTGCCGCCCAGTGGGCGACCTACAACGCGATCACCGTGGGCGGCCGGCTGGTCATCCCCGACGACGTCGAACGCCTGCGGCCCGATGCGGTGTTGCGGCTCGCCGAACGTGAACGGGTACTGGCGATTCCGGTGGTCGGCGATGCGGTGGCCCGCCCGCTGGTCGAGGAGATCGAGCGGGGAGACTACGACCTGTCCGGCCTGGTGACTATCACCAACGGCGGTGCCGCGCTGTCACCGACGGTCCGGGAGCGGATCCTGCGTGCGCTCCCCCATCTGCTGCTGCTGGACGCGGTCGGCTCCTCGGAATCGGGTACTCAGCTGAGCGCCTTCTCCACCGCCGGTGGCGCGACGGCCGCCGCCGTCTTCGACGCCCAATCCGATACCGCGGTGGTCGCCGAGGATTTCAGCCGGGTACTGACATCCGGCGAGGGTGGCGGCTGGCTGGCACGACGCGACCTGATCCCGCTGGGCTATCTCGGCGATCCCGACAAGACCGCCCGCACCTTCCCCACGATCGACGGGGTGCGCTGGTCGGTTCCGGGTGACAGGGCAAACGTTCTGGAAGACGGCAAGATTCAGCTACTGGGCCGCGACTCGGTGACCATCAACTCCGGCGGGGAGAAGATCTTCGTCGAAGAGGTCGAACGTGCCATCGCCGCGCACCCGGCGGTCTATGACGTCGTGGTGGTCGGCAGGCCGTCAGAACGCTGGGGTTCGGAGGTGGTGGCGGTGGTTCAGCTCACCGAGGGCGCGAGCGCCGACGACGAGGATCTCGCGGCGGCGTGCGGGCAGTCCCTCGCGCGGTACAAGATTCCGAAAGCCTTTATCCGCCAGCCGAAGATCGTGCGCTCCCCGGCAGGAAAGGCCGATTACCGCTGGGCCAAGGCGCTTGCCACCGGTGAGGGCGTCCCCGCGAATTGATGCCTTCGCCGTTTTCCACAACAGGGTCGCTGGATCGACTGTTCGACGACCCTGGTGCAGAAACCGGCGCGGTGCGACGCTAAACCGCGCTGAGGTCCGGCGGCACCAGTAGCAGCGACCGGTTCGTCCGGAAGGTCTCGACGGTACCGATCCCGCTGCAGTCGAGTCCGGCCGCAGTCAGCGCCTGAACATTGAAAGCCCGTGCGGCAGCGCTGATATCCACTTCTTCGGTCAGCAGGGTGCCGCCGGCGCGGCAGGCCGCCCACTATGTCACCCGCGATGTCGAGTTCCAAGGTGCGACGGTGCCCGAGGGCAGTGCGATCATCCCGCTGATCGGTAGGCGGCGGAAGTTGCTCGACGGAAGCCGCAAGTGCCTCCGGGGACGGTGCAACGACGGCCGGTGGCGGTGGTGCAGGCACGAACGGCGGCGCCAACCAGAACGGAACCGGTGGCGCAGGCGGAAAAACCTCGCGCGGCGCGATCAGCGCCACCGGGCCGGTCAGCATCGGCGCTTCCACCAGCGCCTGGTGGGTTCCGCAACCGTGGGCTATTCGTTCGCGTCGTTCGTCGCGCCTAGGGAGTAAAGGTCCCTAGGGAGGAGTCCGCAGACGAGTCGGATTCCCCGGAAGTCTCATCGGGCGACCCTTCGCCTGCTGCGCGGGGCGTCACCTGCTGGCTCCGCTTGTACTGGCTCCCGTTCGACCCCCGATGCGTCGCGTTCGGGCTCCGCCACCCTTTCACCTCAGCCTCTGCTGCCTCGTCCCCTTCGAGTGCAAGTTCGACCTTGCCATAATCGATGTCGCCTACTTCTGCTTCCGGCGATTCCTCAGCTTTTGCCGGCTCGATCGCAGCGGCAACCTCGGCAGCCTCATAGGCCGGCGGCGGAACCGGCAGTGGCATCGGCGCAGCGGCAGCTTCTGCCGGCGCGGTCGCAGCGGCAACCTCGACAGCCTCATCGGCCGGCGGCGGAACCGCCAGTGGCATCGGCGCATCGACCGCGCTGGTCTGGGCCGGCTCCGTAGCGGCGACCATCAGCTGGGCGGCGAGCGGGACGGGATGCACAATCTGGGTGATCTGCGCCGTCGAGTCCGACGACCAGTTCGCCAGGGCGGCGGCCTCCTGCACACCCGTGTCGCCGGGCCCGATGGACTGCGAACCCACCGCGAACAGGGCGACCACCGCGGTCACCGCGGCGGCCGACGCGACTCGCGTACCGGACGCCGCGGGTGTCCAGTTCCGGCCGGGACCCACGATCGTCACGGTTTCCGGCGGTGCAGCGTTGGTCACGACGGCCTGCGCGGCGTCATAGGCAGATGTCGTCCCGGCGTCGGGTGCGCTGGTGACGTCGTGTTCGTCGAACGCGATCAGGTCCTCGACATCGAAGTCGGTGTTAGTTTCGCCGGCAAGCAGCTGTGCGAACAGGCCACAGGGATCCACCCGTTCGGCGCGCTCGGCGACCGGGCCTTCGCTCTCCTGGGCCGCGACGGGTGTCACCTGCCGGACCGAGCGCACATCGGTGCAGCCGGCGGCACGGAGTTCGGTGAGCAGGATGTCTACCCTCTCCTCGACATCGCGGCTCCAGCAGATCCCGAGCGATTCGATCCTCCGGCCGCTGCTCGTGGCGATGGACTGGGCACCGCGGACGGCGGCGAGGCAGCGGGACACGAGATCATCGACATCACGGACGGCGAACTTGTCGTCGTCCACAGGTGTGATGCCGTCTACCAGCACCCAGCCGACACGGGCTGCAGTCACCGACAGTCCAAGTACGGTCTTCACCCTCGGTCCCGACTCCTGTCCCGTGCCTACACGCCGTCCGAGTACGGCCCCGGCATGCTGTTCGCGACGAGCATAGTTTGTTCGTTCAAGGTCGGCATCTCGGCGAAACCCTCGCTTTCACTGCTGTGTCTCCCCTTGTCGGCGCTGCGGACTGCAGCCTTACCAGCTCAAGCACCGTCTGCAGGCGTGTCGTCCGGGTGTCGCGGCATAGCCTGATGTAGCGATACCAATTCACTGAGTGTTCATGCCCGCCTCGCCCATTCGGCGCCCGAAAATCGAGAACACGCTGTCGCTGAGCTTCGCGACAACATCGGACAAGGTTTGGGACGCAGCATGATTCAAATGCCCGCCGAACTCATCCCCCGGTCGCTGCACTACGTGCTCAACGGTTCCAAGACCTTCATCACCGGCGGTGCTCATGCCGACCGCGTCATCTGTGCGCCCGCACTGCCGCCCCACGCGAGGACGATCGCAGGTATGGGATCTCACTGCTGGTGGTCGACACCAAGTCGGCGGGCTACGAGGTAGGCCGCAAGCTCGACAAGCTGGGTCTGCGGGTGTCCGACACTGCCGAACTCAACTTCACCGACATCAAGGTCCCAGTGGAGGACGTACTCGGCGAACTGCACATGGGTTTTCTCCTACCTTGGCCCTACCTTGGCCAAAATCTGCCGCGCGAGCGGCTGGCCATCGCCGTGGGTTCGTACGCCTAGGCCAAGGCGGCGGTCGGCTTCGCGGCGCAATACACCAAGGACCGCACCGTGTTCGGCAAGCCGGTGGCGGCGTTCCAGAACACCAAATTCGAACTGGCGGCCTTAAGGCCGATGTCGATGCGATGGAGGCCGTCGTCGACCGTGCGATGTCACCAGAGGATATCTATGGCCTCAACGCCCGAAACCCGCGTTGCGCAGTGCATCCGCCATCGATCCGCTCGGCGGCGCCGACTCCCGGCGACCGGAGTTCTTGACGCGGTTCGCGTTCGGCTGCTGCACCCGGTTCGGCTTGCCTGCGGATTTGCCGGGCCGATCGGGACGTTTGTCGGAGCCATTTTGCGGAGTGTCGTTGAGGCGCAACGACAGTCCGATCCGCTGGCGGTCGACATCGACCTCGAGCACCTTCACCCGGACGACCTGCCCGGATTTCACCACTTCGTGCGGGTCGGAGACGAAGCGGTCAGCCATCGCCGACACGTGCACCAGTCCATCCTGATGCACGCCGACATCGACAAAGGCGCCGAACGCGGCCACATTCGTCACCACGCCCTCCAGCACCATGCCCGGCTTCAGGTCGGCGACCTTCTCGACTCCGGCCGCGAAGGTGGCGGTGGAGAACGCGGGACGCGGATCGCGACCGGGCTTCTCCAACTCGGCGAGGATATCGGTGACCGTGGGGATGCCGAACCGGTCATCGGCGACGTCTGCGGGCTTGATCGCGCGCAGCGAGCGTTCGTTGCCGATGAGTTCGGCAAGCGTGATGTTCGAACGCTCCAGGATGCGCCGGACCACCGGATAGGCCTCCGGGTGCACACCGGAGGCGTCCAGCGGGTCATCGCCCTCGCGGATCCGCAGGAAGCCCGCGCACTGTTCAAATGCCTTGGGCCCCAGACGGGGAACCTTCAGCAATGCGCTGCGGTTACGAAAGGGGCCGGTGTTCTCCCGGTGCGCGACGATGGCCTCGGCCAGTGAATCGGTCACCCCCGACACCCTCGCCAACAGCGGCACGGACGCGGTGTTGAGGTCGACGCCGACGGCGTTGACGGCGTCCTCGACCACGGCGTTCAGGCTGCGAGCCAGCGTCCCCGGGGTGACGTCGTGCTGGTACTGGCCGACACCGATCGACTTCGGCTCGATCTTCACCAGCTCGGCCAGTGGGTCCTGCAGGCGACGTGCGATGGACACCGCTCCGCGCAGCGTCACATCGAGCTGCGGTAACTCATGGGCGGCATAGGCCGAGGCCGAATACACCGAGGCGCCGGCCTCGCTGACCATCGCCCTCACCGGTGCATTGGCGCCCGCCGCCCGGATATCGGCGATGAGTTCGGCAGCCAGCGCGTCGGTCTCCCGCGACGCCGTGCCGTTGCCCACCGCGATCAGCTCGACACCGTGCCGGGCGACGAGCGCGGCCAGGGTAGCCTTGGCCGTATCCCACTGCTTCTGCGGCTGATGCGGGAAGATCGCACAGGTGTCCACCACCTTGCCGGTGCTGTCCACCACCGCCACCTTGACCCCGGTCCGGAAACCGGGGTCCAGCCCCAGTGTGGTGCGGGTGCCCGCGGGTGCAGCGAGCAGCAGATCCTTGAGGTTTCGGGCGAACACCGTGACGGCGTCCAGCTCGGCGCGCTGCCGCAGCCTGATCCGGGCGTCGACGGCGGCGGAGATCATCAGCTTGGTCCGCCATGCCAGCCGCACGGTGGTGGCAAGCCAGGTCGTTGCCGCGGCCCCGGCGGTCATGTCGATGCCGAGGCTCTGCGCGATGCGCGCCTGGTAGGCCTGCTCGTCACCGCCGTCGAAGTTCAGTGCGAGGATCTGTTCCTTCTCACCGCGCATGACCGCCAGCACGCGGTGCGAGGGCATCTTCTCCAGCGGCTCGGAGAACTCGAAGTAGTCCCGGAACTTCTGCCCCGCTGGGCTTTTGGCCGCTTCCTCTGACCACGGCGCGGTCTTGACGGTGCCGTCGGCCCAGAATTTGGCGCGCACCTCGCCGACCAGTTCGGCGTCCTCGGCGGCGCGTTCGATCAAGATGTGCCGGGCGCCGTCGAGCGCGGCGGCGGCATCGGCGACGTCCTCACCGAGGAACTCGGCCGCGACGGCTTCCGGTGCCAACGTTGGATCGGCGAGCAGCCGGTCGGCCAACGGCTCCAGGCCCGCCTCGCGGGCGATCTGCGCCTTGGTGCGCCGCTTCGGCTTGTAGGGCAGGTAGATGTCCTCGATGCGGGCCTTCGTGTCGGCCGCGTGCAGCGCCGTCTGGAGCTCGTCAGTGAGCTTGCCCTGCTCCTCGATGGAGGCCAGCACCGCATCCCGGCGCTGGTCCAACTCACGCAGGTAGGCCAGCCGCTCCTCCAGTGCGCGCAGCTGCCCGTCATCGAGACTGCCGGTCACCTCTTTGCGGTAGCGGGCGATGAAGGGCACCGTCGAGCCTTCGTCGAGCAGTCGCACAGCGGCAGCCACCTGCGCCTCGGCCACCGCCAGTTCCACAGCGAGACGGGCGTTTACAGATTTGATGGTCCCCACGGGCGCGCTCGAAGTCACCCGGAGACCCTACCGAACGTCCCTGACGCCGTCGGGAGGGCTGGAGCGTAGCGACCCGGGACTCAGCGTTGCGCGCATGCGCGCGCCGCCAGCACCGCCACCAGGAAGCAGGCCAGCGGTATCCAACCGTCGGCGCCGGCCAGCCCGTTCTTCGCGACCAGCAGCATGGCCACCCCTGCCGCACAGACCAGCACCCCGGCCACCGTCGAGCGGGCACCGGTCGCGCCGACCGCCCCGTCCCACCACGGCAGCCTGCGGTGTTCCAGCGGGGACAGCAGCAGGAACGTCGCCATCATCACGACCGCGAACACCACGGCTCGCAGTGCGAGCAGTGCCCAGAAGTTCGGGGCGTGCACGTCGTAGGCGTCCAGGCCGAAGGCGCTGAGGGTGAACGCCGACACCGCGATGGCCGGAATATGCCAGAGGTAGAGCGTCATCGCTCCCCCGTTGCCCACCGCGACCACGTACCAGACCCTCGGTCGTTGGGCCCACCGGCCGATGAACCCGGCTGCCGCCACGAACACGCACGTCATCCAGATGCAGTGCACCGCGAGCAGCAGCGTCGGCGGCGACACGTTCGACACGCCTTCGCTGCTGCCGTTGGTGACCAGGCCGACCTCGTAGGTCCCGGAAACGGCGAGCACAATCTGGGTGGTCAGCGCCACCGCCGCGAGGATCAGCGCCACGGACGGTCGGATCAAACCGCGAGCGTAGCCCACTCCGATGACGACCGGGATGAGCCAGACGATGACGAAATTCAGCACACCGGCTTCGGCGGAGCCGACCGCGAACCGGACCTGGTCGATGAGCGCAGCGACGGCCAGCAGCGAAGCGACCACCATGGCGATCCCACCGGCGGTGCGCAGCCGTGTCAGAGCCGGAACGAAGGCGATGACCACCAGGTAGACGCCGAGGAACCACAGCAGCGCCACACACTCGTGGCCGAGCCGGTCCGCCGATTCCGCGCCCAGGGTCAGCCGGGCCACCAGCAGCCCCACCGTCCAGAACGCCAGATACCAAAACACCGGCCGGCACAGCCGCTGCGTCCTGCTGACCAGCCAGCTGCCCCAGGCCTTACCGCCGGCGGAGCCGTCGGGGTGCCAGCCGTAGGCACCGGCCGCGCCGCCCGCGAAGAAGAACAGCGGCATGACCTGTAGCACCCAGGTGACCGGGGACAGCGAGGGCAGTTCGCCGAGAGTGTTGCCGATGTGCAGGCCATCGTCATCGACGGTGGCCAGCAGCAGCGCGCAGTGCCCGAACATCACCACCACGAGAGCGGACAGCCGGGCCACGTCGATGGCGCGATCGCGACCCGGAGCAGACCCGGCGGGTGATGCTGAGGCTGAGGTGGGCAGCAGTTTTACGAGCGGCATGGGTATAGCGTGCCCCAACCCACACACCTGTGGCATGTGGGATGAGAACGAGCTGAGCCATACGCTGCCAGCCATGTCTATCGACGGCGGCGCCTGCGGCAGTGCACAATTGCCCCACTCGGTCCGGCGCACGCCCCGCACCGCGATAATCAAGGGACCCGAGCTCAAAGAGGAGCAGAACGATGGCCAAACGCGCAGCCGACACCACCACTTCCCCCGAGCACACTTCCCCCGAGCAGGATTTCGAGCAGGATGTGGCCGCCACCCAGGAGTACTTCGACAGCCCACGTTTCGAGGGCATCACGAGGTTGTACTCGGCGCGTCAGGTCGCAGAACAGCGCGGCACCATCCCAGCGGACTATCCGGTGGCGCGTGAGGCCGCAACGGCCTTCTTCCCGCGCCTGCGTGACCTGTTCGGCCAGAAGAAGAGCATCACCACCTTCGGCCCGTACTCCCCCGGTCAGGCCGTCACGATGAAGCGAATGGGCATCGAGGGCATCTATCTGGGTGGCTGGGCGACATCTGCCAAGGGCTCCATCAACGAGGATCCCGGACCCGATCTGGCCAGTTACCCACTCAGCCAGGTGCCCGATGAGGCGGCCGTTCTGGTGCGCGCGCTGCTGACCGCCGATCGCAACCAGCAGTACCTGCGGCTGAAGATGACGCCCGAGCAGCGCGCCGCGCAGCCGCCGGTCGACTACCGGCCGTTCATCATCGCCGACGCCGATACCGGGCACGGTGGTGATCCGCACGTGCGCAACCTGATTCGCCGATTCGTCGAATCCGGTGTGCCCGGCTACCACATCGAGGACCAGCGTCCCGGCACCAAGAAGTGCGGTCATCAGGGCGGCAAGGTGCTGGTGCCCTCCGATGAGCAGATCAAGCGGCTCAACACCGCCCGCTTCCAGCTCGACATCATGCGGGTGCCCGGCATCATCGTGGCCAGAACCGATGCCGAGGCGGCCAACCTCATCGACGGCCGGGCCGATGAACGTGACCAGCCCTTCCTGCTGGGTGCCACGAACGTCAAGATTCCGCCGTACAAGTCCTGTTTCCTGGCGATGACGCGGCACTTCCACACCCTGGGCGTCAACGAACTGAACGGCCACCTGCTCTATGCACTGCCCGACGGCGAGTACGCGGCGGCCGAGGCGTGGCTGGAGAGCCAGGGCATTCTCGCGGCCATCGCCACCGCCGTCGAGTCCCACAAGAAGGAATCCGGCCAATCCGTCGACGCCCTGTTCGACGGGGTGGAGTCGAAGTTCGTGGAGGCCTGGCAGAACGACGCCGGGCTGGAGACCTACGGCGATGCGGTCGCCGAGCTGCTGGAGTTCAGGGAGCGCGAGGGTGAGAAGGCCGCGTTGAGCGCGAAGGAATGGCGTGAGTTCGCCGCACAGGCGTCGCTGTACGTGGCACGGGGCAAGGCAAAGGAACTCGGCGCCGATGTCGCCTGGGATCCCGAGCGGGTGAAGACCCCGGAGGGCTACTACCAGATTCGCGGCGGCATCCCCTATGCGATCGCCAAGTCGCTGGCCGCAGCACCTTTCGCCGACATCCTCTGGATGGAGACCAAGACCGCCGACCTGGCCGACGCCCGTGAGTTCGCGCACGCCGTCCACGCCGTGTACCCCGACAAGATGCTGGCCTACAACCTGTCGCCGTCGTTCAACTGGGACACCACCGGCATGAGTGACGATGAGATGCGGGCCTTCCCCGCCGAGATCGGCAAGCTGGGATTCGTCTTCAACTTCATGACCTACGGCGGCCATCAGATCGACGGTGTGGCGGCCGAGGAGTTCGCGACCGCCCTGCTGCAGGACGGCATGCTGTCGCTGGCCCGGCTGCAACGCAAGATGCGCCTCGTCGAATCCCCTTATCGCACACCGCAGACGCTGGTCGGTGGTCCCCGCAGCGACGCGGCGCTGGCCGCCTCGTCGGGGCGGACGGCGACCACCAAGTCGATGGGCAAGGGTTCCACCCAGCATCAGCACCTGGCCCAGACCGAGGTGCCCAAGAAACTGCTGGAGGATTGGCTGGCGCTGTGGAGCGAGCACTATCAGCCGGGCGAGAACCTGCGGGTGCAGCTGCGACCGCGCCGGGCCGGTTCGGATGTGCTGGAGCTCGGTATCTACGGCGACGGGGACGAGAAGCTCGCCGACGTGGTCGTGGACCCGATCAAGGACCGGCACGGCCGCAACATTCTGACGGTCCGCGATCAGAACACCTACGCCGAGAAGCTGCGGAAGAAACGTCTGATGGACGTGATCCACCTGTGGCTGATCCATCGGTTCAAGCCGGAGACCATGTACTACGTGACGCCCACCGAGGACAACATCTATCAGACCGAGAAGATGAAGAAGCACGGCATCTTCAGCAACGTCAATCAGGAAGTCGGCGAGATCATCGTCGCCGACGTGAACCAGCCGCGCATCGATGAGCTGCTGGCTCCCGACCGCGAGGCGCTGGGAAGGCTCATCCGCAAGGAGGATTAGCATTCGACGCCTGGCCATCAAGCTGCAGAACGTCGGCACCGCCATTCACGGGGACGCCGACTTGTCTTCTGCTGGCCTTGTCGTCTGCCGGCCGCGGGCGGTGCCGCGAGGTTGCCGTTATCGACGTCTCCACTCGAACTTTCGCTCGATATCGACAATCTCGCGGCCGAACCAGCGGCGAAACCTTCGACCTTCTCCTGCACGTCAGGCAACTCACAGGTGACCACGCCGCGCTCGCAGTTCGCCGACAATGCCACCGCACGTTCGATCAGCCTTTACAGTGCTCTGCGTGGGCAGAAAAGTGTCAGCCGCGAGCCGGGGAAGATGGTTGGCGATCGCTGCCTCCGTCATCGTTTCCGGCGGGGCGCTCTACGCCCAGAATGCCGCACCGCGCCCAGTCGGAGATCCCGAGTCCGCGCCGTCCAGGCAGGCTTCGCCGACACCCACGGCTGTGCTGCCGCCGAACTTCGGTCAAAGCCCCACCGAGGCGGAATTGCTTGCGGTGAGCGCACCGGTGGATACCCGGGTGCTCGATTTTCCGCTGTCCGCCGGTACCGCGCCCGAATCCGGGCTGCAGATCAAGACGATCTGGGTGGCCCGCGCGATCAGCATGATGTACCCGGAGATCACCACCATCGGCGGCTACCGCCAGGATGCGCTGAAGTGGCATCCCAACGGTCTGGCCATCGATGTGATGATCCCCAATTGCCACAGCGATGAAGGAATCGAGCTCGGCAATCAGATCGCCGGGCTCGCGTTGGCGAACGCTGAGCGCTGGGGCGTCATCCACGTCATCTGGCGGCAGGGCTTTTACCCCGGTATCGGCGCACCGAGCTGGACCGCGGACTACGGTTCGGAAACGCTGAACCATTTCGACCACGTTCACATCGCGACCGATGGTGGCGGCTACCCTACCGGTCGCGAGTCGTACTATCTGGGTTCGATGAAGCCCTAGAGATTCGCAGACGCCGGCCCGCGCGTTCCCAAGGCTGATGTAATCCTGGTCGCCCACATAAATCGTTCGCAGCAGTTGACGATGGTCCCGACGGTCGCTGGAAATCGGCGAATTATGTGAAATTGCCCTCAGTTTGTTGGTATCTTCTGATGGCCGGTGTACGGGGAACCGGCGACGGTGAGTGGGGGTTGCCATGCCGGCACTGGGTGAGCGTGCGGTCGTTCTTGGGGCGAGCATGGGCGGCTTGCTCGCGGCG